>JARFTV010000072.1 GCA_029289325.1 Alphaproteobacteria bacterium
TCACCTTGCGGTAGGGGGTCTCGATGAAGCCGTACTTGTTCACGCGGGCGAAGGTGGCCAGCGAGTTGATGAGGCCGATGTTCTGGCCTTCCGGCGTTTCGATCGGGCACATCCGGCCATAGTGGGTCGGGTGGACGTCGCGAACCTCGAAGCCCGCACGTTCGCGGGTCAGACCGCCCGGCCCGAGGGCCGAGAGACGACGCTTGTGCGTGACCTCGGACAGCGGGTTGGTCTGGTCCATGAACTGCGACAGCTGCGAGGAGCCGAAGAACTCACGCACCGCCGCCGCGGCCGGTTTCGCGTTGATCAGGTCCTGCGGCATGATCGTGTCGATTTCGACCGAAGACATGCGCTCCTTGATCGCGCGCTCCATCCGCAGGAGGCCGACGCGGTACTGGTTCTCCATCAGTTCACCGACCGAGCGGACGCGGCGGTTGCCGAGGTGGTCGATGTCGTCGATCTCGCCATGGCCGTCGCGGAGTTCGGTCAGCGCCTTGATGCAGGCGATGATGTCGTCACGGTCCAGCGTACGCTGGGTGTCCGGCTTGTCGAGGTCGAGGCGCATGTTCATCTTCACGCGGCCGACGGCGGAGAGGTCATACCGCTCCTTGTCGAAGAACAGCGTGTCGAACAGCTGGCTGGCCGCTTCCACGGTCGGCGGTTCACCCGGACGCATCACGCGGTAGATGTCCATGAGCGCGGTGTCGCGGCCCATGTTCTTGTCCACCGCCATGGTGTTGCGGATGTAGGGGCCGACGTTGACGTTGTCGATGTCAAGGACCGGGATGTCGGTGATGCCCTGATCGAGCAGGACCTTGACGGTGCCGCCCTTCACCTCGCCGTCCCGGTCGAGTTCCCAGGTCAGCTCGTCACCGGCTTCGACCCAGATCTCGCCGGTTTCCTCGTTGATGATGTCCTTGGCGACGTAGCGGCCGACGATGTGGTCGAAGGGGACCAGAAGCTCGGTCACCTGGCCTTCGTCCTTCCACTTCTTCACCATCCGCGGCGTGGCCTTTTCGCCCGCCTTCAGGATGACTTCGCCGGTGGCGGCGTCGACCAGATCATAGGCCGGACGGGTGCCCGAGACGCGCTGCGGGAAGAACTTGGTGACCCAGCCCTTGTTCTTCACATAGCGGAAATTCACCTGCTCGTAATAGGCATCCATGATGCCTTCCTGATCCATGCCGAGGGCATAGAGCAGCGTCGTCACCGGCAGCTTCCGGCGGCGGTCGATACGGGCGAAGACCACGTCCTTGGCGTCGAACTCGAAGTCCAGCCAGCTGCCGCGATACGGGATGATGCGGCAGGCGAACAGGAGTTTGCCCGAGGAATGGGTCTTGCCCTTGTCGTGGTCGAAGAACACGCCGGGCGAACGGTGCATCTGGCTGACGATCACCCGTTCGGTCCCGTTCACGATGAACGTGCCGTTCGAGGTCATCAGGGGCATGTCGCCCATGTAGACGTCCTGTTCCTTGATGTCCTTGACCGACCGGGCCCCGGTGGTTTCGTCGACATCGAACACGATCAGGCGCAGCGTCACCTTGAGCGGAGCGGCATAGGTCATGTCGCGCTGCTGGCATTCGTCGACATCGTACTTGGGCTTTTCCAGCTCGTACTTGACGAATTCCAGGACCGAGGTCTCGTTGAAATCCTTGATCGGGAAGACCGACTGGAAGGTGCCCTGCAGGCCCTCGCCATCCAGCGGCTTATCGGCATCGCCGGACCGCAGGAAGAGGTCGTAGGAGGATTTCTGAACCTCGATCAGGTTCGGCATCTCCAGCACTTCGCGGATCTTTCCGAAGTAGCGGCGGATGCGTTTCTGGCCAACATAAGCTTGCGCCATGTGTCTGGTCACCTTTCCATTTTTCGCTGGCACGCCCCCCAATCGGGCCATGGGGTCGTGCCGCCTGCGAAGGGCCGCGTGGGTTCCATTCGTGCCGCCCGTCCCGAAGGGTGGCTCCCGAACCCGCGTCGCGCCTGGGGAGAAGCTTTCGCAAAAGCACCTTCCAAGACGCGCATGGCTGGGACCGAATTTCTCGATCCCAGCCCTGCTGATCCATCGGGGTTGCCCCCGTGACGGATTACTTCAGTTCGACCTTGGCACCAGCCTCTTCGAACTTCTTCTTCATCGCCTCGGCATCGGCCTTGGAGACAGCTTCCTTGACCTTGCCACCGGCTTCGGTCAGGTCCTTGGCTTCCTTCAGGCCCAGGCCGGTGATTTCGCGCACGACCTTGATCACGTTGATCTTGTTCGCACCGGCATCGGTCAGGACGACGTCGAATTCGGTCTGCTCTTCAGCCGGAGCCGCAGCAGCGCCGGCCGCCGGGCCAGCCATCATCACCGCGCCGCCAGCGGCGGGCTCGATGCCGTACTTGTCTTTCAGGATGGTCTTCAGTTCCTGGGCTTCCAGGAGGGTCAGACCGACGATCTCTTCGGCGAGTTTGTTCAGATCAGCCATTTTTCAGTTCCAGTTTGTTAAGATGGGTTCCAACGGTGCGGTATCAACCACGACCGGGATGAAAGGATCAGGCGCCCGATCAGGCGGCGGCCTTTTCCTCGATGGTCGACAGGATGCTCGCGATGTTCGAAGCAGGCGCGCCAATGGCACCGGCGATGTTCGAGGCGGGCGCACCGATGCAGGACACGATCTGAGCAATAAGCTCTTCGCGCGACGGCATGGCGGCCACGGCTTTCACACCGGCCTGGTCCAGAACCGTGTCACCCATTGCCCCGCCGATGATGACGAACTTGTCGTTCGTCTTGGCGTAGGCATCGCAGACCTTGGCCGCAGCCACGGGGTCTTCGGAGAAGGACAGCACGGTCATGCCCGTGAGCAGGTCACCCATCTTTGCAGCGGGCTTCCCTTCAAGGGCGATCTTGGCGAGCGTGTTCTTGGCAACGCGTACGGCCCCCCCCACGTCGCGAAGCTTCGCGCGGAGGTCCTGCATCTGTGCAACCGTCATCCCGGTGTAGTGGGCAACCACCACAACGCCAGAGCTTTCGAAGATCTGGCCGAGTTCCTCGACCACTTTCTCTTTCTGGGCTCTATCCACAGTTTCACTCCAAGGTTGGGGGTTTCCCCCCGGCTCATGTTTGCCCCCTTGCGGAGGCGTCGGGTCCGCGAAGGTTCCCGAAACCAAGATCACCCGAGGGTGGCCCCAAATCTCGTTCCCCATCTCAGGCAGGATTTATGGTGTTTGCGCACCACCCACCGTCTCGGACAGAACCGGGCGTTTCCGCCCGGGTAGTCCCCTGCCCTTGCGGGCCGGGATCGTAGGGTGGGCAATATTGCCCACCCTACAAACAGGTTACGCCTGGGTCGCCGAGGCGATGTCGACCGACACGCCCGGGCCCATCGTCGAGGACAGCGACACCTTCTTCAGATAGGTGCCCTTGGCGCCCGTCGGCTTGGCCTTGGACACGGCATCCACGAAGGCGCGCACGTTCTGCGCCAGCTTCTCGTCGTCGAACGAGACCTTGCCGATCCCGGCATGGATGACACCGGCCTTTTCGACCTTGAACTGGACTTCACCGCCCTTGGCACCCTCGACAGCCGTTTTCACGTCCATCGTCACGGTGCCGACCTTCGGGTTCGGCATCAGGTTCCGGGGGCCGAGGATCTTGCCGAGGCGGCCGACGAGCGGCATCAGGTCCGGGGTCGCGATGCAGCGGTCGAACTCGATCTTGCCGGACTGGATCGTCTCCATCAGGTCTTCGGCGCCGACGATATCCGCACCGGCGGCCTTGGCTTCGTCAGCCTTGGCACCACGGGCAAACACGGCGACGCGGACGGTCTTGCCGGTGCCGTTCGGCAGGGCGACCACACCACGGACCATCTGGTCGGCGTGACGCGGGTCGACGCCGAGGTTCATCGCGATCTCGATGGTCTCGTCGAACTTGGCCGAGGCCGCACCCTTGATCAGCTTCACGGCATCTTCGACCGAGATGTTGGCCTTGCCGGCAAAGGCTTCCTGAGCCTTGGCGATACGCTTTGCGAGTTTTGCCATGGTTCTCAGCCCTTCACTTCGATGCCGCAGGACTTGGCCGAGCCGAGGATGATCTGCATCGCAGCTTCCACGGAATTGGCGTTCAGGTCCTTCATCTTGGTCTCGGCGATCTTGCGCAGCTGGGCGGCGGTGATCGTGCCGGCAACCTCACGGCCCGGCTTCATCGAGCCTTTGGAGCGCGAGCGCTTGCCGACCGGCGGAAGACCGGCAGCCTGCTTGATCAGGAAGGAGGCCGGCGGGGTCTTCAGCTCGAGGCTGAACGACTTGTCCTGGTAGTAGGTGATGATGACCGGCGTCGGGGTGCCCGGCGGAATCTCGGCGGTCTTCGCGTTGAATTCCTTCACGAAGGCCATGATGTTCAGGCCGCGCTGACCGAGCGCGGGGCCGACCGGCGGCGACGGGTTGGCCTGCTGGGCCTTAACTTGCAGCTTGAGGCTGCCGATGATCTTCTTGGCCATCTGGCCTTCTCCTTTGTCACTGCACCCGCCCGGAATTGGGTCAGGTGCGGTTTAGTGGTCCGGTCCGTCACGCCATAAGGCGCGCTCGCCTCCCACGCGATCGCTCAGACCCCCTTGGAGACCTGAGTGAATTCCAGTTCCACCGGCGTCGCCCGGCCGAAGATCGACACGGTGACCTTCAGGCGGTTGTGCGCCTCATCCACATCCTCGACCATGCCGGAGAAGCCCTCGAACGGGCCATCGGTGACCTGCACGGTTTCGCCGATGTCGAAGCGGATCAGGTTGCGCGGCGCTTCCTGGCCTTCCTCGACGCGGTTGAGGATCGCGTTCACCTCTGCATCGCGCATCGGCATCGGCTTGCCCTGGGGACCCAGGAAGCCGGTGACGCGGTTGATCGACGAGATCAGGTGATAGCCGCGGTTCGTCATTTCCATGTGCACCAGCACATAGCCGGGCATGAAGCGACGTTCGGACGTGACCTTCTTGCCGCGACGCACCTCGATGACCTCTTCGGTCGGAACCAGGATTTCGTCGATCTCTTCCTCGAGCCCGGCCTCGGCGACGGCGGTCTTGATCTGCTCGGCCACCTTCTTCTCGAAGTTCGAGAGAACGCTCACCGAATACCAGCGCTTCGCCATCTGCCTCATCCTTCCATCGGGCCATTCGGCCCCATCTTCGTCCGGCCCGGAACAAAAAACAGCGCGCACCCCGAATCGATGCGCGCCCGTGTCCCTTTGGTTGGGCGGGGGATTACCCGCTGCCCGTCCCTATTGCAAGGGGCAACCGCCGCATCACGACCCGATGATCACCTGCAGCCCGGTGCGGATCCCGAGATCCACCAAGCTGAAGAAGGTCGCGGCGAGAGCCGAGAGAATGAACACCATCAGCGTGGTCAGCAGAACCTCGCGCCGGGTGGGCCAGACGACCTTGGCGACCTCGTTGCGGGTCTGCTGCAGGAACTGGAAGGGGTTCATCATGACTGGATTCCCGGGTGGTTTGGGCGGGAGATACGGGAGATGGGGCCGGATTTCAAGCCGGGCCGTAACTCCTGGCAGCACTACGACCAGCGAAGAGCCTGCGCCGGAAGCACATGCCGCAGCTACGGATTGTCGGGAAAGTGGCAGGGGCAGCAGGGCTCGAACCCGCGACCTACGGTTTTGGAGACCGTCGCTCTACCAGCTGAGCTATACCCCTACGCGAGGCAGGGGTTACGGCAGGCCGAAGGGGAACTCCCGGGGGGATCGGCGGGGGGCGGGGATGAGGTCCAGCTTTTCCTTCAGCCGGTCGTCCGCTTCCCCGGACCTGAGCTGCCAATCGGGCAGAGGTGTACGAGGGGCCTTGCGGGTGCGGGCAGGTCTGGGTAGCGGGGGGCGGTCCACATTCACCGGTGCGCCATGGTTCCGCAGCGTTTCGCCCCCGTCCTTTCCGGCCTGATCCTGTCGGGGCTGATGAGCCTGATCGTCTCGGGCCTGTCGACCGCGCGGGCCGTGGGGCTGGGCGAGGCGTTCCCCGGCCTGTGGCTGGGGAACTGGGCGATGAGCTGGGCCATCGCCTTTCCGACCGTGCTGGTCGTGGCGCCGGTGACCCGGCGAATCGTGGCGCGACTGGTTCGCCGAGATTGAGCCTATACCAACGCGCGCTGGTGGGCGCGTCGCGGACGTAACGGCCCCTCGGTGACTTCGTCACGCGTCGCGGTGGGTCTTCGCGACGAGACGACGAGGTCGCACGAGGAGCCGTGCCGTCAGATGTTCCCGGCGCTCATTTCCCGGGCGATATGATCGGCCTGGCGGATGGCCAGGGCGACGATGGTCAGCGTCGGGTTCTCGGCCGCGCCGGTGGTGAACTGGCTGCCGTCCGAGATGAACAGGTTGGCAATGTCGTGGGTCTGGCCCCACTTGTTGCAGACGCCGTCCTTCGCCTCGGCCGACATGCGGTTGGTGCCGAGGTTGTGGGTCGAGGGATAGGGCGGGGTCGGGAAGGCGCGGGTGGCCCCCACGGCCTCATAGACTGCCATGCCCTGCTTGTAGGCGTGGTTGCGCATCGCCACGTCGTTCGGGTGGTCGTCGAAGTGGACATTCGCCACCGGCAGGCCGAACTGGTCCTTGGCCTCCGACAGGGTGACGCCGTTCTGCAGTTGCGGCATGTCCTCGCCCACGATCCACATCCCGGCCATGTTCTCGTAATGGTCAAGCGCGGTGGTGAAGCCGCGGCCCCATCCGCCGGGGTTGAGGAAGGCGGCCATGAAGGGCAGCCCGAGCGACAGCGTCTCAAGCTCGTACCCGCCGACGAAACCGCGGCTTGGATCGTGGCGCGCCTCGTCCTGGATGATCCCGGCCATCGTCGTGCCGCGCCACATGCGGACGGGCTTGTCGAAGATCGCGTAGACCGATCCGGTCGTGTGGCGCATGTAGTTCTTGCCGACCATGCCGGACGAATTCGCCAGCCCGTCGGGGAACAGGCTCGACGCCGAGTTCAGGAGCAGACGCGGCGATTCGAACGAGTTGCCGGCGACGCAGACGATGCGGGCCTTCTGCATCTGCAGGTTGCCCTCGGCGTCGAAATATTCGACCCCGGTCACCTTGCCCGCCTCGTTGTGCAGGATGCGGGCGACATGGGCGCGCTCGCGCACTTCAAGGTTCCCCGTCGCCTCGCCCGCGGGGATGTCGGTATAGGCGGCCGACCACTTGGCCCCCCATTTGCAGCCCTGGAAGCAGAAGCCGGTCTGCTGGCAGGCCATCCGGCCGTCATAGTCGGAGGAGTTGATCGCCATGCGGCCGGTGTGGACTTCCTTGTACCCCAGCGCCTTGGCGCCTTTCTCGAACACGAGGTAGTTGTTGTTGCCCGGCAGGCCCGCGCGGTCGCCAGTGCGGGTGACGCCCAGCTTCGTCTCGGCCTTGTCATACCAGGGCGCCATCTCGGCCGCGTCGATCGGCCAGTCCAGCAGGTTCGCTCCCTCGACCGCGCCATAAGTGGTCAGCGCCTTCCATTCGTGGTCCTGGAAGCGGATCGAGGCGCCGGCCCAATGGGTGGTGGTGCCGCCGACGGCCTTCACGATCCAGGCGGGCAGGCCGGCGAAGTCCTTGGCCACGCGCCAGGAGCCAGAGGTCGTCCGCGCATCCAGCCAGGCAAGCTGGGCGAAGCTGTCCCATTCGTCGTTGACATAATCCTCGGGCAGATAGCGCCCGCCGGCCTCAAGCGCCACGACCTTGACGCCCTTCTGCGCCAGTTCGTTCGCAAGCACCCCGCCGCCAGCGCCGGTGCCGATGATGACGACCACCGAGTCGTCGTTCAGGTCGAATTTCGCAACCATCTCAGCGGCCCTCCCTTACAGCCAGTCGATGTCGTTGAAGCCGCGGTCGATGTAGCCACCTTCAGAGAAGCTTTCCCCCTGGTAGCCGAAGATCGGCCAGACTTCCTTCTGGTTGTAGAGGCCGGTCACGAGGCCGGCGCGGATGGTCTGGAAGAAGGGCGTCGTCTCGATGGATTGCAGCAGCTTGACCCGGTCTTCCTCCCAACCGGCTGCGACATAGCTGTCAAAGCCAGCCGCCTGCGCCGCCGCATCCAGCGCCGCCACGCCCTCGGCGACAAAGTCCTTCTGCTCTTCGCTGTCATAGCCCCGGACCGCCACGGCATAGAAGCGGTCGGCAACCTGGTCGTGCGGATAGATGTCGCGCGCCATCTGCAGAAGCGTCGCCATCTGCTCTGGCGTGATCGTCGTCACCTCGACAGCCCAGGCCGCGTTCGGGGCGGCGATGAAGCCCGCCCCCGTCACGGCCAGGGCACCCGCAGCGGAAAGGCTGCGCGACAGAAGCTGACGCCGAGTCAGCCCCCTCAGGTCATGTTTGGTCATTGGTTCCTCCCTTTTTGTGGCCCGGTTCGGACCGCCCCTCCCCCTCAGAGGTAGCGACCGCCGCGTTGCAGGACCTCGATCTGGTAGCCGTCGGGATCCGCGATGAAGAAGAAGCGGGCGATGACGCTGCCCGCCGGAGCGAAATCGACCAGCTTGCGCGGCGCAAGGCCGGCAGCAGTGAGGCGCGCGTGTTCGGCATCGACATCATCGACGCTGACCGCAAGGTGGCCGTAACCGTCGCCGAGATTGTAGGGTTCGGTGCGGCCCTTGTTGACTGTCAGTTCGACCTCGAAGGTCGATTCGGGGTTCGACAGGTAGATGAGGGTGAAAGTCTCGAAATCCAGCCGCTCGGCGACCTTCAGCCCGAAGGCGGTGTCATAGAATGCCAACGACCGCGCCTCATCCAGGACGCGGATCATCGAATGGATCGCCTTGGCCATGCCTTACCCCATCTGCGATTTGCCGATATTGGTAAGATTTATGGACCAGTTAAGGGGAGGCGTGGTAGTAACGGACTACTACATTCGGGTTTTTCTATTCGGCCGCAAAGCGCCGTTCCTGCGGCACCTGCTCCAGCTCGCCCAGATGGATCGTGCAGGCGCAGCGCAGCAGCGACGTGAAGTTCGTGGCCTCTCCCTGCTGTTCGAGCACCTCGGAATGCAGCTTGGACAGGAAAGCTGGCGTGGTGCAACCGTCCTTCGCCGCCATCTGGTCAAGGATGCCCCAGAAGGCACGCTCCAGCCGGATGCTGGTGGACTGCTTGTTCAGCCGAAGGCGGCGGGTGACATACTCATAGCGGGCGGGGTCCTGCCCGGCGAACATCTGGCACATGTCTGGCTCCCCATGCGTCTTGAAGGGAAATGGTACGCGTGTCGGGCGAATCGTCAATGAAACCTTGCTTGATTGCCAGCAGATGTGCCCGACGCTCACGCAGATCGAAAGTATCCTGGCTCCAATTTGCGTTTTGGCGGCGCTGCGTGCCAGATCTCACCATCACGGCCCGAGGACCGCGCTACCATGTCCGGCGCGATGATTGATCAAGGGAGCCAGGCTTTGCATTTCACTGGATTAAGGAATTTCCTCCTGACCACCGCCCTCGCCCTAACTTCCGCGCCCGCAATGGCGCAGAACGTCGGAGATTGGGTGCTTTCGCCCTGGCAGGGCAGTTCCGTGCTTTATCCGGGCGTCGTCGTGGCGCGCAGCGGGTCGTCGGTGACCATCCAGTTCGACGACGGCGATGTCGAAACCCGCATGGCCCATACCGTGCAGCCCTACGACTGGCGCAAGGGCAGCAAGATTGCCTGTCAGTGGAGTGACGGCGAATGGTATCGCGCGACGATCACGGCCATGGGATCGGACGGCTATGCGCTGCAGATCCGCTATGACGATGACGGCGCGCTGGAAAATACCAGCACCAGCCGCTGCCGCACCCGATGAGCGGCGGCCTCAAATCGAAACGGGGCGCCGAAGGGGCGCCCCGTCCAGTTGTCCATTCCCTTGCCCTTCAGGCCAGGATTTTCGAGACGACGCCGGCGCCGACGGTGCGGCCGCCTTCACGG
>JARFTV010000027.1:0-215 GCA_029289325.1 Alphaproteobacteria bacterium
GCCCGCCACGGGGGGCGGGAACTTGCGTCACACGGGCCTCAGCCCCAGCAGAGCTCGGTGCCCCGGGTGGTGTCGATCGACTCGACGCCCTCGGCCGGCTTGTCCGTCACCAGCGACACGCCGGTGTCGAAGAAGTCCTTGCCCTCGGTCGGCGCGGGCTTGGAGCCGTCAGCGGCGAACTTGGCGATCGCCTCGACGCCCAGTGCCGCCATCTG
>JARFTV010000027.1:225-56815 GCA_029289325.1 Alphaproteobacteria bacterium
GCAGCGGATACTGCTGCGAGGTCGCGCCGATCACGCCGTCCTTGACCGAGGCCACGCCCGGGCAGCCGCCGTCGACCGAGACGATCAGCACATTGCCTTCCATCCCCACGGCCTTCAGCGCCTGATAGGCACCGACGGCGGCGGGTTCGTTGATGGTGTGGACGACGTTGATGCCCGGATCCTTCTGCAGAAGGTTCTCCATCGCCTTGCGGCCGCCTTCCTCGTTCCCGTTGGTCACGTCATGGCCGACGATGCGCGGATCATCCTCGTCGCCGATGTCGTTGGGGTCCTTCACGTCGATCCCGAAGCCCATCATGAAGCCCTGGTTGCGCAGGACGTCCACGGTCGGTTCCGACGGGGTCAGGTTCAGGAAGGCGATACGGGCATTGGCAGCCTCGTCGCCCAGCGTCGCCGCGGCCCAGGCACCGATCAGGCGGCCGGCTTCCAGGTTGTCGGTGGCAAAGGTCGCATCCGCCGCATCCGCCGGGTCAAGCGGCGTGTCCAGTGCGATGACCAGCAGCCCCGCCTCGCGGGCCTTGGCCAGCGGGCCGACGATGGCCTTGGTGTCCGAAGCCGCGATCAGGATGCCCTTGGCACCATCGGCGATGCAGCTTTCGATCGCCGCGACCTGGCTGTCATGGTCGCCGTCGACCTTGCCGGCATAGGCCTTCAGGGTCACGCCCAGTTCGGCCGCCTTGGCCTCGGCGCCTTCCTTCATCTTCACGAAGAAGGGGTTGGTGTCGGTCTTGGTGATCAGGCAGGCCGAGACGCCATGCGCTTCGGCCGAAGCCATGCCCGCCGACAGCGCCAGCGCACCTGCGCCCAGAAGGGCCTTGGTAAAGGTTTTCATTGTGGTTCCTCCCATCGGACCGGGGTGGTTGTCGTGCCCCGGCGTCACGGTCGCATTCGCCCAGGGTTCTCCTGTGCCGGGGGGAAGGAAAGCCGATTCCCCGGCCTCCGTCAAGGTAATTAAATCACTCTGATTTATTATTGACAGAGGGCCGCTCCACCCGCACTCTGCCCGAAATCCAGCCAAACCGGGACAGCGAGTTGAGGCTTCACGTCGATCCAGCGCAGGACCTCCGGCCCGGCCCCGACCCCGCGGGACCGCGGGGGTCGAACCAGTCCGGCATGCGCGCTTGGAACGAACGGCTGGTCCTCAGCCTTGTGCGCCAGCACGGAGCGCTGGCCAAATCCGACATCGCCCGGATGACCGGGCTTTCGGCCCAGACCGTCAGCGTCATCATGCGCGGGCTGGAACAGGACGGACTCCTGCTGCGCGGAGAGCCGATCCGTGGCAAGATCGGCCAGCCTTCGGTGCCGATGTCGCTGAATGCCGACGGGGCCTTCTTCCTCGGGCTAAAGATCGGGCGACGCTCGGCCGACCTCGCGCTGGTCGATTTCCTTGGCCGGGTGCGCGGCTCACGGCGCCGGATCTACCGTTATCCCACGCCGGACACGATCACCGCCTTCGTGGCCGAGGCGCTGCCCCAGTTGCTCGCCTGCCTGCCCGACGGGCTGCGTGACCGGATCGGCGGGATGGGCGTGGCGATGCCCTTCCAGCTCTGGTCCTGGGTCGATTTCATCGGCGCGCCGCAGGCCGAGATGGATGCCTGGCGTCACCGCGACATCGCCTCGGAGCTTTCCGCGCTTGCCGGGATGCCGGTCCATGTCCAGAACGACGCCACCGCCGCCTGCGGGGCCGAGCTGGTGTTCGGCACGGGCGAGCGGCCCAAGGATTTCCTGTACTTCTACTTCGGCTATTTCATCGGCGGCGGGCTGGTCCTGAACGGCCAGCTTTTCACCGGCCAGTTCGGCAATGCCGCCGGGGTCGGGCCGATGCCGGTCCCCGGCCCCGACGGGCGGATGCGGCGGCTGATGACGGTCGCCTCGCTTTCCGTCCTCGCCCAGGCGGTCGAGGCGGCAGGGGGCCAGTCCGACCAGCTCTGGCAAAGCCCCGACCGCTGGGATCTGCCCGAGGCAGTGCTGGACAGCTGGATGACCTCGGCGGCCGAGGGGCTGGCCTCGGCCATCCTCAGCGCTGCAACCCTGCTGGAGATGCAGGCGGTGCTGATCGACGGCTGGATGCCGACCTCCGTCCGGGCCGAGATCACCCGCCGGACCGAGGCGGCGCTCTTCCGTCTCGACCTTTCGGGGATCGAGCCCCCGGCCATCCGCGAAGGCACCGTGGGCGCCGAAGCCCGCGCCCTTGGCGCTGCCGCCATCCCGCTGTCGCAGCGCTACCTGATCGACCAGAACCCCACCCGCGAGGGTTGATCCGCGCTTGGGGCCATGGCGCGGGTTGCGTCTCCGCGCAGCGCGCGCAGGCCGGGCCCGGTCATCCCAATCCTTGCCAGATCCTTAACGTCCGCAGGCAACCCCTTGATTTTCCAAGGGGCCGCCAGCCTGTCCAGCGTGGACATATCTCAGGGGATCACCTCGAAGCGGTCCACATCCACCATCCCCAGATCGGTGATCTTCAGATGCGGGATCACCGGCAGGGCCAGGAAGGCCAGTTGCAGGAACGGCTCCTCCAGCGTGACCCCCAGTGACCGCGCCGCCGCCCGCAGGGCCACCAGCCCCTCCCGCACCTCCTCGAAGGTTCCCAGGCTCATCAACCCCGCCACCGGCAGCGGCAGCTCGGCCAGCACCCGTCCGCCCTCGACCACGACGAAGCCCCCCTCGATCTCGCCCAGCCGGTTCGCCGCCAGCGCCATGTCCCCGTAATCCGCCCCCACCACCGCGATGTTGTGATGGTCGTGGCAGACCGTCGACCCGATCGCCCCCTTCCGCAGCCCGAAGCCCGTCACGAAGCCCGTGGCCCGGTTCCCGTTGACCCCATGCCGCTCGATCACCGCGATCTTCACCAGGTCGCGGGCCAGATCCGGCCGCTTGTCCCCGTCCTGCGGGGCGATGTCGAAACTCAGATGCTCGGTGATGATCTTGCCCGGCAGGATGCCGATCACCGGCGTCTCTACCCGGTTGCCCCCGGTGCGGAAGTCCTTGGCCCGGATCGGCGGCGCCTTCACCGACTGCCGCGCCACCGGCTGCGTCATCCCCCGCGCCGCGAAGGCCGCCGCGTCGGCCACCACGCCCCCGGCCAGCACAAGGCTGGCATGGCACCCCTCGAGGCTGTCGATCACCGCGATATCCGCCCGCTTGCCTGGCGCGATCAGCCCGCGATCCTTCAGCCCGAAAGCCTCCGCCGCGCTCAACGAGGCCGCCCGGTAGACCGCCAGGGGCGGCGCACCCAGGGCAATCGCGGTGCGGATCATGTAATCCAGATGCCCGTGTTCCGCGATGTCCAGGGGGTTCCGGTCGTCGGTGCAGAGGCAAAGGTAGGGCGAGAACCGCTCGGTCAGCAGCCCCGCCAGCGCGTGCAGATCCTTGGAGACCGAGCCTTCACGGATCAAGACCCGCATTCCCTTGCGCAGCTTTTCCAACCCCTCGTCATGGCTGGTCGCCTCATGCTCGGTCCTGATCCCGGCGCTGATATAGCCGTTCAGGTCGTTCCCCCGCAGCAGGGGCGCATGGCCGTCGATGTGCCGGCCCTGAAAGGCCGCCAGCTTGTCCAGACATTCCGGATCCTTCATCAGGACGCCGGGATAGTTCATGAACTCCGCCAGCCCGATGACTTTCGGATGGTCCATGAAGGGCACGAGGTCAGCAGCCACCAGCCGCGCGCCGGCCGTCTCCATATGGGTCGAGGGCACGCAGGACGACAGCTGCACCCGAAGGTCCAGCACCAGCTGCGCGGCCGAGTCGAGGAAGAAGCGGATCCCCGTCACCCCGCAGACATTGGCGATTTCATGCGGATCGCAGATCGCCGTCGTCACCCCCCGCGGCGTCACGCAGCGGTCGAATTCATGCGGCGTCACCAGCGAGCTTTCGACATGGAGATGCGTGTCGATGAAGCCCGGCACCAGCACCTTGCCCGAGACGTCGATCTCGCGCTGGCCCCGATAGCTGCCGAAGACGCCGACGATCGTGTCGCCGCAGATCGCCACATCGGTCTCGACCAGTTCTCCGGTGACAAGGTCAAAGACCCGGCCCCCCTTCAGCACGAGGTCGGCCGGCACCAGACCACGGCCCTGATCAATTCTGTCGGCAAGAGGCGCTTTCGGCATGGTATTCTCCTTTCCGATCAGGGAACCTGAAAGCCGCTGCGGCGTCCAGAGGCCGCGACCGAAACGGACCCGATCATGCGCCCCCTGCGCGGCATTGCCTTCAAGCTCGCCTCTGTCCTGGTGTTCATCGTCATGGCCAGCCTGATCAAGGCGACGGCCGCCCATGTCCCGGCGGGGCAGGCGGTGCTCTTCCGGTCCTTCTTCGCGATGCCGGTGATCCTGGTCTGGCTGGCGCTGCGGCGCGAGCTGGGGACGGGGCTGAAGACGGCGAATCCGATGGGCCACCTCTGGCGCGGGGTGGTGGGAACCTTGGCGATGGGGCTGGGCTTTGCCGGTCTCGGCTATCTGCCGCTGCCCGAGGTGACCGCGATCGGCTATGCGGCCCCCCTCCTGACGGTCGTCTTCGCCGCGATGTTCCTGGGCGAGGAGGTGCGGGCCTTCCGCATCTCGGCCGTCGCGCTGGGGATGACCGGGGTGCTGATCGTCCTTGCCCCCCGCCTGTCGCTGACCCCCGGCGCGGCGGGGATCGCCGAGGCTTTCGGGGCGATGCTGGTCCTGGGGGGCGCGGTCTTTGCGGCGCTGGCGCAGGTCTTCGTCCGGAAACTGGTCCAGACCGAGGCGACGCCGGCGATCGTCTTCTACTTCTCCCTGACCGCGACCCTTCTGTCACTGGTCACGCTGCCCTTTGGCTGGGTCTGGCCAAGCCCGTTGGAGGCTAGCCTGCTGGTCCTGGCCGGGCTTCTGGGCGGGCTGGGGCAGATCCTGCTGACCTCCTCCTACCGGGAGGCCGACGCCTCGCTTGTGGCGCCCTTCGACTATGCGTCCATGCTGTTCGCGCTGGGGATCGGCTACTTCATCTTCGCCGAGGTCCCGACCCTGCCCATGCTGGGCGGGGCGGCGCTGATCGTGACCGCGGGGATCCTGATCATCTGGCGGGAGCGCCAGCTGGGGCTGAAGCGGGCGCGGCAGCGCAAGGCGATGACGCCCTGATGTGTCCACAGTGGACAATTCCTGGATTGGATTTCCTGTCAATGGGTTGGCTGCGGGCGTTAACCGGCTGTTAGGATCTGGGAGGCGGTTCGGGTGCCCCCCGAAAACCCTTTTCATACTGGGAGAATATCCGCGCCGGAGGCATCCGACGCTTGCCGTGGGAGCCTCTGGCGGGGAAATCGGGGCCATTGTGAATGCGGGCCCCGCGCCTTCGCGCTGGCTTTGTTGTCCCCTGACGCACCGAATCCCCGTTCCGGCCGTCTTGATCTGCGGCTAGCCTGCGCCAGGGGCGTCATCTTCGGCGCCGGGAGGGCATCCGATGACACGAACGATCCTGCTGTTCGGCGACAGCAACACCCACGGGACCATGCCGATGCCGGACCTGGGCTTCGGCGGCCGGTTCGACCGGGACGAGCGATGGGCGGGGCGGCTGGCGAAGCTGCTGCCGGACTGGGAGGTGATCGCCGAGGGGCATCCGGGCCGGACCACGGTGCATGACGACCCGGTGGAGGGCGCGCATCGCAACGGGCTGACGGTGCTGCCCGCGCTGCTGGAAAGCCACAAGCCGATCGATGTGGTGCTGGTGATGCTGGGGACCAACGACCTGAAGGAGCGCTTCTCGGTCAATGCCTGCGATATCGGCCTGTCGCTGGAGCGGTTGGTGCGGGTGATCCTGGGCTCGGAGGCAGGTCCGGGGCGGGGCGCGCCGGGCGTGCTGCTGGTCGCGCCGCCGCCGATCCAGGAGGTGGGCTGTCTGGCCGGGATGTTCGCGGGTGGGGCGGCGAAGTCCCTTGGCCTTGCGGCCGAGGTGGAGGCGGCGGCAAAGCGGCTGGGGGTGCCGTTCCTGGATGCGGGGCAGGTGGTACAGGTCTCGCCCGTGGATGGCATCCACTATGGCCCCGAGGCGAACCCGGCCCTGGCCGAAGCCTTCGCGGCGGCGATCCGGGCGCATTTTCCCGCCTGATGTCGGATTCCCGCTGGCAGGGCAGGGCGCGGGGGCGCAAGCTGAGGGGCAGGAGGACAGGCCCATGACCCAGCACGACCCCTCGCTTGCCATTGCGGAACTTCGCGCCAATGTCTCGGTCCCGTTCGAACGGGCCCGGGCCATGCCGAAATCGGTCTATACCTCGCCAGCCTTCGCCAAGGCCGAGGAGGAGCATATTTTCGCGAAGGAATGGCTCTGCGCCGGGCGGGCGGATGCGCTGCCCGATCCCGGGGATTACCTGACGATGGTGATCTCTGGTGAGCCGGTGATCATCCTGCGCGACCGCGAGGGCCTGTTGCGCGGCATGTCCAACGTCTGCCGCCACCGGATGAGCACGCTTCTGGAAGGCCGGGGCAATGTGCGGTCGATCGTCTGCCCCTATCACGCCTGGACCTACAATCTGGACGGAAGCTTGCGGGGCGCGCCCGCGATGG
This sequence comes from Alphaproteobacteria bacterium, assembly GCA_029289325.1. Taxonomy (GTDB): domain Bacteria; phylum Pseudomonadota; class Alphaproteobacteria; order Rhodobacterales; family Rhodobacteraceae; genus Tabrizicola. The sequence continues at coordinate 6,762 of JARFTV010000027.1, forward strand.
CGCGGAACGAGGGGTTCTGCAAGGAGGACGTGAAGCTGCCCGCAGTGCGGGTCGAGGACTGGCAGGGCTGGATCATGGTGACGCTGAACCCGGAGGCGCCGCCGGTGGCCGAACGGCTGGCGGGGGTGGACCGGCTGGTCGGCCATCTGCCGATGAAGGACTATCGCGAGGTTTTCCGCGAGGAGTTCCGCTGGGACACGAACTGGAAGGTCCTGGCCGAGAATTTCATGGAAAGCTACCACCTGCCGGTCTGCCATGCCGGGACGATCGGCGGCTCCAGCGACCTGAACAAGATGGAATGTCCCGAGGGGGAGGAGGCGTTCAACTACCACTGGATCGTCAAGAACGACATGGTGCCGCTGGCGTTGGCGCATCCGTCGAACACGGTGCTGCAGGGGGAGGATCGGCGGATCACCTGGCTTTTGGCGATCTATCCGGCGCTGCTGATTACTCTGACGCCGGGGTATTTCTGGTATCTTTCGCTGACGCCCGACGGTCCCGGCTCGGTCCGGGTGCTGTTCGGCGGAGGCATGAGCGCGGAATGGATGGCCGACCCCGAGGCAGAGCGGCATCTGGCGTCGGTGAAGGCGCTCTTGGACGACGTGAATGTCGAGGACAAGGGCTGTGTGGAGCGGGTGTGGAAGGGGCTTTGCGCGGGGATGTCCCAACCGGGAGCGCTGAGCCATCTGGAGCGGCCGAATTACGATTTCGCCCGCTATATCGCGAGTCGGATGCCCTAGGCCGGGCTTGACCCCGGCCCCGGCTGCGTCAGGTTACGCGGCATGACGCAAGCTGCCCTTATCGTGGCCCATGGCCAACCCTCGGACCCCCGCCCTGCCGGGGCCGCTCTGGAAGCCCTGGCGGCCAGGGTCGAGGCGCTGATGCCCGGCTGGTCGGTGGGGGCGGCGACGCTGGCCGAGGAGGGCGCGATTGCCCGCGCGGTGGCGGGGCGGCAGGGCGGCGTGGTCTTTCCGATGTTCATGGCGGGGGGCTGGTTCACCCGGGTGCAGATCCCGAAGCGGCTGGCCGAGGCGGGGGCGGTCGGGTGGACGGTGCTGGAGCCCTTCGGCTGCGATCCGCTGGTGCATGACCTGTGCGTGACGCTGGTGCGCGAGGCGGGGGCGGAGCAGGTGATCCTTGCGGCGCACGGGTCGTTCAAGTCCCCCGCTCCCTCGGACATCGCGTTTCATGTGGCCGGGCGGATCGCGGCGGAGACGGGGGCGGAGGTGGCGGCGGGGTTCATCGACCAGGAGCCGCAACTGATGTCGCTGACCGGGCGAGGCGGGATCTGCCTGCCGTTCTTCGCCGCAGAGGGTGGGCATGTGAACGACGACATACCCGAGGCGCTTGGCGCGGCTGGGTTCACGGGGCGCATCCTGCCGCCGGTGGGGCTGGATGCGCGGGTGCCGGGGATCGTGGCGGCGGCGATTGCACGGGGCGTGCCGGTCTGTGCGGGGGCCTGCCGCTGGGCGCGGTGAGCCGGATCCTTCGAAGGATCCGGACCGATCTCTTTGAAGAAATCGGTGCCCCGCGTTCAGACCGTGTGCAGGTAGAGGTCGAAGTCCACCTCGCTGACGGTACGCATCACGCGGGCATATTCGGCGGCCATGATCGCGGTGAAGGTGCGGTGCATGTCCTCTCCCAGCGCGTCCTGCAGGAACGCCGACCCCTTTGCCGCGTCGATGGCGGATTTCCAGTCGGTCGGGATCCCGGCGCTGCCTTCGTCCTCATAGCCGTTTCCGGTGGTCTCCGGGCCGGGGTCGATTTGTTCCCTGAGGCCCTTGCGGATGCCGGCGAGCACGGTGGCGGCGACCAGATAGGGGTTCGCGTCCACCCCGGCCGGGCGGTGTTCGATCCGGCGGGCCTTGATGTCGCCGGCCGGGATGCGCAGCGCGACGGAGCGGTTGTTGACGCCCCAGGTCGGGCTGACCGGCGCGTAGCTTTGGCTGGCGAAGCGGCGCCAGCTGTTCGCGTGGGGGGCAAAGACCAGCATCGATTCGGCCATGGTCTGCTTCAGGCCGCCGAGGGCGTGGAGGATGGTGGGGTTCCACTTTCCCTCCTCCTTTTCGATGAAGACGTTTGTGCCCTTGTCGTCCAGCAGCGAGACGTGGAAGTGCATCCCCGAACCCGCGTAATTCTCGTTCGGCTTGGCCATGAAGCAGGCGACGACGCCATGCGCGCGGGCTTGCGCCCGGACGATGCGCTTCAGGCGCATCAGGTCGTCGGCGGCCTGCATGACGTTTACGCGGTAGTGCAGCGTCAGCTCATATTGGCCGGGGGCGTATTCCGAGATCAGCGTTTCGGCCTTGATCCCGGCCTTTGCGGCTCCGGCGTAGATATCGCTGAACAGGGGCAGCATCCCGTGCAGGTGGTCTACGGAATAGACCTCGGTCTTGCGGGAGGAGCGGCGGTCCAGCACGTCGCGGGCGGGCTGCATCTTGCCGTCTGGCCCGCGTTCGGGGTCGAGGAGGAAGAATTCGAGTTCGAAGGCCCCGGCGGGGTGGAGACCCTCGGCGGCCATCAGGTCCACCTGGCGTTGCAGGGCGTGGCGCGGATCCGAGGTCATCGGCGCGCCGTCGAGGGTGTACATCGACATGAACACCTCGCCGCGCGGCGGGGTCGTGTGGTGCAGGGGTGTCAGCGTGCCGGGGCTCGGCCAGGCGCGCAGGTCGCCGTCGCCCTGGTCCCAGATCAGGCCGGTTTCGTGGACATCCTCGCCGCAGATGTCGAGGCCGAGGATGGAAATCGGCAGATGGCGGCCATTGTTGTAAAAGGACAAAAGCTCATGCCGCCGGATTATCTTTCCACGGCCGATCCCGTTGGCATCATGCAGGATAATGTCAAACGCCTCGACCTCGGGGTGGGCGTCGAGGAAGGCTTGCGCCTCGGCTGGGGTGGACCCGGAGGGGCTGGTCGTGGTCATTTTCAGGCTGCCTGGAAAAGGTCGGTGAGGATGGCGTCGAAGCTGGCGATCAGGCGGTCGACCTGCGCCTTCTTCGTCGCGGGGCTGATGAGCATCATGTTGTGGAAGGGCGCGATGAGCGTGCCACGGTTGATGAGCCCGGTGTGGATCGCGGCCTCGACCTGGGGCTGGTGGGCGTGGCCCGCTTCGGTGCCGTTCTTCAGGGGGCCGGGGGCGCAGATGAATTCGACCCTCGCGCCGACGCGGACGACGTGCCAGGGGGCTTTGTGCTTGTCGATCATCCGTGCAAGCCCGTGGGAGAGGCGTTCGGCCAGTTTCTCCATATGGGCGTAGTTTGCCGGGGTCATCACCTGCGACAGGGTGGCGACCAGGCAGGCGAATTGCATCGGGTTGGCGGAGAGCGTGGTGCCCATGCCGGTCCGGCCGGGTTCGCGTCTGGCGTCCGCCTCCTCGTACCGCTTCGCGGTGTCCTCGGTGAGGCCCCAGACGGCGGTGGGCATGCCCCCGGCGACGCATTTGCCGACGACGAAGATGTCGGGGCGCAGCGAATGGACGCGGGTATAGCCGCCGAGGCCGGAGGAGATGGTATGCGTCTCGTCGATGATCAGGAGCGCGCCGTATTTCTTCGACAACTGGCGCAGGCCGTCGTGGAACCCGGCCTCGGGCAGGACCATGCAGGAGTTTGTCATCACCGGCTCGGTCAGGATGGCGGCGACGTCGCCTTTCGCCAGCGCGGCCTCCACGCTGGCGAGGTCGTTGAATTCGGCGCAGACGGCGGTCTGGGTGAGGTCGTTGACCTGGCCGAGGAGGCCGGGGGAGGTGACGGTCTCCCCGTTCTCCAGGCTGACGAAGGTGTCATCGACGGTGCCGTGATAGCAGCCGTTGAAGACGAGGACCTTGGGCTTGCCGGTGATCGCGCGGGCGACGCGGAGGGCAAAGCGGTTGGCGTCGGTGGCGGTGGTGGCGATCTGCCAGCGGAAGGGGCCGAAACGGTCGGTGAGGAGGCGGCCCGCTTCCAGCGCGGCTTCGGTGGGCAGCATGTAGGTGAGCCCCCGGCGGGCCTGTTGGCGGATGGCTTTCGCCACGGGGGCGGGGGAGTGACCGAACATGCTGCCGGTGTCGCCGAGGCAGAAATCGTCCAGCTTGATGCCGTCGATATCCTCGATCCGGGCGCCTTGGGCTTTCGCCACGAGCGGAAGGTGCGGCATGGGCCAGTCGGCCATCCAGTGCGTCGGCACGCCGCCGAGGAAATGACCCGCGCCCTTGGCCAGCGCCTTGGCGGATTTCGGGCGGGCCTTGGCGTAGGTCTCGGCCTCGCGTCTGGCGAAGGCGGTGAGGCGGTCGGTTGGAATACCGGCGATGGTTTCAGCGGACATGGGCTAGCCCTGGTGAACTGTCGCTGCGTTTATGCCGGAATTTGATCAAATAGCAAGCGGCGGCTCGTCCTGCGGCTTCGACTTCTCCTCGCCGAATGCGCAGCGAGGAGCGACGAAGTCGAAGGACGAGCGGTTCCGTCAGGCCCAGCGGCCCTCGAAATCCTCGGGCACCAGAAGGTTGTGGCGGCCCATCGCCCGGACATCCTTTTCGCCGCACAGGGCCATGGTGATGTCCATCTCCTTGCGGATCACCTCGAGCGCGGTGGTGACGCCGGCCTCACCCATCGCGCCGAGGCCGTGGATATAGGCGCGGCCGATCATCGTGCCCTTGGCGCCGAGCGAGAGTGCCTTGAGCACGTCCTGGCCAGAGCGGATGCCGGAATCCAGCCAGATTTCGGTCTGGTCGCCAATGGCGCGGACGATGGAGGGGAGCATCCTGATCGACGACAGCGCCCCGTCGAGCTGGCGCCCGCCGTGGTTCGAGACGACGACGGCATCGGCGCCCATGTCGGCGGCCATCTTCGCATCCTCGGGGTCGAGGACGCCCTTGAGGATGAACTTGCCCTTCCACTGGTCACGGATGCGGGCGACCTTGGCCCAGTCGAGCTGCGGGTCGAACTGTTCGTTCGCCCAGGCGGTCAGGTCGGCGAGGCTGGTCACGTTCTTCACATGGCCGACGATGTTGCGGAACTGCCGGCGCGGGGTTCGGGCCATGTTCCAGGTCCAGCGCGGCTTGGTGGCCATGTTGATCAGGTTCGGGATCGTGGGCCGCGGCGGCGAGGTCAGGCCGTTCTTCAGGTCCTTGTGGCGCTGGCCGAGGATCTGGAGGTCCAATGTCAGGACCAGGGCCGAGCAGTTCGCCTTGCGGGCGCGTTCGATGGCGGCGTCGACGAAATCCTCGTCCTTCATCACGTAAAGCTGGAACCAGAACGGGTCGGGGCTGGCGGCGGCCACGTCCTCGATGGAACAGATCGACATGGTGGAGAGCGTGAAGGGCACGCCGAACTTAGCCGCGGCGCGGGCAGCGTGGATCTCGCCATCGGGATGCTGCATCCCGGTGGAGCCGACGGGGGCCAGCGCCACGGGCATCGTCACCTTCTGGCCGGCCATCGTGCTTTCCAGGCTGCGCCCGGTCAGGTCGCGGGCGACGCGCTGCCGGAAGCGGAGGAGCGCGAAATCCGAGGTATTCTCGCGAAAGGTCTGTTCGGTGTAGCTGCCGCTTTCGCAGTAGTCCCAGAACATCCTTGGCGTGCGCTTCTTGTGCAGGCGCTTGAGGTCCTCGATGCAGGTGATGACGGGCATGGGCGCGGTCCTTCGCGGATTGGTAAGGCCGTCTTACCAATGCCGCCCGCGCGCGTCTACCGTTTCGGCGCGGGCGCCCCGCTCAGGCCGAATGGGCCCCGTCGGCAAGTGCCTTGACCCTGGCCAGCACCTCGGCCGCCGGGAGCCCCGCGCCGATGTCCTTGACGATGGCCGAGCCCACGACGCAGCCATCGGCGACGCTGGCGATGGTCCGCGCGGCCTCGGGCGTGGTGATGCCGAAGCCGACGATCACCGGCAGGTCGGTCGAGCGTTTGATGCGCGCGACTTCGGGACCGACATCGGTGGCCTGGGCGGCGGCGGCGCCGGTGATCCCGGTGATCGAGACATAGTAGACGAAGCCCGAGGTGTTCTGCAGCACCTTGGGCAGGCGCTTGTCGTCGGTCGTCGGGGTCGCCAGCCGGATGAAGTTCAGCCCGGCCTTCTGCGCGGGGATGCAAAGCTCGTCATCCTCTTCGGGCGGCAGGTCGACGACGATGAGCCCGTCGATCCCGGCCTCTTTCGCCTCGACCAGGAAACGGTCGACGCCGCGGGAATAGATCGGGTTGTAATAGCCCATGAGCACGATGGGGGTCGTGCTGTCGCCCCGGCGGAAGGTGCGGACCATCCCTAGGATCCGGTCCATCGTCATGCCGGCTTCCAGCGCGCGCTGGCCGGCAAGCTGGATCGTCGGGCCGTCGGCCATCGGGTCGGTGAAGGGCATCCCCAGTTCGATCACGTCCACCCCGGCGGCGGGCAGGCCCTGCATCACGGCAAGGCTGGTCGCCTCGTCCGGGTCGCCGCCCATGATATAGGCGACGAACGCCTTCTTCCCCTCGGCCTTCAGCCGCGCGAAGGTATCGTCGATCCGTGTCATGCGGGCCCCCCTTGCATTGTTCCCGGATGTGCCACGGGCGGACCGGGGAAATCAATGGGGGTCCGGGACTATCCCGACCGGATTGCGCTTACTCCTGGATCGATTCCAGATAGAGCGCCAGCGACATGATCCGCCCACGGGTTTCGAGGACCGAGCCATAGTCGGAGCCGCCAGTGACCGAGCTTGCGGAATAGAGGCTGCCGAAGACCGGCATCGGCCCGCCGTGCGCGCGCATCCCGGTGCGGCCGTCGATGATGTGGATCACCTCGAGCATCGGGAACACGCCGTCGTGCCGGGCGGCGAGCCGGGTCAGGGAGGGTGTCTCGATCTTCAGCAATTGGCTGAGTTCGCCACCGCCCATGCCGGTGGCGCCGTGGCACATCGAACAGGATTCCTGATAGAGCCGGGCACCGACATCGACTTCCTCGGCAAGGACCGGGGATTGCGCGAAAGCGGCGGCGACGAGGGCAAGAAACAGGCGCTTCTTCATGGTCACTCCTCCTCCAGCTGGATCGTTGTGCAGGGCATCTGCGGCGATCGGGCAAAAGTCTGCCTGATCGCCGGCGGCTGGCCTTGATACAGGTCATTTCCGGCCCGCAGCGCGGGGTTTTCCCGGTCCCGGTCGCCAAAGGTGGCCCCTGCGCGTTCCGTGTCAGGACTGCTTGATCCCGGACCGCCCGCGCCCTAGAAGCGCGCGACCGCCAATGGAGGGCAGAATGGGTTTCAGGATGGGCATCGTCGGGCTGCCGAATGTGGGCAAGTCCACCCTCTTCAACGCGCTGACCCGGACGGCGGCGGCGCAGGCGGCGAACTTTCCGTTCTGCACGATCGAGCCCAATGTGGGCGAGGTCGCGGTGCCGGATGCCCGGCTGGACAAGCTGGCGGCGATTGCCGGGTCAAAGCAGATCATCCCGACGCGGATGACCTTTGTCGACATCGCGGGCCTGGTGCGCGGGGCTTCGAGGGGGGAGGGGCTGGGAAACCAGTTCCTGGCCAACATCCGCGAATGTGACGCCATCGCCCATGTGTTGCGCTGTTTCGAGGATGGCGATATCACCCATGTCGAGGGCCGGATCGACCCGGTCGCCGATGCCGAGACGATCGAGACCGAGTTGATGCTCGCCGATCTGGAATCGATCGAACGCCGCCGCGCGAACCTGGCGCGGAAGCTGAAGGGCGGCGACAAGGAGAGCCTGGATCAGGACCGCCTTCTGGCCGTTGCCCAGAAGGTGCTGGAGGACGGCAAGCCTGCCCGCACGATCACGGTGGCCGAGGATGACCAGAAGCAGTGGCGGATGCTGCAGCTTCTGACGGCGAAGCCGGTGCTTTACGTCTGCAACGTCGAGGAAGCCTCGGCCGCCGAAGGCAACAGCCAGTCGGCCCGGGTGGCCGAGATGGCGGCGAAACAGGGCGCGGCGGCGGTGGTGATCAGCGCCCGGATCGAGGAGGAGCTGGCGCAGCTGCCCGAGGACGAGGCGGCGATGTTCCTGGAGGAGATGGGCCTTGCGGAGGCCGGGCTCGACCGGCTGATCCGCGCGGGCTATGAGCTGCTGGGCTTGCAGACCTATTTCACCGTCGGACCCAAGGAGGCGCGGGCCTGGACGATCCGGAAGGGCACGCTGGCCCCGCAGGCGGCCGGGGTGATCCACGGTGACTTCGAGAAGGGCTTCATCCGGGCCGAGACCATCGCCTATGACGATTATATCGCCGGCAACGGCGAGGCCGGCGCGAAGGAAGCGGGCAAGTTCCGGGTCGAGGGCAAGACCTATGAAGTCAAGGACGGCGACGTCCTGCATTTCCTGTTCAACGGCTGAAGGCCGGGCGGGGCGCAGCACGGCAGCGCGCGCCCCGCGGTTCAGGTCCGGACCCCGCGACCGGGCCGCAGCAGCTTCTTCCACCACCCCCCGCCTTTCCCCTTGCCCCCGCCGCAACACCCCGATAAACGAGCAGGCGGAGACGTGGCCGAGTGGTCGAAGGCACGCCCCTGCTAAGGGCGCAGACCTCTAAAGGGTCTCGAGGGTTCGAATCCCTTCGTCTCCGCCACCCATCCCCTTAAGGTTCTGACGTCAAAGCAAGAGATTGCGTCAGCCGGATTGTGTCCGCCCTGCACTCATGCGCGGCAGGGAAGATGACCGGCGATCAGAGTGGCGTCATCTGGCGGAAACGTTGGCGATATTGCAGGGGCGATATGCCGGTCGACCTTTTGAACAGCCTGCGAAACGAGGCTGGCTCGACGTAGCCGGCTTCGGCAGCGATGTGGTCGATCGGATCGTCCGTCGCCTCGAGCATCTGTTTGGCTTCTTCGATGCGCAGCGACTGCGCGTATTCCATCGGTGAGTAGCCGGTCGCGGCCTGAAAGCGGCGTTTGAAGGTGCGGGCCGAGAGGCCGGAGGCAGCCGTCATCCCGGCGACCGGATTGGCGGCGGCGTAGTTTTCGGCGATCCACACCTGCGCGGCCGCGACGGCGGCGTCCTCATGCTGGGCCGGGCGGACCCGGGCGGCGAAGGGCGCCTGGCCGGAGCTGCGATCGCCGAAGAGGAACAGCTTGGCCGTGCGCCGCGCCTCGTCCTCGCCGCAGAACCGCGCGACGAGGTAGAGTGCGAGGTCGGTCCATGAGGCACTCCCACCCGACGTGACGATGCGATGCTCGGTGCCGGACGAGACCAGAACCCGCTCGGGCCTCAGCTGCACGGCGGGATAGCGCTTGCGGATCTGGTCCGTCGCGGCCCAATGGCAGGTCGCCTCCACCCCGTCGAGAAGCCCGGCCTCGGCAAGCAGAAGGGAGCCGGTGCAGACCGAACAGACCAGAGCCCCCTGCGCGTGCTGCTGGCGCAACCAGCTCACGACCTCCGGCCAGCGGCCACGCGTATCCTCGTCACGGTCGACCGCCAGGTCGGCCACGATCACGATGTCGGCGCGTCGCGCCTCGGCAAAGGACAGGTTCGGCGCAATCGGCAGGCCGACGACGTTGGGAAACGGATCGCGGCTGGCGGCGACGATCCGGGGCAGGAACCGCCGCGGCCCCGGCGGCCAGCCGGTCAGCATTTCCCAGCCGGAGCCGACGAAGCTCAGAACCTCGAAGAACCCGTGCAGCACGCCGACCGCCGTCTCGGGGACGGCAACGAGGCAGACGGAGATCCTTGTCGGGGCATAAGGCGTCGGCATCCAGAAGGAGTGGCACGTTTGGACCGTTTCTGTCGAGTCCGCGCCTCACGCCGCCGGGTGGTGCCATGCGATCAGGCCGCTCGGCGTCCCCGGACAGGCGCTTTTCCCGAAAGGTTTGATCCATGACTGATAGCAATCCCACATTTCGCGCGGCGCGCGATATCGCCACGCGCCTGCGCCGCTGGTCGGTTTGGGCCTGGCGCGCCACGCCGACCGCGGGCGTCGACACCCTGCCTGACCACCTGCGGCGCGACATCGGCGTGAGCGGCGTGCGGCCGGACCAGATGTCGATCCGGACGGCGTATGACGCCATGCGCTTTTCGGGCTGACGGGCTGCCCCATGACCTTCCGTCTTACCCGCCGCCGGCTCTTCGGCAGTTCGCTGGCCGCGACCGGCGCAATCCTGACCGGCCTTGGTTTTGCCCAAGGCCAGACCCTCAAAACGAAAGGCAAGATCATGCTTGACCGCTATTCCCCCGTCTCCCGTGGCCTGGTGGAGGCCGCAACCTTTCCGCTGATCGAAGCGATCCACGGCCGCCGTTCGCGCCGCTTTGCAAAGGGGGCGGTCATTCCGGACGGGCCGCTCGCCTACAGGTCGACCGAAGCGCCGCAAGCGCTGGACCCGACCGAGCAGATGCTGCTGATCTCGACGGTCGCCGGAAATACCGGCTGGGTGAATCTCTTCGCGCACCATCCGGGATATGGCGGCAAGCTGCCGAACTATACCACCGCGGCGGGCGGGCGGAGCTTCCCGTCCTCGGCCGGGTTCAACACGACCGAATTCTTCTTCACCGACGACACCGGCGTCTACTTTCTACCGACCCGTGACATGGTCCCCGCGCCGACCGATGGCAGTCTGGACCTGCTGGGCTGGACGGAGGAGCACCGGAAGCGGATCGTGAAACTGGCCGATGGCCGGCTGAACATCCCCGCCGCAATGCCCTATATGGAAGGCCACAACACCTGGTGCGCCAACGTGCCCGGCTCGACGCTGATCTGGCCGGTGGCGGATGTGGCGCAGCATGTGATCCTGCTTCTTCTCTATCTGGTCCAGAACGGCACCGGCATCTATGACGACGTGAACGGTCGCCAGATCCCGGGGCTTGAGGCGTTCGCGCATCGCCTGGACATGTCGGTGGCCTATCCGATGACCTTTCTTGAACAGACGGCCATGACTGACGTCGCCACCGAGACGGGCACGGCCTGCTATGCCGGCGCGCTGATGCTTCAGGCGCTTGGGCTTGGGGGCTGGATGTATTCCGGGATCAACCCCTTCGTGGTTCTGGGCGCGAGCGGCGATCCTGCCGTGCCGGGCCTGGGCTTCCAGTTCCGGATGCTTGAGGGCAACCCGCTTCCCTACGTGACCGGACTGCCGGGCGTGTTCGAGGCGCATGTTCCGCCTCATCACGCCGACATGCGGGCGGCAGTCGAGGCGGTCGTGGCGCGGAAGTTCGGCAAGGGGGGGCCGTTCGACACGGGGCAGGGCGGTCAATACCGCGAGACAGCCGCCGTGCGAGGGGCCGCCGCCCTGATCGACGCCGAGGCGGTCGAGATCGTGACGATCATGGCCGACTACGTCTTCTCCACCTTCGGGCGGTTCCCGGCTACGGCACCGGCGGTGTTCATCAACACCTACCTGCAGGCTCATCGGTTGGATACCGGGTTCTACGACACGCATTTCGCGCCAGGGGCCTATCTGCGGACCCATGCCGAGCATGACCTAAACTGGGGCTGAGCCTTGGCGCCGGCGTGGCCAATCCCGCGCCGGCCTGTCCTTTTGTGAAGCCCGCTTGCGCCAGTGCCTTGCCCGGCCCGCCGCCCTTCTGCGGCTGGCCATCCCGCCTCTGCTGATCCCGGCGGTGAACATGGGGATAAGCATCACGGTGCAGGCGGTCACCTGTCTGCTGTCATTCGGAGTGAGGCTGTCGTAGGAAAAGAGAAACGATTCAGGTCATGCCCATGCGAACCCAGTCTGCCGCTCTGCTCGCCCTCATGCTTCTTGCCGGATGTGCGGCCGGTTCTGGTGCGGTGGTCAAGGGCGTCGGGCCGGACGACCTCCTGAAGCTCCGCGAGGGCCCCGGCCTCGACCATGCCATCATCATCGGCCTGCCCGACGGAACGCGCCTTACCCGGCAGGACTGCGTGACGAACAATGGCAAGGTCTGGTGCAAGGTCACGCTGACCGACAGGCCCGGAATTTCGGGCTATGTCTCTGCGGAGTATCTGGGCCACCGCTGACCGTTCAGCCAGCGGCCATTGGTTTCCGTCGGCTTCTGACGGACGAAAAAGCCAGACCGACCTTTGCCGCCCACCGCTGCCGCACCTGGCCGCGTCGATCGGCCTGCTCGTTCCGGTTGAAGCCATGGTCTTGCCCGGAAACCCTGTCGCGAAGATTAACCGAAGATGAACCGAAAATTTCATGTCGGTTCATCCGGCCTCCCGTATGTATTCTGGATAGTTTTCAGAGTGTTGCAGCTTGCTAGTGACGTATCCAATGCATGAGGCGAGGTAAGCCAGATGAAGCTTAAATGGCATGCGAGCGGCGATAGAAGCGTCCGTTGTTTCCTGAACGACGACAGAGGGTCCCCGACGGTTGAATTCGTCTTGATGGTGCCCCTTTTCGTGATGTTCCTGTTGCTCGTGACCGATGCCAGCCTGCTCTTCCTGCGGCAGACGACCCTGATGAACATTTCGCGGGATACGGCCCGAATCGTCTCGCGCCACGCCATGACGCCCGCCGACGCCAAGAGCTATGCCGAGACCAAGGCCAGCACCGTCAACTCGCCCGCGACCGCGAGCGTGACCATCAACAACGGTTTCGTAACCGTGATCCTGTCCAGCGAGGCCGCATCGGCCGCGCCCTTCGGCCTTGTGAAATTCGCGGTCGGCGACAAGATCTCGGCGGCGACGATCACCACAATGGAGCCTGTCTGACATGCGCGCAGATCGTCGCCCGGCACGCGGGCCCTTCGGATTCATCGCCGACGAACGCGGCGGGATGACCGTCTTTGCGCTGTTCGGCGTTGTCGTGACCGCCATGCTGGTCGGTCTGGCCATCGATGTGACCAACCTGCACCGGCAGAAAGAGCGCATCACCGTGGCCGCCGATGCCGCAGCCCATGCGGGCGTGGTCGCGTTGGCGCTGAAGAAGACAAAGTCGGAGATCGAGACGGCGGCGCTGGCGGCGGTCGAGCGCAATGCCCCGCTTGACTATGTCGGCCAGACGATCCGTGGGATAAGCGACATCCATCTGGTCCGCTTCGATCCCAGGACCCGGACCCTGGTTCCCGGGACGCCGAATGCCGTTCGCGTCACCCTGCGCCGCGATTCCAGCGTGAACAATCCCGTCAAGACCGGGCTGCTGCGCATCGCCGGGGTCGACAATTTCGAAGTCACGGTTGAAAGCGTCGCCTATTACGGTCGGCCCGGCATGTGCACCTCTTCGGATGGGATCTATGCGAAGGGCCAAGTCACGCTGACATCCGGCAACCGCATTGCCGGGACCTATTGCGTCCACAGCCAGACCACGGTCTGGATGCCACAGCAGAACACCTTCGATGAGGGTGCGGGCCTGTCGATGCCGGATCTGGCGACCTGCGGAACCAAATGCTTTGACAGCGCCAACGTGGGGGTCGAAGCCGCCAAGTTCGAGATGAACCTCAACCTGCCGCGCATGTCCGACCATATCAACGGCGTGGTTGCGGAAATGCTCGCTTCGTCCTCTGACCTGAAGACCGAGTTCTTCGCCGACAAGTCGCTGGCGTCCAACCTGAAGCCGCTCCTCGATGCGCGGATCTTGAAAACCGCCGAAGTCAACAAGCTGACGAAAGGGTCGGTCGTCGATCTGACCGCGGCGCAGTACAACGACCTGATGTCCCTATCGGGCGGTACGCTGCCCGGTGGGCTGGTCTACAACGTCGACTGCCGCGACAAGGGGAACGGGCCGGCAAGCTCGATCACGATCGGTGGCAGCCTTGACCGGAAGAACGCGACCGAGACCACGGCGACCGAGACAGTTCGGGACGTCGTGCTGATCACCGATTGTGCCTTTGACATCGGCAGCAACGCCCGCATCGACGCGACCCTCGCGATCAGCACCCGGATCATGTCGTCTTCGGTGTTGTCTGCTGCATCGGGTGCGGTGGTGGGCGATCCGCTGAAGAACTGCGACCTGAAGCGCAAGGTGTATATCATGACCATGAGCAGCGTCAGCGTGCCCGCCAACTTCGCCGCGTCCAACGTCGCGATGATGTCGAACGGCAACATCAACGTCGCTGCGAGCAGCTCGTCCTCGACCGTCGAGCACAAGGGAACAAGTTTTCACGCCGAGGGCTCGATCCAGATACCTTCAAACCACACGTTCAATGGCTGCCCGGAGGATGTCACCGGCCTGCTTCCCGGTGTGCGGACTTTCAAGTTCGTCATCCCGCAGGGCTGATCGAGGTGACGCTCGGATCGGGACACCACAACAGGCGGACCAGTGTCCGGGATCGGGACCGGGCCAAGAAATGTGGTGAAGTCGGCCGGCTCTTTCTGGTAGTGAGTGCGTGATGGCTCTGCGTATGCGAAATCTGCTCGTGGCTTTGCTCCTGTGCACTGCCGGCCCGGCCCTGGCCGAGCCGGCGCGGGAGCTTGGCACGGCCGAGTTGCGCCAGATCGTCCGGTCCGGCGGGATCATGAGCCTCAAGTCGGCGGTGGCGGCGGTTGCGGCCTCGACCGCGGCCGAGCCGATCGAGGCGCGCGCATTCCTCGCCGATGGCGTGATCTACCGCATGGTGTTCAAGCGTCCCGACGGGACCTTGTTCAGCGTCATCCTTGATGCCAGAACCGGACGGTCGGTGCCGGCCGGGTCGTCCGTCGGCAAGCAGGTCGCCCAGGCGGCTGAGGCCAGGTCGGGCAAGAAATCAACCAAATCGACACCGGAAAGCCGCACGACAGGCGGCGGCAAAGGTGGAGGCAGTGGTGCGTCCGGAGGCAATGGCGGCAGTGGTGGAAGTGGCGGCAGCAGCGGAGGAAAGGGCGGCGGTGCCGGCGGTCGCTCCTGACCTGCGAGCCGGACCGCCCGTGACCGGAGCCTAGGATGCGCATCCTCTTGTGCGAGGACGAACCTGTCCTCTGCGATCAGATCAAGCGTCTGCTGGCGGCTGAAGGGCGCGTCGTGGATGTGGCGAATGACGGTCAGGAGGCTTGTTTCCTTGGCCTGACCGAGCCTTACGACATGATCATCCTCGACCTTGGCCTGCCGATTCTGGATGGGACCTCGGTCCTGAAGGAGTGGCGTGCCAAGAATATCGCCGTGCCGGTGCTGATCCTGACAGCGCGCGACGCCTGGTCGGACCGCGTGGACGGGCTGGATGCAGGTGCCGACGACTACATGACCAAGCCCTTCCACCTGCCTGAACTTGCGGCGCGGGTCCGCGCGACGCTCCGCCGCCAGGCCGGGCGCACCAGCCCCTTCTTCGAAAAGGGCGGCGTGCTCCTCGATACCCGCAACGCCCGGGTCACGCTGAACGGGGTGCCAGTCGATCTTACCGCGCTGGAAATTGCCGTCCTGTCCTATCTTTTCCACAACTCCGGCCGGTTGATTTCGCGGACCGAGCTGTCCGAGCATATCTACAGCCACGATTCCGACCGCGACTCGAACACGATTGCCGTCTTCATCAACCGGCTGCGGAAGAAGCTGGGCCATGACCTGATCCAGACCATGCGCGGTCGCGGATACATGATCCTGACCGACTGATGCGGTCCCTGCGGCGCAGAGCCTGGGTAAGCGGTGGCCTGGTCTCGCTGATTGCGGTCACGACGGGCGTCCTGCTGCTCTATTCCTTCCTGGAGAGTGAGGCCCTGCAGCGCTTCGATCTTTCGCTGCGGGAACGCCACACCCAGGCCGTCGTCGCCCTCAGTCGTTTCGCAGACGATCCGGCACGGGTCGATGAGGTCCTGCTGGACCCCGAATATGACCGACCCGCCTCGGGCCGTTACTGGCAGGTCGTCGGTCCCGATGGCGAGATCTATGCGTCCGCCTCGCTTCTGGAAGCCACCTTGCCCCTGTCCAACGAGGCCGCGCCGGATCTGGCGATCCATGATGCCCAGGGCGCGGATGGCGAGCCCTACCGGATGGCGCATCAGGTGATCACGCTGGAGGACGGCACCCGCTGGGAAGTCGCGGTTGCCATGGCCCTGGCAGGGCTGGAGCTTGACCGGGCCGAGGCACGACGCAGTCTGGCGGTGGCATTCAGCCTGATGGTGCTGGTCGGTCTGGCGGGGATGGTGGCGCAGACCGCGATCATGCTGCGGCCGATCCGCCGGCTGCGCCAGGACGTGGCGCATCGCTGGGAGAAGGGCGAGGTCCTCGACAGCAGCGACTATCCGGAGGAAGTCGCCCCGCTGGTCGATGACATCAACTACCTATTGCAGCGCAACCTCGAGATCGTCCGACGCTCGCGACAGCAGGCCGCGGACCTGGCCCATGCGTTGAAGACCCCAAGCGCGATCCTGCGCAACGAGATCATGCTGCTGCCGGATCGGGAGCAGGTCGCCGGGCGGGCGCTGGATGCGCTGGACCGCCTGGATGCGCAACTGGCCCGGTCGCTGGCGCGGATCAGGACCTCGAACACGGCCGAGGCGTCGAACATCCGTACGGATGTGACGGCGACCGTGCAGCGGTTCTCGCGGATGTTCAGCAAGCTGGCCGCCAATGCCGACAAGGCGCTGACCGTCGAGGCCACCCCTGGACTGTCCCTTCGCGCCGACCCGCAGGATTTCGAGGAAGTGCTGGGCAACATCCTGGACAATGCGCTGAAATGGTCGCGGACCCG
The DNA here is from genome assembly GCA_029289325.1 of Alphaproteobacteria bacterium. Lineage (GTDB taxonomy): Bacteria > Pseudomonadota > Alphaproteobacteria > Rhodobacterales > Rhodobacteraceae > Tabrizicola. Next base: position 23,220 of record JARFTV010000027.1, read on the forward strand.
CATCGTGGTGACCGCGCGCAACCATGCCAGGGGTATCGAGATCTTGGTCCAGGATGACGGGCCCGGCATCCCGGAAGAGGAGCGGTCCGCGGCGCTGGTCTCGGGCAAGCGGCTGGACGCTTCGGTCCCAGGGGCAGGGCTGGGCCTGGCGATCACGGCCGAATTGCTCAAGGCCTATGGCGGCAAGATCGAGCTTCAAAGGTCGGAGGATCTGGGCGGGTTGGCCGTCCTGGTCATCTGGCCGACGGCTCCGACCCAGCTGGCCGGCTGACCGGTCGGAGAGCAATCCGTTGCAGGTTCGCAGGGTCTGGCCGCCGCGGTTTCCTGCCGGGTTTCCGACTTGGGATGACGTAACCACCCCCGTTTCCATTTCAGAACAGATCGACATCGCCTGCCTCATGCAGGAGAGGTGTCGCGGGGTCCGGCAACCCGGCCCCCAGCGCTTCGGCAAGGCGGCGCAGCCGCAGGCGCCGTGCTGGGCCCAGGACCACAAGCCTGAGGTGCCCGTCGGTCTCAAGCGCGAGATCGTCCAGAAAATGCGCAAGTTCGTCCAGCACCTGCACCAGATGGTCCAGCCCCTGCAATGAGACGCGAAGCTGCTCCGCCCTGCCGGACCCATCCAGGATCATATCCCCCACCCGATCCTCGATCCCGCGTCCCGTCAGGGCCTGTTGGCGCAACTGCTCGGCCAGGACCGCAAACAGGTCGCGCAGCGGCATGGTTTCTGCATGCGGCATCGTCACAGTGGCCCGACGACAGCCTGGAGGCAGGCCTTTAGTTGCGGCGTGCTGAACGGCTTCTGGATGTAGTTGTTCATCCCCAGCGCCTTGCCGGCAGCCATGATTTCAGGCGTCATCCGCCCACTGACGAGGACGAAGCCGATCCTTGCCGTCACCCGGTTTTCGCGCAGGCCCTTCAACAGACCCAGCCCGTCCATTCCCGGCATGTTGTAATCCGAGATCACCAGATGCACCGGGTTGGCCACCAGGGACTGCAGGGCCTCGTGGCCGTCCTTGCGGAAGTCGATCTTCTTGATGCCCATTTCCTCCAGCGCCATGATGATCAGGCTCCGGCTGGTTGCCATGTCATCGACGACCATGATGGAGATGCTGTCCCTGAGTGGCATGTCCTGCTCCTGAACCCTGTCACCGGCCGGCGGCCGGATCGGCATTGCGCCGGTGGATCGTGTTGCCCACGATGGTGAAACCGCCCTTCAGCGAGGGTGAAAGCCGCTCGGAATGGCCGATGAAGAGATGTCCGCCGGGGCGAAGGACCCGGTGAAAGCCGGTCCAGATCTGTTCCTGCGTGTCCCCGTCCATGTAGATCGCCACGTTGCGGCAGAAGATCACGTCGAACCGGCCACGGAACGGCCAGGGTTCGATCAGGTTCAGCGGCCGGAAGGTCACCATGGCCCGGATCGGTGCCTTGGGCATGAGGTGATCGGTGCCAGGAACGGCGTCGAAGCAGCTGTCGATCAGCGTTTTCGGGACATCGCGCAGGCTGCCCGGCGGGTAGGAGGCCGCCGCCGCCCGCGCCAGCACCGCACGGTCGATGTCGGTTGCCAGGATCTTCACGTCATGTGCGGCCGCGTCGGGAAAGCCCTGAAGCAGGCACATCGCGATGCTGAAAGGTTCTTCCCCGGTCGAGCACCCGGCCGACCAGATCCGGATCCGTTCCCCCGCGCGGCCACGTGCGGCAATGTCGGGCAGGATCTGCTGCGCGAAGAAATCGAAGTGATAGCTTTCGCGGTAGAAATGCGTGGTGTTGGTGGTCAGGCTGGAGATCAGGCGGTCCCGCTCCTCCTCCGCAAGGGCCAAGGTCGCCAGGTCCACATAGGCCGCGAAACTGTCGAGCCCGAGGTCCTGCACCCGGCCCGCCAGCCGGGCATAGACCATACGCTCGTTCGCCTCGGTCAGCCGGATGCCTGTCGCCTCGTGCATGAAACGGGCGATGCGGTCGAAGTCCTGCGGCGTATAGACGACCTCGCGGTCCAGCCGCGCCAGGGCGCCTGTCAGCTGGGCAAGCGTGGTCATGGCCGCTCCTGCCGGGCGGCGATCGGGGGTAGGACGGCCTCGATGTCGATCAGGCGCAGCATCCGCTGGTCGATGGCGATCACCCCCTCGAAGAATGCGCGGGTGACATCAGAGGAAACGGCCGGCGTGGGCTGTATCAGCGTGCGCTTGACGCTCAGGATGTCCGAGACGGCATCGACCAGGAAACCCACGGTCTGGTTGTCGACCACGCAGATCACGATGACATGGCGGGCATCGGGTCGGATCGGCTCCAGACCCATGCGGGCGGCAAGGTCCACGATCGGCACTACGGCGCCGCGCAGGTTGATCACCCCAAGGATATACGGGGGTGCGTGTGGCAGCACCGTCGCCGGGGTCCAGCCACGGATTTCCCGCACTGACATGATGTCGACGCAGAAATCCTGCCCGCCCACCCGGAAGCTCACCAGTTCGCGGTCGTCGGCCTTTGAAAGCTCCGCTGCAGCGGACATGTCACACCTCCTCGGTCATCAGGGCGGGCGCAAAACCGGCCTGCGGCCGCTTGCGCTGCGCGGTTTCGTCGGGATCGATGATCAGGGCGATCTTGCCGTCACCCAGGATCGTCGCGGCGGCGACACCGGGAACATGGCCGTAGTTCGACTCCAGCCCCTTGATCACGACCTGCCGCTGGTCATGGATGCGGTCCACCGCCAGCGCCCAACGTTCGTTCTGGCCCGATTCGACCAGCAGCAGCACCATGCTGGAGTAATCCTGGCTGGAGGGGCGGTGACCGAAGGTCTCGGCCAGGTCGATGATCGGCACGAATTTCTCCCGCACGGCAACGACCTTCCCGGCACCTGCTACCGCATGGATGTCCGATGCGGCTGGTCGCAAGGTTTCGATGATGGCGGTGATCGGGACGACCATCGTCTGCCCCGCCACATCGACTACCATTCCGTCAAGGACCGCCAGCGTCAGCGGCAGGCTGATGGACATGGTCGTCCCCTTGCCGGGGGTCGAGCTGATGTTGACCCGTCCGCCCAGGCTCTGGATTGCGCTGCGCACCACATCCATGCCCACGCCCCGCCCCGAAAGGTCGGTGACCTTCGAGGCCGTCGAGAACCCCGGCAGGAAGATGAGCTTGTCGATCTCGGCATCCGTCAGCACCGCATCGGCCGGGATCAGGCCCTTGTCGATGGCCATCTGCCTTACCTTCGGTCGGTTGATCCCCGCCCCGTCGTCAGAGACCTCGATCAGCACCCGGCCCGAGCGATGTGCGGCCGACAGGCAGATCCGGCCGGCCGCGGGCTTGCCGGCGGCCTGACGCGCGGCGGCCGTCTCCAGCCCGTGGTCAACCGAGTTGCGGATGATATGGGTCAGCGGGTCGACCAGCCTTTCGATCACGGTCTTGTCGACCTCGACCGCGTCGCCTTCGGTGACGAAATCCACCGTCTTGCCGGCGATGTCCGAGGCTTCGCGCACGATGCGGGCCATGCGCTGGAAAAGCGGCTTCACCGACTGCGCGCGGATGGCCATCACGTTCTCCTGCAGCTCGCGCGCGAGGTTGCGGAACTCATCCAACCCCGCGCCGACGTCGCTTTGGGTGCCAATCCCCGCGTCCTGCACACATTGGGCCAGCACTGCCTGATTGATCACGAGCTCGCCCACGATATTGATCAGCCGGTCCACCAGCTCCAGATCGACCCGGACCGATCCCTTCTGCCCTGCAGCCTGCGTGGCTGGTTTTCCAGGGCCGGGACGGATGGCCGCGGAGGCCGCCGGCCCGTTCTTCAGGCTGGTCGCGTCCGTGACGATTGGTGCAGGCTCGACCGGAGGCGCGACCTCGGCCGGGGGTGCGGTTTCCTGGCCAAGTTCGGAAATTTCCAGCGTGCAAAGGCCATCCACGAATTCGAAGATCTCGTGCACCGCCTGCTGGGATTCGGTCGTGTGCAGCGTCAGATCCCAGACAAGATAGGAGCCTGCCCAGTCCATCTGGTCCAGTGGCGGCAGCGCCGAACTGTCCAGCCGGGTTTTCAGCGTGCCCAGGTCAGCCAGGGCGCGAAACATGTGAACCGGGTCGTTGCCATTGCGGTAAAGCTGCTTCGTGGCCGCGAAACGGATGGCAAAACCCGTCGGTGCGGTCGGCTCGGGCGCGGCGTCGAAGCTCAGCGTGATCGGTTGGAAACCGAAGTCATCGGCTTCGGCCGCAGGGGCCGGTGTCGCCACCGGTGGGGCCGGCTGCGCGGGCATCCGGGCCCCGTTCGCGGGCACCATCTGGGCCAGTCGTTCCATCAGGTCCGGCCCGGCCGAGCTTGTCGGGGCCACCTCGTCACGCGCGCTCGTGATCAGGTCGGCCAGATAATCGGCCGAGCGCAGAAAGACCCGCACGATCTCTGGCGTGGCTACCAGTTTGCCCGAACGCATGGCATCCAGCGCGGTCTCGAACTGGTGCGCGAAGCGGACCAGCATCTCCAGCCCGAAAGCGGCGGCGCCGCCCTTGATCGAATGGACGGCCCGGAAGACCGCATTCACGGTCTCGGAGTCGATGGTGCCGTCCTCGCTGGCGGCGGCGAGCGCATTCAGCCCGTCATCTAGCGCCTCAAGCAGCTCTTCACATTCCTGGAAGAAGGTCTGGCGGATATCGATCGAGGAATTCATGGATGACCTCAGTGGGCAGCGATGCGCTTGATCGCCGAGACGAGCTTGGCGTCATCAAAAGGCTTGACGATCCATCCGGTCGCGCCACTTTTGCGCGCGCGTTCCTTGAGATCGGGGGCGCTTTCCGTGGTCAGGACGAGGATGGGCAAAGCCGCGTGCGTGCTGCCTGCGCGCACCGCCTCGATCACGCCGAACCCGTCCATTCGCGGCATGTTGATGTCGGTGATGATCACGTCGGGCGCGACCGCCTCAAGCTTCTCGAGGCCGTCAAGGCCGTCCACGGCGACATGGACGTCGAAGCCGGCGTTGCGCAGGGTCTCGCGCAGCATTTCCCGAATTGTCCGGGAATCGTCGATTGCCAGAATGGTCAGCATCACGCGGTCGCCTCCTCTTGCGCGATCTCGGACATTACGCCCAGCCGCTCGAGGTCGTCCTGAAGCGCGACCGAGGGGGCGAAGGTGAAGGGCTGACCCGCAGCGCGCCAATCGCGGGCCGCCGCCAGCAGGATCTGCGCCGCAAGGGTGCCGCCGGTGCGGACCGCCGAGCCCTCGATGATTACGGGGCGTCCGCGCAGCGCCAGAAGCTGGCCGTGCAGCGTGCGCGCGGCATCGAAGTCCAGCCGCTCGGGAAGGTGCAGGATCTCGCTCATCGGAAGGGCCTTTCATTGCGTGTCGCGGGCGTGCCCAGGCTGGTTCGGGACCTAGAAGAAGGTGACATCGTCATCATTCCTTGGCGGAACCCTGGGCGGTGGTTGCGGGGTAAGGGCGTCCGGCTGCACGATGAGTTGCTGGGCATGTCCGGTGGTCGGCGTGAAGCGGACGCGCCGTGCAAGCGTTCCCCCAAGGCTTTGGGCCACGCAGCGGATGCCTTCGTCGGACAGGAAGCGCTGGGCGAAGGCTGCATTCGCGGCCCCGATCCGCCCCAACCCGTCGTTCATCGTGGCCCCACCGAACAGCTTTGCCTCCAGCCTGTCCTTGCTGGCGCCCTTCTTCAGAAGCCCGTTGATCAGAAGCTCCATCGCGTACGAGCCGTACCGGAACTGCTGGCCGTTGCCCGGACCGCTGTCGGGCAGCAGAAAGTGGTTCATCCCGCCCACCCTCGCCACCGGATCACAGATGCAGGTCGACACACAGGACCCCAGGATCGTGGTCAGGATCGTGTCCGGCTGGTCCGAGACCGCATATTCGCCCTGCACGACATGTACGAAGGTGTACCGGTCGCGGACATTGGGCTCTGGTCGTGCGTTCAGCATCCTGTATCCCTGCATGAGCGGTTCCGGCGGCGGAGGAAGGTCGGTCTCGGGCACAAGGCCTCCACCACGGGTTTAGAAATCCTCCCACCCACCGGGTTCGGCCTGGGCCGCGACGGCCGCATTGCCCTTTATGGGCGTGACCGTGCTGCGGGACGCGCGCGGCACGTCGGCCCTGTCCCGGACCGCGCGGAAGGTTAGCGCGGGCTCGGGCGTGGCTGTATCCGACTGGATGCGGAACTGGGATACGGTGGCCACCAGCGCCACGGCATCCTTGGTCAGCCCCTCGCTTGCGGCAGTCGCTTCTTCCAGACGTGCAGCATTCTGCTGGGTGGACTGGTCCAGCTGGGTCACGGCGCTGTTGATCTCAAGCAGATTGGCCGATTGCTGACGCGAGGCCACGGCGATGTCGGAGACGAGGCCGGCGATCTCTGAAACTGAACCTGCGATTTCCTTGAGCGCCTCGCCGGTCTTGTCGACCAGGGTCACGCCGCGGCGAACCTGGGTCGCGCTGTTGGCGATCAGATCGTTGATCTCGCGCGCCGCATCCGAGGATCGCTGCGCCAAGGCGCGCACTTCCGAGGCGACGACCGCAAAACCTCGGCCCGCATCGCCGGCCCGCGCGGCCTCGACCCCGGCGTTCAGGGCGAGGAGGTTGGTCTGGAAGGCGATGTCGTCGATCACCTTGATGATCGAGGTGATCCGTTCGGAGGAACTGGCGATCTGGTCCATCGCCGAGACCGTCTCGACGACGACCTTGCTGCTGCTTTCGGCGTTGGCCTTGGCGGTGCTGACCGCCTGATCGGCGCGTTCGGCCCCATCTGCGGTCGACTTGACCGAATTGGTCAGGAGGTCGAGAGCGGCGGCCGTCTGTTCCAGCGTTGCGGCGGTGCTTTCGGTTCGGCGTGACAGGCCCTCGGCGGTCGAACTGATGTCGCGCGCCTCGTTCGAGATGTTCTCGGCATTGCTCAGGATGTCGCGGATTGCCTGCGAGATGCTGCGAACGGTGTTGTTGAAGTCCTGACGCAGGTCTTCATAGGTGCCGGCGAAGGGTTCATCGATCCGGGCGGTCAGGTCGCCCGCATTCAGCTTGCGCAGGCCCTGGCGCAGCGCCTCGACCACTGCGGTCTGTTGCGCTTCGGCCTCGGCGCGCTGGCGGCGGGCGGCGGCGAGCTCGGCCTCGGCCTGGGTGATGTCCTTGCCAAGCAGCAGAAGGCGGATCGGACGACCGGCATGATCCTTGATGCAGCCAAGGCTGCCGTCAAGGACGGCTGGCATGTCGCCGGGGCGCGCAAGCTGGACCTTCCCCAGGAAAGCCTCGCCCTGGGTGGCGGCGCGAAGCGTGGCACCGACATCCCCATCCGGGATCGACAGGATATCGGCCAGCGATTTGCGGCGGGCCGCCTCGATGGTCAGCCCCATTGTCGAAAGGAAAGGCGCATTGGCCGACAGGAGGGTCCCGTCCAGCGCGAATTCCGCCTTCAACTGGCTGGAGTCGATCGCCTGCAACACGGCCGCGTTCTGCCAGCTTTCCGTGACATCGACCCACTCCATGACATAGCCCACCTCCTGGCCAGTGCCATCGTGAATCGCGGATGCGGACAGCGAGACACGGGCGTCGCCCAGGGAAATGACGGTGCTGAAGGTTCCGGCTCCAAGCTGTTTCATTTCGCCGGTGGCGCGCGCGTGCTGGCGTTCGGTATGGAATTGCGAGACCCTCAGACCGATGAGCTTGTCCGGGTCGAAGCTTGGGATGCGTTCGCGAAGCGCTGCCGCATGGGTCCGGAAAAGCTCGGCCATCCGGGAGTTGTGGTGCGTGATCGCCATGTCCCGGTCGACCAGAAGCATCGCCGCGGACGAGCCCATGAAAGCCGCGCTCTTGTAGGTATTTTCAAGCTCGGCCGCCTGGGCCTGGGCGAGCGTTTCGCGCAGCACTTCCAGCGACGAGGCGATCGCGCCCATCTCGTCGCGGCGGTCCCGCAACGGGACCGGAGTTTCATAGTTGCGGGCGGCAAAGGTGGCGATCACGGCCTGAACCCGGCTGAGCGGGCCCGTGACCAGCCGGTTCAGCAGGAACATGTTGGCGATCACGGCAAGCAGGAAGATGGCGCTGGCGATCAGGACTGCCCGCAGCTCCTGCTCGCGCAGTTGAGCCAGCAGCGGGCCGGAGGTCCATCGCGTGGCGACGGCGCCCACGATCTCGTTGTTTTCGCCGAAGAGTGCCGGTGCGGCGGCCCAGTATCCACCCTCGGTCGAGACGAACCTGCCCTCGGCAATCGCCCGTTTGGCCAGGGCGACCATGTCGGGGTCCACCGGCTTGCCGGACGGGTCCGCCAGCGTTGCGCCATCCCGGGTGACCACCGCGGCCGCTTCGGCACTGCCGCCCGCGTCACGGATCAGATCGCCCACCACCTCATAGACCTTGTCCGGGCGGTCGAAGCGGATGCTGCTTGCGATCCCCCTGGCCAGATTGGCCGTCTCTTCCGCGGCCCGGTTCCGGACCAGTTCGCTCAGTTGCGTCGCGTTCGCGTAATAGTTCAGCACCGTCAATGTGCCGGCGACCAGAGCGATCATCGCGACCGTCACGGCAGTGATCTTGACGAAGAGCGATCTCGCCCTCGAAATCCTGTGGTTCGACTGCATGGAATATCCCCGTGCTGGTTCGCGTTGCGGTGCGTCAGAAGGACTCGGCGTTCAGGCCGATCGTCACGGCTCCGATGGCAAGCCCGCTGGCGGGATCGGTCAAAGCGAAGGAGACTTGCGCCTGGTAATTTCCGGTCGACTCGTCCAGTTCGACCTCGGAGACGTGCATCGCACCGGGGCCGACGGCATAGGTCAGCTGATGCTTCGCCTCGTCGCCCTGCCAGTAGTCCGATGTCGGCCCGCTGACAGCGACGTTCAGACCCTTGGCGTCCATCACGATCAGCTCGGTCACGCGGCCGCCGGCCTCCAGCAGATGCTGGCGAAGCCTGTCCGAAACCGGGTTGTCCACGATGCTTGCGGCGATGCCGGTGCCGCTTGCCACCTCGGCGCGCCACTGGGCATCAAGCGCATCGACATCCGCCTGGGTCAGGGCCGCATGGGCCAGGTTCGCGTCGGCCACGGCCGACTGGACCAGCGGATCGTCGAACCAGGCTTTCACGTCCGCGGTCACATAGGCCGTCATCTTCTGTTCCAGGGTTTCGGCCAGGGCCGGACCCGTCGCGAGAGCGAGTGCCAGCGCGCCAGTAACAAGTTTCATCGCACACTCCATCCTGGGGGAATGTTCCCCGTGCGCTCTGAAAGCTACGCCCCAAGGGTTAACAATCTCCCGCCAGCCAAGGGCCCGATTAGCTAGGATTTGCTGGACCGTCCGTGTGTGGCAGAGCCGATGTCGGTCGCGAAATGACAGCCAAAACAAAGCCTTGACGCCTTGCCGTCCTGCCCGGCCTGCGCTGGACCCCCGACCTGTTCCCGCCGCCGCTGCGTCCGGTCGGATGCCAAGTGAACAGCGCGGGCGGCCGATTCTCGCTTTCCCCGCGCCGGGAATGGCGCTTTCCTGATTCCAGAAAAGGAGATCCCATGACCTGGATCGATCGCTTGCCCGAACTAGTACACCTCGCGCCGGCCGAGGCCGCCGAACTGGCGTCTCAGGCCCGTCTGGTGCGGCTTGCCGCGGGGAGCGAGGTCTTTGCCTCCGGCCAACCCGCGCGGGCCTGGCTCTTGCTTCTGTCGGGGACCGTTCGGGTGCAGCAGCGTTCGGCCACGGGACGCGAGGTCTTTCTCTACCGGGTCCATGCCGGGGAAAGCTGCGTCCTGACCACGGCCTGCATGCTTGCGGACGAGACCTATGCCGCCGAAGGCATCGCTGAAACCGACATAGAGGCGGCGGTGCTGCCAAAGGCGGCTTTCGACCAGCTGGTCGGGTCCTCGCCCCGGTTTCGCACCTATGTGTTCCAGGCCTATGCCCGCCGCATCACTGATCTTTTCGGGCTGATCGACGATATCGTCTTCCAGCGGATGGATGTGCGGCTGGCGACGCGGCTCATCGATCTGGCGCAGGCGGGCCTCGTCCAGGCGACGCATCAGGCGCTGGCCTCGGAACTGGGCACTGCGCGGGAGGTCGTCTCGCGCACGCTGGGAGAGTTCCAGCGTCGCGGCTGGGTGGAACAGGCGCGGGGCGAGCTGCGCATCCTCAATGCCGAGGCGCTGCATCGGCTGGCACGGTCGGTGACCTAGTCACCGTCGCGGACCGAAGCCTGTGGCATCCTGTTGTCACCGAGTGATCTCAGGAGGGAAGACATGTCACGCAACGTTGGTAACGTCGATCGCGCGCTGCGGGCGCTGGTGGGGATCCTTGCCCTGGCCGGAGCCTTCGTGCTTGGCTGGTTTTCGGGCTGGATGGTCTGGGCAGCGGCGGCGGTTGGTGTCATCATGCTGGGAACGGCCGCGCTGGGCTTTTGCCCGCTCTATCGGCTGGTTGGGGTCAACACCTGCAGGATCTGACATATGGAAACAGAGTTCACGCCTCTGGCCTCGTTCGGGGGCGGTCTCATGATCGGAGCGGCGGCCGTGCTGCTCATGGCGTTTCACGGCCGCATCTTCGGGGCGACGGGCATTTTGGGCGGGCTATTCCGTTTCAGCGACCTGTCAGACTGGTCGCTGCGCGCGGCCCTGATCGTCGGGATGGCGGCGGGGCCGCTGGTCTATCTGCTGGCAACCGGGACGCCGCCCGAGCTTGGGCAGCCGGTCCCCGCCTGGGCGGTGGCGCTGGGCGGGCTGATCGTGGGCCTTGGAACCAGCTATGGCGGCGGTTGCACCTCGGGGCATGGAGTCTGCGGCATCGCCCGCTTTTCGCACCGCTCGCTGGTGGCGACGGCCTGCTTCATGGCCTCGGCGGTGCTGACGGTCTACGTCCTGCGGCATGTGGTGTAAGATGCGGCTTCTCTCTGCCTTCGTGATCGGTCTGATCTTTGGCCTTGGCATCACCGTTTCGGGGATGATCAACCCGGCCAAGGTGCTGAACTTCTTTGACATCGCCGGGACCTGGGACCCGAGCCTTGCCTTTGTCATGGCCGGCGCCCTTGCCGTGGCGGTGCCGGGCTACCGGCTGGTCCTTGCCCGCCCCGCCCCGGTGATGGAGAGCCGCTTCCAGCTGCCCGAGACCCGGGCGATCGACCGCAAGCTGGTCCTTGGTTCGGCGGTTTTCGGTCTTGGCTGGGGGATCGCAGGTTTCTGCCCCGGCGGGGCGCTTCCCGCTCTGGGAACCGGGGCCCGCGATGTCTATATCTTCCTTGCGGCCCTTGTGGTGGGCCTGCTGGCCGCGCGCTGGGTTCAGGCGCGGACGACCGCCACGGCCCGCCCGCTCTGACACTGTGGAGGACACCCGATGCCTGTCGATCTTTCCGTGAAGCCCGAGGTCACCGGTTTCTTCGACCCGGCCACCAACACGATCAGCTATGTGGTCAAGGACCCCGCGAGCCAGCATTGCGCCATCGTCGACAGCGTGATGGACATCGACTATGCCGCCGGCCGCATCACCTATGACCACGCCGACCAGATCATCGCCTTTGTCCGCGAGAAGGGCCTGACGGTCGACTGGCTGATCGAGACACATGTCCATGCCGACCACCTCTCGGCCGCGCCCTATATCCAGCGCCAGCTGGGCGGCAAGATCGGGATCGGGCGGAACATCACGGTCGTGCAGGACACGTTCGGCAAGATCTTCAACGAGGGGACCGAGTTCCAGCGCGACGGTTCGCAGTTCGACCGGCTGTTCGTGGACGGCGACAGCTATCAGGTCGGGGAGATGACCTGCCACGCGATTCACACGCCGGGGCATACCCCAGCCTGCATGACCCACATCATGGGCGACGCGGCCTTCGTGGGCGACACGCTCTTCATGCCGGACGGTGGTTCGGCCCGGGCGGACTTTCCCGGCGGCGACGCCGGAGAGCTTTGGGACAGCATCCAGCGTGTCCTGGCCCTGCCCGACGAGACCCGGCTGTTCATGTGCCACGACTACGGCCCGAACGGCCGCGATATCCGGTGGGAGACGACGGTGGGCGAGGAGAAGGCCCACAACATCCACATCGCCGGCAAGACCCGCGAAGAGTTCATCCGGCTGCGGACCGAGCGGGACGCGACGCTGGCCATGCCCAAGCTGATCATCCCCTCGCTGCAGGTCAACATGCGGGGCGGCGACCTGCCCCCGGCGGATGAAGAGGGCAAGCGGTTCCTGAAGGTCCCGATCAACGGGCTTTGACTGTCCACGGTGGACAATTCTGGATAGGCTAGATTTATCAACGGGTTGGTCGCGGGCGTTAGGGAACTCTTAACACCTGCGACCCGCGCCTTACCCTTGCAGCGTCCGCACCCCGTAGCCCTCTTCCCGGGCCTTCATCGCGGCCACGGCGGCCACGCTGGCGGCGGCGGTGGTGAAGTACGGGATCTTGTCCATCAGCGCGACGCGGCGGATGTCGCGGCTGTCGCTGACGGCCTGCGTCCCCTCGGTCGTGTTCATCACCAGCGCGATCTCGTTGTTCTTCAGCCGGTCGACGATGTTCGGACGGCCTTCATAGACCTTGGCGACCGGCTCGGCCTCGACGCCCTGCGAGGCCAACCACTGGGCGGTGCCCTTGGTCGCAACGATCTGGAAGCCCATGGCGACCAGATCCTTCGCCGCGGCCGCAAGGGTCTCGGTCTTGTCCATGTCCTTGACCGAAAGGAAGACGCGGCCCTCGGTTGGCAGGATCGTTCCGGCCCCCATCTGCGCCTTGAGGAAGGCAAGCGCGAAGGTGCGGTCCCAGCCCATGACTTCGCCGGTGGAGCGCATTTCCGGCCCCAGCATCGGGTCGACGCCGGGGAAGCGGGCGAAGGGCAGGACGGCCTCCTTCACGCTGAACCACGGCGTCTGCGGGTCGGCCAGCGTCAGCGGATCGGCCAGCGGCAGGTCGGTGTCGGGACCGACTCCGGCAGGGTAGGGCGCGCGCATCGGGAAGGCCGAGAGCGGCTCGCCCGCCATCAGGCGCGCGGCGATCGAGGCGATGGCGCTGTCGGTGGCCTTGGCGACGAAGGGCACGGTGCGGCTGGCGCGCGGGTTCACCTCAAGCACATAGATCGTGCCGTCCTTGATCGCGAACTGCACGTTCATCAGGCCGACGACGTTCAGCGCGCGGGCCATGACTTCGGTCTGGCGCTTCAGCTCGGCCACAGTCTCGGCCGACAGCTGGTGCGGCGGAAGGCAGCAGGCCGAATCGCCGGAATGGACGCCCGCTTCCTCGATATGTTCCATGATTCCAGCGACATGCACGGATTTACCGTCGCTTAACGCATCGACGTCAACCTCGACGGCACCGGAGAGATAGGAATCGAGCAACACGGGCGAGTCGCCCGAGACCTGCACTGCGGTGGAGATGTAGCGGTCAAGCTGTTCGTCCGAGCGGACGATTTCCATGGCGCGGCCGCCCAGCACGAAGGAGGGACGGATCACCAGCGGATAACCCACATCCTTTGCGACGGCGAAGGCTTCGTCGCGGCTGCGGGCGGTCCCGTTATGCGGCTGTTTCAGGCCAAGGTCTTGCAGCAGGCGCTGGAAGCGTTCGCGGTCCTCGGCCAGATCGATGGCGTCGGGCGTGGTGCCGAGGATCGGGATACCTTCCTCATGCAGCGCGTTTGCCAGTTTCAGCGGGGTCTGGCCGCCGAACTGGACGATCACGCCATGGAGGGTGCCGTTCTCCTGCTCGACCCGCAGGATTTCCAGGACATGCTCCAGTGTCAGCGGCTCGAAATACAGGCGGTCCGAAGTGTCATAGTCGGTGCTGACGGTCTCGGGGTTGCAGTTGACCATGATGGTCTCATACCCGGCGGCGGTCAGCGCAAAGCAGGCGTGGCAGCAGCAATAGTCGAATTCGATCCCCTGGCCGATCCGGTTCGGGCCGCCACCAAGGATGACGACCTTCTTGGCGCTCGTCGGGCGGGATTCGCATTCCACGTCGCCCATCGCGGGGGCTTCGTAGGTGGAGTACATATAGGGGGTCTGGGCCTCGAACTCGGCGGCGCAGGTGTCGATGCGCTTGAACACGGCGGTGACGCCAAGCCGGGTGCGGGCGCGGCGGACCTGGCCTTCGTCGCGTCCGGTCAGTTTGGCAAGGCGGGCGTCGGTGAAGCCCATCATCTTCAGGGCGCGCAGGCCCTCGGCGGTGACGGGCAGGCCGTCCTTGCGGATCTGCGCCTCGGCATCGATGATCTCGCGGATGCGGGCGAGGAACCAGGGATCGAAGGCGGTGACGTCCTGGATCTCGTCATTGCTCAGCCCGTGGCGCATGGCCTGGGCGATCACACGGAGGCGGTCCGGGGTGGCTTGGCCAAGCGCCTTGACGATGGAGGCCTTGTCAGGCGCGCCGAGAATGGCGATTTCGTCAAAGCCGGTAAGCCCGGTTTCAAGGGACGCCAGCGCCTTCTGCATCGATTCATGGATCGTGCGGCCGATGGCCATCGCCTCGCCCACCGATTTCATCGCGGTGGTCAGGTTGGGTTCCGATCCGGGGAATTTCTCGAAGGCGAAGCGAGGGATCTTGGTGACGACATAGTCGATGGACGGCTCGAAGGACGCGGGCGTGACCTTGGTGATGTCGTTGTCCAGCTCGTCCAGCGTGTAGCCGATGGCAAGTTTCGCGGCGATCTTGGCGATGGGGAAGCCGGTGGCCTTGGAGGCCAGCGCCGAGGAGCGCGAGACGCGCGGGTTCATCTCGATCACGACCATGCGGCCGTCGGCGGGGTTGATCGCCCATTGCACGTTCGAGCCGCCGGTTTCGACCCCGATCTCGCGCAGGACGGCGATAGAGCCGTTGCGCATGATCTGGTATTCCTTGTCGGTCAGCGTCAGCGCCGGGGCCACGGTGATGGAATCGCCGGTGTGGACGCCCATCGGGTCGACGTTCTCGATCGAGCAGACGATGATGGCGTTGTCCGCTTTGTCGCGGACCACCTCCATCTCGTATTCCTTCCAGCCGAGAAGGGATTCGTCGACCAGCACCTGCGCCATCGGGCTGGCCTCGAGGCCGGAGCGGACGATGGCCTCATAGTCGTCGCGGTTGTAGGCGACGCCGCCGCCGGTGCCGCCAAGGGTGAAGGCGGGGCGGATGATGGCGGGAAGGCCGACATATTCCAGCGCGTCCATCGCCTGTTTCACGCCTGCGGCAATGTCATACTTGCCGGAGGGGAGCTTGGGGGCCGCGACGATGGTGGCCTTGGGATTCTCCAGCCCGATCCGATCCATCGCCTCGCGGAAGAGCTTGCGATCTTCTGCCATTTCGATGGCTTCGCGCTTGGCGCCGATCAGTTCGACGTTGAACTTTTCCAACACGCCCATGTCCGCCAGCGCCAGAGCGGTGTTCAGGCCGGTCTGCCCGCCCATCGTCGGCAAGAGCGCGTCGGGACGCTCTTTCTCGATGATCTTGGCGACGACTTCGGGGGTGATCGGCTCGATATAGGTGGCATCGGCGAGGCCCGGATCGGTCATGATCGTCGCGGGGTTGGAGTTCACCAGGATGACCCGGTAGCCTTCCTCGCGCAGCGCCTTGCAGGCCTGGGCGCCGGAGTAGTCGAATTCGCAGGCCTGGCCGATCACGATGGGGCCCGCGCCGATGATCATGATCGACTGGATATCGGTCCGCTTCGGCATGTCAGCCCCCACCATGTGCGCAAAATTGGGCGGGTTATAGACAGAAGCCGGGGGGGCGCAAGGGGCAAACCGCGCGGCGGGGCAGGTCATGATCCGCCGAAGGATCTTGCGAATCCTTTTGAAAAGATTCGCGGCGCGCCAACGGGGGACGGTGGTCGCAAACCTGCGGGTCGGGGTCGGGAAAGGCACTGGTGCGGCGGCCGCGATCGGCCTATCTCGGGCAGAAGAAGGAAGGGGGCGCGCGTGATCCTTGTGGAACATGGACCGGAGGGGACACCGGCGCTGTTCGCAGCGCCGCGCCGGGTCATTCTGGCAAGCACGCCGCGTGAGGTTGAAACTGCTCTGGCCGAGGCCGAGGCGGAACGCGCCGCCGGGGCCTGGCTTGCAGGCTATGTCGCCTATGAGGCGGGGTTCGCGCTGGAGCCGAAGCTCGCCCCCCTGATGCCGCGCAACCGGCCGGGGCCGCTGGTCGCGCTGGGGGTCTATGACGCCCCCGAGCCCGCCGATGCGGCGCTGGCGCGGGCGGCCGAAGAGGGACGGGGGACCGAGATGACCGCTCCGGCCCCGCTGGTCGGGCGACGCGCCTATGGCAATGCGGCGCGCAAGGTCTTTGACTATATCGCGGCGGGGGATTGCTATCAGGTCAACCTGACCTTCCCGATGGCGGCGAAACTGGTGCGCGGCTCGCCCCTTGGCCTTTATGGCGCGCTTCGGCGCACCGGGGCGGTGGGGCATGGCGCCTATGTCGATCTGGGCGTGGGGCCGGTCGTCGTC
This sequence comes from Alphaproteobacteria bacterium, assembly GCA_029289325.1. Classification (GTDB taxonomy): domain Bacteria; phylum Pseudomonadota; class Alphaproteobacteria; order Rhodobacterales; family Rhodobacteraceae; genus Tabrizicola. Next base: position 39,556 of record JARFTV010000027.1, read on the forward strand.
TCTCGTAGCCCCGAGCTGTTCTTCAAGGTCGAAGCGGGCAAGATCGTGACCCGCCCGATGAAGGGCACCCGGCCCCGCGGCCGGGACGCGGGCGAGGACGCGGCGATCATCGCGGACCTGCGCGGCGATGAGAAGGACCGGGCCGAGAACCTGATGATCGTCGACCTTCTGCGCAACGATATCAGCCGGCTGTCGCAGGTGGGGACGGTGAAGGTCCCCGCGCTCTATGCGATCGAAAGCTATGCGACGGTGCATCAGATGACCTCGACCGTGGAAGGGGTGCTTGACGGGCCTGCCACCCTGCCGGGGCTGATGGCGGCGCTCTTCCCTTGCGGCAGCGTCACCGGCGCGCCGAAGATCCGCGCGATGGAGATCATCCGCGAGGTCGAACCCTGGCCGCGCGGCGTCTATTGCGGGGCGGTGGGCTGGATGTCGCCGGAGGGCGCGGCGGATTTCTCGGTCGCGATCCGCACGCTTTCCATAAGCGGGTCGGATATCGTACTGAACGTGGGCGGCGGGCTGACGCATGGCTCGACCGCGCAGGGCGAATGGGAGGAGGCGCTGTGGAAGGCGCGCTTCGTGAAGGCGGCGGTGAGCCCGGCCTGAAGCTGATCGAGACGCTGTTCTGGGACGGGGCGAAGGCTCCGCGCTGGCCGCTGCACGAGGCGCGGCTGCGGCGAAGCGCGGCTCTGCTCGGTTGGGCCTGCCCGGAGGTGCGGCCACAGGGCCCCGACCAGCCAGCGCGGCTGCGGATGACGCTGGACCGCGCGGGCCGGGTGGACTGGACGGCCGCCGCCTTGCCCCCCCCAAAGGCGGAATGGCGCGTGGGGCTGGCGGCGGATCGGCTGCGTTCGGACGATCCCTGGCTGCGGGTGAAATCGACGCGGCGCGAGATCTATGACCGCGCCCGCGCCGCGCTGCCCGAGGGACTGGACGAGGTTCTGTTCCTGAACGAACGCGGCGAGGTCTGCGATGGGTCGATCACCACGGTCTTCTTCGACCGCGGGCAGGGACTGCGGACCCCGCCCCTGGCGAGCGGCCTGTTGCCGGGGGTCCTGCGGGCCGAGCTTGACTGCAAGGAAGACCTGCTGCGGGCCGAGGATCTGGCCCGCGTGCGGCTTTGGGTCGGCAATGCGCTGCGCGGGCTGATTCCGGCGGTCTGGGCCGGTTAGCGCGCCATCCGGCCGAACCAGTCGAGGTCGGCCACGGTGATCCAGCCCGACAGGATGATCCCGGCGATCACCGCCCAGATCGGCGTGGCGACCAGCGTGGTGATCCAGGCCATGCGGCCGATCTCTTCCTGGGCCGGGGCGCCGGGGGGCGTGCCCGGTTCGACGTGATTCGCTTCCTCTTGCGTGCGGGTGCGCAGCGGCAGGACGACGAACAGCGTCATGAACCAGGTGACGGCGTACAGGACGATTGCGCCGGTGATGCTCATGCCTGCTCCAGTTCCACCAGGCAGCCGTTGAAATCCTTGGGATGCAGGAAAAGGACGGGCTTGCCATGCGCGCCGATCTTCGGCTCGCCGGTCCCGAGGACGCGGGCGCCCGCGGCCTTCAGATGGTCGCGCGCGGCAAGGATGTCATCGACCTCATAGCAGATGTGGTGGATGCCGCCGGCGGGGTTTTTCTCAAGAAATCCGAGGATTGGAGAGTTTTCGCCCAGGGGATGCAGAAGCTCGATCTTGGTGTTCGGCAATTCGATGAAGATGACGGTCACGCCGTGGTCGGGCTCGGGCTGCGGGGCACCGACCTTGGCACCAAGGGTGCTGCGGTACTGCTCGGCCGCGGCGGTCAGGTCGGGTACGGCGATGGCGACATGGTTCAGGCGGCCGATCATGGGGTCCTCGCGTCAGCTTGTCCGGTCCGGATTAGGGCATCGGGCGGGGCAGGCGCAAGCGGCAGTCGGTCGCAGCGGCGTTTACCGGGCGTTTACCGGCGCCGGGGCAGTCTGTCACCGATCCAGAAGGAGAGCTGCCATGCCCTTCCCCCCCGACGGCCCGAGTCTGACCGCGCCGACCTCGCTGCCCCTGCGCGGGGTGACGGTGCTTGCGGTCGAGGACAGTCGATTCGCAAGCGACGCTTTGCGCCTGATCCTCACCCGCGCCGGGGCAAGGCTGCGCCGGACCGAGACCCTGTCCGCAGCCCAGGTGCATCTGGCCTGCTACCGGCCGGATCTGGTGATTGCCGATCTTGGCCTGCCGGACGGGCGGGGCGAGGATCTGATCGCCGCTGCCTCGGCCCGGGGGATCCCGGTCCTGGCGGTCAGCGGCCATCCAGAGGGACGGGAGGCAGCCATGGACGCCGGGGCGGTGGCCTTTTTCGACAAGCCCTTCCCCTCGGTCGCGGGTTTCCTGCGGCTGGTCGAGCAGTTGTTGACCGGCCGCGGGCCAGAGGCCGAGCCGCCGCTGGTCGAGGTGTCGGGCGGTGATCCGATCGCGCTGCGCGACGACCTGACGCGAGCCGCGGCGCTGGTCGAGGAGGCAGCGGATCCGGTCTATGTCGCGGGCTTTGTCCGGGGTCTCGCCCGGTCGATCGGCGATCGGGCGCTGGAAGAGGCCGCGGTCGCGGCGGCGGGCGAAGGGGGGCGGCAACAGCTGTCGGCGGTGCTCGCCGAGCGGCTGACGGGGTTGCAGCCGGTGTAGCGGAGAGTCGGATGACGGGCCGGAACGGCCCCGGTCAACTCCCACTCGACTAAAGCGCCACGCGAAAGCCGATGTGGCCGGTGCTGCTGTCCGGCGTGTTATGCGTCCGGGAGTGGACGAAATATCGCTCGCAATAGGAGGCGTGGCAGAGATGCGACCCGCCGCGCATGACCTTTCGCGTGCCGCCGGGCGGCCCGGGCGGGTTGACCACAGGCGGGTGGCGCGCGGGGGGCAGGGGGCCGAACCAGTCGGCCACCCATTCCCACACATTGCCGGTCATGTTGTGCAGACCGTAGCCGTTCGGCGGATAGGCCGTGACCGGCGCGGTGCCGACATGGCCGTCCTCGGCCAGGTTCTCGTCCGGGAAACGGCCCTGCCAGACGTTGTGGCGGTGCTGTCCTTCCGGGACGAGCGCATTGCCCCAGGGAAACTTCATCCCCTTCAGCCCGCCGCGCGCGCCAAGTTCCCATTCCGCCTCGGACGGCAGGCGGGTTCCGGTGAAGCGGGCAAAGGCACAAGCGTCGTGCCAGGAGATATGGACCACGGGATGGTCGCCCCGCTCCTCGATCCCGCTGTTGGGCCCTTTGGGATGGGCCCAGTCCGCACCGCGGACCATCCGCCACCAGGGGGTATGCGGCGGGTGCCGGGGATGGGCCGCGGGATCGGGCAGGAAGGCGGAGAAGACGAAGGACCAGCCTTCACGCTCGGCCGTGGTGCGGTAGCCGGACTCGGTGACGAACTGCGCGAAGAGGCGGTTGGTGACGGCGACGGAGGAAAGGCGAAACGGCTTCAACCGCACTCGGCGGCGCGGGCTGTCGAAGTCGACGTCATAGCGCGGGCGGGGCGTGCCCATCTCGAGGAACCCGCCGGGAATATCGCGCATCCCCGCAAGGACCGCCTCGCGCAAGCCTGGGGAGGCGGCCGCCGTGGCGACCGGCTCGCCTGCGCCCGGGGCATTTGTCCCGTTCGGCTGGCAACTGCACCCTTCGCTCTGGTCCATCGTCAGCCCTGGTCCCCGGCTGCCCCGCTGCCACCCTCGTCTTCGCCCTCATCCTCGGCCAGGTCGATCCGGGTGGGTATCGGTTGCGGTATGGCCTGGGTCAGATCGTAGCCGCAGGCGGCCGAGCAATCGTAGAGGGCTCGCCGCAGGGCAGGGAAGTCGGGGTGGTCTGAGCCAAGGTCGCGCAGCTGCCAGGGGTCGCTGTCCAGGTCGAACAGCTGGAAGCTGCCGTCGGCGTAGCGGATGATCCGGTAGCGCCCCTGCCGAATCGCGGCGTTCTGGCGGAAGAACGAGGGGATCACGCGGTCGGGATCGCCCACGCCCCGCAGGTAGGGTAGCAGCGAACGCCCGTGCCGCCGCGGCGGGGCGGACACTCCGGCAATGTCCAGCACCGTGGGGCCGAGGTCGATCAGCGCGACCGGGTCCTGCACGACCTGGCCAACGCCATGTCGGGGGTCGTGGATCACCATCGGCACACGCAGCGATTGCTCCCACAGCGTCGACTTTCGGAACAGGTTCCGGTTGCCGAGGTGAAATCCGTGGTCCGAGACCACGATCACCACCGTATTCGCCGCATGACGTGAGGCCCGCAGCGCGTCCAGCACCCGGCCCAGGTGATAATCGCCGTGACTGTAGGCGGAGTAGTAATTGCGCACGCTTTTCTGCCACCAGTCCTCGGACTGGAGTTCGGGCAGTTCGGGAAAGATCGCGGCGGCATAAGGGTTGTCGGGCGCATAGCCCGCCCAATCCGGGGGCTTGCGCAGGTTTCCGGCGTCATACATCGCCTTGAACCGCGCCGGGGTCACATGCGGTGTGTGCGGGCTGTAGAAGCCGACCTCACGGTAGAAGGGCTGGTCGTGGTCATAGCCTTCCAGAAAGGCGATGGCCGAATCCGCCGATTGCGCATCGTAGAAGAAGCCATCGTCCACCCCGTCCGGCGTCGCCCTGCCATTGCGATGACCGCCGAGCCCCTTGGCGCGCTTGCGGATTTCACGCGGCAGTTTCATGTCATCCGAGAAATGCTTGCGCTCGTCCGAATACAGCGCCGCATGCGGCCGGCGCGGCAGCGGTTTGTAGCGGTGGTGCACCTTGCCGCCGGACGAGCAGAAATAGCCCGCCGCCTTCAGCGCATGGGTGAAGACCGCCTCGGGGCCGACCTTGTCGAAGACGAAGATGCTGTTGTCGAGGATCCCAAGCTCATGCGGCATCATCGTCGTCATCATGCTGGCGCGCGAGGGGCCGCAGATCGGGGCCTGGGCATAGGCGGCGTGGAACGCGGTCGAGGTCTCGCACAGACGGTCGAGGTTCGGGGTCTGCAACGGTTCGTGGAAGGCGGTCTTGTAGGGCCAGGGCGCGACGGCATCGTCGAAGCTGACCAGAAGGATATTCTTGCGTGTCATCGTCCCGCGCCGCACCGAAGGGCTTGGCCGGACCCTAGCGTTTCGGGGCGGGGTTGGCCATGCGGGATCGGCGCGGTCATGCCCGCGACCGCTCTTGCGCGGGGTCGCTGCTCGCGCGGACAAGGCGGGTGAGGTCGGACAGACGCTCACGCTGTCGGCCCTTTGCATCGAAGTTCGCGGGGGAAAGCCAGAGCGCATAGGCCTCGGCCAAGGCGGGCCATTCGCTGTCGATGACCGAGAACCAGGCGGTGTCGCGGTTGCGGCCCTTGATGACAAGATGCTGGCGGAAGATGCCCTCGAAGCTGAAGCCAAGCCGCTGCGCGGCCCGGCGCGAGGGCAGGTTCAGCGCGTCGCATTTCCATTCATAGCGCCGATAGCCCGCGGCGAAGGCCCAGGACATCATCAGGAACATCGCTTCGGTCATCGCGGCGCTGCGTTGCAGGTGGGGGGCGATGCAGATGTGGCCGACCTCGATGGATCCGGCCTCGGGGGTGATCCGCAGATAGGCCGCGATCCCGCCGGGGCGGCCGGTGGCTGGGTCACACAGGACGAAGAAGCGCGGGTCCTCGCCCTCTTCGCGCTGGCGGGCCCAGCGGTGGTAGGCGGTGGCCGAGGGGAAGGGCCCATAGGGCATGTAGTCCCAGAGCGCATCATGGCCCTGAAAGGCGGCGTGGAGATCGGCGGCATGGGCGTCGGCGTTCAGAGGCTCCAGCCGGACGAGGCGGCCCTGCGGCGGCGCGCGGTCGGGTCGGCGGGGCGGCGACCAGTTTTCGACCACCGGCCCCAGTTGTCTGTCGTGCACGTCGTTTCCCTCCCGCACCCGGGGGAAGGCTACGGCGGGGCGGAAGGGCGGGCAAGTCAGAAGCGGAAATCTGGCGGATAGCTGTGGAAGCCGTCGAAATCCGCCTTGCCCAAAGGCACCCCGGCAGAGCGCAGGGCGGCATAGCCCATGGTCAGGTGGAAGAAGAAGTTGGGCAGGCCGTAGAGATAGAGGAAGTCCGGGGCGGTCTGTTCCAGTTCGGCAAAACCGGCGGTGTGGTGGATCACCCGCGCCTCGGCGCCCTCGAACTCGGCCGGTTGCATCGCGCCCAGCAGGGCCCGGGCGACGGCAAGCCGGGGCCCCAGCGCCTCGGGCAGGTCGGGGATCGCACGGCCCGCCAGCGGGCAGGCGATGCGGAGGGCGAAGCCGGCCGCGACGGCGAAATGCCGTGCGGCCGGAAAACTGTCGCCGATCTGCGCGGCCAGCGCCTCCGGCCCCGCCGTTTCCGCCATCCCGGCCACGCGGGCGAGGTAATGGCGGAAGACGGGGACGGTGGCCTGGTACATCACGCCTCCTTGGGCAGGACCCGGAGGCGCAATTCGCGCAGCTGCTCGTTCAGTGGTTCGGAGGGCGCGCCCATCAGGAGGTCCTCGGCCCGCTGGTTCATCGGGAACATGATAACTTCGCGGATGTTCTGGGTGTCGGCCAGAAGCATCACCAGCCGGTCGATGCCCGCCGCGCAGCCGCCGTGGGGCGGGGCGCCGTATTTGAACGCCTTGACCATCCCGCCAAACCGCTTGTCCACCTCGGAGTTCGGGTAGCCGGCCAGTTCGAAGGCCTTGTACATGATCTCCGGCTTGTGGTTGCGGATGCCGCCCGAGATGACCTCATAGCCGTTGCAGGCGAGGTCATACTGGTAGGCGTAGACGTCGAGCGGATCGCCGTTCAGCGCCTCAAGGCCCCCCTGCGGCATCGAGAAGGGGTTGTGGCTGAAGTCGATCTTCCCTTCTTCGGTCTTCTCGTACATTGGGAAATCGACGATCCAGGCGAAGCGGAAGCTGTCCTTGTCGGTCAGGCCCAACTCTTCGCCGATGACGTTCCGCGCCTTGCCGGCGATGCCTTCGAAGGTGTCGGGCTTGCCGCCCAGGAAGAAGGCCGCGTCGCCCTTTTCAAGGCCGAGTTGCTGCCGGATCGCTTCGGTCCGTTCCGGCCCGATGTTCTTGGCGAGCGGACCAGCGGCTTCCATGCCCGAGCCATCCTCGGCCTCGCGCCAGAAGATGTAGCCCATGCCGGGCAGGCCCTGTTGCTGGGCAAAGGCGTTCATCCGGTCGCAGAACTTGCGGCCCACGGGTTCGCCCGACGGGCCTTTCGGCGCGGGAATGGCGCGGACCTCGTTGCCCTCCTGCTCCAGCAGCTTGGCGAAGATCGCGAAACCGGAGCCACGGAAGTGTTCGCTGACGTCCTGCATCCGGATCGGGTTGCGCAGGTCGGGCTTGTCGCTGCCGTACCATTTCAGGCTGTCGCGATAGGCGATGCGCGGCCAGTCGGCATGGACCTTGCGGCCCTTGCCGAAGGTTTCGAACAGCCCTTGCAGCACCGGCTGGACGGCAGCGAAGACGTCGTCCTGGGTGACGAAGGACATCTCGATGTCCAGCTGGTAGAAGTCGGTCGGCGAGCGGTCGGCGCGCGGATCCTCATCCCGGAAGCAGGGGGCGATCTGGAAATAGCGGTCGAAGCCCGCGACCTGGATCAGCTGCTTGAACTGCTGCGGCGCCTGCGGCAGGGCGTAGAACTTGCCGGGATGCAGCCGCGACGGCACCAGGAAGTCGCGTGCTCCTTCGGGGCTGGATGCGGTGATGATCGGCGTCTGGAATTCGGTGAAGCCCTGATCCCACATGGCATTGCGCAGCCAGCGGACGACGTTCGACCGCAGCATCATGTTCTGATGCATCGACTCGCGCCGCAGGTCGAGGAAACGGTAGGTGAGGCGGGTTTCCTCGGGGTATTCAGTGTCGCCGAAGACCGGGAGGGGAAGTTCCTCGGACGCGCCAAGGACTTCAAGGTCGGTCACATAGACCTCGATCTCGCCGGTCGGGATCTTGGGGTTGACGAGGGAGGCGTCGCGCGCCTTGACCCGGCCGTCGATGCGGATGACCCATTCGGCGCGGACCTTCTCCAGCGCGGAAAACGCGGGCGAGTCGCTGTCGGCCAGAAGCTGGGTGATCCCGTAATGGTCGCGCAGGTCGATGAAGAGGACGCCGCCGTGGTCCCGCACCCGGTGGACCCAGCCGGACAGCCGGACGGTTTCGCCCACATGGGCCTTGTTCAGCGCGGCACAGGTATGGCTGCGATAGGCGTGCATCTAGGGTCCCTTTCCCAGGGGCATTGAGTCATCGCGCCGATACACCTTGCCCGGGGGGCCAAGTCAACCCCGCCTCAGCGCCCCGCGGCGGCGAGGCGGTGGAAGAGATGGGTGAAGGTCGCCACGCCAAGCACTGGCACGACCAGATTCACGACCGGGATCGACAGCGGCGCGGCCATCAGCGTCCCGGCCGCCCAGAGCCGAAGCCGGTTGCGGCGGCGCAGGGCGGCGGCCTCGACCGGGGGGAGGCGGCGGAGCGCCACGAGGGTGAAATATTCGCGCCCGAGGAGGAAGCCGTTGACCGCCCAGAACAGGACCGGGGTGAAGGGTCCGACGAAGGGGTAGAGGAAAAGCGCCCCAAGGTTCACCGCCAGCACGACGCCAAGGAAGTTGACCGACTGGCGCAACGCCTCGGCCCAGGGCAGGGGTGTGGCCGGGGGCAGGGCGGGATAGTGCCGGTCCTCCACCGCGTCGACGATGTCCTCAAGGAAGAGGCCGGTGAAGACCGAGGCGACCGGGACCATCAGGAAGACCGACAGCGCCAGCATGACAAGCAGCGAGCCCCAGCCGAGCAAGGTTTCGATCCCGGTGACCGGGCCGACGAAGGGGATCTCTATGCTGTCCGGGGTCAGCCACCAGATCAGTTGCAGGAAAGCCGCGTAAAAGCCGGCCAGAAGGGCCAGCGCCAGCAGGACCCCCAGCAGCAGGACCCGGCGGAAGCGCCGGTCGCCAAGCTGGCCAAGGGCCCGGAAGAAGGCGGTGAAGATCACGCCTCGACCCAGGTGACGAGGCGGGAGAGATCGGGACGCGGGCGGTCGGGGCCATCCTCGGCCGGGGTCCCGATATGGACGATCCCGGCCACGGTTTCCTCGCCCTGACAGCCGAAGGCGCGGGCGGCGAAATCGGGGTCATGCGCGGGCCAGCCGGTCAGCCAGTTCGCGCCCCAGCCCGCCGCCTCGGCCGCGTTGAGGATGTTGAGGCAGAGTGCGCCGGCCGACAGAAGCTGCTCTGCCGCCGGGATCTTCGGCGCGGGCTTGGGCGAGGCGATGACCACGACAGCGAGCTTGCCCAGGTCATACTGCCCGCGGCCCTTTGCGATCTTCTCGGCATCGCCGCCAAGCTCATGGGCCCGCGCCTCGGCGAGATCGGCCAGACGCCGGAAGGCCGCGCCCTGCACGACGATCAGCCGCCAGGGTTCCAGCTTGCCGTGGTCGGGCACGCGGAGTGCGGCGGTCAGGATCTCTTCCAGCTGGGCGCGGTCGGGGACCGGGTGGGAGAAAAGTTTGGCGGGACGCGAGCGGCGGGCGGTCAGGAAGGCGAGGGCGGCATCGTTGCGGCTGGGCATGGGGATCTTTCCGGCAAAGGGTCGCCCGGCAGGATAGGCGGTTCCCCGACCGGCTGCCAGAGGCCCGGCGTCACGCCTCGACCGCGCGCAGCGCCGCCGCCGCCCGGTTGGGGGCCTCGGTCATCCCCGAGAAGTCGCCGCGCAGCGCCTTCAGCGCATGGCGTTCACGCTCGATCTCGGTCGCGGTGCGAAAGCCCATCCGGCGCAGGACCGGGACCGGCGGGCACCAGCCTTGCAGCGCGTGCTGCAGAAGGAAGCCCGTCACCAGCGCCGGCAGGACCAGCCAGCGACGGTCAAGCGTCACCCCCAGCGCCACGCCGGTCAGGGCCAGCGTCGCCGCATTCGCCTCGATCGCGCGTTCGATGTCCCATTCGCGGTCCAGTTCCCCAAGCCGGGTGGGGATCTGGTCGGGATGGTCGGCGTAATGCGAGATCCGGGCCCTGTAGTCGGCCTCGATCCGGTCGTTCACGGCATCGGCGGTCTGGTCGGAAACCCGGTCGGTAGTGGATGGCAACATGGCGTCCTCACGGAAATAGGCTTTCCGCAGGAACCGCCAGTTCCGCCGACTTGTTCCCGCTAGAGGCCAAAGCCCTGCGCGGCCTCCTCGATCCAGTCCCTGACGAAGGCGTCGAAGCGGGCGTCGGGCTGGCGCTTCTCCAGCGTTGCGGCCAGCGGGTCGGCGGCGCTGACCGGGGCGGCGGAAAGCTCTTCCAGCACGGCATGACCGCAGAAGGGAACGTAGACCTCGGAATAGCCGCCTTCGTGGACCAGGACGAGCTTGCCGCCGCAAAGACCGCTGGCGGCCTGCATCAGCTGCCGCGTCATCAGGCGGAAGGTCTCGGCGGTGCAGAGCATCCGGCCAAGGGGATCGACGGCGGCGGCGTCGAAGCCGCAGGCGACGATGATCACCTCGGGGTTGAAGCGGTGGAGGGCGGGAAGGACGACCCGCTCCATCGCGTGAAGATAGGTGGCATGGCCGCAGCCGGGGGGGAGCGGCAGGTTGAGGTTCGATCCGGGCGCTTCGGGACCGCCCGTTGCCTCGACCCCGCCGCTGTCGAGCGGATAGTTCCGCTCCTGATGCAGGCTGATCGTCAGCGTGTCGGGATCGTTCCAGAAGATCGCCTCGGTCCCGTTGCCGTGGTGGACGTCCCAGTCCACCACCGCGACCCGCCGCGCGCGGCCTTCGGCGCGGGCCGCCTGGATCGCCACGGCGATATTGTTCAGCAGGCAGAAGCCATTGGGGAAATCGGCGGTGCAATGGTGTCCCGGCGGGCGGGAGAGGGCATAGGCATTGTCGGCCTCCCCCGTCAGCACCGCCCGCAGCGCGGCGGTGGCAAGCCCGGCCGAGAGGGCGGCGATTTCATAGCCGCCGGGGCCGAAGGGTGTGCGCAGCCCAAGCTCGCCACCACCCGCGTCGGACTTTGCCTTGAAGGCCGACAGATAGCTTTGCGGATGCACGCGGAGGAGGTCGGCCTCGCTGGCTGGCTCGGCAGAGCGGACCGACAGATGGCGGGCAAGGCCCGTGACCTCGACAAGATTCTTCAGGCGGCGCTTGGTTTCCGGGTTTTCCGGCAGGCCGGCGGGCATGGGTTGGACAAGGCCGCCGACCGGAAGGGTAAAGGCATAGTTGCCGCCACCATGCCAGAAGCAGCGTTCGTCGGTGAAGAAGGCGGTGGTCATGTCGGGTCTCCATGTTGGGGGCAGACTAGGGCCGGGACAGTGCACTGGCCAGAGGGTGCAGCCTGGGGCAGGATCCTTCGACGGATCTTGACGAGCGTTTTCGAAGACTTTTATGCTTGCCTGCCCCCTGCGCGCCGGGCGATCAGGGGCGATGTCCGACCTGTCCCACCTGGCCCGGCCCGGTGCCACGCTTGCCGTCCGCGTCACCCCGAACGCCCGCCGCGCGGGGCTGGAGCTTGTGGGCGACACGATCCGCATCGCCGTGACCGAGGTGCCGGAGGGTGGCAAGGCGACCGAGGCCGCCCGCGTCACCCTTGCCCGCGCGCTGGGCGTGGCCAAGTCGCGGCTGACTCTGGTCCGGGGCGCGACGGCGCGGGACAAGCTCTTTCGGCTGGATTAATCCGCCTTGCGTTCCAGCCGGTAGCTGCCCTCGGGCAGGTTCAGCGCGGCGGCGAGGTCGCGGATCTGACTGAGCGAGAGGGTGATCCGCAACACCTCGTCCGTCTGGGGATCCAGCTGTTCGACCGTGACGCAATCCTCGAAGGCGGTGACGGTCACGTCCTCGATCAGGGGCAATTCCTCGCCGTCGTCGACGAGGGTGATCACGGTGGCGTCGAATTCGTGCTCGATGGTGAACATGGGGGAAGGCTAGCCCCCGTTGCCGTCGCGGGCAAGCCCGGTCTGTCCATGACAGCTGCGTGAGGCGGGCTTTCCCCCGGCGGCCGATTTGCTACCCTTGACCAATCCCCGGTCCGAGGTCCCCGATGCGCCTGCCCCTGATTGCCGCCCTGCTGATGTCGCTGGGCGGCTGCGTGACGACTCTCCCGGCCCCCGCGCCGGAGCCCATGGTGCAGTCGGTCGCTCCGGTCCTGCCGGCCGAGGCGGCGGCGCGGACCTTCCTGACGGTCGTGCAGCGGGTCGAGCCGGTGGCCGAGGAGGTCTGTCGCACCCGTGGCGTGGCGCGCAACTGTGACTTCCGCATCGTGGTGGATGACCGGCCGGGCCAGCCGCCCAATGCCTTTCAGACGTTGGACAATCGGGGTCGTCCGGTGATCGGCTTCACGCTGGCGCTGATCGCCGATGCGCGCAATGCCGACGAGTTGGCCTTTGTCCTGGGGCATGAGGCCGCGCACCACATCGCCGGCCACATTCCCCGCCGGCAGGAGCAGGCGCTGGGCGGGGCGCTGGTCGCAGGCGTGCTGGCCCAGGCCAGCGGCCTGACGCCGGACGAGGTGCGCGCCGCACAGAACTTTGGCGCCGAGGTCGCGGCCCGAAGCTATTCGCGCGAGTTCGAGCTGGAGGCCGATGCGCTGGGCGCCGAGATCGCGCTGATCGCTGGCTATGACCCGGTGCTCGGCTCGGGCTTCTTCGACCGGCTGCCGGATCCGGGCGACCGCTTCCTCGGCAGCCACCCGCCGAACGCGCAGCGCAAGGCGCAGGTGGCGGCGACGGTGCGTCGGCTTCAGGGGTCTTGATCTGCGTCAAGGCGCGGTGCCGGCGATCCGGGCAGGATGCCTGCATTGGACCGCGAGAGGCTGAAAATGATCGGATATCCGGAGGCTCCGAAAGCCTGGTGGCTGACCCGCGGGATGGCGCGCATCACGGGCGTCAACCTGCCGCGCGCCGTCGTCGAGGGCTGGCTCCAGCGGGACGAGCTGGAGAACCTGGTCGAACGCTGTGCCGCCTGCCGCCATGTCGCGGCTTGCGAGGCCTGGCTGGCCGCTTCCGGCAATGCCCGGACGATGCCGGAGTTCTGCCCGAACAAGTCTGCGATCGAGTCCCTGGTCCACTGAGATTCCCGTGCGCATCGGGCTGTTTCCCTTGGCCCTGCGCAAAACTCCGGCGCCTGACTTCCTCCCCAGTCAGGCGCCGCTCTTCTTTCCGGCGCCGCGCTGTGGCAGGGTGCCCGGATGATCGTTCTGGAAGACATCCTGCGCGACCGCGGCTCGCGCTATGCCGCCTCGGCCGGGCCGGTGCGCAGCCGGGAGGAGATCGACGCCTTCCTTGCCGCCCTGCGAAGCCGACGCAAGTTCGCCAAGGCCACGCATCACAGCTGGGCGGCCGTCCTGTCCGGCGATGGCCCGCTGAAGGGCGATGACGGCGAGGCGGGCGCCGGGGCGGTCATCCTGAAGATGCTGGAGCGCGAGGGACTGGTGGATCACATTGTCGTGGTGACGCGCTGGTACGGTGGCGTACATCTGGGCGGCGACCGCTTCGCCCATGTCGTGACCTGCACCCGGGCGGCGCTGGCGGCCCTTCGACCCTGAACATATAAGAATTCTTGCATAAATTTCTGTGCGGATCGGCCCTCCGGTGGTATTCTGGCGCCACGGGCCGGAAGAGCCCGGGGGAAACCGAGGGTGCGGACATGAATATCTCGCGTGGCTTTCTGGTGATGGGTGCCGCCTATCTGGTGGTGGGTATCGTGATGGGGGCGTACATGGGCGGAAGCGGCGATCACTCGCTTGCGCCGGTCCATGCGCATATCAACCTGTTGGGCTTTGCCCTGATGACGGTGTTCGGCCTGGGCTACCGCCTGGTGCCGGGTCTGGCCGAGGGGACGCTGCCGAAAGCGCATTTCTGGCTGCATCAGGTGGGGGCGTTCGGCCTGCTTCTGGGCCTGTTCCTGATGATGAGCGAACGCGTCGCGGCTGAAAGCATCGGCCCGGTCTTCCCTGTGCTGGAAGGCGCGATCCTCATTGGCGCGCTGCTCTGGCTGCTGGGCGTGCTCCGCCGCGCCTGAGGCCTCCGCCGCTTGGCGCAGACGCATTGCGCGGCTAACCTTCCGCGAAAACGGGGGGCGTGATGCGCAATGCGCTGCGGGCCGAGGTGCGGCGGCTGGCCAATACGGTGCTCTGGTCCTGGGAGGGTTTTCGCGCCGCCTGGGCCACGGAAAAGACGCTGCGGCAGTGGTCGCTGGCCAATGTCCTGTCGGCCGCCCTGGCCTTTGGCCTTGACCTCACCGCCGGAGAGCGGGCGCTGATCCTTGCCTTGGGCCTGCTGGTCCTTGCGGCGGAACTGATCAACACCGCCCTTGAAGAAGTGGTGGACATGGTTTCGCCCGGCCACGATCCCCGCGCGAAGAAAGCGAAGGACTGCGGCTCGGCCTGCGTGGCGCTGGCGGCGCTTGCGGCGGGGGTCGCCTGGGTGGTGGTGCTGGTCGGTTAGGGGAACAATTCGCCGCCGCCTCGGGTTGGACCTGCTGACACGCAATTCCAGCCAGGAGATTCCCCATGCAGGACACCTATTCCACCAGCGGCCAGCGCAGCGGCTCGAGCATGGTCTCAAGCGCCGACGTGAACGGGACCGAGGTCTACAGCCCCACCGGCGACCACCTGGGCCAGATCGACCATCTGATGATCGACAAGGAGTCCGGTCAGATCGCCTATGCCGTGATGAGCTTCGGCGGCTTCCTCGGGATCGGGGCGGAGCACCATCCGGTGCCGTGGAAGAAGCTGACCTATGACACCAGTCTTGGCGGTTTCGTCACCGACATCACCCAGGAGCAGCTCACCGGCGCGCCGCGCAGGAGCGACAACTGGTACGATGACCGCACCTACCGGCAGCAAAGCTACGACTACTACGGCATCGCGCCCTACTGGCGCTGACGCCTGACCCGGCGCAGGTGCGCGCGGTACAGGATGGGTGCGGCGATCCGGCTGTAGGCCCCTGCGGCCAGCGGCCGGATCAGCGGCCAGCCCGTGACCCGCGCCAGCCAGCGCCAGCCCGGCATCGCCGCCCACAGCGCCCGGAACGCCTCCAGACCGGAGAGGACCCTGCCGTCCTGCCAGACATGCAGCTCGCGCGCCGCCTGGTCCGGGGTCAGGCCCCAGTCCTCGGCCCTGTCCAGCGCGTCAAAGCGGATCGGCAGGCCCTGCGCCTGCGCGCTGCGGCGGTAGGCTTCGATCTCGAAGCGGCAGACCGGACAAGTCTCGTTGTAAAGGACGCGGGTTTCCATGCGGGTCAGATAGCGCGCCCAGGGCGGAAGTCAGGCGACAGGCCGCCGCAGTCAGACCACCCGACCCCAAAGGTCGTATTCCCCCGCCTCGTCCACCTCAACCCGGACAATGTCGCCGGGGGTCAGCGTCTCGAAGCCTTCGTCGATGAAGAGGTTGCCGTCAATCTCGGGCGCGTCGGCTTTGGTGCGGCAGGTGGCACCATCCTCGTCCACCTCGTCGACGATGACCTCCAGCACTTTTCCAACCTTGGCGGCCAGTTTCGCCTCGGAAATCGCCTGGGCTTTTTCCATAAAGCGATCAAACCGCTCCTGCTTCACTTCGGCGGGCACATGGTCGGGCAGATCGTTCGACCGCGCCCCGGCGACGTTCTCGTACTGGAAGCAGCCGACCCGATCGAGCTGCGCCTCGTCCAGCCAGTCGAGAAGGGTCTGGAATTCTGCCTCGGTCTCGCCCGGATAGCCGACGATGAAGGTCGACCGCAGGGTCAGGTCCGGGGCGATGGCGCGCCAGGTGGCGATTTCGTCCAGCGTCCGCGCGGCAGCGGCGGGGCGGGCCATGCGTTTCAGCGTGTCGGGGTGGGCGTGCTGGAAGGGAATGTCGAGATAGGGCAGGACCAGCCCCTCGGCCATCAGCGGGATCAGGTCCCGCACATGCGGGTAGGGGTAGACATAATGCAGCCGCACCCAGGCCCCAAGCTTCCCCATCTCGCGCGCAAGGTCGGTGATATGCGCCCGCACTTCGCCGCCCTTCCAGGGCGACAGGTCATGCTTGCGGTCCACCCCATAGGCGGAGGTGTCCTGGCTGATGACCAGAAGCTCCTTCACCCCGGCCTCGACCAGCTTTTCTGCCTCACGCAGGACGGCATGGGCAGGGCGGCTGACCAGACGGCCGCGCATGTCGGGAATGATGCAGAACTTGCACTTGTGGTTACAGCCCTCCGAGATCTTGAGATAGCTGTAATGGCGCGGGGTCAGGGACACCCCGGTCGCGGGCAGAAGGTCGATGAAGGGATCGGGCGCGGGCGGGACGGCGGAATGAACCGCGTCCAGCACGCTTTCGTACTGGTGCGGGCCAGTCACGGCCAGGACCTTCGGATGCGCGCCGGTGATGTATCCCGGCTCGGCCCCAAGGCAGCCCGTCACGATCACCCGGCCGTTTTCCTGCAGCGCTTCGCCGATCGCCTCCAGGCTTTCGGCCTTGGCGCTGTCAAGAAAGCCGCAGGTATTCACGATCACCGCATCCGCGCCCTTGTAGTCCGGGCTGATCGCATAGCCCTCGGCCCGCAGGCGCGTCAGGATACGTTCGCTGTCCACCAGCGCCTTCGGGCAGCCGAGGGAGACCATGCCGATGGTGGGCTGACCCTCCCTCCGGGTGTCGGGGACAAGGGCGCGCGCAAGGTCGGGGCGGAGGATGGGCGGGTTCTGGGACATGGGCGGCCCTATACTCTGCGCCGGACCGTCTGGAAAGCCCAAGGCGGGGCTGGCCTCTCGGCTAATTGATGCCGGAGAGGGGTCCCTGACTTGGCAATCCGGCGAAGCGGGGCGTAAGCTGGCCAAAACCAAGAAAATCCAGGAGGCGGGCATGCGCTGGATCATCCGTGTCGGACTGGGCCTCGCGGTGCTGGTTCTGCTGGCGCTGGGGCTGACGGCCATGGTCCCGACCGAGCGCGTCGCGGCCGCGGTCTCGGCCCAGTTCGAGGCGCTGACCGGGCGCAAGCTGACCCTTCAAGGCGAGCTGAAGCCGCGACTCTGGCCCTCGCTGGGGGTGACGACGGGGCCGGTCAGTATCGGCAATGCCGACTGGGCCGAAAGCGACGCGCCGCTCCTGACCGCCGAGAGCCTTTCGATCAATGTCAATTTCGGGGCGCTGTTCGGCGGCGCCGTGCGGATCACCGGCCTGACGGCAGAGCAGTTGCAACTGAACCTTGAACGCAGCTCCGAAGGCGCGGCGAACTGGGTGTTCGCGGCCGGTGAGGCGGGCGCGGTCCCCGCCGCAGCCCCTGCCTTCACGCTGGACGAGGGGCGGATCACCGGGGCCAGCATCCGGTTCCACGACCGTCGGTCCGGCCGGATCATCGCGCTTGACGATGTGGATGGACGGCTGGCGATCC
>JARFTV010000028.1:0-7451 GCA_029289325.1 Alphaproteobacteria bacterium
TGCGCCACCGCCTCCTCCAGAAGGGCCGAGCCCTCACCCGGATCGGCGCGCCAGTCCAACCGGACCAGGCAGCCCCGGTCCTCGACCAGGGTCACCGGGCCCAACGGGGTCAGGACCACCGCGCGCGTAGGGTGGGCGATATCGCCCACCCTACCTAGCCCAGCGCGTCATTGCACCGCTGGCAGGTCCCCGGATGCTTGTGCGTCCCCACATCCGGCAGGACCTTCCAGCAGCGGTCGCATTTCGCCCCGACCGCCCGATGGAACACCACCGCGACCTCCGGCACGTCGGCCAGCCGGAATGCGCCCTCGGGCGCCTCCGAAGTCTTCACCGTAAGGTCCGAGGTGATGCACAGCTCCGCGAAATCCACGCTGCCCAGCACCCCGGCCAGCACCGGCGAGACGAAAACCTCCGGCGAGGCCTCAAGGCTCGCCCCGATTACCTTCGCCGTCCGCTGCACCTCCAGCGCGCCCGTCACCACCCGCCGCGCATCGCGCAACGCGTCCCATTTCGCCGCCAGCGCCGCATCCCGCCAGGCAGCCGGAGTCTCGGGGAAATCCACCAGATGGACCGAGCTGTCCTCGCCCGGGAATCGCTCCAGCCAGACCTCTTCCATGGTGAAGACTAGCACTGGCGCAAGCCAGGTCGTCAGGCGATGGAACAGGATATCCATCACCGTCCGGCAGGCCCGCCGCCGCGGGCTGTCCGCCGGGTCGCAGTACAGCGCATCCTTGCGGATGTCGAAATAGACCGCCGACAGGTCCGTGGTGCAGAAGGTGAAGAGCTTCTGGAACACGCCCTGGAAGTCATAGGCCGCATAGCCCGCCCGCACCTCGGCATCCAGTTCGGCCAGCCGATGCAGCACCCAGCGCTCCAGCTCGGGCATCTCGGCCGCGTCCACCCGCTCGGCCTCGCTGAACCCCGCCAAAGCGCCCAGCATGTAGCGCATGGTGTTGCGCAGCCGGCGATAGCTGTCGGCGACCCCTTTCAGGATCTCCTTCCCGATCCGCAGATCGACGGTGTAGTCCGACTGCGCCACCCAAAGCCGCAGGATATCCGCGCCATATTCGCCGATCACCGCCTGCGGCGCGACGGTATTGCCGAGCGATTTGGACATCTTCATGCCCTTCTCGTCCAGCGTGAACCCATGGGTCAGCACGCCCCGATAGGGCGCCCGCCCCTTGGTGCCGCAGGACTGCAGCATCGAGGAATGGAACCAGCCGCGATGCTGGTCGGTCCCTTCCAGATACAGGTCCGCAATCCCGTCCGCCGCCCCGTCCTGACGGTCGCGCAGGACGAAAGCATGGGTCGAGCCAGAGTCGAACCAGACATCCAGCACGTCGAAGACCTGTTCATACTCCGACGGATCGACGATCCCGGACAGGACCTTTTCCTTGAATCCTTGCACATACCAGACATCCGCGCCCTCGGCCTCGAAGGCGGCCTTGATCCGCGCGTTCACCTCGGCGTTGCGCAGCAGGAAGTCGGCTGCATCCGGCCGCGCACCCTTCTTGACGAAGCAGGTCAGCGGCACGCCCCAGGCGCGCTGGCGGCTGAGAACCCAGTCCGGTCGCGCCTCGATCATCGAATGAAGCCGGTTCCGCCCGGTCGAAGGCGTCCACTCCACCAGCTGGTTGATCGAGGTCAGCGCGCGGGTGCGGATCGTCTCGCCATAGGTCGACATCCCGTCGTCGAGCTTGCGGTCGATAGCCACGAACCACTGCGGCGTGTTGCGGTAGATGACCGGAGCCTTCGACCGCCAGCTGTGCGGATAGGAATGCTTCAGCTTGCCCTTGGCCAGCAACGCGCCGGCATAGGCGAGCTGCTTGATGACCGACACATTCGCCGGCCCCTCCTTGCCCTCGGGCGTGATGATGTGCTGCCCACCGAAAAGGGGCAGGTCAATCCGATAGGACCCGTCCGCCTCGACGTTGTAGGTCATCGCCAGCCCGAACTTCACGCCCAGCTGATAGTCGTCGTCGCCATGGGAAGGCGCGGTATGCACAAACCCCGTCCCGGCATCGTCGGTGACATGGTCGCCGGGGAGCATGGGCACGTCATAGTCCCACTCCCCGTTGCCGCCCTCGACGCCCCGCAGCGGATGCGCCAGCACCAGCCCGCGCAGCGCCTCGGCCGGCACATCCGCGACGCGCCGCCACATGCCCTCGTCCAGCTTGGCCGCCACAAAGACCCCGGCCGCCAGCTTGTCAGCCAGGATATAGCGCATCCCGATCGTGGCATTGCTGTCCTCGGGCCGGCCGATCACCTCATAGCAGCCATAGGCGATCTCGGGGTTATAGGCCACCGCCCGGTTCTGCGGGATCGTCCAGGGCGTCGTGGTCCAGATCACCACCCGCGCTTTCATCTTTGCCCAAATATCCCCGCCGGAGGCATCCGACCGCACGACCGGGAACGCCACCCAGACCTGATGGCTGGTGTGGTCGTGATATTCCACCTCCGCCTCGGCCAGCGCGGTCTTTTCCACCGGGGACCACATCACCGGCTTCGAGCCCTGATAGAGCGACCCGTTCATCAGGAACCGCATGAACTCGTCCGCGATCACGGCTTCGGCGTGATAGTCCATCGTCAGATAGGGCCGGTCCCACTTGCCCGTGACCCCAAGACGCTTGAACTCCTCGCGCTGGACGTCGATCCAGCCTTCGGCGAACCTGCGGCATTCCTGCCGGAAGGCGACCGTATCCACGTCGTCCTTGTTCAGCCCCTTGGCGCGGTACTGCTCCTCGATCTTCCACTCGATCGGCAGGCCGTGGCAGTCCCAACCCGGCACGTAACGGGCGTCGCGGCCCATCATCTGCTGGCTGCGCACCACCATGTCCTTCAGGACCTTGTTCAACGCGTGCCCGATATGCAGATGCCCGTTGGCATAGGGAGGGCCATCGTGCAGCACGAAGGGCACCCGCCCCGCCGCCCGTTCCCGCAGCCGGTCATAGACCCCGATCCTTTCCCACCGGGCCAGCCAGTCCGGCTCGCGCTGGGGCAGGCCCGCGCGCATCGGGAAGGCGGTCTCGGGCAGGAAGACGGTGTCGCGGTAATCGGGGGCGTCGGAAGGCAGAGTGGTATCGGCACACATGGCGGATCGGTCCCAGGGGTCAAGAGGCAGTCAGGCCCGCAACAGGCGGGCCGGGGCAAGATGGCAAACCCGGCGGCTGAAGCTCAGCCCGCCGGGCCGGTAATTCGCGCGATGCGGGCCCAGATCTGCATGTGCGGCCTTATAGACAAAGGCCCGGCAAGGGTCCAGTGCGGCAACCCGTGGACATTGGCCAACGGGGCGCTACCCTTCCCGGGAAAGGTGCCCACATGAAACTCCCTGCACTCAATGTCCTCGGTCAGCCGCTGGAAAGCTGCTCGACCGATCCGGTCACCGGGTTCTTCCGTGACGGCTGCTGCAACACCGGCCCCATGGACCGAGGTCTGCATACCGTCTGCGCCCTGATGACGGACGAATTTCTGGCCCTGTCGAAATACCTCGGCAACGATCTGTCGACCCCGCGACCCGAATACGGATTCAAGGGACTGAGGCCGGGCGACCAGTGGTGCCTCTGCGCCGCCCGCTTCCTTCAGGCGCATGAGGAAGGCGCGGCCCCCCAGGTCCGCCTTGCCGCCACGCATCAGGCAACGCTTGCCATCGTCCCGCTGGAGATCCTGCGCCAGTATGCGACCGACGCCTGAGGTCAGGCGGCCGAATCCTTCGCGGCCGCCTGCACCGCCCCGTCCTCGCGCATCAGGTCGTCGATGAACAGGCTCAGAAGCTGCGGCCGCCCACTGACGCCCGCCTTGCGATAGATCGCATTGGTCTGCGCCTTGACCGTGCCTTCGCTGGTCGACCGCAGCCCCGCGATCTCGGCCGTCGACATGCCCTTGATCGCGAACAGCGCCACGTCGCGTTCGGACGGTGTCAGCCCCCATTCGGCGAACCGTTCCTCCAGCAGGTCCATGAACGCGCCCGACGCCCGGCGGAGCCGCTCTTCCGCCCGGTGCCGCTCCCGCAGCGCCCGGTGCAGCATCAGCCCGCCGACGACCACGCCCAAGACCAGCCCGATCGAGGCGCCGATCTCCATCAGTTCGCGCATTTCCCAGCTGATCGGGGCCGTTTGCAGCCCCAGGACCGAGGCCAGGATGTCCGAGACGAAGAAGATGGCGCAGAACGCCTGGATCACGAAGATCAGCAGAAAGGGGGCTGCACGTTTCACGCGGCGACCTGCCGAAGGAGCGACGGATCAATCGTCATCGTCGTCATCATCATCGTCATCATCGTCGTCATCATCGTCGTCGTCATCGTCGCGGTCCCTCCGCGACCGGCGGTCGTCGATGATCGTCGATTCGGACTTCGTGCCAGCCAGAGGCAGCCAGAGATCGCGCAGGATCTCGCCCGTTCGCGGGTTCAGGATGATCTCGCGCCGCCCCTCGGGGCGGGTCGCGATCAGCCTAACCCGGCCAAGCAGCGTGCGCTCCTGCACGACCGTGCGGAAGCCCTGCTTCTTCAACTGGCGGACGATGCTGGCCACATAGTCCTGCGCAAAGGCCGGCGCGGCCAGTCCGCTTGCCGTCGCCAGTACCGTCAGGAACTCACGGCGTTTCATCTTTTCACCCCTCCGGGCAAATATGGATCATGCAGGAGACCCCGACAAGGCCAGGCCCTCGCCCCGCCTTGGGGCCAACCCGGCCGAAGGCCGTCCCGCCCGTTCCTGCCATTTGCTCACGGTGGGGCGCGACGTCCATAAACCGGCGGCCCGTGGGCCTAAACTCCGGTTTATGGTCCGGCCACAGACGCCCTGCCCCGCAACCCTGGGTTTCAGGCCGCGCCTCAGACCTTCATGTCAAAGCCAAGGTGCTTGGCCACGGTGAAGATGTCCTTGTCGCCCCGGCCGCACATGTTCATCACGATGATCTTGTCCTTGGGAAGGGTCGGTGCCAGCTTCATCACCTGCGCCAGGGCATGGCTAGGCTCCAGCGCGGGGATGATTCCCTCCAGCTTGCAGCACAGCTGGAACGCTTCCAGCGCTTCGGCATCGGTGATGCTGACATATTCCGCGCGGCCCACGTCATGCAGCCAGGCGTGCTCCGGCCCGATCCCCGGATAGTCCAGCCCGGCCGAAATCGAGAAGCCTTCCAGGATCTGGCCGTCCTCATCCTGCAGAAGATAGGTCCGGTTGCCGTGCAGCACCCCCGGCCGTCCGCCCGTCAGGCTGGCGCAATGCTCCATCCTGTCGTCGACGCCCTTGCCGCCCGCCTCGACGCCCACGATCCGCACCGACTTGTCGTCGAGGAACGGGTAGAAGAGGCCCATCGCATTCGACCCGCCGCCAATCGCCGCGACAACGACGTCGGGCAGGCGACCCTCGCCCTCCTGCTCGGCCAGCTGCCAGCGGACCTCCTTGCCGATGATCGACTGGAAGTCGCGCACCATCGCCGGATAGGGATGCGGGCCGGCCACCGTGCCGATGCAATAGAACGTGTCGCGGACATTGGTCACCCAATCCCGAAGCGCGTCGTTCATCGCATCCTTCAGAGTGCCGCGACCCGAAGTCACCGGAACCACCTCGGCCCCCAGAAGACGCATCCGGAACACGTTGGGCGCCTGCCGCTCCACGTCATGCGCGCCCATGTAGACCACGCATTTCAGCCCGAACTTCGCGCAGACCGTGGCCGTCGCGACCCCGTGCTGCCCCGCGCCGGTTTCCGCGATGATCCGCGTCTTGCCCATGCGGCGGGCCAGGATGATCTGGCCCAGCACATTGTTGATCTTGTGCGCGCCGGTATGGTTCAGCTCGTCGCGCTTCATGTAGACCTTGGCGCCGCCCAGATGCTCGGTCAGCCGCGGCGCGAAATACAGCGGAGACGGCCGACCCACATAATGCTTCCACAGGTCGTCCATCTCGGCCCAGAAACTGGGGTCGGTCTTGGCGTGATTGTACCGCTCTTCCAGTTCCAGGATCAGCGGCATCAGCGTCTCGCTGACAAAGCGCCCGCCGAACAGGCCGAAGCGCCCCGCCTCGTCCGGTCCCGTCATGAAGCTGTTCAACCCGTCCTCGGCCATCCTGCACCCCCAGTGTTTCCCAAGGGATGTAGCGCCATTGGCCCCCACGGTAAAGGCGGCCCTCTGACGGTTTCGTGATCCGGACCGCTGCAACTCAGCCCGGCCGGGCTCCGTAGCTGCAGCGCGAAACGTGACCAAGGGAGAGACCATGCGTATCCTCACCACCGCCGCCCTGCTGGCGGCCACCGCCCTGCCCGCCGCCGCCGAAACCGCCGTGGCCCTGTCCGGCGACCGGACGCTGCTCTGGATCGACACCGCCTCCGCCGCCGTCACCGGCCAGGTCGAGGTCCAGATCGACGGCCGCCTCCTGGGCATCGACTACCGGCCCGGCGATGGCACCATCGTCGGAGTGACCGAAGATCACCGGATCCTGGCCATCGACCACATGACCGGCGCGGTCTCCGAGAAAGCGGTGATGTCCGTCATGCTCCCCTCGACCGAGGGGCCGGTCGTTGTCGATTTCAACCCTGCCGCAGACCGGCTGCGCTTCATGACCGGGACCACGAACCATCGCGTGCATCCCGACACGGGCGAGGTGACGGTGGACGGCGCGCTGGCCTTCGAGGCGACAGACATGCACGCGGGCGAAGTCCCGGACATCGTTGCCGCGGCCTATATCAACAGCTACGGCAAGCCGGAAAAGACCGCGATGTACGACATCGACGCGACGATCGCGGGCCTGATCCAGCAGACCGCGCCGAATGACGGCACGCTGGCCACCATCGGCAAGCTGGGTGTGGCGCTGGAGGGGCCGGTCGCCTTCGATATCGCCACGGATGCCGCTGGCACCAACACCGCTTGGCTGGCCGCGAATGGCGGGCTGCATGTGGTGGACTTGGCAACCGGGGCGGTCACGGGGTCCTGGACGATCACCGGCGCGGATCAGCCGGTGCGCGACCTGACCATCCTGCCCGCCATGTAAGACCGCGCCGGGCGGTTCCGTCCGGGACCGCCCGGCTAGCGCAGGATCGGCACGCCATCCCTGACGCCCTGCGCCGCCTGCACGAAGGCCGCGATCCGCGCCGGGTCCTTCACGCCCGGCGCGCTTTCCACGCCCGAGCTGACATCGACCTGCCGCGCGCCGGTCAGCCGCACCGCCTGCGCCACGTTTTCGGGCGTCAGCCCGCCGGCCAGCATCCACGGCTTCAGCCACTTGCGCCCGACCAGGAGCCTCCAGTCGAAGGCCAGCCCGTTGCCGCCCGGCAGATCCGCCCCCTTCGGCGGCTTCGCGTCGATAAGCAGCTGATCGGCCGCGAGGCTCATCTCCATCAGCCCGGCAAGATCACCCTCATCCGCCACGCCCATCGCCTTCATTACCGGCAGGCCATAGCGCGCCTTGACCTCGGCCACCCGCGCGGGGCTTTCGTGGCCGTGAAGCTGCAACATGTCCAAG
>JARFTV010000028.1:7461-10532 GCA_029289325.1 Alphaproteobacteria bacterium
CGCCGCATCCTGGGCATCGACCGTCAGCGCGACCTTGCACAGCCCCTCCGGCGCCCCCAGCGCCAGCGCGCGCGCCGCCTCGATGCTCAGATGCCGCGGGCTTTTCGGGAAGAAGACAAAGCCGGCATAGGCCGCCCCCGCCGCGGCGACCGCCGCCACATCCTCGGCCGTGCGCAGCCCGCAGATCTTGACCCGGACCTCCATGCTCAGCGCTTGTCCAGCAGCGCCAGCACCTCGTCCTGCGGCGGGGTGGAGTTTGCGTCCTGCAGCACCGCCAGCTCCCGCTCAAGCCGCGCGACCTCGCGCGATTTCTGCGCGGCGGTGGCGCGGTGGCCATGCTCGCGGAACCACTCCCAGACAAAGCCGATCAGGACCCCCGCGACGATCCCGCCAAAGATCACCAGGAACAGCGGCAGCTGCATCGCCCAGGTGAACCCGGTCAGCGCGGCAAGGTCGCCCGGAAGCAATCGCACCTCGACCGGCGCGCGGTTGGCCAGCGCCACGGTCAGAAGCACAAGGCCCAGAAGGCCCAGAAGGATCAGGCGAAGATAACGGATCATGCAGTCCCCCGGCGTGTCAGGCCAATATCGGCCCGATCCCGCCCGGGCGCAAGCGACCGCGCTACTTTCCGTTCAGCCTGTCGCGCAGAAGTTTGCCGGTCTTGAAGAACGGCACCTTCTTGTCCTCAACCTGAACCGCCTCGCCGGTGCGGGGGTTGCGGCCGACCCGACCGTCACGGGACTTGACGGAGAAGGCCCCGAAGCCGCGCAGTTCGACCCGGTCGCCCTTGGCCAGCGCCTCGATGATCTCTTCGAACACGGTATTCACGATCCGCTCGACATGGCGCTGCGTCAGATGCGGGTTTTCGTCGGCAATCTTTTGAATCAGTTCGGATCGGATCATCCGTTGTCCCCCCTGTGGTCGGCCAGGTTGGCAGCAGCCGCCACGACGTTTTTCTCGCCCGACTATAGCGGCAGGTTTTGCGTCTGGGCAAACAAAAACGGGGACTTGGAGGGCGCCCGCAAAGGGAAAGGCCCCGCACGGGGGCGGGGCCTTTCCGATTTCAACCCACGGGAGGGGCTTAGCCGCGATCCTTGAGCGCCGCGCCCAGGATGTCGCCCAGCGAGGCGCCCGAATCGGACGAGCCATACTGTTCGACGGCTTCCTTCTCTTCGGCGATCTCGCGCGCCTTGATCGACAGGCCCAGCTTGCGGGTCTTCG
Source organism: Alphaproteobacteria bacterium (assembly GCA_029289325.1). Classification (GTDB taxonomy): domain Bacteria; phylum Pseudomonadota; class Alphaproteobacteria; order Rhodobacterales; family Rhodobacteraceae; genus Tabrizicola. Next base: position 8,683 of record JARFTV010000028.1, read on the forward strand.
GGTCGATGTTGGTCACGCGGACGTCGACATGGTCGCCCACCTGGAAGCGCTCGGGGCGCTGGTCGGCACGGTCGCGGGCCAGGTCCGAACGGCGGATGAACGACTTGGCGCCGTTGTACTCCACCTCGATCCCGCCATCCTCGATGGCCGAGACGGTCACGGTGATCACCGCGCCGCGCTTCACGCCGTCAACCGCATCGGTGAAGGTGTCGTCGCCCAGAGCCTTGATCGAGAGCGAGATACGCTCTTTCTCGACATCCACTTCGGTGACGGCGGCCTTGACCACGTCGCCCTTGCGGTAGTTCTGGATGGCTTCCTCGCCACGCTGGTCCCAGGACAGGTCCGAAAGGTGGACCATCCCGTCGATGTCGTTGTCGAGGCCGACGAACAGGCCGAATTCGGTGATGTTCTTGACTTCGCCTTCGATCGCCGAACCGACCGGGTGGGTCTCCGCAAAGACTTCCCACGGGTTGCGCTGGGTCTGCTTCAGGCCAAGCGAAACGCGACGCTTGGCGCTGTCGATTTCCAGCACCATGACGTCAACCTCTTGCGAGGTGGAGACGATCTTGCCGGGGTGCACGTTCTTCTTGGTCCAGGACATTTCCGAGACGTGAACCAGGCCCTCGACCCCGGCTTCCAGCTCCACGAAGGCGCCGTAATCGGTGATGTTGGTGACGCGGCCCTTGTGGACCGAACCGATGGGATACATCTTCTCGACGGCATCCCACGGATCGGACTGGAGCTGCTTCATGCCCAGGCTGATGCGGTGGGTTTCCTTGTTGATCTTGATGACCTGGACCTTGACGGTCTCGCCGATCGACAGGATCTCCGACGGATGGTTGACGCGGCGCCAGGCCATGTCGGTGACGTGGAGCAGGCCGTCCACGCCGCCGAGGTCAACGAAGGCACCGTATTCGGTGATGTTCTTGACCACGCCATCCACGACCTGACCTTCGGACAGGTTGCCGATGACTTCGGCGCGCTGTTCGGCGCGGCTCTCTTCCAGGATCGCCCGGCGCGAGACAACGATGTTGCCGCGGCGACGGTCCATCTTCAGGATCTGGAACGGCTGCTTCATGCCCATCAGCGGGCCGGCGTCGCGCACGGGGCGCACGTCAACCTGGCTGCCCGGCAGGAAGGCAACAGCGCCGCCCAGGTCCACGGTGAAGCCGCCCTTGACGCGGCCGAAGATCGCGCCTTCGACGCGCTGCTCGGCGGCATAGGCCTTCTCCAGACGGTCCCAGGCTTCCTCGCGGCGGGCCTTCTCACGGCTGATCTGGGCTTCGCCGCGGGCGTTCTCCACGCGGTCCAGATAGACCTCGACGGTGTCGCCGACGTTGATCGACGGAGCCTCGCCGGGGTTCGCGAATTCCTTGAGATCGATACGGCCTTCCATCTTGTAGCCGACATCGATGATGGCCTGGCCCGCCTCGATGGCGATGACCTTGCCCTTGACGACAGTCCCCTCTTCCGGGGTGTCGATCTCGAAGCTTTCCTTCAGAAGGGCTTCGAAGTCTTCCATGGTTGCTTTAGCGCACATGCAGTTCAGTTTCCTTTTCTCGTGTTTTCACTGGCCATGCGGTTGGCTCCGCCGGTCTTGTCCCCGAATGAAAAATCCCGCCCCTCCGGTCAGGCCGGCGGCCGGGTTTCGCTTCGAGATGCGCGGCCTATAGACCGATTGCCGCCCCGCTGCAAGAAAATCAGCGCCGCGCAGCCGTCCGCCGGTCGAGTTCCGCATTGATCTCGGCCCCGACCAGAACCATCACCGGCGAAAGCCACAGCCACAGCATCAGCAGGACCACCGCCGCCAGCGAGCCAGAGGTCTCGTCATAGCTGCCGAAGTTCGCCCC
>JARFTV010000028.1:10542-25002 GCA_029289325.1 Alphaproteobacteria bacterium
CACGCCATCCCGCCCGAGATCGCCACCAGCCCGACCGAGGCGACAACCGCCCCCGGCGTGATCCAGCGCCATTCGGCATCCGGCCGGTTCGGCCCCCAGCGGTAGACCACCGCCAGCACGAGGATCAGCACGGCAAGGATCACCGGCCAGCGCAGGATCAGAACCAGCGCCTCGGCCCCCGCCCCCAACCTTTCGACCAGAAAGGGCAGCGCGGCCACGGCAAGACCCACCGCCATCACCAGAACGAAGCCGCCAAGGGTGAAGGCCAGCCCCACCAGAAGCTGGCGCAGAAAGCCCCGCGTCTCGCGCACGTCATAGGCGATCCCCAGCGCCTCGATCATCGCCCGCGTGCCGCCCGTCGCCGACCACAAGGCTACCGCCAGCGCGACCAGCGCCGTCAGCGACAGGCTGTCATTCGTCTTGGCCGCGATCCGCGTCGCCTGATCCGTCACAAGAACCTGCGCCGCCTCGGGCATCAGCCCGGCCAGCGGCGCCATCAGTCCCGGCACCTCGGACGGCGCCAGCAGCAGCCCGAAGATCGAGATCAGCGCGGTCAGCGCCGGAACCACAGCCAGAATTGCATAGAACCCCACCCCCGCCGATACCGCCAGCACCCGGTCGCGCTGCACCTCGGCCCAAAGATCGCGGAGAAAGTCCCGAAGATCGGCAAAGCTGGTGATCGGCATGGCGTGCTCCCTTTCCAGGGGGCAACGGCCAGCACCGCGCAGGGTTCCTAAAGACCCAGCCGCTCCTTCGGAAAGCCGACGCTGGCAAAGGCGGCAAAGGCGCGCGCCTCGAAATCCGGGGCCGCCAGTTCCAGCGCGTGACGGCTGTAATACCAGTGCAGCATCCGCGCAAAGGGCCAGCCCCGCGCCAGCGCCGCTTCCAGCGCCAGGGGGAAATCCGCCTCGTCCGTCGCGCGCTGGACAAGGCTGGGGAAATCCGACCGGCCGAAGAGGATCGCGGGCTTGCGGTGCAGGAACCCCTCCATCGCCACCGCCGAATTGACCGAGACGGTGACGGCGCAGGCCGCCAGCACGTCATGCACATTGGCCTCGGTCAGCTGCACCTCCGCGCCCTGCTCCAACGCGGCCGCGACCGCCGCAAGGCCCTCCTCCAGCGCCTGCGGATGCGGCTTGACCACGACGGGCCGTCCGCCCGAACCCCGCGCGACGCCCAGGATCATCCGCTCCATCGGCAGGCTGCACCGCCCGCCGTGATAGGCCGAACGTCCCTGCAGGAACAGCGCCACCGCCCCCTGCGGCAGATCCGTGGCAAGGGCGCGCGGCTGGTCAAAGCGCGACCGGCGCGGCAGGACGAACCGCTTGCGCAACCGGCGCAGAAACTGCAGCGCCTCGGCCCGGTCCACCGCCGCGGGATCGAAGACCGCGCGTCCGGCGCTGCTTTCGGCCTGGATCCCCTCGGGGTCGAGATGCCAGAACCCCTGGATATAGGCGAGCGCGGTGTTCAGCCAGCCTTCGCCGCGCATCTGGCCGTTCTCGACAATGTGCAGATTGCCGTCCGCCTCGCCCTCCCGGGGGTTCATCTCGCTCCAGGGTCTGGCGATGGCGCGAAAGGGCAGGCCATGCGCCTCGCACAGGACGGCCAACCGGGTGAAGATCGCCAGGCGCTCCTTGCCGCGCCAGGCATGGGCCTGCCGGGGATTGATGTGGAAATGGACCTCGGGCCGCGGGGCCATCTCAGCCGGAACCGGCCCGGCGCAGCGCGGCCTCGACTGCGGCGGCGGCGCGTTCCACTGCCTCGCCGATCGACATTTCGCTGGTGTCCAGCAGCACGGCATCCGCCGCGGGGCGCAGGGGCGCATCGGCCCGGCCCATGTCGCGCGCGTCGCGTTCGCGGACTTCGGCCAGAACCTGCGCCTCGTCCCCGCCCAGTTCCAGCCAGCGCCGGTGCGCGCGGACCTCGGGGCTGGCGGTGACATAGAGTTTCACCTCCGCCTCAGGGCAGATCACCGTCCCGATGTCGCGCCCGTCCAGCACCGCGCCCTGCGGATCGCGGGCAAAGCGGCGCTGGAAGTCGATCAGGGCGGCGCGTACCTCCGGGATCACGGCCACGCGGCTTGCGGCCTGCCCGGCGGCGAGGCTGCGCAGGTCGTCGCGCAGCAGGTCCTCGGGCGTCAGCGCGCGGGCCGCCGCGACCGGATCGCCGCCCATCGCGCCGACCGCGCGATAAAGAAGCCCGGTGTCCAGATGCCGCAGCCCGAAGCGGCCCGCGATGTCCCGCGCGATGGTCCCCTTGCCCGCCGCCGCAGGCCCGTCGATCGCCACCGTGAACGCCATCGTCCCCTCCGTTCGGAAGGTGGGCGGATCGCCCACCCTACCTTGGTTCCGCCCCGTGGCCAGACGTTAACACCGGGTAAACGCCCGCAACCAACCCGTTGATATCTATACGATATGCGGAAATGTCCACCGTGGACACCTCCGGCCTACCCCCGCTCGATCTCGGCGCCCAGCCCCCGCATCAACCCCTCGAAGACCGGGAACGAGGTCTGGATCGGCGAGCCGTCATCCACCGCGACCGGCGCCTTCGAGGCCAGCCCGCAGACGAGGAAGCTCATCGCGATCCGGTGGTCGATATGGGTCGCGCAGGTCGCCCCGCCCGGCACCCCGCCCGGCCCCATCCCGTGGACGATGAGGGTATCCTCATCCTCCTCGACCCGGACCCCGCAGGCTTCCAGCCCCCGGGCCATCGCATCGATCCGGTCGCTCTCCTTGACCCGCAGCTCCTTCACCCCCCGCATCACCGTCTTGCCCGAGGAGAAGGCCGCCACCACCGACAGGACAGGATATTCGTCGATCATGCTGGGCGCCCGCTCGGGCGGGACCTCGATCCCCTTCATGTCGCCCGAGAACCGGACCCGCAGGTCCGCCACCGGCTCGCCCCCCTCTTCCCGGGGATTCTGGAACTCGATCTCGGCCCCCATCTCGACCAGCGTCAGGTAAAGCCCGTTCCGGGTCAGGTTCTGGCTGACCCCCGGCACAAGGATGTCCGACCCCTCGACGATCAGCGCCGCGCAGACCGGGAAGGCCGCGCTGGACGGATCGCGCGGCACCGCCACCACCTGCGGCCGCAGCTCCGGCTGACCCTTCAGCGTGATGACATGGCCCTCGCCGGTCTTCTCGACCGACAGCGAGGCGCCGAAGCCCAGCAGCATCCGCTCGGAATGGTCCCGCGTCGGCTCCTTCTCGATCACCACCGTCTCGCCGGGGGCGTTCAGCCCCGCGAGCAGGACCGCCGATTTCACCTGCGCCGAGGCGACCGGCAGGGCATAGCGGACCGGCACCGGATCCGCCGCGCCGACGATGGTCATCGGCAACCGCCCGCCCTGCCGCCCGTAGGCCCGCGCGCCGAACAGGGACAGCGGGTCCGTGACCCGCCCCATCGGCCGCTTGCGAAGGCTCGCGTCCCCGGTGAAGGTCGCGGTGATCGGCGTCGTCGCCATGGTCCCCATGATCAGCCGCACCCCGGTCCCGGAATTGCCGCAGTCGATCACGTCCTCCGGCTCACGGAACCCGCCGACGCCGACCCCGTTCACCGTCCAGGCGCCCTCGCCATGCCGGATCACCGTCGCGCCGAAGGCCCGCATCGCCTTGGCCGTGTCCAGCACGTCCTGCCCTTCCAGAAGCCCCGAGATCCGCGTCTCGCCCACCGCCATCGCGCCGAAGATCAGGCTGCGGTGCGAGATCGACTTGTCGCCCGGCACCTCGGCCACGCCCTTAAGCGGCCCGGATTTCCGGGATTTCATCGGTTGCGCGTCACCATGGCCGGACATCGTCGTCTCCCCTTCGCATTCGGGATGCCTGATAGCGCAACCTTGCGGCCCGCGCGACCCCGATTTCTGCGAAGAAATCGGTCCGGAGTTCTCGAAAACTCCGGGGTCAGGCCCGGCGGAAGGTCAGGTAATGCGGCGCCCGACCTTCGCGGAGAGCCTTCTGCTCATAGCGGGTGGGCAGCCAGTCGTCCCAGGCCCCGCCCTCGCCGGCCTCGCGGACCAGCTGGAACCCGGCCTGCGGCACCTCTTCCAGCGTCTGGCGGACATAGTCCGGGATGTCGGTGGCCACCCGGAACTCGGCCCCCGGCGCGCAGGCGCGGGCGAGGGCCGTCAGGTAGCCCTGAGTCACGAAGCGGCGGCGGTGGTGGCGGGCCTTGGGCCAGGGGTCGGGATAGTTGAGAAAGACCTTCTCCAGGCAGCCGTCCGGCAACACGTCGAACAGGTCGCGCACATCGCCGGGGTGGATCGCGACATTTCCGATCTTCCCGTCGCGCAGCTTGCCCAGCAGCATCGCGACACCGTTCACGAAGGGCTCGCAGCCGATCAGGAAGCTGCCGGGGTTCCGCGCGGCCATATGCACCAGGTGCTCGCCGCCGCCAAAGCCGACCTCGAGCCACAGGGGCCGCCCCCCGGCAAAGCCGAGGTCCAGCTTCGCGCGCTCCGGGTTCTCCTCCCGCGTGACGCCCTTGAGGGACAGCGCGGCGAGCCCGGTTTCAAGGTCCGCCTTCTGCTGTGCGCGGAGCGTCTTGCCGTGGATGCGGCCATAGAAATTGCGGTGTTCGCCCGCGTCAGACATGCAAAGACCCCGGAGTTGATCCGGGGCCTTCAATCAGAGCACCACGCAAGGGTCAAGCGCGACCGGAGCCGGAACTGGCGACGCCGTCCAAGGGGCTCGATGCCCCGCGGACGGCTCCCGGGTCACACGGCCCTCTGCAGCGCCTCGACGAGATCGGTCCGTTCCCAGCTGAACCCGCCATCCGCCTGCGCCGCGCGGCCGAAGTGGCCGTAGGCGGCAGTGCGCTGGTAGATCGGCTTGTTCAGCTCCAGATGCGTACGGATCCCGCGCGGGGTCAGGTCCATGACCTCGGCCACGGCCTTTTCGATCCGGGCGGCCTCGACCTGGCCGGTGCCGTGGGTGTCGACATAGATCGACAGCGGCTTGGCCACGCCGATCGCATAGCTGACCTGCAGGGTGCAGCGTTCGGCCAGACCGGCGGCGACGACGTTCTTGGCCAGATAGCGCGCGGCGTAAGCGGCCGAGCGGTCAACCTTGGTCGGGTCCTTGCCGCTGAACGCGCCGCCGCCATGCGGAGCCGCGCCACCGTAGGTGTCCACGATGATCTTGCGCCCCGTCAGGCCCGCGTCGCCATCGGGTCCGCCGATCACGAAGGTCCCGGTCGGGTTGACGTGCCATTCGGTCTTCCGGGTGATCCAGCCCTCGGGCAGGACTTCACGGATATAGGGTTCCACGATCTTGCGGATGACCTTCGAGGTCTGGCGCTTGGACGTGTGCTGCGTGGACAGCACGATCGAGGTCACTTCGACCGGCTTGCCATCGGCATAGCGCAGCGTCAGCTGGCTTTTCGCATCCGGCCCCAGCGTGGGCTCCGCGCCCGATTTCCGGGCCTCGGCCAGACGGCGCAGGATCGCATGGGCGTACTGGATCGGCGCCGGCATGTATTCCGGCGTCTCGGTCGTGGCATAGCCGAACATGATCCCCTGGTCGCCCGCGCCGTCCTTGTCCACGCCTTGCGCGATATGGGCCGACTGTTCGTGGATGTAGTTGTGGACCTTGATCTTTTCCCAGTGGAACTTCTTCTGCTCATAGCCGATGTCACGAACGCAGTCGCGCACGATCCCGTCGATCCGGCCCATCATCGCCTTGGTCGCCTCCTTGGACGACAGGCCGACCTCGCCGCCGACCACCACCCGGTTCGTCGTCGCAAAGGTTTCGCAGGCCACGCGGGCATTCGGCTCTTCCGTCAGGAAGGCGTCCAGGACGGCATCCGAGATGCGGTCGCAGACCTTGTCGGGGTGTCCCTCCGAGACGGACTCGGACGTGAAGACGTAATCTTTGCGGCTCATGGGGAAGTGCTCCGTTGGGTGAATCCCCGCCACGCCAGGAAGCCGTTGTGGCGGTTCAATGGATGTTCCCCTAGACGGCGGGGGCTGGCCCGTCAATGGGCGGCCTTCCGGCGGGACCGGAGGGACACGAGCCCGAGGCCCGCCAGCAACAGCGCGAACGGCAGGTCGCCCCAGCGGGAATAGGGCGTGGGCGGCAGCGCGCCGGGGACCCGGGCATCCAGCCGCCCGATCTCGCCGAAGGGGAGCCGGTCCACCACCCGGCCGCGCGCGTCGATCACCGCCGTCACCCCGGTATTGGCCACGCGCAACAGCGGCAGGCCCTGCTCCACCGCGCGCAGGCGGGCCTGGTCGAAATGCTGGAACGGGCCGGTCCAGACCCCGAACCAGGCGTCGTTGGTGGCCTGCAGCATCCAGTCCGCCCGCTCGGGCGCGGCCGAGACGAAGCGCGGGAAGATCGCCTCGTAGCAGATCAGCGGCAGGACCTTGCCGAACCGGCCAAGGTCCAGCACCTGCGGCCCCGGCCCGGCGGAATAGTAATTCCCCACCTGCGCCGCAAAGGCCGTCAGCCCGAACCAGTCATAGGCGAGGTCGCCCATCGGCATGTATTCCCCGAAGGGCACCAGATGCGCCTTGTCATAGCGCGCGGCCTCGGTCCCTTCGCCCTCCAGCACCCGAAGGCTGTTGTAGAACCGCCCCTCCGCCTCGCGCTGGATGCCGACGACGACCGGCTGGCCCGACGAGGCTTCGGCCACCATCCCGGCCACGATCGGCGCATATTCCAGCATGAAGGGCACGGCCGTCTCGGGCCAGAGCGTCAGTTCCGCCCCCCCGTCTTCGGCCGTAAGGTCCAGAAGCCGGGTCAGATGCATGTCGGCCAGCGCCTGATCCCATTTCAGCGACTGTTCCGCATTGGGCTGCACCAGACGCACCACCCCGTCGCGCGGGGCGGGCAAGGGCTGGTCCAGCCGCCACAGCCCGAAGCCGAAGGCCGCCGCCAGCAGCAGGGCCGAGCCCAGCGCCCCCCGCCCCCGCCAGGCGACCGGCAGTGCAGCCGCGGCCAGGATGAGAAGGCTGAGGCCAGAGGGACCCAGAACCGACGCCGACTGGTCGAAAGGGCTGCCGATGAAGACATGGCCCAGCATCGCCCAGGGAAAGCCGGTCAGGATCACGCCCCGCACCCACTCCAGCCAGGCAAAGGCCGCCGCGAAGCCCAGCGCCGGCTGCGGCAGGGCTCGGGACAGGGCCGCCGCTACGCCCCAGAACAGCGCCAGCCCCGCCGACAAGAGGACCAGCGCGAAGGGCGCCATCCAGCCATGCCGCGCGATGTCGATGAGGAAAGGCTCGACGATCCAGGACAGCGCCAGCGCGAACTGCCCGGTCCCGGCGGCAAGCCCGATCCAGAAGGCCGCCCGCCAGCTTTCCGCCCGGACCACCAGAAGGATCACCCCGGCCAGCGCGGGCAGCGCCAGCCACCACAGCGCGAAAGGCGCCTGACCCAGCGCCACGACACCGCCCAGAGCAAAGGCAAGCACCGCCCGGCGCCGGGGCGTCAGCCGGGCCAGCACCATCCGTCAGCTCGCCTGCGCCGAGGGTAGCCGCACGCGCAGCCGCTTGATCCGGCGCGGATCGGCATCGACGATCTCGAACTGCACGCCGCTTTCATGCTCGATCACCTCGCCACGCGCCGGCACCCGGCCCGAGCGCAGGAAAACGAGCCCGCCCAGCGTGTCGATCTCCTCATCCTCCTCGCCCGCCCGCAGCGCAAGGCCAAGCGCGCCCTCGATCTCTTCCAAGGGCGCGGTGGACTGGGCCAGGATCACGCCGGGCTTTTCCTCTTTCCACAGCGCGCCTTCGTCCTCGTCATGCTCATCCTCGATCTCGCCGATGACGGTCTCGATCAGATCCTCGATGGTCACCAGACCATCGACCCCGCCGTATTCGTCGATCACCAGCGCCATGTGGACGCGCTCCTTCTGCATCTTCTGCAACAGGACGCCCGTCGGCATCGACGGCGGCGCATAAAGGATCGGGCGCAGAAGCCGCTTCAGGCTGAACCGCCCCGAGGCCCCGAATCCATGCGTCAGCGCAAGATCCTTCAGCAGCACCAGCCCCTGCGGATGGTCCAGCGTGCCCTTGTAGACCGGCACCCGGCTGAAGCCATGTTCGCGAAAGACCTCGACCAGCTCGTCCCGGCCGATGTCCAGCGGCACGGCGACGATCTCGGCCTTGGGGATTGCCACATCGTCCACCCGCATCCGGCGCAGCGCATGCAGACCCGGCGAAGCGGCGGCCGAATCCGGCGCGGCCTCGGCGGCATCGGCTTCGGATGCGGGGCTGAAAGCGGAAAGGAGCCTGCCGAAAAAGCCGCGTTGGCCCTGGTCAGGAGGGGGTTCATCATTCGTCCCGTCAAGCGCGCCCTGCGCTGCGGGAGACCCGTCGGTGCTACTGCCCATCGGTCCTTTGTCCGAAAAACACCCGTCACGCGGATGCAGCGCCTAATATGGGTCAGAAACCCCGAGGCTGGCAAGTATCCGAACCTCATGTCCTTCCATCACGGCGGCATCCTCCTCCTCGACATGGTCATAGCCCAGAAGATGCAGCACACCATGCACGATCAGATGGGTCACATGATCCGCCATCGGCTTGCCCTGCTCCCCGGCTTCCCGGGCACAGGTCTCCCAGGCGATGGCGATGTCGCCCAGCGACTCCGGCTCCTCCGCCGAACCCGGTGCAGCAGGCTCCGGCTCCTCGCCGACGAATTCCGCCCCCCGCTCCTCCGAGGGCCAGCTCAGCACATTGGTCGGCTGCGGCTTGCCACGAAAATCCGCGTTCAACACGGCGATCCGCGCGTCGTCACAGCCCATCAGGCTGATCGCGAACCCCTCCGCCGGCAGCCCAAGCCCCGCCAGCGCCGCCCGCCCGGCGCGCTCCGCCAGCGCGGCCAGCCCGAAAGCCTCCCACCGCGCATCCTCGATCACCGTTTCGACCAGTTCCATGCCCGGCCCATAGCGCCGCACGGCGCCTCCGGCAAGCCGCACCGCCCTTCCTGTCTGCCAAAATATCCCGGGGAGCTCGAGGGGCAGCGCCCCTCGTCAGCCGAGGAGGCGGCGAAGGCCGACGACGAGACAAAGGCTCGCGCGCCAGCGCTCCGCCTGATTGACGCCCCTACCCTTGCGCTTCGTCGGCCTCATAGGCCTCGATGATCCGGCCGACCAGCGGGTGCCGCACCACATCGCGCGAGGTGAAGTAGTTGAAACTCACCCCCTTCACCCCTTTCAGGATGCGTTCCGCATCCGCGAGGCCACTGGCCGTGCCGCGCGGCAGGTCGACCTGGGTCCGGTCGCCGGTGATCACCATCCGGCTCCCCTCGCCCAGACGGGTGAGGAACATCTTCATCTGCATCGTGGTCGCGTTCTGCGCCTCGTCCAGCACGATGAAGGCGTTGGACAGCGTGCGGCCGCGCATGAAGGCCAGCGGAGCAATCTCGATCCGCTTCTCCTCCATCAGCTTCTGCACCTGCTTGGCGGGAAGAAAGTCGTTCAGCGCGTCGTAAAGCGGCTGCATGTAGGGATCGACCTTCTCCTTCGCGTCGCCGGGCAGGAAGCCAAGCCGTTCGCCCGCCTCGACCGCGGGGCGCGACAGGATGATCTTCTCCACAGCGCCCGAGATGAACATCGTCACCCCGACCGCGACCGCCAGATAGGTCTTGCCCGTCCCCGCCGGCCCGATTCCGAAACCCAATTCATGCTGGAACAGGTTCGCCACATAGGCCTTTTGCGCCTCGGTCCGCGGCTCGATGGGCTTCTTGCGGGTCCGCAGCTCCATTCCGGTCGTGAAAAGCTCGATCTGTTCGGCGCTGTCCGCCTCCACCGGGCGGCCCATCCGCATCGCGCCGTCGATGTCGCCCGCCGCCACCGCGCGCCCGGTCTCCAGCCGCGCGTAAAGCGAGCGCAGCACCGCCGCCGCCTGCTCCCGTGCCGTCTTTTCGCCGATCACCGCAAGGCGGTTGCCGCGCCGCAGGATGTGCACCCCCATCTGATGCTCGATCTGAGCGAGGTTGCGGTCGAACTCGCCGCAAAGGTCGATCAGCAATCGGTTGTCGGGAAATTCGAGGACAGTCTCAATGACGTCGTCGGCGGACGGGGGGGTTAGCGCGCTGATGCCCAAAGGGTGCTCCTTCTATCAGGGCCATGAGGAAACTGTGCAGCCGGAAACGATCCGTGGCAAGGGAAACCCGCGGCCCCCACAATTTGTTGCGTCCCCCGATGCAATTTTTATGACCGCCGCTATTCTGACCGCCACCGCGGCGCGCCATGCAAAAGGGCCCCGACCGACGGTCGGGACCCTGATCACGCAGCCAGGGCGCAAGCTCGCTGCTTCAGCGCGGAACGTGATCCGGCCCCGGCGCGGTCGAGGTTTCATAGCGCCCAAGCACCGTCCCCGGCGGATATTTCCCGTCGCAGACCGGAAGCCCGGTCCGGGGGTCGAAGCGGGGCGAGGAATAGCCCTCCACCCCGTCGTCGATGATCCAGACCTGGCAACCATCGGGGTCATAGGCGATCGCCGCCTCGCCATCGATCAGATCCGCATCCCTGTCGGTGCCGGAATCGCCAGCCTTGGCGATCACCGTATCCGGTCCGCCATAGCGCTGGACGTCCTCGAAGATCTCGCCACTGGCACAGGCCGAAAGGGCAAGCGCCAGCACCGGCAGGAGCGCAAGTCGCCGGGCGCAGCCGAATGTGGGCGGGGTCGAGACTGCAACAAGCGTCATCTGGTCAGCCCTTCTTGCAGAAAACTTCGACCCGGCGATTCTTCGCCATGCCGGCAGCCGTCGCGTTTGAAGCGATGGGCCGCGTCTCGCCATAGCCTGTCACGCTGTCCACGACCGCGCCCACCGACTGGGCCACCTGGGCCACGGTCTGCGCCCGCGCTTCCGAAAGGCCCTGGTTGTAGGCATCCGAGCCCCGGCTGTCGGTATGCCCGGCGACCGCATAGCTGAACGCGTCCGAGGTGGTGAAGAACTGCTCCAGCTTCCGGCGTCCGTCGGCGGTCAGCGTGGCACTGCCGGTCGTGAAATAGGCGTCGGTCGAGTCCGTCAGGCAGTTCGTCTGCTTCAGGCAGACCGGCTTGCCCGTCTTGGGATCACGGCGCGGCACCATGTAGCCCTCGGTCCCGCCATCGGCCCACCAGTGCTGGCAGCCATCCGCGTCAATCCACAGGCCCCAGTCGATCTTGCCGGTGACGACCGCGTCCTGCGCCTGCGCCATCGTCCCGCACCACATACCCACCAGGGCATAAACCATGCTGCGGCACAGCATGTTTCCCGTCACCATCCACACCACTCCCCGACCCTTCCGGGCCGTGCAACCCTGTACGGCAAGAATAAAGCAGCCGAAACCGGGCAAAGCGAAGGAAATCCGTGGGCGAAAGCCCCATTTCAGGCCGGGCCGCAGGCCGGGCCGCGGAATTCTGGCCCTTCTGCAACAGTCACTTCACGCGCAAGTTGCAGGCGCGACCGGATGTGCCGCCAGCGAATTGGGGGCCGATCCGGTCACGCGGACCTTCACCAGCTGCCCGATTCGTCCCTCCGGGTCCTCGACGTGCACGGCATGGAGGTGATCCGACTTGCCCACCATCTGCCCCTCGCGCCGCCCCGGCTTTTCATACAATACCGTGACCTCGCGCCCGACCATCGCCTCTTGCGCCGCGCGCTGCTGGGCGGTGATCAGCGCCTGCAGCTCCTGCAACCGCGCATCCGCCACCTCGGCCGGAACCGGGGTCTTCTCTGCCGCCGGAGTGCCGGGCCGCGCCGAGTACTTGAAGCTGAAGGCCGCGCCGAAGCCCACGGCCCCGATCAGATCCATCGTGTCCTGGAAATCGCGGTCCGTTTCGCCGGGGAAGCCCACGATGAAATCCGAGGACAGCAGGATATCCGGCCGCGCCGCCCGGATACGCTCGATCAGGCGCAGATAGGACTCGGCCGTGTGCTTGCGGTTCATCGCCTTCAGGATGCGGTCCGAGCCCGACTGCACCGGCAGGTGCAGATAGGGCATCAGCTGCGGCAGATCGCCATGGGCGGCAATCAGGTCGTCATCCATGTCGTTCGGGTGGCTGGTCGTGTAACGGATCCGCGAAAGCCCCTGGATCGTGGCCAACTCCCGCACCAGCCGCGCCAGCCCCCAGACGCCCCCCGGACCTTCGCCGTGATAGGCGTTGACGTTCTGGCCCAGAAGCGTGATCTCGCGCACCCCTTGCGCGACCAGACCCTTCGCCTCGTCCAGCAGGCGCTGCACCGGGCGGCTCACCTCGGCCCCGCGCGTATAGGGCACCACGCAGAAGGCGCAAAACTTGTCGCAGCCTTCCTGCACCGTGAGGAAGGCCGTCGGCCCCCGCAGCGACTTGCGTTCGGGCAGAAGCGTGAACTTGTCCTCGACCGGGAAATCGGTGTCCACCACCCGCCCCTCGGCCTCGACCATCGCGGGCAGGCGGTGATAGGCCTGCGGGCCGACCACCAGATCCACGACCGGCGAGCGGCGGAGGATCTCGTCCCCCTCGGCCTGGGCGACGCAGCCCGCCACGCCAACCTTCATCCCCGGACGCGCGGCCTTCAGCGCACGCAACCGACCAAGGTCGGAATACAGCTTCTCCGACGCCTTCTCGCGGATGTGGCAGGTGTTCAGGAGGACCATGTCCGCCTCCTCCACCACATCCGTCGTGACATAGCCCTTCGCGCCCAGCGCCTCGGCCATGCGCTCGGAGTCATAGACGTTCATCTGGCAGCCGTAGGTCTTGACGAACAGCTTCTTGGCGTCGGTCATGGGCGCATCTCCGGGAACGGGCGGCTTCTACCCCAGACCGCCCCCCCGGCGCAACCGACCACCCTTGCATCCCCCCAACGGATCATCGAATTTGCGCCCATGCGTTACCCGTCGCTTGCCGATTTCCTTGCCGCCAAGGCCCCGACGCTTGCCACGGGTCCGCTCTCGCTGGTCATGGCCGAGGACGGGGTAGAGCTTCGCTCCACGCTTGAGCACCAGCTGAGATGCGGCTTCCGCGACGTGATCCTGCTTGCGCCCGAGGGACTTGCGCCGCCCGACGACCTTGCCGCCCGCATCCACACCGTCATCCATGACGTCTTCGCCGAAGGCGCGCTAGTCGGGGCGGTGAACCAGGTGATCGACCGCGTCCCCGGAGCCTGGATCCACTACTGCTACAACGCCGAATACCTGTTCTTCCCCTTCTGCGAGACGCGCCGGGTGCGCGAACTCCTGACCTTCCACGCCGAGGAACGGCGGGACGCGATGCTGACCTATGTGATCGACCTCTATGCCGGCGACCTTGACGCCGCGCCCAACGCCGTCCTGCTCTCCGACGCCTGGCTGGACCGTTCTGGCTATTACGCGCAGGCCCGCAAGGATCCGGCCAACCACAACCACCCGAAGGAGCGCCAGCTTGATTTCTACGGCGGCCTGCGCTGGCGGTTCGAGGAACATATCCCCCCCGCCCGCCGCCGGATCGACCGCATCTCGCTCTTCCGCGCCAAGCCGGGCCTGCGGCTGCTGCCCGACCACCGGCTGACCGAGGAAGAGATGAACACCTACGCCTGCCCCTGGCATCACAACCTGACGGCGGCGGTCTGTTCCTTCCGCACGGCCAAGGCGCTGCGGACGAACCCCGGCTCGCAGCACGCGATCCAGAGCTTCCGCTGGCACAACTCCACCCCGTTCCAGTGGCACAGCCAGCAACTGCTCGACCTCGGCCTGATCGAGCCGGGCCAGTGGTTCTGACCCACGCACCCGCGATCACGCATCTGTGATATCGCCGGCGAAACTTCGCGCAAAAACCCTCCGTTCAGCATTGTGTGACAGCCGGATGGTCCGGCTGGCCTGATCAGACGGAGTGTCCCCATGTTCCTGCGCCACGGCCTTGCCGCCCTTGCCTTGACTGCACTGCCCTTCGCCGCGCTCGCCGCCAACCCCGACGTGGGTGGGGCGCCGATGTTCGAGAGCAAGAACATCGTCGAGAACGCAGTGAACTCGGCCGACCACACCACGCTGGTGGCCGCGGTGAAGGCCGCCGGTCTTGTCGATGCGCTGATGGGCGAAGGTCCCTTCACCGTCTTCGCCCCGGTGAACGACGCCTTCGCCGCCCTTCCGGCCGGCACCGTCGAGACGCTGCTGAAGCCGGAAAACAAGGACATGCTGACCAAGGTCCTGACCGCCCATGTCGTCGCCGGCGACCTGAAACTCGCCGACCTCCGCGCCAAGGTCGGCCGCGACGGCCTTGCGAACCTTCGCACCCTGTCGGGCGACGCGCTGTCGATCCGCTTCAAGGGCAATACGGCGATGATCTATTCGGAATCGCGCAACATCGGCCGCATCACCATCGCCGATGTGGATCAGTCCAATGGCGTGATCCACGTCATCGACACCGTGATGGTTCCGAAGTGAGCTTGTGCCTGTAACGAGTGCGGGCGGGGGAAACCCCGCCCTTTTTCACGCCTTGCGCAGGCGGATTACCACATCGACGCGCGCGACTTCCATGCCCTCGGGCACCTTGGGCAGGGCGGCAATCTCCAGTTC
>JARFTV010000028.1:25012-56700 GCA_029289325.1 Alphaproteobacteria bacterium
TCGGCCGGAGCGTCGGTCAGCCTGTGGCTGTCTTCCCAGTAGAAATGCGGATGGTCATCGGTGCGGGTGTCGAAATAGCTTTTCGACCCGTCCACCACGACCTCGTTCATCAACCCCACCTCGCAGAAGGCGCGCAGCGTGTTGTAGACGGTGGCAAGGCTCACTGTTTCGCCCGCCGCGCGTGAGGCCGCGTGCAGGCTTTCCGCCGTCACATGCCGGTTCTCGCCGTCGCCGACCAGAAGTTCGGCCAGCGCCAGCCGCTGCCGCGTCGGCCGCAGCCCGGCCGAAGCCAGCCAAGCCGTGCCGCGCTGAAAGGTCCTGGGATCCGTCGCCTGGGTCATCGTCATCCTGTCCGTCGCCTTCATATAAAGGACAGAATGGCCCGGTTTCAAACCCTAATCCCCCGGCAGGGGCTGGAACATCCCGCCTTCCCGCCGGTTCCGGCCAGACTTGCCACTCTTCCCGGCCCGGTGCTAGGTAGAGCGGACTGCACAAAGGGGACCACAAGGCATGGCGTCGTATCCGACCTATTTCGACAAGGAGGCGCTGCTCGCCTGCTCGAGGGGAGAGCTTTTCGGTCCCGGCAATGCCCAGCTTCCCGCGCCGCCGATGCTGATGATGGACCGGATCACCGACATCTCGGAAGACCGGGGCGAACATGGCAAGGGCCATGTGGTGGCCGAATTCGACATCACCCCGGACCTGTGGTTCTTCGACTGCCACTTCCCCGGCAACCCGATCATGCCGGGCTGCCTTGGGCTGGACGGGCTCTGGCAGCTCACCGGCTTCAACCTTGGCTGGCGCGGCTGGCAGGGGCGCGGCTATGCGCTGGGGGTGGGTGAGGTCAAGCTGACCGGCATGGTCCGCCCCGACCGCAAGAAGCTGACCTACTTCGTCGACTTCACCAAGGCGATCCAGACCCGCCGCCTGACCATGGGCGTGGCCGATGGCAGGGTCGAGGCGGATGGCGAGGTGATCTATCTCGTCAAGGACATGAAGGTCGCGCTCAGCGAAGCCTGAGCCCTACGCGACCGGCCCCGCGTCGTCGGGCCGGTCCCGCTCATACCGCCGCATGTTCGTGAACTCGGGCAACCATCCCTCGCGCCGGACGGCCCATAGCTCGTAGGTCGGGCGGAACTGGTTCGGCGCGTCCAGCGTCCCCAGATTGACCTCGACCTCCTCCCCGCTCCGCCCCATGACCGGGCTGCCACAGGCCGGGCAAAAGCCACGTCCGCGAAAGTCGCGCAGTTCCCCGGTCACCCGCACCGCCGCCGCCGGAAAGATTGCCGAGGCGTGGAACGGCGCGCCGTGATGCTTGCGGCAGTCCATGCAGTGACAGACCCCGACGCGCAGCGGCTTGCCCACCGCCTCGATCCGCACCGCACCGCAAAGGCAACCGCCTGTGACCCTGTCCATCGCCGTCCCTCCTGCACCGCGTCAGGCTCCGCCCGAACGCAGCGGCAGGCAAGAACGAAAACGGGGCCCGCGAGGGGGCCCCGTCCCGTTCCGGCGGAAACCGGCTCAGATGACGCCCAGCATCCGCATCGCCTCGGCCACCCGGACGAAGCCCGCGATATTGGCCCCCAGCACATAGTCGCCCGGCGCGCCATATTCCTCGGCCGTCGCATGGCAGGTGTCGTGGATGTTGCGCATGATCGTGGCCAGCTTCGCCTCGGTCTGCTCGAAGGTCCAGCTGTCGCGGCTGGCGTTCTGCTGCATTTCCAGCGCCGAGGTCGCAACGCCCCCCGCATTCGCCGCCTTGCCGGGGGCGAAGAGGACACCCGCCTCCTGGAAAGCCTTCACCGCCTCGGGCGTGCAGGGCATGTTCGCCCCCTCGCCCACCGCCATCACGCCGTTCTTCACCAGCGTGCGCGCATCCTTGCCCGACAGCTCGTTCTGCGTGGCCGAGGGCATGGCGACATCGCAGGGCACGTCCCAGACGCTTCCCTTGTCGGCCGGGATGAAATGCACCCCCGTCCCGCGACGGCGCGCATATTCCGAGATCCGCTCGCGCCGCACGTCCTTGACGTCCTTCAGAAGCGCCAGGTCGATCCCGTTCTCGTCCACGACATAGCCGCTGGAGTCGGAACAGGCGAGCACCTTGCCGCCGAAGCTCTGCACCTTCTCGATCGTGTAGATCGCCACATTGCCCGAGCCCGAGACCACGACCCGCTTGCCGTCGAAGGAGGTTCCCTTCGTCTCCAGCATCGCCTGCACGAAATAGGTGTTGCCGTAGCCGGTCGCCTCGGTCCTTGCGCGCGAGCCGCCATAGGCCAGCGCCTTGCCGGTGAAGACCCCGGCCTCATAGCGGTTGTTCAGCCGCTTGTACTGGCCGAACATGTAACCGATCTCGCGCCCGCCGACGCCGATGTCACCGGCCGGAACGTCGGTCTGTTCGCCCAGATGGCGGTGCAGTTCCGTCATCAGCGACTGGCAGAAGCGCATGATCTCGCCATCGGACTTGCCCTTGGGGTCAAAGTCCGACCCGCCCTTGCCGCCACCGATCGGCATCCCGGTCAGCGCGTTCTTGAAGGTCTGCTCGAAGCCCAGGAACTTGATGATCCCGACATTCACCGACGGGTGGAACCGCATCCCGCCCTTGTAGGGGCCAAGCGCCGAGTTGAACTGGACCCGGAAGCCCCGGTTGATCTGGACCCGACCCTTGTCGTCGACCCAGGGGATGCGGAAGATGATCTGCCGCTCGGGCTCGCAGATCCGCTCGATCAGGGCGAGATCAAGGTATTGCGGGTGTTTCGCCACCACGCGGCCAAGGCTTTCCAGGACTTCGTGGACGGCCTGGTGGAACTCCGGCTCGCCGGCATTGCGCCGGGTCACTTCGGCCAGGATCGGCTGAAGCTTTTCGTCAATCGTGTTCATGGGGTGCACTTTCGGGCGGATCTGGTCAGGGATGCATCCGGTCAAGGGCCGGGCGGACCCTCGCCTAGATCAATCCTTGGGCAGTTTGAATGGCTTTTTTCCACTTTTTGGGCAGAAAACCGACAAAACAGCACAAATAATCGATCTCAAGCCCTCACGCCGTGCCTCTTTTCCGCTCCGGGCGGACCCACACGCGGCCAGCCGCGCAGGCTCCGGCCCGCGGCAGGCGCCAAGACGCCAACCGCCTTGCCCCCCTTACGCCACTGGCCTAAACAGTCCCAAGGTTATCAAGGGAGGCCCCATGCGCCGCGTCGTCATCACCGGGATCGGCATCGTCTCGTCCATCGGCAACTCGGCCGCCGAGGTCGAGGCCTCCCTGCGCGCCGGGAAATCCGGCATCGTCTTCGCCCCCGACTATGCCGAACATGGCTTCCGCTGCCGCGTCCACGGCCAGCCGAACATCGTGCTCGAGGATCATATCGACAAGCGCGACCTGCGTTTCATGGGCGACGGCGCGGCCTATACCTTCATCGCGATGGACCAGGCGGTGAAGGATTCCGGCCTGTCCGAAACCGATATCTCGAACGAACGGACCGGCATCATCGTCGGCTCCGGCGGCCCCTCGACCAAGAGCTTCTTCAAGGCCCACAACATCGTCCGCGAGACCGGCAGCCCGAAGCGCATCGGCCCCTTCGGCGTGACCAAGGGCATGTCCTCGACCGTCTCGGCCTGCCTTGCCACGCCCTTCAAGATCAAGGGCGTGAACTATTCGATCACCTCGGCCTGCTCCACCTCGGCCCATTGCATCGGCAACGGCACCGAACTGATCCAGATGGGCAAGCAGGACATCGTCTTTGCCGGCGGCGGCGAGGAACTGGACTGGACGCTCTCCTGCCTCTTCGACGCGATGGGCGCGATGAGCAGCAAGTACAACGACACGCCCGAACGCGCCTCGCGCACCTATGACGCCAACCGCGACGGCTTTGTCATCGCCGGCGGCGGCGGGATCGTCGTGCTGGAGGAACTGGAGCACGCCCTCGCCCGCGGCGCCAAGATCTATGCCGAGGTCACCGGCTACGGCGCCACTTCCGACGGGCACGACATGGTGGCACCGTCGGGCGAAGGCGGCGAACGCGCGATGCGGCTGGCGCTGTCCACGCTGCCGCAGGGCCGCAAGATCGACTACATCAACAGCCACGGCACCAGCACGATGGTCGGCGACGTGACCGAGGTGGAAGCGATCCGCCGCATCTTCGGCCAAGGGTCCACCCCGCCGATCGCCTCGACCAAGTCGCTCACCGGCCACTGCCTCGGCGGCGCGGGCGTGTGGGAGGCGATCTATTCGCTCATCATGCTGAACGGCAACTTCATCGCCGCTTCGGCCAATGTCGAAACGCTGGACCCCGCGCTGGACCCGGCCGAGATCGTCACGACCATGCGCGACAACGTGCAGCTCGACTCGGTCCTGTCCAACAGCTTCGGCTTCGGCGGCACCAATGCCACTCTCGTCATGTCCAAGTACCTCGGGTAACGCATCATGGCCGAACTGATGAAGGGCAAGCGCGGGCTTGTCATGGGCGTGGCGAACGACCGTTCCATCGCTTGGGGCATCGCCTCGGCCCTCGCGGCGGAAGGCGCGGAACTGGCCTTCTCCTACCAGGGTGAGGCTTTCGGCAAGCGCGTGCAGCCGCTGGCCGCTTCGGTCGGTTCGGACTTCCTGATCGACGTGGACGTGACGAACGAGGACAGCCTTGACGCCTGCTTTGCCGAGATCGGCCGCCGCTGGGGCGATCTGGATTTCGTCGTCCATGCCATCGCCTATTCCGACAAGACGGAACTCACGGGCCGCTTCATCAACACGACCAAGGGCAACTTCCTGAATTCGCTGAACATCTCCTGCTTCAGCTTCATCGACGTGGCCCGACGCGCCGAACCGCTGATGCCCAATGGCGGCAGCCTGATCACCCTGACCTTCCAGGGCTCGAACCGCGTTTCGCCGAATTACAACGTGATGGGTGTGGCCAAGGCGGCGCTGGAATCGGCGACGCGCTATCTGGCGAACGACCTCGGCCCGCAGAAGATCCGCGTCAACGCGATCAGCCCCGGCCCGATGAAGACGCTGGCCGGATCGGCCATCGGCGGCGCACGCGCGACCTTCCGCCATACCGAGGACAACGCCCCCCTCCGCGCCAATGCGACGCTGGAATCCATCGGCGGCACTGCGGTCTGGCTCTGCTCGGACTACGGCGCCTGCACGACCGGCGAGGTCGTCCACGTCGATGGCGGCTTCCACATCCTGGGCTTCCCGCAGGCCGAGAATCTCTGACGCGCGCCTCGTCGTGCGACTTCGCTTCGCCTCGGCTGCCGCCCGGCTGGCGGCCGCCCCGGGCGAGGAGTGACGACCTCACCGACGAGCCAGGCCAATCATTGCCAAAAGGTAAACGTCCGCGACCAAGCCCCTGAATTCCTTGGGAAACTCGCGTTTGTCCACCGTGGACATATTGTCTGGAAAGGGTGGAGCGGGCGGCGGGAATCGAACCCGCGTCTCCTGCTTGGAAGGCAGGGGTCTTACCATTACACAACGCCCGCGTCGGGGATCAGATAGCACCTCGCCCGCCGAGCTTCAAGCCGCCTCGGGCTCGATCAGGCCCGGCCCGCTCGCCCGGTTCGAATTGACCGCCATCCCCACCCGATAGGGCCGCGTCAGCACGCCCGGCGCACTGGCCTTCATCAGAACCGCCGCCCCATGCCCCGCCTCGCCCAGCCACAGGGGCCAGTCCGCCCGCTCCAGCACGACCGGCTCGCGGTGGTGGATCTCGGCCATCCCCGGCCCCGCCTCGGTCGAGACGATGGCGACCGTGTCCATGTCCCCCCAGCGCTGCCAGACCCCGGCCAGGGCCATCGGCTCGCCATCAGCGCGGGTGAAGTACCAGGGCAGCCGCTTGCCCCCTTCCCCCTCGCTCCATTCATAGAATCCGCTCGCCGGAACCAGACAGCGCCGCGACCGCACCGCCTCCCGGAAAGCGGGCTTCGTCGCCACCGTGTCGGACCTTGCGTTGATGATCAGCGGCCCGTCATTCGGCGCCTTGTACCACGAGGGGATGAACCCCCAGCGCATCGCCCGAAGCCGCCGCTGCCCACCGTCCGAGGTCACCACCGCGACCGGGTTCGTCGGGCAGACATTGTAGTTCGGCCCCACCGGCAGGTCATTGCCCGGCACGGTGTCAAACAGCGCCGCCAGCGCCTCGTTCGGATGGGTGATGGTGAAACGGCCACACATGGTCAGAAGATAGGCCGCCGGGCCACGGGCTCCAAGACCGGAGGGGCGGCGGACCGCCCCTCCGGGTCGATCATTCCTTCACGGTGATCCGTCCATCGGTCATCGGGGTGAAGGGACCCGTCTTCGCCATGTATTCGGCGGTCACATCAGCAAGGTCCGGCCCGAAGTCATAGGCATTGGCCGCGTCGATGAACATGCGGAACCCATCCCCGCCGCCCCGGACATAGTTGTTCGACACGACCTTGTAAGTGGCCGCCGGATCGATCGGAGCCCAGGCATCGCCGCCGAGCAGCACCATGACCTCACTCACCCGGCTCCCGGCCTCGGCCTTGGGATCGAAGGTGTACTTCAGCCCCGCGACCTGCGGGAATCGGCCCGCGCCGTCCTCGACCTGGCTGACGCCATTCTCCAGTGCGGCCACTATGGTCTCGCCCGTCACCTCGAAGGTCGAGAGGGTGTTCTGGAACGGCAGGACCGAGAGGACCTCGCCCATGGTCACCGGCCCCGCCTCGATGCTGGCCCGGATGCCGCCGCCATTCTGGATCGCGATTGTCACGCCCTGGTCCTTGACCCGGTCCAGCATCGCCTCGGCAATCAGGTTGCCCATCGGGCATTCCACGGCCCGGCAGGTCTCCCGGCTGCCGTCGATATCGGCCGTCGCCTCGGCCACGACCTTGTTCTTCAACTCTTCGATCGGGCCGCCCAGCTCCTTGACCCGCGCCTCGATCTCGGGGTCCGGGATCACGCTGGCATCCAGCAGGATCGTATCCCCTTCGGCGAATTTCAGGTTCCCGGCGTCGTCGAAAGTCAGGATCAGATGGCCGACATATTTCGAATAGGCATAGGCCTGCACCACCGGCACCATGGCACCGTTCTGCCCATCGACCCAGGTCGGATACGGCCCCGCGCGCTTGGGGTCCCTCGCGGACAGAAGGGTATGCGAATGGCCGCCAACCACGGCATCGATCCCCGGCACGGCGGCGGCAATGTCCAGATCCTTCGGCAGGCCGACATGGGTCAGCGCGATGATCTTCGTCACCCCCTCGGCCTCGAGCGCGGCGACATCGGCCGCGAGGCTCTCGATCTCGTCCTGGAAGATCACAGTGGGCCCGGGGCTGGCGGTGTCGACCGTATCGGTCGCCAGGGCAGAGATGATGCCGATCTTCTCGCCGCCCACCTCAAGCACGACATGGTTCTGCACGCGGCCCGCCAGCGCATTGTTCTGGCTGACATCGATGTTCCCGCTGATCACCGGGAAGCTCACCTTGTCGATGAACCCGGCCAGCCCCTCTGGCCCGTCGTCGAATTCATGGTTGCCCACGGCCATCGCGTCAAAGCCGATCTTCTCCATGAACTCGGCTTCGGCCGCGCCCTTGTAGGTGGTGTAGAAAAGGCTGCCCTGGAACTGGTCGCCCGCATCCAGCACGATGACGTTCCCGCCCTCGGCCGTCACCTTGTCGCGCAATTCGTTGATCTTGGTCGCGACCCGGGCGATCCCGCCGAAGCATTTGTTCTCGGCCGCATCCTCAGCGGAACAGGTGCTGTCGAAGGCGTTGATCGCCTCCATCCGGCTGTGCAGATCGTTGATGTGGATCACATGCAGCGTGTAGTCCGCCTGGGCAAGGCCGGCCGACAGGGCCAGAACCGCGCTGGAAAGAAAAAGGCTGCGCATGAAAGACTCCCGTTATGATTGACCGGTCCAGACTGACTTCGCCCGGCGACAGAGTCAAAGCTCATGTGCCTCTCTGGCCGGGGCGGGAGTCCGCCCGCAGGGCCAACTTGTCCGCACGGCGCGGCAGCCCTGTTGCCGTGAGGCTGCAAAAGAAAACACGGCGCAGGAGCTGCGCCGTGTCAATTCCGGTTGATACCTGGTGAAGGCGTTGCAGACGGCTTGAACCTAGTTCGTGCCGCCGCCACCGCCCTGGCCACCGCCTTGGCCGCCGCCACCGCCCTGGCCGCCGCCACCGCCGCCGCCCTGTCCTTGGCCTTGGCCTTGGCCCTGACCCTGGCCTTGACCCTGGCCCTGACCCTGACCCTGACCCTGACCCTGACCCTGACCCTGGCCAGCACCACCGCCTTCGTTTTCGGTCCCATTCCCGCCCTCAGCGGCACCGCAGTTTCCGCCACAGGGGTTGCCGCCGCGGACCGGACCGGGTTCGATTGGCTCCGGCTCCGGTTCAGGCTCACGCTCCGGCTCGCGCTCCGGCTCCGGTTCCGTCTTGGGGCCCGGATCGACCGCCGGTCCCTTCCCCGACTTGCTCACCGAGGATCCCGACGATCCGATGGGCTTCCCGCACTCGGGATTCGACTGATACAAAGCGTTCGAATTCGTGATCTTCCGGAACTCGCAGGCTTCAAGCGCGTTTGTTTCGGCATGTGCGACAGTACCGCCGAATACCAGGACGGTTGTGAGTAGCAGCTTTTTCATTTTATCACCTCTTTTGAATATTGGGCTTCGAATATGTGCACCACCGAAATGGCCTCGCTTGGGCGGTTTCTTGGTTAACGGAAGGTTAACAAACGGCAGCAATCTGGCGATTTCTACCTCGGGTTGCGATGGGCTCTCAGCGGGGAAACACACAGGTTGACCAGAGGTCCCGCACAGGGCAAAAGCGCGCCATGCTGATCCTCAAGATCCTCCGCCGCCCCGAATGGGATGCCTTCCGCGCCGCCGGGGAAACAATGGGCGCGCCGGTCGATCTGGCCGACGGGTACATCCATTTCTCGACCCCCGCGCAGGTCGCCGAAACCGCCGCCAAATGGTTCGCCAACGAAAGCGACCTTGTCCTGGTGGCCTTCGACCCTGCCCGCCTCGGACCCGAGTTGAAATGGGAGCCCTCGCGCGGCGGCCAGCTCTTCCCCCATCTCTACCGCCCGCTCCGGCTTGACGAGGTCATCTGGGACAAGTCGCTCCCCCTCGGCGCGACCGGCCATATCTTCCCCGAGGGCCTGCTATGAGCTTGATGGAACGCGCGGGCCTTGCGCTCCTGCACCGGTTTGACCCCGAGCGTGCGCATGGCCTTTCGCTTGTGGCGCTGAACACGGGGCTGGCGCCGCTGCCCGGCCCGGTCACCTCGCCGCCCCTGGCGACCACCTTGGCCGGGCTTGCGCTGCCGAACCCGGTGGGCCTTGCGGCGGGCTATGACAAGAATGCGACCGCCGTCGCCGCGCTGTCCCGCGCGGGCTTCGGTTTCATCGAGGTCGGCGCCGCCACCCCGCTGCCGCAGCCGGGCAACCCGCGGCCCCGCCTTTTCCGGCTGACCGAGGACCGCGCCGCGATCAACCGCTTCGGCTTCAACAATGACGGAGCCGAGGCCATCGCCCTGCGGCTTTCCGCCCGGACCCGCACCCAGGTACCGGTCGGCCTGAACCTCGGTGCGAACAAGACCAGCGAGAACCGGGCCGCCGATTTCGCCCGTGTCCTCGCCCTCTGCGGGCCGCATGTCGATTTCGCGACGGTCAACGTCAGCTCGCCCAACACCGAGAAGCTGCGCGACCTGCAAGGGCCGGCCGCCCTTGCGGCGCTGCTCTCCGGCGTGATGGAGGCGCGTGCCGCCCTGCCGCAGCCGATCCCGGTCTTCCTGAAGATCGCCCCCGATCTTACCCCCGACGACCTCGCCCAGATCGCCGATGTGGCGATGGCCGCCGGTCTGGCGGGCATCATCGCCACCAACACCACGCTTTCGCGCGAAGGTTTGAAATCAGCAAATCGTGACCAGCAGGGTGGCCTTTCCGGCGTCCCATTGTTCGAAAAGTCCACCCGCGTGTTGGCGCACCTGTCGCAGCTGACCGAGGGGAAACTGCCCCTGATCGGCGTCGGCGGCATCGCTACCCCCGAACAGGCCTACCAGAAGATCCGCGCCGGGGCCTCGGCGGTGCAGCTTTACACCGCCATGGTCTACGAGGGTCTCTCCCTCATCCCCCGCATCGCGCGGGGGGTGGAGCAGCTTCTCGCCCGGGACGGCTTCCAGACCGTGGCCGATGCCGTCGGCACGGGCCGGGCCGACTGGCTCTGATCCCGGCCTTCAGACGGATCATCATGAGGGAGGGGCGGGCCGGGGGGCGTAGCGCCCCGGTGCCCCACCCGCTCAGAACGCCTTGAAGGTCATCGTGGTCAGCGTCCGCTGGATGCCCGGAATATCGAACAGCCGGGACGACAGGTAATGCCCCACATCCTGATCCTCGGGGATATAGACCTTGGCGATCAGGTCGTAATCGCCGCTGGTGGAGTAAAGCTCGCTCACCACCTCGCGGTCCCAGATCGCGTCGGCGACCTCATAGGTCCGGCCGGGGATGCAGCGGAACTGGACGAAGACCAAAGCCATGGATGCCTCCTTTTCGCGCTAGCCTAATTCGCCCGCCCCGGAAGGGGAAGGCTCCGCCAGCGACAGGGGCGCGGGCGCGCGGCGCAGATCCTCGATCCCAAGCGGAGACGTCGGCCGCGCCAGCCGGTTGCGCACCACCCAGTACAGCCGCGTCTGCGCCCGGGTGATCGCCACATAAGCCAGCCGCTTCCACAGCGGCACCCCGGCTTCGGACCGCCCGGAAAAGGCCGCAGCCCGCAGATCGGGCGCGAAGACCTGCACCTCATCCCACTGGCTGCCTTGCGCCTTGTGAATCGTCACCGCCGCCCCGTGCAGGAAAGCCGCGCCCATACTGGCGGCATGGGGGATGAAGGGCTCTTCCTCCTCGGGCTTCTCGATCTTGATGATCGAGGCGGCGGAGAGCTGCGGCTCCTCGGCCCCCACCACATGCAGGCGGGCAAAGCCGGTGCGGTTCCCCTCGCCCAGATAGATTACCTGCGCGCCCTTGATCAGCCCCCGCGCCTCGAGGTCGATGCGCTTCTTCCGGTGCTTCAGGGGCAGTTCGATCCCGTCGCAGATCAGCGGCTCGCCCGGCAGGAGCTGGTCCTCGGGCGCGCCATAGGCCGCCCGGAACGCCTGGATCAGCCGCACCCGCGTCGCGTTGCGCCAGACCAGCACCGGCGAGCGCGCCATCAGCGCCGCCTCCACCCGCTCGGCCCAGACCACACGGTCGTCCTTGCGGGCGGTTTCCTCGACCAGCCGCTCGAACTCCTCAAAGCCCAGCCGGTCGTCCGCCAGCGCATGGGCAAGGTCGAGGATCGGGTTATCCTCGGCCTGCCGGTGGATGCGGTGCAGGATCAGCTTGCGCCCATCCGACAGCTTGTCGAACACCATCGCGCCGGATTGCCCGACCGGGGCCAGCTGCGCCGGGTCACCGAACAGGACCAGTGTAGGGAAGATCTCGCGCAGGTCGTCGAACTGGCGTTCGTCCAGCATCGAGCTTTCGTCCACGAACCCCACGTCCAGCGGCTCTTCCCGCCGCTTCCAGCCCTTGATGAAATCGCTGCCCTTCAACCCCGCCGCCGCCAGCGCGCCGGGGATGCTGGCCACCTGCTGGTAGAAGGCATGGGCCCGGTCCAGCGCGATGTCGGTCAGCCCGGCAATCGCAAGACTGTCGATCACCGGCCGCGAGCCCGTGCCCGCCAGCCATTCGGCGATCTTCTCGTATTCCGGGTCATAGACCGGAGTATACAGGATGCGGTGGATCGTCGTCGCCGGCACCCCGCGCAACCGAAGGACCGAAGCCGCCTTGTTGGTCGGTGCCAGGATCGCCAGCGTCCGCCGGTCCTTGCGCTTTCGCCCTTCGTAATCGCCCGAGATCACCTCGACCCCGGCCGCCTTCATGCCCTTGTAAAGCTCGGCCAGCAGCATCGTCTTGCCCGATCCCGCCTTGCCCACCACGGCCAGCACGGTGGCCTTGCCCTCGACCGCCGGCGACAGCTCACCCTCGGCAAGGTCGATCCCCGCGCCTAGGAAGGCAGCGGCCAGTCGGTCATAGGCTTCGGCCTGATCGTCGGAAAAGGTCAGCGCGGGCAGTTGCATCGCCGCACCCTAGCCCCTTCGGCCGCCGGGTGTAAGGCTAATGCGCACGCCGGGCCCGCAGAAGCGGTGGTGGCGCCTCGGCACCCTCGCCCAGTTCCCAGCGGGCGACGGCAAGCGTCTCCTCCAGTTTCAGCGCCAGCTCCTGCAAGGCGTTGCGGTCGGCATAGGCCTGCAAGTCTGAGAGCACGTCGATAATCCAGTCGTGGCGCATGAGCCCCTCGGGTCGATCCGGTCTGCGGCAAGGCTCGAAACGACCCGGCCGCCGTGGATCTGCCACGACGGCCGGAGAATGGCCCCCCGCAGCGCAAGAATCGCCGCGCAGGGTAAAGCTAAGATTAACGGTTGTGGCTCAACGATTCCGACTCGCCTCCAGCGTGTCCTCGAAGGTCCGCAGCCCGGTGCGCGGCGCCTGCACCAGCACGGCCATGTTGCCCGGCTTGTGCTGGTTCTTCCACATCAGCGTATGCGCCTTCGGGATCTCGGCCCAGGGGAAGACCTCGGACATGCAGGGGTCAAGCCGACGCTCGACCATCAGCTTGTTGGCGCTGGCGGCCTGCTTCAGATGGGCGAAGTGGCTGCCCTGCAGGCGCTTCTGGTGCATCCACATGTAGCGGACGTCGAAGGTGCAGTTGAAGCCGGTGGTCCCGGCGCAGATCACCACCATGCCGCCCTTCTTGCACACCAGCGAGGACACGGGGAAAGTCGCCTCGCCCGGATGTTCGAACACCATGTCGACGTTCACACCCTTGCCGGTGATGTCCCAGATCGCCTTGCCGAAACGCCGTGCCTCTTTCAGCCAGTCGTTGTATTCGGGCGAGTTCACCGTGGGCAGCTGCCCCCAGCACTTGAACTCGTTGCGATTGATGACGCCCTTGGCGCCCAGCCCCAGCACGAAATCGCGCTTCGATTCGTCCGAGATGACCCCGATCGCATTCGCGCCGGCCGTGTTGATCAGCTGGATCGCGTAGGACCCAAGACCACCGGAGGCACCCCAGACCAGCACGTTCTGGCCCGGTTTCAGATCATGCGGCTCGTGCCCGAACAGCATCCGGTAGGCCGTGGCGAGGGTCAGCGTATAGCAGGCCGATTCCTCCCAGGTCAGGTGCTTCGGCCGCGGCATGAGCTGCTGCGCCTGCACCCGGGTGAACTGCGCAAACGACCCGTCCGGCGTCTCATAGCCCCAGATCCGCTGGGTGGGGCTGAACATCGGGTCGCCGCCATTGCACTCCTCGTCGTCGCCGTCGTCCTGGTTGCAGTGGATCACCACCTCGTCGCCGACCTTCCAGCGCTTCACCTTGTCGCCCACCGCCCAGACGATCCCCGCGGCATCGGAACCCGCGATATGATAGGCGGCCTTGTGGCCGTCGAAGGGGCTGATCGGCTGGCCCAGACCCGCCCAGACGCCATTGTAGTTCACGCCCGCCGCCATCACGAGGACCAGCACCTCATGGCTGTCGATCTTCCAGGTGTCGACCACCTCCTGCACCATGGCCTGTTCCGGCGCACCATGGCGCTCACGGCGGATCGCCCAGGCGTACATCTTCGCCGGAACATGACCCATCGGAGGCATCTCGCCCAGTTCGTACAGGTCCTTCTTCGGCGCGTCGTAGATCACGGGAGCATTCTGCGTATCCAAAGCCAACTTTGCCTCCAACTGATGCCGCGGCGCAGAATCGCCCCGCTCTTGCGGCCAGATAAGAATCTTGCGCGCAACTTTGCAATAGCCTGATCGGGTATTATTGAAATTTTATGTCTGCGGCGGCGCAGAAACGCCGATATCCGGGACCGAAGCCGCGTAGAAGTCCAGCAAGGCCCGCTCTGCCGCCACCGGCTGCAGTGCATCCGTCACCAGCCCGCGCCGGATCAGGGGGCCAAGCCCCTCGTCCAGGACCGATGCCCCGCCGGGTGGCGGCAGCTTCAGCACCGCCCCCGCCGCGCGCAGCCCGGCGACCATCGCTTCGACCCGCGCGGCCAGCTCCTCTCGGCTAACCGCGCCGTCGCCAAGGGCTCGGGCCACCAGCGGCACCGGCAGGACCGGCACAACCGACGCGATCGCCCCCATCAGCCGCTCTCCCAGCCCCTCGACCGTTCCCCCCGCCGCCAGATGGTCGCGCAAGGAGACCGGAGCCCCAAACCCCGCCGCCGCCGTGCCAAAGCCCCTCGTCCGCCCCCGGAACCGCGCCCAGAGGAACCGCAGCCCGTGCCAACCCACCCAGAGCGGCCGATTGCGGAAGCGGCGCGCCCCCGCCTGCGCCGCCTCGACAAGCACCCGGTCCTCCAGCACCCGGTCATAGGCCAGCCCCACCGGGACAAAGACCACGTCCCGCGCATGTGGCGTCCAGCCCTCGGCGATGTAACTCAGCAGCCCCAGCCGCGCCGGTCCGACCCGCCCGTCAAGGCTCAGGCCCCCTTCCGGGAACATCGCCTGCGTCGTCCCCTCCTCGCTTGCCATCTGGACATAGCGCGCCAGCACCTTGCGATACAAAGCGTTGCGGCTGCCGCGCCGGATGAAATAGGCCCCCATCGACCGGATCAGCGCGCTCAACGGCCAAACCCGCGCCCATTCCCCCACCGCATAGCTGACGGCCGAGCGATCCGCGACGAGCCAGGTCACCAGCACGTAATCCATGTTGCTGCGGTGGTTCATCACGAAGACCACCGTGGCCCTCGGGTCGATGGTCCGCAAAGCCTGGTCCACCTTGCCGACACGCACCCGGAACATGAGGCGCGACAGCCATTTCGCGGCCCGTGTCCCGAAGCCGAAATAGACAGTCGCGGAGAACCCCGGCACGATCTCCCGCGCATAGCGGCGGGCCTCCTCGAAGGCGACCTCGCCCGGCACCCCGGTCTCGGCCGCATGGACCATCGCCGCTTCGACAACCCGCTGGTCATAGGCCAGCCGCGCCACCATATCCGACCGCTCGGCCAGCTTGAACAGGTCGAGCTTCCGGTCCAGCCGCGCGTTCAGCCGCATCAAAGCCCGCTCTGCCCGGCGGCGGAAGAACCAGCGCACCGAAGGGAACAGGAAATGCGTGGCAAAGCTGACCGCGGCGAATGCCAGGATCAGGACCAGCAACCAGACGGGAACCGCGACCGTGCCGAACATCCCGAAAGCCTACCCGATCCCCCCTCTGCGACAATGCCTTATGGGGAAATATCCCACGGGGGGTTCGGGGGTGTGAAACGCCGCTTCGCAAGGGTTGCCGCAGCGCAGCGATTGACATTGGCATGATCTTTCCCATATGCCATCATCAGCGCAATAAAATTACCCACTCGACTCGCGAGGCCCCGATGACCGACAAGCCATGGCTCTTCCGCACCTACGCCGGCCACTCCACCGCCGCGGCCTCGAACGCGCTTTACCGGACCAACCTCGCCAAAGGGCAGACCGGGCTTTCCGTCGCCTTCGACCTGCCCACCCAGACCGGCTACGACTCCGACGACCCCCGCAGCCGGGGTGAGGTCGGCAAGGTCGGCGTCCCGGTCGCCCACCTCGGCGACATGCGCGCGCTCTTCGCGGACATCCCGCTGGAACAGATGAACACCTCGATGACGATCAACGCCACGGCCCCGTGGCTGCTCGCGCTCTACATCGCCGTGGCCGAGGAACAGGGCGCCGACATTTCCGCCCTGCAAGGCACCGTTCAGAACGACATCATCAAGGAATATCTCTCGCGCGGGACCTATATCCTGCCGCCGGAACCCTCGCTGCGCCTGATCACCGACGTGGCGGCCTATACCGGGAAACACCTGCCGAAATGGAACCCGATGAACGTCTGCAGCTACCACCTGCAGGAAGCCGGGGCCACGCCGGAACAGGAGCTTGCCTTCGCGCTCGCCACCGCCTGTGCGGTCCTTGATGATCTGAAAGTGAAAGTCCCACCCGCGGATTTTCCCGCCATGGCGGGCAGAATGTCGTTTTTCGTCAATGCCGGCATCCGCTTCGTGACCGAGCTTTGCAAGATGCGCGCCTTCACCGCGCTGTGGGACGAGCTTCTGGAAACCCGCTACGGCATCACCGACGCCAAGTTCCGCCGCTTCCGCTATGGCGTCCAGGTCAACTCCCTGGGCCTCACCGAACAACAGCCGGAGAACAACGTCTACCGCATCCTGATCGAGATGCTGGCCGTCACCCTGTCCAAGAACGCCCGCGCCCGCGCCGTCCAGTTGCCCGCCTGGAACGAGGCGCTTGGCCTCCCCCGCCCCTTCGACCAGCAGTGGTCCCTGCGGATGCAGCAGATCCTGGCCTATGAGACCGACCTTCTGGAATATGACGACCTCTTCGACGGCAACCCCGCCATCGACCGCAAGGTCGATGAACTCAAGAAGGGCGCGCTGGAAGAGCTTGCCCATATCGATGCGATGGGCGGGGCCGTGGCCGCCATCGCCTATATGAAAGGCCGACTGGTCGATGCGAACGCCGAGCGCCTCGCGAGGATCGAATCCGGGGCCACCACCGTCGTCGGCGTCAACAAGTTCACCACGACCGAACCTTCGCCCCTCGCCACCGGAGACGGTTCGATCATGACCGCCGATCCCAAAGCCGAGGCCGACCAATGCGCCCGCCTCGCCCAGTGGCGCGACAGCCGCGACGCCGACGCCGTGACCAAAGCCCTCGCCGCGCTCCGCCAGGCCGCCCAGTCGGGCGAGAACATCATGCCCGCCTCCATCGCCTGCGCCAAGGCGGGCGTGACCACCGGCGAATGGGGCGCCGCCATGCGCGCGCTTTACGGTGAATACCGCGCGCCCACTGGCGTCAGCCAGCACCCGTCGAACCGCACCGAGGGGCTGGAGCCGGTCCGCGACGCCGTCGCCGCCGTGGCCACCAAACTCGGCCGCCCGCTGCGGCTCCTCCTCGGCAAGCCCGGCCTTGACGGCCATTCCAATGGGGCCGAACAGATCGCCGCCCGCGCCCGCGACTGCGGGATGGAGATCACCTATGACGGCATCCGACTGACCCCGCAGGAGATCGTCACCGTGGCAGCCGAAAAGCAGCCCGACGTGATCGGCCTCTCCATCCTTTCGGGCAGCCACCTGCCCCTGATCCGCGAGACGTTGGACCTGATGCGCCAGCAGGGCCTGACCCAGCCGCTCGTCGTCGGCGGCATCATCCCCGAGGAGGACGCCAGAACCCTCAAGGCGATGGGCGTGGCGCAGGTCTACACGCCCAAGGATTTCCAGCTGAACCAGATCATGCTGGACCTTGTGGCGCTTGCGGATCCCGCCTCGGTCGCGGCGGAATGACTTGACGCAGGTCAATCCGCGCCGCTGGTCCCCGCGCTAGACTGTCCCTGTAGCCACGGCCACAGGGGACCCCGCCATGTTCGACCGCATCCGCGCCTTGCTCCACCGCCTGAACGAGGTGAGGGAGGTCAGCGCCCTGACCGACCGCGACCTGCACGACCTCGGCCTCTCGCGTGAGCAGGTCCTGCAATTCCTCGAGATGCCCGACGACATCTCGGACCGCGTCACCGCCATGGGCGCGATCTTCGGCGTGCCGCTGGCCGACCTGAAGCGTGACCACGCCCAATGGATCGACCTCCTCACCACCTGCGGTCATTGCGCAGACCGCGCGGCCTGTTCCCAGGTCCTGGGCAGCGCCCATCCCCAGCCCGCCGACTGCGGCTTCTGCGGCAACCGTCACAGCTTCGCCGACCTCGCGCTGCAGCCGCACTGACAGCCCCTTGCGGTCCCCCAGCCGCCCCGCCTTAATGGCGGGGTCGGGCGCACTTGCCCGCGACAGGGAGAGACCATGACCGTCCATATCGGTGCCAAGCCCGGCGAGATCGCCGAAACCGTCCTCATGCCCGGCGACCCCTACCGCGCCCGCTGGGCCGCCCAGACCTTCCTCAAGGATGCCGTGCTGGTGAACGAGGTCCGGGGAATGCTCGGCTATACCGGCACCTGGAACGGCAACCGCGTGACCATCCACGGGTCCGGCATGGGGATGCCCTCGCTCTCGATCTACGCCAATGAACTGATCCGGGATTATGGCGCCAAGACCCTGATCCGCGTCGGTTCGGCCGGGGCGCTGCCCGAAAGTGTCAAGGTCCGCGACGTGATCCTTGCGCAGACCTGCTCCACCGTCGGCTCGCCCTCGCGCACCATCTTCAAGGAGCTGAACTTCGCCCCCTGCGCCGATTTCGGTCTTCTGTCAGCGGCTTACGCCGCCGCCAAGGCCAAGGGCACCGCGGTCCATGTCGGTGGCATCTATTCATCCGACACCTTCTATGACGAACGCCCCGACCTGTCCGAGCAGCTTCTCCGCCACGGCTGCCTTGGGGTGGAGATGGAGGCGGCCGAGCTTTACATGGTCGCCGCCCGCCACGGCGCGCGGGCGCTTGCGGTGCTTACCGTCTCGGACCATATCACGACGGGCGAGGCGCTGCCCTCCGACCAGCGCGAACGCAGCTTTGGCGACATGATCGAGATCGCGCTTCAGGCCGCCTTCGCCTGACGCCGCCCGCCCGCGAGGAGTGACACAGTCACCGACGAGCGGCCCGGTCAGACCGTCTCCAGAAACGCCGCCACCCGCGCCACGGCCCCGCCCCGCTCCATCGGGCGGGCCGCCCACAGCCGGAACCCCGCCGACAGGGCCACCCGCTGCGGAAAGGGCGCGACCAGCGTCCCCCGCGCCAGATGCGCCGCCACCAGCGGCCCGTGGCCCATCAGCACCCCCGCCCCGTTCACCGCCTCCTCGACCGCCAGCGCATAAAGCGAGAAGACCGGTCCCCGCACCGCCACCTTCGCGCCCACCGCCTGCAACCAGACCTCCCAGTCCCGGTCCCAGACGCTGTCCGACAGGCAGGGCACCGATCCCAGATCCTCCACCCGCGTCAGCCGCGCCGCCAACGCCGGAGAGCAGACCGGAAACAACTCATCCCGCGCCACCAGCCGTCCCCCGCTTTCGGCCGGAAACAGGCTCAGGTCATGCAGGCTGCGCTTCAGGTTCGGCGGCGCCTCCAGCGCGGTGATCGAGACGGAGATCTCCGGCGCCGCCTCCCGTAACGCCGGGAGACGGGGCGAGAGCCACAGTTGCGCAATGGCCGGCAGCGTCGCGATATGCACCTCGCGCGGCAGGGCCAGCGCCCTCAAACGGGCCTCCGCGCCGGCCAGCGCGTCGAAGGCCCCGGTCAGCTCCTCCGCCGCCGCCAGCCCCAACGCCGTCAGCCGCACCCCGCGCGCCTGCCGCTCGAACAGGGCCGCCCCCAGCCGCGCTTCCAGCGCCTTCACATGCGCCGTCACCGCACCGGGCGTCACCCCCAACTCCGCCGCCGCCAGCGTGAAAGCCCCCGTCCGCGCCGCCGCCTCGAAGGCACGCAGCGCGTTCAACGGCAGGCGGGTCAGGGGTGGCGGGGCAACCGACATGGCTTAACTTTCCTGACCCTAGTTTTCTGCAGAACTGATTTGTCCGCAAGCCCCGCGCCAAATAGCGTCCTGTGAAAGGAGTCCGCCATGCCCCATCTCGCCCCCCGCCCCTGGGTCCCCGCCGCCTGCGAGACCCATATCCAACGCCTTGCCACCGATGCGGGCCAGCCCTCGTCCAAGGTCGCCTCGCGCCTCGACGAACTCATCGCGATGAACCGGCAGATCCACGATCAGGACTGCTTCAACCTCAACCCCGCGACCAATGTGATGAACCCGCGCGCCGAAGCCGC
The DNA here is from genome assembly GCA_029289325.1 of Alphaproteobacteria bacterium. Classification (GTDB taxonomy): domain Bacteria; phylum Pseudomonadota; class Alphaproteobacteria; order Rhodobacterales; family Rhodobacteraceae; genus Tabrizicola. The sequence goes on from JARFTV010000028.1 coordinate 44,734, forward strand.
CCTCGCCTCGGGTATCGGTTCACGTCCCTCGCTCGGCTATCCCGGCGACAAATACGAGATGGGGCTGGAAGCGATCGAGGAGATCGAGGTCATCGCCGCCGAACTGGCCGCAGAGCTCTTCGGCGCGAAATACGCCGAAATCCGCGTCGCGTCCGGCGCGCTTGCCAATCTTTACGGCTTCATGGCGCTGGCCAGACCCGGCGACAGCATCATCGCGCCCCCCGCCACCATCGGCGGCCACGTCACCCACCACGCCGCCGGATGCGCGGGCCTTTACGGTCTCACCACCCACGTCGCGCCCATCGACGCCGACGGCTATACCCTTGACCTGAAAGCCCTGCACGACCTTGCCCATGCCGTCCGCCCGAAGATCATCACCGTCGGCGGTAGCCTCAACCTCTTCCCGCATCCGGTGGCCGAGGTGCGCAAGATCGCCGATCAGGTCGGCGCCAAGGTCCTGTTCGACGCCGCCCACCAATGCGGCATCATCGCCGGGGGCGTCTGGGCCAACCCGCTGACCGAAGGCGCGCATCTGATGACGATGTCGACCTACAAATCCCTCGGCGGTCCCGCCGGCGGGTTGATCGTCACCAACGACGCCGAGATCGCGAAAACCCTGGACGCCATTGCTTTCCCCGGCCTCACCGCGAACTTCGACGCCGCCAAATCCGCCGCGCTGGCCTATACCCTGCTTGACTGGCGCGACCACGGGCGGGTCTATGCGCAGGCCATGGTCGATCTCGCCCGCGCACTGGCGAGCGAGCTTTCCAACCTCGGCCTTCCCGTCTTCGCCGCCGACAGGGGCGCCACCACATCGCATCAGTTCGCGGTCGAGGCAGCCCCCTTCGGCGGGGGACAGGCGGCGTCCAAGACCCTGCGCAAGGCCGGTTTCCTTGCCTGCGGCATCGGCCTGCCGATCCCCGAAGTCGACGGAGATCTCAACGGCCTTCGCATCGGCACGCCCGAGCTGGTCCGCCGGGGCGTCACCCCCGCCGATGCCCCGGCCTTGGCCGCGCTGATCGCCGAGGGCCTGCGGTCCAACGCCCCGGAAACCGTCGCCCCGCGCACCAGGGCCCTGCGCGCCCGCTTCCAGGGCCTGCACTACATGACCGCTTGACCATCCCCGCCCCGTCCCGTCTTCTGCCGCCGAAACGGCAGGAGACGGCGATGCAACAGCGGCAACTCGGCGCACACGGCCCCCAGGTCTCGGCCCTTGGCCTTGGCTGCCTGTCCTTTGGTGGCATCTTCGGCCCCACGACCGAGGCGGACTCCCTGCGAACCCTCGATGCCGCCTGGGAGGCCGGGATCACCTTCCTCGACACCGCCAACGGATATGGCAAGGGCCTGTCGGAAACTGTCATCGGGACCTGGCTGAAGCGCAGCGGCCACCGCCCTCATATCGCCACCAAGGCCGCTTTCACCGATGATCCGGCCCGCCGCATCGACAACCGGCCGGAACATATGCGGACCGAGTTGGAAGGCTCGCTCAAGCGGCTTGGGGTGGACCACGTGACGCTGTTCTACGCGCACCGGCACGATCCGCAGATCCCGGCCGAGGATCTGGCCGGGACCATGCAACGACTTCAGGAAGAAGGTAAAATCCTCGGCTACGGCCTGTCCGAGATCGGCCCCTACACCCTGGAGCGCTGTCATGCGGTCCACCCCGTGATGGCCGTGCAAAGCGAATACTCGCTCTGGACCCGCCAGCCCGAACTGGGCCTGATCCAGCGCTGCGCCGAATTGGGCGTGGCCTTCGTCCCCTTCTCGCCGCTCGCCCGGGGCGCCTTCGGAACGCAAATGGCCGACCCCACCACCTTCGCCCAAGGCGAATTCCGGACCCGCATCCCACGCTTCTACCCCGAGAACTGGCCGCACAACCGGACGCGGCTTGCTGCCTTCCATGCCTATGCCCAGTCGATCGGCCATACCCCTGCCGCGCTAGCGCTGGCCTGGCTCCTGGACCGCGCACCGCATCTGATCCCGATCCCCGGTACCCGCACGGCCGACCATCTGCTGGCCTGGATCAGCGCGCCCGAGATCACCCTGACCGACGAACAGCGCCAGGAGATCGACCGCCTGCTCCCCGTCGGCTGGGCCTGGGGCGACCGCTACGACGATCTGCAGGCCGCGACGGTCGAACGCTACTCCTGAGCCGTCCCGTCACCTGCCATCCGCTGCAGGCCACGGACCTCGCGTTCCAGGAAATAGTTGAGCGCGGTCCGGATCGTCGCCGTGGCGGCGAGCTTGCCAATCTCGTCCCAGCCGGGGGCAATCGCGGTCGACAGGATATCTGCGGCCAGCTGGAATTCGAGCGCCAGGCTCAGGTAACGCGCCAGGGTAATCCGCAGCCGGATATTACTGTTGTCATCGCGGTGCAGCAGGAAGCCGACCAGAGCCACCACCACGCCGATCGCGATCACCCCGGCGCCCGCGGCCTCGACCAACAGGCGCAGCCACTGGACCGCCTCGTTCAGCCATGCTTCGCCGGTGCTTCGCATCCGCCCCTCCCGCAGTTCGACGATGGGCGGATGACGCTAACCTCAGACCACCCGTTCGACCATCATCTTCTTGATCTCGGCAATCGCCTTGGCCGGGTTCAGCCCCTTGGGACAGGTCTTGGCGCAGTTCATGATCGTATGGCAGCGATACAGCTTGAACGGATCTTCCAGCTGATCCAGCCGCTCACCCGTCGCTTCGTCGCGGCTGTCGATGATCCAGCGATAGGCATGAAGCAGAGCGGCCGGGCCAAGGTAGCGGTCCGAATTCCACCAGTAGGACGGGCAGGAGGTGCTGCACGAGGCGCACATCACGCATTCATAAAGCCCGTCCAGCTTCTTCCGATCCTCGATCGACTGCCGCCATTCCTTGGCCGGGCGGTTGGTCTTGGTCTCCAGCCAGGGCATGATGCTGGCATGCTGGGCATAGAAATGCGTCAGGTCCGGGATCAGGTCCTTGATCACTTCCATATGCGGCAGGGGATAGATGCGGACGTCGCCCTTGATCTCGTCCAGCCCGTAGATGCAGGCCAGCGTGTTGATCCCGTCAATATTCATCGCGCAAGATCCGCAGATCCCCTCGCGGCACGAGCGACGGAAGGTCAGCGTCGGGTCGATCTCGTTCTTGATCTTGATCAGCGCGTCCAGGACCATCGGGCCGCAGGTATCCATATCGACGAAATAGGTGTCGACGCGCGGGTTTTCCCCGTCATCGGGGTTCCAGCGATAGATCTGGAACTTGCGGACATTCTTGCCCTCCGGCTTCGGCCAGGTCTTGCCGGTGCGGATCTTCGAGTTCTTGGGCAGGGTGAGCTGGACCATGGGAAATCAGCCTTTCCAGTCGGGTCTTGCATAAAGCGGACGGCTTGGCGGTTCGCCCGCCTTGGACATCACGCAGGTCTCGTAGACGGCCGCGGGGTCGCGGCCCATGATATAATCGGAACTGACGTTCAGCTCGAACCCGGCCGCCGTGCGCCCACCCGAGCCGACGCCCACGGCGACCTCGCCCCGGGGCTGCTGCGCCAGCCGGGCGCGTTCGAAACACTGGCGCTCGGCCTCGGCCAGGGTCATCGGACCGCAGGCGGTCAGCAGAAGCAGGGCAAGGGGAGCAAGCCGTTTCATCTGCTCATCCGATCGGCGGAAGGCTCTTCGCCGCGAAACAGGCCCGCGCCGCGGGGCGCAGCGCGATGTCGCGGATCGTCGCCTTGGTCGAGCTTCCAGCCTCCACCCCGACATCCCGCGCCAGAAGCTGCAGCTCATCGGGGCTGGCGGCGTCCAGGATGCAATAGGTCGCCTGCCGCGCCGGATCGGCCGGCATGTCGATGTTCACCACCGGGAAGACAACCGATTCCGCCGTCCGCCGCACTGCCTTGTCGGCGACCTCGGCCGGATCACATGCGGCCAACAGGAACAGGACAGGCAGGGCGGCAAGGACACGCATCAGAACTTCCTTTCGGCGGGGGCGATCTTCTTTAGCGGGATCCCGCCCTCGGCCTCGGGGGTCAGCGGGTCGGCATGAACCGGACGATAGTCCAGCACCACCTTCGCACCATCGACCCAGGCCAGCGAGTGCTTGCGCCAGTTCGCATCGTCGCGATGCGGGTGATCCTCATGCGCATGGGCGCCGCGGCTTTCGGTCCGGGCGTGCGCCCCATAGATCGTTGCCAGCGCATTCGGCATCAGGTTGGTCAGCTCCAGCGTCTCCATCAGGTCGCTGTTCCAGACGAGGCTCCGGTCGGTGACCTTCAGGTCGTCCATCTTCCCCGCAATCGCCGTCATCTTCTTCTCGCCCGCGGCCAGGGTCTCTTCGGCCCGGAACACGGCGGCATCGGATTGCATGGTCTTCTGCATCTCCAGCCGCAGCTCGGCCGTGGCGATGTTGCCCTTGGCGTGGCGCAGCGCGTCGAACCGGCCCAGAGCCTTGTCGACCTCGCCCTTGTTCACCGCCGGCACGCTGGACGCACGATCCACCACCTGCCCCGCGCGGATCGCCGCCGCGCGGCCGAAGACCACGAGGTCGATCAGAGAGTTCGACCCCAGACGGTTCGCGCCATGCACGCTGGCACAGCCCGCCTCACCCACCGCCATCAGGCCAGGGAAGACCGCGTCCGGATTGTCATTGGTCGGGTTCAGCACCTCGCCCCAATAATTCGTCGGGATGCCGCCCATGTTGTAATGCACGGTCGGCAGCACGGGGATCGGCTCCTTGTGCAGGTCCACGCCCGCGAAGATCCGGGCGCTTTCCGTGATCCCCGGCAGCCGCGCTTCCAGCGTCTCCCGCGGGAGGTGGTTGAGGTGCAGGTGGATATGGTCGCCGTTCGCGCCGACGCCCCGGCCCTCACGGATTTCCAGCGTCATGCAGCGGCTGACATAGTCGCGCGGTGCAAGATCCTTGTAATGCGGCGCATAGCGTTCCATAAACCGCTCGCCGTTCGAGTTCGTCAGATACCCGCCCTCGCCCCGCGCGCCTTCGGTGATCAGACAGCCCGAGCCGTAGATGCCGGTCGGGTGGAACTGCACGAACTCCATGTCCTGCAGCGGCAGGCCCGCACGGGCAACCATCCCGCCGCCGTCGCCGGTGCAGGTATGGGCCGAGGTCGCGGAGAAATAGGCCCGGCCGTAACCGCCCGTCGCCAGCACCACCATCTTCGCGTTGAAGACATGGATCGTGCCGTCATCCAGCTTCCAGGCCACCACGCCGGTGCAGGCGCCATCGGTGATGATCAGATCCAGCGCGAAATATTCGATGTAGAATTCCGCGTTGTTCTTCAGGCTTTGTCCATAAAGCGTATGCAGGATCGCATGGCCCGTCCGGTCAGCGGCGGCACAGGTGCGCTGCACCGGCGGTCCCTCGCCGAATTCGGTCGTATGACCACCGAAGGGGCGCTGGTAGATCTTGCCCTCTTCCGTGCGGCTGAAGGGAACCCCGTAATGCTCCAGCTCGTAAACCGCCTTCGGGGCCTCGCGCGCCAGATATTCCATCGCGTCAGTGTCGCCCAGCCAGTCCGAGCCCTTCACCGTGTCGTACATGTGCCACTGCCAGCTGTCCGGGCCCATGTTGCCAAGCGAGGCCGCGATGCCGCCCTGCGCGGCGACAGTATGGCTGCGCGTCGGGAAAACCTTGGTCACGCAGGCCGTGCGCAGCCCCTGCTCGGCCATGCCCAGCGTCGCGCGCAGGCCGGCGCCGCCAGCCCCCACCACGACCACGTCATAGTCATGCACTTCATAAGGATAGGCAGTCATCATCATTCCCTTCAAAGCGCGATGCGGACCAGGGCGTAAAGGCCCGTCGCGGCGATCGCCCAGGACAGCGCGACCACGCCGATGATCAGCATCTTGCGCGTCGTGCCACGGGCGTAATCCTCGATCATCGTGGTCGCACCCATCGCGAAATGCCGCATGCCCACGACCAGCAGAAGAGCGGTCACGATCGCCGGGAATGGCCGGGCAAAGGTGGCCAGCACCTCCTCGCGCGTTCCACCCAGGGCCGAGCCGAAGACATAAAGCCAGGCCGGAACCAGAAGGGCCAGGCCCACGGCCGAAACCGTCATCGACCAGTGATGCTCGGTCCCGTGATGCGCCGAACCCCGGAACTCGGCGCGCTTGCGTGCGGTCAGATAGCGCATGTCGACCCTCACTGAACCAGAAGGATGGTGATGACGGTCAGCACGACCGAACCGATGATGCAGGCCCAGCCCAGCTTTTCCGCCGTCGGGATGTCCAGCCCCTTGCCCGCATCGAAATACAGATGCCGCAGCCCCGCCAGGTAGTGATACCACACCGCCCACAGCGAAAGCGTGAAGACCAGATCGCCGAACCAGCTGGTCACGACCGCATTGGCCACCGCGAAATAGTCGTCCGAGGTCGCCGCGGCCAGCAGCCACCAGACCGCCAGCAGCGCCGCGACCACCAGCCCGTTGCCGGTGATCCGCGTCAGGATCGAGGAGATCGAGGTCATCTGCGGCCGGTAATAGGGCCCGATCATGAACGGGGAGAGGGGCCGTTCGACCCGCTTCGGTGCAGCCATTGCGGTTCCCTTCGTCGCTGTCCCAACGCCCGTTTGGCCGGGGCTTGGTGGCTTCGATTATTGCCTCTTTCAATAGCGCGGATTTCGCCCATGTCACGCTCCGGAATGCCGCGACTGCACGATGTTTCCGCTATCTGGGCAAGTTTTTCCAGTTTGTGATCACGGTTTTCAAAGCCGTGATCACACCACCCGCGACTCAGCGCGGCACCAGCGTCCAGTAGTCGAGGTCCAGCAGGACCTCCGGCAGATACTTGCCATCCGCGCCCCGCAAGGCGCCCGCCTGCCCCCGCGTCGCCACGAGCCGCAGCCGCAACGCGCCGACGGAGGGCACCGATGTCTCGGCCTTGTCCAGCACCTCCGACCAGGCCCGGACCGTATCCCCGGCAAAACAGGGGTTCGCATGGGCGCCGGCGTTCAGGGCCACGATCATCTGCGCATTGGCCAGCCCGTTGAACGACAGCGCGCGCGCAAGGCTGATCACATGCCCGCCATAGATCAGCCGCTTGCCATCCTCGCGCTGGGTCACGTCGAAATGAACCTTGGCCGTGTTCTGCCACAGCCGGGTGGCAAGCATGTGCTCGGCCTCCTCGACCGTCACCGCATCGACATGGTCGATCACCTCGCCCACCGCATAATCACCCCAACGATGCGGCTCCCCCGCCAGCGCGAAGTCATAGTTGCGGAAATCCAGCCCCTCCGGCACCACCAGCGCGCCCGGATCGACCACCGGGGCCAGCTCCGGCACCGACACCGGCACCTCGACCTGGCGCCGCCGTTTCCGCACCATCACCCAGCGGACATATTCCAGCACCACATCCCCATGCTGGTTCAATCCCCGCGTCCGAACCCAGACTACCCCCGTCGCGCCCGAGGAGGTCTCCTTCAGACCGATCACCTCGGACTCGGACCGCAGCGTGTCCCCCGGCCAGACCGGCCGCAGCCAGCGCCCCTCGGCATAGCCAAGGTTCGCCACCGCGTTCAGGCTGATATCCGGGACCGTCTTGCCGAAGACGGTATGAAACGCCACCAGGTCATCCAGCGGCGATGCCGCCAGCCCCACCGACCGGGCGAATTCGTCCGAGGAATACAAGGCCCCCCGCGCCGGATAAAGCGCGTGATACAGCGCCCGCTCCCCCGCCCCGATGGTGCGGGGCACCGCATGACGGATCACCTCGCCCAAGGTGTAATCCTCGAAGAACCGCCCCGGATTCGTCTTCATAGCTCCCCCAGCTTCAGCTCGGCGTGGTAGTCCCCCGCCACTTCCTTCACCACCGCCTGCCCGCAGCGCATCACGCCGTTGGCCGCATCGAAGGCATAGGTGGGCGAGCCATGAAGCTCCCACCCCTTGTTCAAGGCCGCCGTCACCTTGTGACAGAAGGCCGAGGTGTCATCCGCGCTCAGAAACCGGTAAAGCCTCATCTTCCCCAAACCTCAGACAATTTGCCTCAACTTGTCTTTCATCTTTGCCCAAATATCCCACGGGGGTTTGGGGGGTGTGAAACCCCCCAATCGACCTCAGCCCCAGGGCGGCACCCCCAGCCAGTTGTGCACCAGCATGATGAGAACCAGCACGACCACCGCCCCGACGACCGCCCCGATCTCCTTGCCCAGGGGGGCAGGCGCCGGCGGTGCCGGCCGCGGCTCGGCCTTGTTGATCAGGATCACCTCGACCACGGCCCAGGCCAGGATGCCACCGAACAGCACGACCGAGGCCAGATCCCCGTTGACCAGAAGATGCCCCAGCGCCCAGGTCTTCACCGCCGTCAGCTGCGGATGCCGGATCACCGCCGTGATCCGCGTCTTCATCCCGCTCGCCGCATAAAGATAGACCGCGAACAGCATCAGCAGGTTGTTCACATGGGTCAGGAAGGCCGGCGGATACCACAGGTCGACATGCTCGGCCCCCGCGATGCCCAGCCACTCGCTGCCGCGATAGCCCCAGACCATCAGCACGATACCCGCGATGATCAGGACCGCCATCAGACCCTTGCCCGCATCCCCCATCGCGGCCCTTGGCCCCGGGGCCAGCCGCTTGAACAGATGCGCGCCCCACCACAGCGCCAATCCCAGAATGATCAGGGTCATCGATAGCCTCCCGCCTGTTTACCGGAGCGCACCCTGAACCTATTCCGCCAAAGCCGCAATCGCCTCGGCCTTTTCGATCAATGCCTTCGCGGTGACGACATGCAGGTTCTCGACGATCCTGCCGTCCACGACCGCCACGCCCTCGCCCCGCGCCAGAGCCTCGGCATGGGCCGCGATCTGCCGCCTTGCCAGCGCGACCTCGTCCTCGGACGGGGCAAAGACCGCGTTCGCCACCTCCAGCTGCGCCGGATGGATCAGCGTCTTGCCGTCAAAGCCCATGTCGCGCCCCTGCTCGCATTCCGCCCGCAGCCCCGCCTCGTCCTTGAAGGCGTTGAAGACGCCGTCGACGATCAGCTTCCCCTCAGCCCGCGCCGCCAAGAGGCACAGGCCCAGCGCCGCCATCAACGGCTGCCGGTCCGGCCGGAACCGCGCGCCCAGTTCCCGCGCAAGGTCATTCGTCCCCATCACCAGCCCCTCAAGCCGGGGATGCGCCGCGATCGGACCGGGGTTCAGGCAGCCCCGCGCCGTCTCCAGCATCGCCCAGAGCGGTTTGGACACCCGCCCCGCCACGGCGTCCAGATCCTCCGGTCCGTTCACCTTCGGGACCAGCACCGCATCCACGCCGGGATGCGCCGCGAAGGCCAGCATGTCCGCCGCGCCCCAGGGGGTGTCCAGCCCATTGACCCGCACGATCCGCAGCCTGTTGCCAAAGCCGCCCCGCTCCAGATCGGCCGACAGAAGGCTCCGTGCGCGCGCCTTCTCCTCGGGGGCCACCGCATCCTCGAGGTCGAAGATGATCGCGTCCACCGCCAGCTCCCGCGCCTTCTCCAGCGCGCGCTCCTTGGACCCCGGAATATAAAGGACAGACCGACAGGGACGGGACACGACTCACCTCCGCGCAATATTCTTGCGCTTGAAAGCACGGTTCCGACATTATCCGCAAGCCAAATTTCGCCGCATCGCAGCGAAAGGCCCGACCCGGGGGGCAAGCCGACCACCGCGCTCTGGAGGGCTACCCGTACAACGCCCGACCGCCCGGCCCGTTTACTCCATGTCAGCCCCCCTCCCGCAGCCTGCCCGGCATCCCAGCAGCGCAGGAACGGCATCATGACCCAACCCCTCTTCGCCCTTTCCCTCGGCTTCGGCGGCGTGATCCTCGCCACCCAGATCGCCTTCGGAGCGCCGCAATGCGACAGCCGCGACCGCGTCACCGCGCTTCTGGCCGAACGCTACGGCGAAAGCCGTCAGGCCCTTGGCCTTGCCGGTCAGGCCGGGGTGATGGAGCTTTACGCCTCCGAGGCGACCGGCACCTGGACCATCACCCTGACGCTACCCGACGGTCGGATATGCCTCATGGCCTCCGGCTCGGCCTATGACGGCGTCGCGGACAAACTGCCCGCCCGAGGCGAAAGAGCCTGATCCGGGCGGCAGCGTTTGCCGGGCCGAAAGTCCGCTGCCAGACAGTCCCGAACCTGGGCGCGAACGCTGACAGTCTCGCGCCGGGCAGGTCAGCCCGGCCGACCCGCCCCACCGCCCGGTCCCCGCCCCGCGCGAAGAGCGGCCGAGGGACGCGCGGGGCCGCCCGTCACAGCAGCCCCGCCACCCCGTCCCAGATCAGCTTCACCGAGATCAGCGCCAGCGCCCAGACGACCAGCCGGAAGAACAGCCGCTCGGGCATCAACTGCACCAGCCGCACCCCCGCAAAGACCGCGACGACAGCCGGCAGCGCCAGCACCGCCGCCACCTTCAGGTTCCCCGGATTAAGCTGCCCCAGCGCGTAATAGGGCACCAGCTTCACCGCATTGATGATCGCGAAGGCGATCGTCGTCGTCCCCGCGAACACTGCCTTCGTCAGGCCCAGCGGCAACGTGTAGACCTGATAGGGCGGCGCGCCCGCGTGGCTCACGAAACTCGTGAACCCCGCCAGCCCGCCCCAGAACAGACCCGGAGCCACCTCGGCCCGCTTCGGCTCGACCACAGCCGGGCGCCGCAGCAGGATGTTCGCCGCAAAGGCCAGCCCGATCACCCCCACCAGCAGTGTCACCGCCGCCTCCGGCACCAGACTTGCCGTCGCCCAGCCGACGGCGATCCCCACCACCGCGCCCGGCACCACGATCGCCAGCACCCGCCCGTCCCAGGCATGGCGATAGGCGTAAAGCCCGAAGACATCCGACACCACATAGACCGGCAAAAGCAGCCCCGCCGCCATCACCGGATTGATCACCAGCGCCAGCACCGGCACGCCCAGCATCCCCACGACCGGCACGCCGCCCTTGCTCATCCCGACCAAAGCCGCCGCGACCATCGCCGCCGCCCAGAACCCCAGATCTTCCATCGCGCCCCTCCGACAGCGTTACCGCTAACGCCTTCCGCGCCCCGCCGGAAGCCGGGATATTTCGCATACAATTGTATACCAAAGCCCCGCCATGGCTGGACAGACGCCCCGTAAGCGGCTACCCAAACGCGCGATTCACCCCCAAGGAGGCACCCATGGCCAGACCCAAGATCGCCCTGATCGGCGCCGGTCAGATCGGCGGCACGCTTGCGCACCTGATCGCGCTCAAGGAACTGGGCGACGTCGTCCTGTTCGACATCGCCGAGGGCACGCCCCAGGGCAAGGCGCTGGATCTCGCCCAGTCCGGCCCGGTCGAGGGCTTCGACGCCGCGCTGCGTGGCACCAATTCCTATGCCGATATCGAAGGCGCCGATGTCTGCATCGTCACCGCCGGCGTGCCCCGCAAACCGGGGATGAGCCGTGACGACCTCCTTGGCATCAACCTCAAGGTGATGAAGTCGGTCGGCGAAGGCATCAAGCAATACGCGCCCAATGCCTTCGTGATCTGCATCACCAACCCGCTCGACGCGATGGTTTGGGCGCTGCGCGAATTCTCGGGCCTCCCGCACAACAAGGTCGTCGGCATGGCCGGCGTGCTGGACTCGGCCCGCTTCCGCCACTTCCTCAGCGTTGAATTCAACGTGTCGATGAAGGACGTCACCGCCTTCGTCCTTGGCGGCCACGGCGACACGATGGTGCCGTCCGTCCGCTACTCCACCGTCGGCGGCATCCCGCTGCCGGACCTCGTCCAGATGGGCTGGACCACGCAGGAAAAGCTTGACGCCATCGTCCAGCGCACCCGCGACGGCGGCGCCGAGATCGTGGGCCTGCTGAAGACCGGCTCGGCCTTCTACGCCCCCGCGGCCAGCGCCATCGAGATGGCCGAGGCCTATCTCAAGGACCAGAAGCGCGTCCTGCCCTGCGCGGCCTATGTGGACGGCGCCTATGGCCTCAAGGGGATGTATGTCGGCGTGCCGACCGTGATCGGTGCCGGCGGCGTCGAGAAGATCATCGACATCGCCCTG
>JARFTV010000115.1 GCA_029289325.1 Alphaproteobacteria bacterium
CCGTAGAAGACGGCGTTCAGGTTCACGTCGATCACCCGCTGCCAGCCGTCCAGCGGATATTCCCCGGTCGGGGCCTGCGGCCCGCCGATCCCGGTATTGTTGACCAGAAGCTGCAAGCCCCCGCCCCAGGCTGCGGCCTCGGCCACCAGGCGCTCCACCGTCGCGGCATCGGCCACGTCGCCCGCGGCGGCCTTGGCCTTTCCGCCCGCCTGGGTGATCGCCTGAGCCACACGCTCGGCAGCGTCCTGCTTCAGATCCTGCACCACGACCCACGCGCCGCTTGCGGCCAGACCCAGGGCAATGGCCTCGCCGATGCCCGATCCCGCGCCGGTGACAAGGGCGGTCTTGCCGGTAAAGCTGATGTCCATGGGTGTCTCCTTCTGCTGCGGTTCTGCCTAAAAGGCCGCTTCAGTGTGACGCTTCCATGATCTGGCTCAAGTCAAACCGGCGTTTCCGGCACCTGCTCCAGTCGCTCGCCCCCCTCATCCCGATGCAGCCGCCAAGCCGCCGGAGGGGCCAGCCGGGCGCGCAGCCGGGTCAGCTGCCAGACCTCATCCTCGGCCCAGAGCAGCCGTGCGCCTGGCAAACGGGCCATGTGCCAGCGGCTTTCCACCCCCGGCGCGCCGCCCCGGCCGGGCAAAAGGATCAGCCCAAGCGGCGCCATCCCGTCGCGGTGCCGCGCCGCCTCGGCCCCCGCTTCGGCCGCCAGATGCAGCCGTCGGATCGGGGTCATCCCCGGCACGGTCAGAAGCTCGCCCACCACCAAAGGCGCCACGCCCGAGCGCAGCGCCTCTTCCATCGCCCAAAGCAGCCCCTCGTCCCGCCCCGCCGCCGCAAAGATCAGCCGCGCCGGGTTTGCCATTTCCTGCAGACCCGACGGATTCAGCCGGTCCGAACCCCAGCCGGGCCGCGCCCAGACCACCGGTCCTTCGCTGCGCGCCATCACCAGCGCCGCCAGCCGCAGCCGCGCGGGGCCGCAGAATTCATGCACCCGGCCCCGCTTCAGGGTCAGCTCTCCCACCAGCGGTTGGAGGTCATGCGGCCGGGGCGCGGCCTGGTCGTGGATCGGCAGACTCATGCGGTCAAATCTAGGATGTTCGCATAATGTTCTCAATCCGGCTCTTTGCCGCGCCCCCGTTCCGGCCTAGCTTGGCAGACAAGCAACGGAGGCAACATGAAGACCCTGACCCTTGGCAAGACCGGCCTGACCGTATCCGAGCTCTGCCTCGGCACGATGACCTGGGGCAGCCAGAACACGGAAGGCGAGAGCCACGCCCAGGCCGACATGGCGGTCGATCATGGCGTGACCTTCTGGGACACGGCCGAAATGTATCCGACCAACCCCGTCCGCGCCGAAACCGTGGGCCGGACGGAAGAGATCATCGGCTCCTGGCTTGCCGCGCGGGGCGGGCGGGACCGGCTGGTCATCGCCACCAAGATCACCGGCAAGGGCCAGATCGTGCGCCCCGGAGAGCCGATTACCGGCACAAGCCTGCGCGCGGCGGTCGAGGGCTCGCTCAAGCGTCTCGGGACCGATTATATCGACCTCTACCAGCTCCACTGGCCGAACCGGGGCAGCTATCATTTCCGTCAGGCCTGGCGCTATGCCCCGACCGGCACCGACAAGGCGACCGAGACGGGGCATATGACCGATGTGCTGTCCACTGCCCGGGCCCTGATCGCCGAGGGGAAGCTGCGCGCCATCGGCCTGTCCAATGAAAGCGTCTGGGGCGCAGCGCGCTGGGTGCATCTGGCCGATACGCTCGGTCTGCCGCGCATGGCCTCGATCCAGAACGAATATTCGCTCCTCTGCCGTCAGTTCGACACTGACTGGGCCGAGTTCTCGCTGGTCGAGGACATGCCGCTCCT
>JARFTV010000073.1 GCA_029289325.1 Alphaproteobacteria bacterium
CAACCGGCCGCACTACGAGGCCGGACATATGCAAGCACCCAACCGGATTCGACGCACTTTGAGGAAAGACTTGACGAAGGGGGTGTCCACATATGCCTCGCGATGCAAAGGCGGGGCTCGTCCCCGCCGGCGGAAATCAGTCGCCCCCCGTCCTTGAAGGGGCGGTCACTTTGACGGCCGCCTGCCCATCTCTTGAAGGCCGCGCGGGTGACGGGTGGATGAGATTGCCCGAGAAGAGGCAAGACGACGATCCACAGCCATGACAGGGATCCGTGACCCCTGCCCCGCACTCCCCGACCACCCCCTGCGTGATGCAGCTCACGCCAACAGGCGATGCCGATCCTCTGGCCCGATCTGCTCTACCAGATGCTGGCGCAGCGCCTCCTTGCCGTTCGCCCGAAGATCATCGTTGAAATCCCCGAGCCGCGGCTCCACCACCCGAACGGCAATCCCGACCACGGCAGCTCTGGCACTCAACCTATCTGCCGCGCGTTGCCCGGCGGGATCGCGGTCGATGGCGATGTAGAGGCGCTGCAGCCCATCCGGCAGCAGCACCGCTCCGAGGTGACCCGACGAAAGCGCCGCCCAGACGGGAAGGCCGGGCAGGGCCTCGACCAAGGATAGCATGGTCTCGATGCCTTCACCGACCACGAGGATGTCGTCATGCGGGGTCAGCCTGACGGCATTGCCGAGGAGGTGACCCATGGCACGCCGCTGCGTCTCGACAGCCGCCTTCCCCTGTCCGTCAGGTGCCAGCCAGGTGCGATGCACGCCCTGCAGGGCCCCTGCCTCATCGGTGACCGCGGCGATCAACGCCGGTCTGGGGACGCTCCGGGTCTGGCCCTCATCCCGGTGCCAGCACTTCGGGTGGAAGCGCAGGGCGCTCATCCTGCCGCCTTGGGTCAGGCCTCGGGCGCGGAGGTAGGTGTCGGCAAGCGTGCCTGCGACCGGCACCGAGGCAGCAAACAAGCGCGCCGCCGCCGCCGGAGTGCCGCCGGGGCCCTTGGCCTTTTTCGGCATTGCCGCATCCGGGAGGACCGGCTGCGGACGGCCAAGATGCGCCCGGGCTTCAGCCAGAAGATCGGGAAACCGGGAGATTCCTGTCCGCTCGCGGATGATATCGAGAAGATCACCGTGCTCGCCCGTGGCGCCGTCGGTGAACTTGCCCGCCGCACCGGGCCCCGAGACTGGTCCGGTCAGCCGCACGAAAAGCGACCGGCCGGGGTTGTTCTGCAGGTCGCCCACGATCCAGTAGGATCCTTCCCGCCGTCCGGCGGGAAGGTAAGCGCGACAGACGCTCTCAGCATTCTCCGCCAGAGCGCGGATCACATCTTCAGTCTCGGAATACATGGGTCAACACCCTCCGCGTGCATGTAGTCCCGTCATAGGACAACGTGCAAGCAGGCGCTCCAGAACAACAATTCCGGTAGGGTCGGTCGGACAGAAGAGACGCAGCTTCCAACTGATGATCTCCGAGAAGAAGCCATCGGCCTTGAGCCGGTCCTTGGCGGCCTCGGTGAAGCCTGACAGCTCAATCCGGTTCACGCCCATGACGCGGGAGCGGTGCAACTCCATTCCTTCGGCCAGCCGCACGACGGTCTTGCCCTCCAGAACGAGGGCATGGACCTGCGCCGCCGTGAGTTGCGGCGCGTCATTGGCCAGCGAGGTCGCGACCCAGGCGGGCGAGACCAGGCGGCCGATGATGCGCTGGCCGTCATCGGTCTGCAGCCGGTAGACGCGGGTCTCATCCTGTGGGAGCTGCTTCCAGATCGGCAGCAGGAGGCCCGCCACGATGTGCAGCGTGGCTTCCGAAAACTCCGGCACCTCGGCCAGTTCCCCGGTCCAGGCTGCGGAGAAGGCCGAGCGGTCAGCGTCGAGCCAATGGGTGTCCTCCATCATCCGGGCAGGGACAGTGCTGGCCTCCGTTGGCCGGATCAGCCGCAAGCGGGGCTCGATGGTGCCGTCATCTAGCATCAGGCTGGTGGCGGGCACCTGCACCGCCGCCCGGCCAGAGCGGCTGTTGACCAGAAGCCGCGCCTTCGGGTCGTCAAGCCAGTCGAGCGCATCCGCCAGCGCAGTCGGCGTGTTCCGCCGTTTCTCCGCGATGGTCAGGAGCTGGGTTTCCGCGCCGGAGCCGGGATGTGTGTAGATCACCCGCGCATCCGTGACGCGGAAGCTCTCGGCGCGCAGCGTCTCGAGCCCGACGTCGTAGACCCCGGCGGCGATGGCGCCCTCGATCCGCTGGTCGAGCAATTGCTCGAAGGCCGAAAAGAGCACGGCCTGCATGTCGATCATCAGCGCGAGCAGGCGATTGAGGAAGGTCGTGATCGGCGGCAGGTCGTCCTTCAGACCATTGTCATCGGTCAGGCTGAGACCGGTGGCATCCTCGAAGGCCCCGAGTGAGCAGCCCGCCACATCGCCGCGATAGATTCGGCGGTAAAGCTGGCGCAGGGCGTCGCGGGCATAGGGGCTCTCGAGGTTGTCCTCGGGGCGGAACAGCCCTTGCCCGCCGGTCTGGCGCTGGCCGCGCGTGATGGCTCCCAACGTGTCGAGGCGGCGGGCGATGGTGGAGAGGAACCGCTTCTCTGCCTTCACATCCGTCGCCACCGGCCGAAAAAGCGGCGGCTGCGCCTGATTGGTGCGGTTGGTTCGGCCGAGGCCCTGTATGGCCGCGTCCGCCTTCCAGCCGGGTTCCAGAAGGTAGTGGACGCGCAGGCGCTGGTTTTTCGCGCCTAGATCGGCGTGATAGCTGCGCCCCGTGCCTCCGGCATCCGAGAAGATCAGGATCCGCTTCTGATCATCCATGAAGGCGGCAGTCTCAGACAGGTTGGCGGAACCGGCACGGCTTTCCACGACGAGCCGCGCGGCATGACCCTCGCCCTTCCTGACAATCCTGCGCGCCCGGCCCGTAACTTCGGCCACGAGGTCGGTCCCGAAGCGCTGGACGATCTGATCGAGCGCCCCCGGAACGGGCGGCAGCGAGGCCAGCTTCTCGATCAGCGCATCGCGCCTGCGGGCGGCCTCGCGGCACTCAACCGGCTGGCCGTCACGGACGACAGGCCGCGACGACAGATTGCCCTCGCTGTCGGTGAAGGGTTCGTAGAGCTGCACCGGGAAGGAATGGGCGAGGTAGTCCAGGACGTATTCCCGCGGCGTGATGTCAACGCGGATGTCGTTCCATTCGTCGGTGGGGATCTCCGACAGGCGGCGCTCCATCAGCGCCTCGCCGGTCGAGACGATCTGGATGACGGCAGCATGGCCTGCCGCCAGATCCGCCTCGATGCTGGAAATGAGGGTGGGGGTTTTCATCGAGGTCAGCAGATGGCCGAAGAAGCGCTGCTTTGCGGACTCGAAGGCCGACCGCGCGGCGGATTTGGCCTGGCGGTTCAGCGTGCCGTTCTCACCCGTGATATTGGCCGCTTCCATCGCGGCGGCCAGATTGTTGTGGATGATCGCGAAGGCCCCGGCATAGGCATCGTAGATGCCGCGCTGCTCGGGCGTCAGCGCATGTTCCAGCATCTCGTACTCGACGCCATCGTAAGAAAGCGACCGGGCGGTGTAGAGCCCGAGCGACCGCAGGTCTCGGGCCAAGACCTCCATCGCGGCGACGCCACCGGCCTCAATGGCTTCCACGAATTCTGCCCGGGTCGCGAATGGAAAGTCTTCCCCGCCCCAGAGCCCAAGCCGCTGCGCATACGCGAGGTTGTGGACGGTTGTTGCCCCTGTGGCCGAGACATAGACCACGCGGGCGTTCGGCAGCTTGTGCTGCAGCCGCAGGCCTGCCCTGCCCTGCTGCGAGGCTTCCGTATCGCCGCGTTCGCCCTTGGATCCGGAGGCATTCGCCATGGCATGGCTTTCGTCAAAGAGGATCACCCCGTCGAAATCTGCGCCCAGCCAGTCGACGATCTGGTCAACACGGGACTTTTTTGCGCCCCGCTCCTCGGAGCGCAGCGTCGCATAGGTGGTGAAGAGGATGCCCTCGGTCAGCGGGATGTCGCCGCCCTGCGCAAAACGCGACAAGGGCGTCACCAGCAGCCGTTCCTGGCCGAGCGCCGACCAGTCACGCTGCGCATCCTCGAGGAGCTTGTCGCTCTTCGAGATCCAGAGCGCCTTGCGGCGACCTTGGCACCAGTTGTCGAGCAGGATCCCGGCCGACTGGCGGCCTTTTCCTGCACCAGTGCCGTCGCCAAGGAAGAAGCCGCGGCGGAAGCGGACAGCGTCCGGGGCCTCGTCGGACGCAGCGGAGACTATGTTGCCGGTTTCATCGACGGTCCAAGATCCGGCCAGATGCGCGCCATGGGCTTCGCCCGCGTAGATGACGGTCTCAAGCTGCGCGTCGGACAGCAGGCCATCGCGCAGGACGGCGGCGGGGAGTTTCAGGCGGTAGGAGGGTTTCGGGGGTGCGACCGAGGCCATGGCAGCCGACTGCACCAGCTTGGTCGGGTGCGGGGACGCGCCGGGGATGTCGATGGCCTGCAGACGGAAGGTCTCGTAGATCGCGTCCGACAGACGGGCAGCGCCGAGATCGTCCGCCGTCTCGCGTAGGGTGTAGGCGAGGTCCTCGGGATCGGGCGTGGTGACATGAGCATCCATCTTGGCCGACGCCATTGACCGCGAGGGTCGAGCGGTGAGGCCGGAGTCACGACCGGGAATTCCCCGGAAAGGGGAAATGGGCTGGGAGCATGTGCCCACACCCGCATCCAACTCGGGGCGTGGCGGGACCTCGGCGGTGATCCGGGACAGAAGGCTGGCAACATCGGCGGACATGGGCAGGGCCAGATCGGCAGTGATGCCGCCCAACTCGCCGCCCCGGCATTTGTCGAAGACCGAAATCCGCGTCTCGAAGCTGGTGCCGTGCTTGGCGAAAGCAGAGCCCGACACAGCACCGGTGAAGACCAGGTGAGCAGCCTCAGTCAAACGGCTGAAGGTTTCCGCCCAGGCCGGCGCATCCGGCGCGAAACCGGCGCCGGTGATTGCGACCAGACGCCCGCCGGGCGCGAGGCGGGCAAGGGCAGAGCGCAGATGCCGGGCCGTCGCCTCTGTCGTGCGGGTATCGACATGGGCCACCGCCGAGAAGGGCGGGTTCATCAGGATGACGCTCGGGCGTAGCCCCGCGTCGAGATGATCGTCGATCTGGGCGGCGTCAAAGCCCGTGATGGGTCGGCCCGGGAACAGGCGGCGCAGAAGGTCGGCGCGGGTGTCTGCCAACTCGTTCAGCGCGAGGCTGCCTCCCGCGATTTCCGCGAGGATCGCCAGAAGGCCGGTCCCAGCCGAAGGCTCGAGGACGAGGTCAAGGGGCGTGATCTGCGCCGCCGCCATTGCGGCCAGTCCCATGGGCAGCGGCGTCGAGAATTGCTGGAAGCGCTCCATTTCCTCCGAGCGCCGGGTATGCGTCGGCAAGAGGCCGGCCACCTTGGCGAGGATCGGCAACAGCGCGCCAGGCGAGCCGAACCGAGTGAGCAGCGCGCGGCCGAATTTCCGGAGGAAGAGGACCAGCGCCACCTCGCCCGCCTCATAGGCGAGTTTCCAGTCCCAGGCGCCGTCGGCATCGGAGCCGCCAAAGGCACGCTCCATCTCGAGGCGCAGACGCAGCGCGTCGATCTGGAACCCTTGCGCTAGGTCGGGCTGCAACGCTTCGGCGACGGCGCGGATAGCGGGCGCGGGATCGCGAGATGGAACGGGAACGGGAGGCGCAACGGGTGCGAGATAGGTCATCGGGGAACTCCGGAATGAGGGACAGGATCAGGCCCGGACGCCCTCTCTCGGGCACCCTCAGGCCTGATCTTCCCCCGCCCATCTCTCCCTCTCGAACCGACGCGTCCCGGTTGCCTGGCTTGATTTTGTTCCTGCTATGTTCTATATTGGAAACCAAGCCAGAAAGGGAGTTTCCCGATGGACAGCACCACGCACACCCTGCCTGCAACGCCCAAGCAGATCGCCTATGCGCGCTCGCTTGCCCTGCGCAATCAGACCCTTCTGCCCTGGGAAGTTCAGCAGGACCGCCGGTCGCTCAGCGGCTGGATCGAGGCGCAGGCCCAGCTGAAACCGGTATCTGACATGGACCGGCTGCCCACGTCGAAGCAGGTGGCCTTCGCGGAGAAACTCGCCCGGATCAAACGGCGCGCCGTCCCGGAGGAATGCTTCCGCGACAAAGGGCTGATGTCGAAGTGGATCGACGGGAACAAGTGATCCCGACACCGGCTGGCTCCGGCCTTGCGGAGCTTCTGCCATACCGTGGCTTGGCAACCGAAGCTCAATTGCCAACCTATAGGTTGGCAGGTGCGACCTTCAGGACTTCAACCTCGGTCAAACTCCTGTCCGAGCCGCGCCAGATCCGCGAGTGCGGCATCTTTTTTCTGCATGTCGTCCTCTTCAGCGATCAGCTTGCGAACTGTGCTGACGGACAGGAACATTCTGAGCGGGTTCGAAGGCAACGGCTCAAACCCGTAGCTCTCGTAAAGCGCCTTGCGGCGCGCAACGCGGTCTGGATCGCCGCAGTCGAGCACATCGAGCATGACGACGGCGACGCCAATGGCGTCGGCCGCAACGGCAATGCGCCGTAGGGCGTCGACCAAAAGATCGCCGCCAAACCCGGCACCGCTGAACTTCCGATCCCGCCCGATCATCGAGATATAGGCGGCAGGAATGTTGCCATGCGAAGGCCGGGTCCGCGCGAACTTCGCAGGCAGATCCGTGAACTGAACGGCGTGCGCATTCAGGGCATAAAAGCCGATAACCGTCCCGTCAGGGTCGACCATCACATAGAGGCGGACATTGTCCGCCTTGGCGAGCTTGTTCGCGGTCTTCTGGAAATAGTTGTCGACTTGTTCAACGCCGCAAGAAAAAGCCGCCCGATCATGCTTCGAAGGATCGAACGGCTCGATGGTGTAAGCGACCGGTTGTGACGCGGCCATTTACTTCGACACAACCGTGTCGCTGTGTCGACGGAAGGCCGCGCGCAGGGCATCGGTCGGCGCAGCTGGTGCATCGAGCGCTGCAAAGAACGCCTCATGATCCACCGGCTGGAGCACTGTCCGTTCATGCGCTGCGATCGTTGCGAGTGCGGCCTGGTAAGCGGCATTCATCGTGAAGACGGAATCGTCGACGCCGGACAGGGCCGCGGCCTGCTGGATGGCAGTCTTGATGCGCGGCTTCGTCCGAAAATTCATCCGGGCCTCGTTGCGCTCGTCGATCGCGCGGGTGGTGTCGTGAAAACCGAGCATGGTCGCCTCCTGAAATGTCCTGTCGATTTGTACGCCAGATCGACGTACGCTTCAAGCATGCGGTTTGGAAAGTTCTTCGAAGGGTGCGCCTCACCCGAACCGCCGCCCGGCTTCGGTGAAGGTGTACTCGTTGACGATGATCCCCTCCTCAATGGCCTCGTCCGAGGTGAGGTGGTCGTATTCAGCCTCAAGTTGGCGGTAGAGCCATCGTGCCAGATCACGCAGCGCCTCGGTCACGACTTCTTCCGCGTCCGCGGTCAGCGGCTGCCCAGACGGGCTGTCGCGCGTGACGTCCACCGACATAGTGTATTCGTGGTAGTAGCGGCCCCGATGGCTGACCTCGGCAGCGAGCTGGTAGAAGTTCCGCCGCTGGACGGCCTGCAGCCGGTCGGCGATACCATGCAGCGTCGCGTCCGTGGGCGCGTAGTCCCGGATGCGCGCGGCCGCAACCTTGGCGTGGGACCAGTAGCCCTCAAAGCAGGCCCCGTCACCCTGGCTCCAGAAGCCGGAGAACCAGATGCAGGGCTTGGCCCGCGTCCCGCCGCCCATCAGGCGGACGGGGGTAGTCTTTAGGCGGATGCCGAAGATTTCGCAGACCCGCTCGAAATCCTCATAGACCGCGTCCCACCAGTCGTCGTGCGGGCCGAGTTCGCGATACCAGCTGCGCGCCTTTTCCTTGGCGGCCTCCGACAGTTCGGGGAACTGGTAGACGGTGGTGCAGATCACTTCAGGCATCGAGGTCCTCCCCGTTCAGCGCGGCGGCCAGCCACTCTTGAGTGCTGATCCAGCCAATGGATTTGCAGGCACCGAGATCGATGACATGCACGCCGCCACCGAAGGCATCGAGGCGGGGCCGGGAGCAGGTCAGGGCGTACTGGAAGCCCCAGAGGCCGATGAGGTCGAGCTCGTCCGCCAGGCGCAGCACGAAGCGAATGACGGCTTCGACATCGCCGTGGTCGTCGTCATGGATCCAGAGGGCGCTGCCATCGGGCGCGTCCTGGCGCACGAGGTCGAAGCCTGCGACCTCCGGGTCATCAGCGTCTTGATCTGCGGCGCGAAGTTCCTGGAACAGCGCAAGCGCGCGGGCCGCCTTGTCGGGGGTGCCGACATCGAGCAGGCACGAGAAATGGGTGAAGTAATCCGCCATGGGAACCTCCTGGATAGGGAAGACCCGGCCGAGAGGCCGGGCTCTGGATTGGGATTAAAGAGTGGTTGGGGGCGATCAGCCGGTTGGCTCGTCGCCCGCTGCCTGTCGCGCAGCATGAGCAAACAGCATCTGCCGGTAGAAGCGCTTGCGCGCAGCCCGGAAGCCGCGAACGGCACGCGTGTCGGGGTGAAGAGCCCGGACCGCTGCACGCAGGACGGCGTAGGGCGATGCCGTCAGTGGCAGGCCGAGGCGCTGATAGGCCGGATCGGTCATGTCAGGCGACCTCGACCACGGGCGAAGCGAGATGCGGATCGACCAGCACCTCGATCCGCGCGGTCCGACCCATCCAGGGTTCTGGCCGGATGGCCTTCACCCAGTCGGCGAAGCTGGGGATGAAGCCGAGATCTTCCTTGACATGCTGTTCCCCCACCCAGCGGGTCGGGATGACACGTCCGGTCGAGAGCGTGAGAGTCGGACCGAAAATCGTCTCCGCCATGAAGATACCCTCCGCATGATGGCGCAGCGCCCGGTGCCGAAAGTCGGCCGTGATCTCCTTGCTCTGGTCGAACCAGGCATGCACCGCCATGAAATCGTCGACCGTGCCGCCCCATTTCTTCACCGAGGAGAGGGCGTGGTGATAGGGATGTGCCATCGCCACCTCCTCAGAAATCGTGGGTATGGAGTTCGGACGAGGTGAAGCGCTCGTTGAACTCGAGATGGATGCAGCGGGCCACGGCGTCGAAGCAGAACTCGCCCCAGGCGCCGTCGTTGTTCTCCCAACCGCCATGGGTGTCGGAAAGGAAGTCGTAGGCCAGCTGCTCGACGACATCTTCGAGCGAGAGCTGCCGCATCTCGATCTCGGGATCGTCCCAGGTGAGCGCGGCGTATGCGATCTCGGTCGCGGGAAACTCGACGGCGGTCTCGCCGGACCATGCGCCGATGCTTTCGATCTGGCCGCTGTCACCGGCGCCGTCGAAGGTGACAGTGACATGGGTGATGCCGGCGGCCGTGAGGCCGTCGAATAGGCGATCCTTGTTGCCGGGGCGCAGCGCTTCGATCCGAGCGGCACGCTCGGCATGGGCCGCGAAGATCTGCGCCATGTCGACGGTCGAGGGCGCCATCGGGGGCGCGAGGGTGGGTTCACTCAGGGTCATCGGGTGTCTCCGGTAAGGGGAAGGGATCGGAGCCGGGCCGGGCGATCTCTCTCCCCCGGACAAGCTCCAAATCCCCCCTGCCCTTCTC
>JARFTV010000116.1 GCA_029289325.1 Alphaproteobacteria bacterium
TGGCCGTGCATTGGGGGGCTATTGTTGGGAACCCCATCCCCATCCGGTCCGGAGGGCCGGCTTTGCACAGCCGGCCCGCTTCGGCGGCGCGAAGCGGTGCTTCGCGAAACCCCGCCTCCGCCCCCTTGAAGGGGAAGGGACCTGCTAACGGGGTTCTCGCAATTCTATGGGCATTACTGCTTGCTGGCAGACGTATTGCGGATGCGTCGCTTGGCCTCTTTCCAGTCGGTCGTCTCTTCCTGCCCCTGTTCATACTGGGCGGTGCGCTCGGCAAGAACCTCTGCATGCCAGTCTGGAACGGCCGCCGACGAATCCTCATCAAGGCTTTCCCACAGGGCCTCCATGAGTTGCAGGCGTTCGGCAACGGGCATGGTGGCGATGTCGGTGCGGGTCATGGGTATCTCCTTGCGCTGGGGAGATGTTAGACCAGTTTGCCGAGCGCCGCTCCCGGATTGCGCTGCGCTTCATCCGGGCTACGGCCTTCAGGCCCCGCTATTCAGCCTCACCCCAGCACATGCTCATACACCAGGCGCAGCACATCGCGTTCGGTGTCGGGGAGTCCGCGGATCTCGGTGAGGGTGACGAAGCGTCCTTCTGCCGCGGCGACGGCGTCGAAAGGCGGGTCGATAGTGGTGAATTCGCCCAGGCGTACGTCCAGCGTCCCGCCGGGGGCGAGGAGATCGGCGTGGAACTCGCCGTCCACGCGCACCGCGCCGGCCGGCAGGCCGAGGCGGGCAGTGGCCTGGGTGGCGAGCGGACCGGGGTGGGGCAGCACGTCCCCGCCGTCGCCGGCTGCGAGCCGGGCGGCGAGGACGGTGCTGCCGAAGCGCGCGAAGCGCACCATGCCGCTGGTGGACTGCTTGTGGTACAGGATCAGAGCGAGGTCGTTCATGCGCGCACTGCGCCTCAGGCGGCGACCGGGGCGGCGCCGTGGGTGTGGCAGCCCTTCGGACACACCCGCGCACAGGCGCCGCAGCCGATACAGTCCAGTGCGTCGGCCAGGGTCATGACCATCATGTTGTCGTCGTCCAGATCGTCCTCTTCGCGTTCGACCAGGTCGAACACCTTGCGCGGACAGACCTTGTAGCAGCGCCCGCAGCCGATGCACTTCTTGGGGTCGAGTTCGAGGACGAACTGCGGTTCCCAGCTGGCGCCGCCGCGGGTGAGGCCGGTGATGTTGCTCATGATGCGTTCCTTAGCTGTTTACGGATGCAGAGAGTTCGTTGAAGCGCTGGTTGGCGTCCGCCCATGCCTTGCAGGCGTCGTAGGTGGATTGGGCGATGGCGGGGATGTCCTCGTAGCCGGCGGGCAGGCGGTCTTCCACCAGGTCGTGCAGTTGCGAGGCCCATTCGCTGGAGATGCGCTTGAGTTTCCTGACTTCCTTTTCGAGCGCCTTGAGTTCTTCTTCGGTCATGGTCGTGCTCCTTAAAGGCCGGCGACGTCCGGGTACTTGCCGATGATTTCCAGCGCCACCGCGAGGTGCTTGTCGCAGTCGTCCTTCATCTTCGAATAGCTGTCGAAGCCGAAGCGGTGCACGTCGCGCAGGGTGCGGTCCATCACCACCAGCTTGCCGACGGTGATCAGCGCGCGGCCGAAGCCTTCGTGGGTGATGTTGATCAGCGGCACCGCCATCAGCCCGCATTCCTTCTCGATCAGCGCAGCGATGGCGTTGTGGTAGGCCTTGACGCGCGCCAGGATGACGTCGTCCGGGTCGCCGATCACCGGGATCTCGCGGCGCTGCTCCTTGGTGACGATGTAGGGCGCGAGCAGGCGCTCGGTGGGCCAGCCGTCGTAGCTGCCGTAGCTGTCCACGGCGCGGGTCTGGCGCA
>JARFTV010000029.1:0-37065 GCA_029289325.1 Alphaproteobacteria bacterium
CTGCCAAAATATCCCGGGGAGCTCGAGGGGCAGCGCCCCTCGTCAGCCGAGGAGGAGGCGAAGGCCGACGACGAGAGGAAGAATCCGCGCCGTGAGGCGCTCCAGTCGGCAGCCGTCCCTCACCCGCGCTGCATCGCCGGATGGGTGGCCGCGTCATAGATCTCCGGTCCCATCCCCAGCACCTGCGCCGCCCGGCCCACGATCAGCGGATCGGGCTGGCCCACCACCGCGTGATCCTTGTTCGGGTAATCGATGGTCGACAGGAAATGCCGCATGCAGTTCAGCCGCGCCCGTTTCTTGTCATCCGATTTCACGATCACCCAGGGCGCATCGGCGGTGTCGGTATAGAAGAACATCGCCTCCTTGGCCTCGGTATAGTCGTCCCACTTGTCCAGGGACGCCTTGTCGATGGGCGAGAGCTTCCACATCTTCAGCGGATCGGTCTCGCGCGCCTTGAACCGGGCGCGCTGCTCGGCCCGCGTGACGCTGAACCAGTATTTGTAAAGCCGGATCCCCGACCGGACGAGCATCCGCTCCAGCTCCGGCACCTGGCGCATGAATTCCAGATACTCCGTGGGCGTGCAGAAGCCCATCACCCGCTCCACCCCGGCCCGATTGTACCAGGAGCGGTCGTAGAACACCATTTCCCCCGCGGTCGGCAGATGGGCGATATAGCGCTGGAAGAACCACTGACCCTTTTCCACATCGCTGGGCTTGGTCAGCGCGCAGACGCGGGCATAGCGCGGGTTCAGATGCTCCATGAACCGCTTGATCGTGCCGCCCTTGCCGGCCGCGTCGCGCCCCTCCATCAGGATCACGAACTTCTGCCCGGTCTCCTGCGCCCAGATCTGCACCTTCAGAAGCTCGGCCTGCAGCTTCGCCTTCTCCGCCTCATAGGTCGACCGCCCCATCAGCCGCGCATAGGGATAGCGGCCGGATTCGAAAGCCTGATGCAGCGGGCTCGGCGCCGGGAAGGTCCGCGGGCCGGGACGGGCCTCGGCGACGGGCAGGGGGACCGGCTCCGCTGTCGTCTCGGCGCCCGCCTCCGTCTGTGCCTTGCCGGGTGCCGTGCCGACCGGCAGGGCGGCGGGGGTGTCGATCGTCTGGCTGTCGTCCATGGGCATCTCCCGGGCACCGTTTATTACGCCCATCCCTTCCAGCACGAATTGCCGCGCGACGCCTTGACGCGGATCAAGCCGGGACACGAATTCCGTGGGCCGGTTGGACGGCAGGCGCAGGTCTGCGGCAAGAGAAAGGGGCGGTCGGGTTCCAGATCCCGCCGCCCCGCAGATCAACAGCCTGTTCAATGCACCGCCGCAAATCCCGCGCGGCATGACCCTTTCTGGCGGCCCCGGGCATGTCGCGCATACTCCAGCTTGGGTAAGGGCCGCGAAAATCTCAGCGCGCCGCCTGTCCCCGGTCCGGCACGGCCGAGGCTGCATTGCCCAGCATCCGCGCCACCGCCTCCAGAACCTGCGGCCAGGCGGCAAAGAACAGAAGCTGCCCCGTCCCCGGCAGGAACTCCACCACCAGATGCGGATACTCCGCCGCCAGTTCCCGGATCGTCTGGACCGGGGACTGCGGGTCCTGATCGCCCTGAAGCAGCAGGACCGGCACCCGCACCGCGCGTACCACCGCCGACCAGTCCTTTTCCGACCCCAGACACTCCGCCGCAAAGGCCGCATGGGCCGACCATTTCGCGGTCATGCAGACCTCCGAACCCTCCAGCACCGCCGCCCGCACCTCTGGCTGCGCAAAGGCAGCCATATCCGCCGCGCTACCGCCGTTCACCTGCCGGAAGAAGCTCTCCTTCCCCAGCCGCCGCGCAAGGCTGAACCCCGCCTGCACCAGGAACGGCAGGACGCGCGGAGCATGGCGGGCATTGGCCAGGATGAAGCGCTGCCACTTGTCCATCCGCTCGTATTGGGCCGGGGTGCGGATCGGCAGCTGGCAGGCCGCGCCGACAATCCCGCGCACAAGGTCCGGGCGCCGGTTCGCCAGGTTCATCGCAAAGCGCAGATCCGCGCCCAGCGGGATCGCCACCGCGTCGCGCAGCCCCAGATGGTCGAGGACCGCGGCATAGTCCCGCGTCACCCCCTCCAGATGGTCCGCGCCCTTCGGCAGGGGATCGGTCCGGCCATAGCCCGCCCGGACCGGCACGATCACCCGCAGCCCCCGCGCCGCCGCCGCCCGCTCGGCCGCCGCGGGCCAGCGGATCAGGCCATAGTCCAGATGCATGTAAAGGATCGGCCGCCCGCCCGGATCGCCGAAGCTGATCCAGGTCAGCCGCCGCCCGTCCGGCCCGCGCATCTCATGCCAGGGCCGCGGCTCCAGCGCCCCGCGCGACGGCGGCCCAGCCTGTCCCGCAACCGGCGCCAGCGCCACATCCATCAGCCCCAGCACCACCCGCACCAGTTCCGCCTGGCTGTGCGTCTCGGTCTTGGCCAGCACCGACCGGACCTGGGTCCGCACCGTCTCCAGCGACCGCGCCCGCGCCTCGGCGATGTCGCGCAAGGGCAGGCCCAGCGTCACGCCCCGCACGATCTCGACCTCGGCCGCAGTCAGTCCGAACGCCTCCTGCACCGTGGTTGCAAAGCCCTCGGGCCAGACCAGCTCCGTCGACACCACCAGCGCCAGCGGCTTCGGCCCCTCGACCGGGCTCACCCGCAGGATCACCGGGCTTCCGGTCACGGTAGAGCGGATGCGGAGCACCACCACCTTCTCGGCCTTGCGCAGCGCCACCTTGCGGATCACGCCCTGCAG
Source organism: Alphaproteobacteria bacterium (assembly GCA_029289325.1). GTDB lineage: Bacteria > Pseudomonadota > Alphaproteobacteria > Rhodobacterales > Rhodobacteraceae > Tabrizicola. The sequence continues at coordinate 2,764 of JARFTV010000029.1, forward strand.
CAGCTCCCGGTCCTCGGCCTCGAAGGGCAGGGCGGCGAAGGGCCCGCCTTCGGCGATCCCGAAGGCCAGCGCCGCCGCCCGGTTGCAGCCCGCCACCTGCGCCCCGCCATCCGCAAGGAACGCGGCCGAGCGCGGGATCTCCTCCAGCACCGACCGCTGCCCCTCGGCCCCCGCCGCCGCGTCGTATCTGTCCAGGAACACCACCGCCCGCGCCAGATGCGCCTCGATCTCGGGATCCTCCAGCGCCACGGCCCCGTCACGAAGCGGCGCGACCCGCCCCTCCCAGACCTCCAGCAGGTCCTCCAGCCGGATCGGATCCACCGCCACGTCGTAAAGCCGCGCGACGATCTCGGCCCGATGGTCCCGATCGGCAAGTGAGGCAGTCATCGGTTTCGGCCCGGTAGAGGTCATGTCACCAAGAGACAGCGATCGGCCCAAAGGCCCTGCCACGCCAGGCAAGCGGCCCCTTTTTCTTGCTTTCTACACCGACTAGGCTGCATCCGTCACCACAGGAGTTTCCCGATGGCCACCCTCTACGGCGTCTTCCGCAGCCGCGCCTCACGCCCGATCTGGCTCCTTTACGAACTGGACGAGGGTTTCGAGCATGTGCCCGTCATCCAGGCCTACCGCCTGGCCCAGGCCAGCGCGCCCGACGCGCCGCTGAACACCGCCTCGCCGGCCTTCCTGCAGGTGAACCCGCTGGGTCAGGTCCCGGCCTATGTCGAGGGCGACCTGGTGCTGACCGAGTCGCTCTCCATCACCAACCACATCGCCCGCACCCGGGGCGGGATGCTCGGCCCGCAGACGCCCGCCGAACAGGCGCTGATCGACCAGTGGACGCTTCTCGCCGTCACCGCCGTGGAGGGCCCCGCGCTCGAGATCCTGACCATCCAGGGCGCGGGCGGCGACAAGACCCCCGAAGGCCAGGCCGCCATCGCGATCTGCGCCGAGAAACTCCGCCGCCCGCTGAAGCGGCTTCAGAAGCATCTGGACGCGCATCCCTACCTGATCGCCGACCGCTTCACCGTCGCCGACCTGAACCTCGCCGAAACCCTGCGCTATGCCCAGGGCCACCCGACCCTTCTGGCCGAATTCCCGGCCGTGAAGGCCTGGCTGGAGCGTTGCCAGGCGCGCCCGGCCTTCCAGCGGATGTGGGCGGCAAGGATGGCAGAACCTGCGTAAGCCGACCCGGCAGGAGCGGGGGGTTTCACACCCCCCGCACCCCCCGTGGGATATTTGTGGAAGAGAAAGCCTTGCTTTCGGAAGTTCCCGGCCGCTTCGTGCCTTCCCCTACGACCGGCGTCAGCTGGGGGTCCTCGGCCGACCAAGGACGAGGCAATCAGGTCGCGTCTGCGCCGAGGTCAAACTGACGCCCAATCCGCTGCTTCATCGGCACCGGAGCGTGCCCAGAGTTGCTCCCCCAGATGGGGTACTCCGTGCCCAGTGCAGAGGGGCGCCACCGGCTTCTCCTTGCACGACGCATCCTGCCTTCTGCATGAGCTTTGCCCGCTGCGCCATGGCAGTCGGTGCGAACTGCCGACAGGGAGCGGCGACATGTCAACACCCCGCAGCCGACCAAGTCAGACCGCGGGGTGCCTTTCCCTTCGCGGTCATCGGCGTCCCCGCCTGTACCGCACCTTCACTCTCACCCGATTCGGGTAAAGACCGGGTTAACATCAGCACGCCCGAAGGCGGGTTTGCTTCGAACAGCCTGAAAGACAACTGGCTTGGGGCAATCCAGTGCCACCCCGATAACCCCGCATTAAAGTTAACGCGCGCCGTTTCGGTAAGCGGCTTTCTCTTCCTGAAATATCCCACGGGGGGTCCGGGGGGTGTGAAACCCCCCGGTCCTCCACCCGCCTCAGGGCACATACTTCTGCCAGGGATGCTCCTCCGCAAAGCCCAGCACGTCGCGGATCTTCCGGTTCGAGAGCAACCCCTCCCGCTCCCCCACCGGCCGCGACAGGGGCACCTTGGGGAAGAAACGCGGCAAAAGCTCCGAGTTCGGCTGCGGCACCGCGTTCTCGTCGTTCACCGCGTTGAAGACCTGGAACCCCAGCCCGTCCTTCTTCAGGCACAGGTCCACGATCTGCCCAAGATCCCGCGCGTCGATATAGGAAAAGGTGATCCGCCGCCGCAGGCCGGGGTCACTGGCGAGGGGCGGGAACAGCGTCGCATATTCCTGCGGCTCGATCACATTGCCGATCCGCAAGCAATAGACATCCGCCCCGAAGCGCCGCTGGAAGCTGCGGGCCGTGACCTCGTTCACCTTCTTCGACATGCCGTAGCTGTCCATCGGATCGATGTCGTAATCCTCTTCCAGCGGCAGGACCTTGGGGTCCACCACTCCGTCAGAGAAGCAGACCCCATAGGTCGTCTCGCTGGATGCGATGATCACCTTGCGGATTCCCATCTTCAGCGCCGCCTCGATCACATTGTAGGTCCCGACCGTGTTCACCCGGAAGGTTTCGGTATCCGGCACCATCGCATAGCGCGGAACGGCGGCAAAATGCACCACGGCATCGAACAGCTGCGCCGCGCCCTGGTCCATCTCGTCATAGCCCGCATGGGTCCGCATCGCGGAATAGACCTGGCCCGCGTCGCAGATATCCCCCAGAAGGTCATGCACCCCCGGCAGCCCCAGCGGCACCCGGTCGAAGTTCAGCACCCGATGGCCCTTATCCACCAGATAGGGCACCACATGCCGCCCCGCCTTCCCCGACCCGCCCGTGAACAGTATCCGCATCGCCATTCCCTCCTCTGTGCCGGATGAACCTAGGCCGCCCCCGCGGCCCGGACCAGACCCCACATCTTGCGCCTCTCCCCCGCAAGGTGATCTAATGCCGCGACCCGAGGACAGGATACCCCATGAACGACCTTCTCTCCCAGGCCGCCACGACCTATGACGCCTCCTCGATCGAGGTGCTCGAAGGCCTGGAGCCCGTCCGCAAGCGCCCCGGCATGTATATCGGCGGCACCGACGAACGGGCGCTGCACCACATGGTCGCCGAGATCCTCGACAACGCGATGGACGAGGCGGTCGCCGGCCACGCCAACCGGATCGAGGTCGAACTTCACGCTGACATGTCCGTCACCGTCCGCGACAACGGCCGCGGCATCCCCGTCGACCCCCACCCGAAGTTCCCCGGCAAGTCGGCGCTGGAGGTCATCCTCTGCACCCTCCACGCCGGGGGCAAGTTCTCGAACAAGGCCTATTCCACCTCCGGCGGGTTGAACGGCGTCGGCTCCTCGGTGGTCAACGCGCTTTCCGACCGGATGACCGTCCAGGTTGCCCGCAACAGGGAGTTGTTCGAACAATCCTTCTCCCGCGGCATCCCCCAAGGGCCCATCCAGAAGCTCGGCCCCACCCCCAACCGGCGCGGCACCACCGTCACCTTCCACCCCGACCCCGAGATCTTCGGCCACCAGACCCTGAAGCCCGCGCGGCTCTACAAGATGACGCGGTCCAAGGCCTATCTCTTCTCGGGCGTCGAGATCCGCTGGAAATCCGCCATCCCCGACGGCGACACGCCGATGGAGGCGACCTTCCACTTCCCCGGCGGCCTTGCCGACTTCCTGAACGAGTCGCTCAGGAAGGTCACCACCTACTCCGAACGCCCCTTCGCCGGCCGCGTCAGCTTCGAGGAGAAATACCAGGTCCCCGGCTCGGTCGAATGGGCGATCAACTGGACGCCCGCCCAGGACGGCTACCTCCATTCCTACTGCAACACCGTGCCCACGCCGGAAGGCGGCACGCATGAGGCCGGGTTCTGGGCCGCGATCCTGAAGGGCATCCGCGCCTATGGCGAACGCGTCAAGAACCGCAAGGCCGAGCAGATCACCCGCGACGACCTCCTCACCGGCGGCTGCGCGCTTCTGTCGATCTTCATCCGCGAGCCCAGCTTCGTCGGCCAGACCAAGGACCGGCTGTCCACCGAAGAAGCCGCGAAATGGGTCGAAAACGCCGTCCGCGACCATTTCGACACCTGGCTTGCCGCCGACCCGAAATCGGCCGGCGCCATCCTCGACTTCCTCGTCCTCCGCGCCGAAGAACGCCTCCGCCGCCGCGAGGAAAAGGAAACCCAGCGCAAGACCGCGACCAAGAAGCTGCGCCTGCCGGGGAAACTCACCGACTGCTCCGCCAAGAACCGTGAGGGGACCGAACTCTTCATCGTCGAAGGCGACAGCGCCGGCGGCTCCGCCAAGGGCGCCCGCAACCGCGAGACCCAGGCCCTCCTCCCGCTCAAGGGCAAGATCCTGAATGTCCTCGGCGCGGCCTCGGCCAAACTGAACGAAAACGCCGAAATCCGCGACCTGTGCGAGGCGCTCGGCACCGGCATGGGCACCAAGTTCCGCCTCGACGACCTGCGCTATGAAAAGATCATCATCATGACCGACGCCGACGTCGACGGCGCGCATATCGCCTCGCTCCTGATGACCTTCTTCTTCACCCAGATGCGCCCCCTGATCGACAAGGGCCACCTGTATTTGGCCTGCCCGCCCCTCTACCGCCTGACCCAAGGCCCGCGCCGGATGTACGTCGCCGACGACACCGAAAAAGAGCTCTGGCTCGCCAAGGGCCTGGGCGGAAAGGGAAAAATCGACGTCCAGCGCTTCAAGGGCCTGGGAGAGATGGACGCCAAGGACCTGAAGGACACCACGATGAACCCCGAGACCCGCAAGCTGATCCGGGTGTCGATTGATGAGGACGAGCCGGGAGACACCTCCGACTTGGTGGAGCGCCTGATGGGCAAGAAGCCGGAATTGCGGTTTCAGTATATTCAGGAGAATGCGAGGTTCGTGGAGGAGTTGGATGTTTGATAAACTGAACGTTGGTGTTCCAATGGGATTGATTGACTTGCGCAAAGTATCTCTTCTCGCGGCGTTGGTGTTGCTTGCTGCCTGCAAGGCCGAAAAGGTCGAAGTTTCACTGGATTCTGCAATTATTCTCGCCGCTGCAGAGGGCAGTCCTGGCGAAGTCGCATTTGAAGCCACCGTCGGTGAGAAATACGCCACTGTCGATGCAGAAAAACGGGCGCTGATAGAATCCGTTAAGTCTCTGATCAAAAAATATTTCCCTGATGCCGATGTCGACGTGGATATCGGTTCGAACGAGTATGAGATCGAAGTCGAAGGCCTCTTGGCAGTATCAAACACAAGTCCGTCCTCGGGTGCGCCGTGGCATGTGTCAGCAACCCGCGCGAACGATGGTGAGGGTATCGTCGTCCAATTGCTCCCTGCAGCGTCCTTCGATGCCTTCGCGGCAGAGCTTCAGAAGGTGAACTTTATGCTTGGCCCCGACGAGTATCAGCCTGTGGAGTTTCGCTTTACCGCTCCTTCAGGGACCGTATTGGTGGGGGGTGCTATCGTGGATGGAATTCCCACTGGAATTGGACGAATTCCGATGACAGGCCAAACCATCAAGATGCTTTTTAAAGATGGTGTCTGGGACCAGACAGCGGGCGCTTTCCTCTATGTTCCCTAACCGCAACGTAGGGTGCGTGCTCGCACGCACCGCCTAATCTCGGGGTTTCTCCTCGGCACTTAACGTTTCTTCGCAAGCCTCGGGCGTTCGACGCTGAAACCGGCCACTGGACCGTTTACGCCCCGGCAAGGCAGGGGCCGCCCCTCACCCCCACGTGCCGGTCGCGGTCAGCTTTGCACCCAACCGTAGGGTGTGCATCCATGCGCATCTTGTAGGTCGGGGCCTGCCCCGGCTCAGCCCCCCCGGCCCTCGCAAGCGTGCTCGGGCGTTCGCGGCAGAAAACAGTTCACTGGACTGCTTTCGCGGGCCAAGGCCCGCCGCCCCTCACCCTTGCATTCCCGCTTCCGGGTAGCCACCTTTCCCCTACAGGCTCCGTCCCCGCGCAAGCGGGTCGCCCCTGATGCCGCGCGCTGACGCCCGTCAGCCCAAGACGGCAGCGATCCTCCGGGCAGACAAGGAACGCTCCGATGTCCAAGGACAGAAGCAAAGGCAACAAAGAGGCCAAGAAGCCCAAGAAGGTGGTGCCCAAGGTGCTGGCCACCGCGAACTCGGCGCTGAACAAGGACGGCATGGTCATCGCGGGCAAGAAGATCAAATAGCCCGCAGGGACGAGGCAGCGCCGGACGTCCCGCGCGCCGCGGTGGCCATTCCGGCCCCTGGCCGTCGGGGTTTCGGCCCCGCGCCGTGCCTCAAGCTGGTCCTGAAAACTGCGGGCCAGATGCCCGAGCAGATCCTCCCGGTCGCTGTCCCCGTAAGCACCGCTTGCCTCGGGGCGCCTCTTCCCCTCCGTGGATTGGGAAGGAGGGCGTTGCGGCCGGGTTAAGAAATCCCTAACAGAAACACCCAAGCTATTGAAAACATGGGTGGAACGCTGACTGTCCACCGTGGACACTAGCGCCAGATCCAGGCCCACCCGGCCAGAAGCCCCTGCAGCTTTGCCAGTCCCCGGTTGACCGGCCCGGCCCCCAGCCCCTCGCCCGAGTCCAGCCGGTCCAGCACCACCTCCACCGGACAGGGCCTCCCCGAGACCGGGTCCCGATAGCGCGGATACTCGACCAGGGCCGCGTGGACCAGCCGCTCCAGCCCGACCTTCCCCCGCCGGCCCGGCACGGCCGCGAGGTCCCGCGTCAGCCCCCGCCCGGCATAGAAGGGCGTACCGAGGCAGGTGACCGGCACCCCCCGGACCAGCGCCTCGAAGCCCAGAAGCGAGGTCATGGTCCAGACCTCATCCACCGCCGCCAGCAGCGCCGCCGGGTCCGCCCGTTCGATCACCAGATCGGCGAGGCCCCCGTCCACGCCCCCCTCCCGCAGTCCCGCCACCACGTCCGGGTGCGGCTTGTAAAGGACCACCGCCCCCGGGTTCGCCTGCCTCACCGCCTGCAGGAGCCCCAGGTTCGTCCGCACCTTCCCCGCCCCCCGCCGGATCGACGCGTCGTCCTCGACCTGGCCGGGCACGAGGATGCGGTGACCGGGGGGCAGGGGCGGCAGGGGGGGCGCGGGCAGGTTGTATTTGGAAAAGCCCCCCTCCCGCAGCCGCCCGATCAGGGCCCGCGCCCGCTCCTCGCCCCCCGGCGGCATCGGCCGGGATAGAAGCCAGTCCAGCCGGGACGGCCGGGTCGGGTCGTAATAGATCCCGCGGTCGTCCGTCACCAGCGACAGGGGTGGGACCAGCTCGGCCCCCAGACCCCGTGAGCGGAGGAACCCGTCCTCGACGCGAAGGCAGGGGGCCGAGGGGCGAAACCCCTCCGGCTCCTTCCCTGCCCAGATCAGGAGACCCCGCCCCGAAGCCGCCGCCAGCCGGTCGGCCCGCTCTGCCTCGTTCCGGAAGCGGAGCGGTCCGAAGAACTGCTGCAGGTGCGGCCGCTTCCAGAGCCGCATCCCGGCTGCCACATGGCCGTTCCGGTCCTCCCGGAAGGCGCGGGTCTCGGCTTCCAGCTGGTCGATCACCTCCTCCACCTCGCAGAGCCGGTCGCGGCAGGGATCGTACCAGACCGGGGCAAGGATCATTGCCGCGGCGAAGAGCTGTTCGGCGGTCAGCTGGCGGGTACGGCGGGGCAGGGGGCGGGCGTCCTCGGTCAGGCCCCAGCCGGCATAGAATGGCTGGCCGAAAACCCGGGGGCGGTGGCCATGCAGGATCGCCTCGAACCCCAGTTGGGACGAGACGGTGTAGACCGCCGCCGCCCCGGCCAGAAGGTGATGCGGCGAGACCGGGTCGGTCAGGAGCCGCACTCGGCCACCGGCATCGGCGGCGGAGAAATGGCCGCGACGGAGGCCGGCCGAGGTTTCGGGATGGGCGCGGATCAGGATCGGGCGGTCGGGATGATCCTCCAAGGCGGCGGCGAGCATCCGGGGAAAATCGGCGGCGGTCGCGCCGGAATGGTGGATAGCGGCGTCGCCCTGGGTCTGGTCGACGACAAGGACATAGCCGCTGTCGGGGATAGGGAGGGCTGGATCAAAATTGTTGTATTTTGAAAGATGAAGGTGCTTTAGGCGTGACATCGCGACGCTAGCACGATCAAGAATGTTCGAATTCTGCAAGCCGGCGGAGGCCAGGATCTCCTCCAGCCGCGATGGGGAGGCGCTGTCGAAATGCACGCCGACCGTATCGATCAGCAGGCCGAGCGGCCCCTCACCCGCGGCGCGGCCGGGGTGGATGGACCGGAGGAAGGCATCCTCGACCCGGATCAGCGGACATCCGCGCCGCGCGGCCACACGCTCGCCACGCCAGGCCGTGGGGCTGCGACCCCAGACGACGACGCCATCGCCGGGACCGGGCAGGCCCAGGCGCAACTCATGTCCAAGAAGCTGGAAGATCCGTCGCACCCGCTGATCGCGCGCGAGCGACAGGTTCTGATGCCAGAGCCGCTGGGGTACTCCGGTCAGTCCGGGGCCCGACCGCTGACCGGACACGGCGGCGTCAGGTGCCGGAATTGGTGGTCGAGGCCAGATTCGCCGCCGCCCCGGTCGTCCCGGTGATCGCGCCCAGCGTCTTCTGCCACTGCACGAAGGGTGCCTCGGTGACATAAAGTGTGTCGCCATCGCGGATCTGGAAGTCGCGCGCCTCGAACAGGCCGGTGGGTTCGGTCAAGTTGAGGACATAGACGATCCGCTGGTCGCCGACGAGATCGTTTCGGCCAAGGACAGCGCGGGCGATGGCCTCGGTCTCGTCGCGCAGGATGAAGACGCCCTTGGGATCGGCGGAATAGGTCGACAGGCCGCCGACCGTCGCGATAGCCTCAAGCGCGGACATGCTGGCGCTCTTGAACGGGATCAGGTTCTGCGCCCGGGTGGCGCCGAGGGCCATGAAGCTGCGGCTGTCCGCCTCGATCACGATCTGGTCGCCGGGCCGCAGGGCGATGTCCAGTGCGGGGTTTTCGTAAAGGTCCTTCAGCCAGATCTTGCCGGTCTGACCGCCACGCGTGAGGCGGACGATGGCAACGGCGGGATCGACCGTGACGCCGCCGGATTTCGCCAGCATTGCGCCGAGGGTGCGGGTGCCCGGCTCGATCGGGTAGACGCCATTCGCGCCGGCCTGACCCGCGATGGACACGGTCGCGCCGTCCCCGGCAAGCCGGGTCACGGTGATCTGCGGGTTGGGGGTCTGGTCTTCCAGCTGGCGGGTGATCGCCTGGCGCAGGCCGTCCGGTGTCTGGCCGGCCGCCTTGATGCGCCCGGCATAGGGAATGTAAATGAAGCCCTGGCCGTCGACCTGGGTTTCCTGCAGCGGCGTGATCCTTTGGCCGGTATTGCCCAGCAGGGGATCGTCCTTCACGTTCTCGAAGACGGTGATGCCCAGCGTGTCGCCGGGGCTGATCACATCCGATCCGATGAGGCCGGCCTTGCGAAACGCCGCGCTGAAGCCGAAGACGGGTTGCGCCGCGGTTGCCCTGCTGACGGCGGGGGTCACGGGGACGATGAAGGCATCGCCCTTCTTGTCGACCGAGCCGGCCATGATCTCGCGCTTGTTCGGTCCGCTGCGGGGCAGGCCGCAGGACGCCACCAAGGCGACCGAGGCCAGAATCATCATGGCCTTTGCCAGTTTACTGCCAAACACTCGCACTGCCCTACCTCTTGCCGGTTACGGCCTTTTTATCTGGTGGAATCTATCCAAGCTGACCGCGCATTGCCAACCGAGCATTAACGGAATTCAACGCACCAGCCGCAACTGTTGCCGCGGTGCCGCGTTGCCAGAAACCAGCGACTGGTATGGATCTTCGGGCGCCAGCATCAGGTCCACTACCTGTCGTAGGAGCGTCCTGCGCCCGCGCGAGGAATAGAAGCCGCCGACCAGTTGCGAGGTTTCCAGCAGGAACTGGCGATAATCGCGATAGGCGCGGGTATTGGGCCGGTCGGGGGCGGCAAAAAACTGCTCCAGCGGTTGCATCGACACGAATTCCGGCTTGGCATAGACAGCGTTGCCGAAAATCCGCAGCGGCAGGCCGCGCCACAGGGCCTGCTGACCGGCGGTCGAATTCACCGTCACGGCCGAGCGCGCGTCGTTCAGCAGCTCGGCCAGCTTGCCGCCGCGGACAAAATGGACCCGGTCGGAAATCCCGTGCAGTCGGGCCAGCCGCCGAATCTCGGGCTTGAGCGGGACGCGTCCGTCCTCAAGCGGATGCGCCTTGAAGACCAGATGGTGGTGGCGCGGCGCGCCCTTGGCGAAGCCGTCGATCACCAGGGCAAGGAAGTCGGTCATGCTGGCGAAGGGCGAATGGTCGCGGAAGCTTGAATCATGTTCAAGCTGCAGGATCGCCAGATGGTAGGGGAAGCCGCCATGACGGATGCGGAAGGTGGCGAGCCTGCGCTCCAGCCGGTGGAGCGGCATCATCAGGAAGCGGGCAAGGTGCAGCCGGAACTCCTGCCAGACGGTCAGGGCGCGATGCGGGCGGAAGTTGCGATAGGCGAGGCCGCCCAACGCGACGAAACCGTGGTAAAGCGCGCCCCAGAACATGTGCTGGCGCATGTCGCCCCAGGTGCCGGGCGTGTCCGGGAGGTCACGGTCCACCCGCTTCAGCGCGTCCTGCATCACCGGCAGGGTGAGCTCCATGAGCCGGGAATGGCCGTTGGCCCCGCCGCGTTCATAGGTGACCCAATAGGGGCGGAGGTAGCCTTCCTCGAAGACATGCACCGTGATCCCCCGGGCACGGGCGAGGGCTATGGCCTGGGCATGGATCGGGCGGGTGTCGCCGTAAAGCACCAGATCGGTGATGCCGTGGCGGTCGAAGAGGGCGGCGCAGGTCTCGGGCCAGCGGTCGTGGCCGTGCTGGAAGGCGATATAGCCCGGCCCCCGCCAGAACATCCGGTCGCCGAGGTTGAAGCCGACCCGCCAGACCTGCGCGCCTGCCTGCCGCAGAAGCCGGGCCAGTTGGTGAAACCAGGGCCCATGCGGACCCTGCAGGAACAAAAAGCGGCGGTCGGTCACAAGGTCCCTCGTCACTCGCACTACACAGGCCGTTGGGCCAAAGAAATGGTCGCAAATTATGGAGAGATCATGACGCGAAGTCCGGCGGGCTTGCAAGGCGGTCGGGGCGGCTTTACCTCGGAGACAAAGAGGAGAGGCGCGGATGTTCACGGGAATTGTCACCGATGTGGGGCGGATCATCGAGACGAAGGTCACGGGCGACCTGCGCGCGCGGATCGCCACGCGCTATGACGTGGCGGGGATCGACATCGGCGCCTCGATCGCCTGCGACGGGGTCTGCCTGACGGTCGTGGCCCTGGGGTCCGAGCCGGAGAACTGGTTCGACGTCGAGATCAGCGCCGAGACGGTGTCGAAGACGAACCTTGGCGGCTGGGTCCCCGGCAAGCGGGTGAACCTGGAACGTGCGCTGAAGGTGGGGGACGAGCTGGGCGGCCATATCGTCTCGGGCCATGTCGACGGGCTGGCCGAGGTGGTGGCCGTGCGGTCCGAAGGCGGGTCGGTCCGCGTGACCTTCCGCGCGCCCGAGGCGCTGGCCCGGTTCATCGCGCCCAAGGGTTCGGTCGCGCTGAACGGCACCTCGCTGACCGTGAACGAGGTTGCGGGGGCCGAGTTCGGGGTGAATCTGATCCCGCATACGCAAGAGGTGACGACCTGGGGCGAGGTCGCGGTCGGGGACAAGGTGAACCTCGAAGTCGACACGATGGCCCGCTACGTCGCGCGTCTGCGCGAGTACGACTGAGGCCGCGCCTGGGGCTGGCCCCGGAGGGTTTCACACCCTCCGGACCTCCCGTGGGATATTTGTGCAAATGTGAAAGGCAATTTGAGTCAAATGCCACGGAGACAGCGAGATCGCGCTAACGGCGGGTCCTCGCTGCCGGGGTAAGCTGGCGGAAGCATTGCTGGTCCTCGGCCCGCGCGCGGTTGTTGCCCGCCCTGCCGATCGAGGTGGTGCGCCTGCGGGTCAAGCGGGCGCAGACCTTGGGGCCGGATTACCGGACCTATGCCGGGGTGCGGGCGACCACGGGGCATGATGTGGTGGCGTTTCTGTTTTCCTCCAACGCGTTGCGGGTGTCGGTCTTTCGGCCTGCCTTGCCCTTGGATCGGGCGGCAAAGCTGGCGGAGGTCGCCTGCGGGCGGCTGGCGCTGGCCGCGGCCCCGCTGAGGCCGGAGATGCTGGAAGCGGCCAATCCGGTGCTGGATGGGCTCTGGCCGGCGCCCTATGCCTTGGCCGGCTTTGGCGCGATGCGGGATCGGGCGCGGGCGGCGCGGGGCAAGGTGCCCCCGATCCTGGTGGGCGATCTGGGGCTGGAGCGCGACTGGTGTGTGGCGGGGCGGCTGGCGGGTTAGCTGCCGGCAGAGCGGTATTTCGGATGAAGCGAGATTTCGGGCTGCCGGTCCTGTAGGGGGCACTGGTGCTATCCGGCCTTTAACCACCCCGCGCTTGCGCTTGGCCTTGCGGCGGGGCTTTTCTACCTGCGCCGCCTGTGGCCTGCTCGACAATGAAGAAAGGCGGCCCCGAAGGACCGCCGTTCTGTCGTCATTCGTCGTTTGTTCAGGCCGCGACGCGACCGACCAGCACCGAGTCGACCTGCTTCGCAGCCCCCGCCTCGTCCACGCCCGAGACGGCGGCGACTTCGCGGGTCAGGCGCTCCAGCGCGGCTTCGTAGAGCTGACGCTCGGAGTAGCTTTGTTCACGCTGGTCGTCGGCGCGGTGCAGGTCGCGGACGACCTCGGCGATGGACAGCAGGTCGCCCGAATTGATCTTCTGTTCATATTCCTGGGCGCGGCGCGACCACATCGCGCGCTTGACCTTGGCCTTGCCCTTCAGCGTGTCGAGCGCCTTGGTCACGACGTCGGGCGCCGACAGCGCGCGCATGCCGATGTCCAGCGCCTTGTGGGTGGGGACGCGCAGGGTCATCTTGTCCTTCTCGAAGGAGATGACGAAAAGCTCCAGCTGAATCCCGGCGATCTGCTGTTCCTCGATCGAGATGATCTTGCCCACGCCATGCGCGGGATACACCACGAAATCGTTCGGGCGGAATTCAGGCTTCTTCGATTTGGTCATTCGGCACATTCCCCAGATCGGAGGCCCCTTCCGCAACAAACTCCGCCCACCCGGGCACCCCCGCCCTGGTGAATGGAGTTGGATTGTCACAAAAGTAGAAGGCCCAGGCGAGATGCGCTAAGCCGTCAGACAGGCTTCCATGCTTGTTTGTAAACAAACCATAACACAAATCGCGCCTGATTCCAATCGCCGCGAAATCGCGCGCTGAAGTCTTAACGCATTGTATTATTTGCTTTTTTCATGCCGTCACTGATTCGTGGTCCAAGCCCGGACCGAATCGGTCGGCGGTCAGCCGCCGGAACCGGGGGCTTCCGAGAAATATTTCTCGCGCTTGTTCGGCTCTCCGTCCCGGTCTTCATAACCGGGCATCGGGTCCTTCTTCGTCACGATCACCGGCCACTGCACGGCGTACTTCCTGTTGAAGGAAACCCATTCCTCCATGTCCGGTTCCGTGTCCGGCCGAATTGCGTCGGCAGGGCATTCCGGTTCGCAGACGCCGCAGTCGATGCATTCATCCGGGTGGATGACCAGCATGTTCTCGCCTTCGTAGAAGCAGTCGACCGGGCAGACCTCGACGCAGTCGGTGTATTTGCAGGCGATGCAGTTGTCGATGACGACATAGGTCATGGGAGTGCCCCGAAGCGGATCGTTTGCATGCCAGTTAGGCCATGCGCGCGGATCATTCAAGCGGCTCTGGCGTCGCGGGCGGGTCGAGGTCCAGATAAAGCCCCTGCGCCTCGGTCGCGGGGCCGCGTCGATGGCCAAGGGCGGTGATGCGGACCAGGCGGATCCGCTGGCCCTGCGGAAAGGTAAGGGTGTCGCCCTCGGCCACGTCGCGGCCGGGGCGCGAGATGCGGGTGCCGTTCACACGGACATGACCCGCCTCGATCACCTCGGCCGCAAGGCTGCGCGACTTGAAGAACCGCGCCTGCCAGAGCCATTTGTCCAGCCGCAGCCGAGGGGCGGCATTGGGGTCAGGCTTGCCGGAGGGCCCGCCCAATCAGACCTTGCCCTTGAGCGCCAGCAGCGCGGCGAAGGGGTTGTCCGGGTCGATCGGCTTTTCCGCGCGGGGCGGGCGGGCCTCGAACGACTTCTGCCGGTCGTCGCGCGGAGGCTTGCCCTTGCCGTGGTCGCGGCGGTCGCCCTTGGGACGGTCGTGCTTCGGCCGGTCGCCCTGCGGAGCCTGGCCTTCGCGACGGGGACGGTCGCCGCGCGGGGTGCGGGCTTCGCCTTCCTTCCGCTCGGGCCGGGGGCCGCGCTCGGGCCGCTGGTGGCGCGGCTTCGGCGCCCAGGTGAAGGTGTAGAACACCTCCATCTCGGGCGCGGCGGCTTCTGCTTCCGGCTCGGGCGTCGGGGCGAGGATCGAGACTTCTTCGGGGATCGGCACGCCGGCGGCAATGGCGGCGGCGGCTTCCTCGGAGATTTCGGGGGCCTTCGGCGCCTCTACCGCCTTCACCTTGGGCCGTTCGCCCTTCTCGCCCTTGTAGCCGAGGCCGGCCATCAGATCGGCGAACTGGTCAAGCGTCATGCCGGTGATCGACAGCATGTCGGGCGTAGCCTCGAACCCGGCGCGCGAATCCTTCTGGCGCAGGATGTCGGCAAGACGCTCCAGCATGTCGATGCGGATCGCCCGCGACCCGGCGGGGTGGTAGCCGGCCAGGGTGTAATGCTGTTTCGGCACGTCCTGGACGTTGGGGATCGTCACCAGGCCCGGCGGCGGGGATTCGGGGAATTCCTGCAGACCGTTCCACAGCGACCACAGCACCAGCCGCAGACGGGTCGGCGCGGGCTTCAGAAGGGCGGGCAGGAAGATGGTGAACTGACCAAAGCGGACGCCATGCTTGCGCAGGGCGCCACGCGCGTCCTGATCCAGCTCCTTGACCTCGGTGGCCACGGCATCGCGGGGCAGGACCCCCATCGCCTCGCTCAGCCGGAAGGCGAAGCCGCGGGCAAGGCCGGTCAGGGTCTCGTCGCGGGACATGTTCAGCAGCGGCTCGAACTGGGCCGCGACCTTGCGGTCGATAAAGTGCTGCAGGCGGCGGCGGACCTTTTCGGCGACCTCCGGGCCGGCTTCCTCATCCACGAAAGCCTCGACGCCGGGTTTCGCGGGCTCGGATCCCTTGACCAGCTTGCCCACCGCATTGGTGCCCCACATCAGGCCACCCTGTTCGGTGAAGTCCAGCTCGGTGTCCGGCGCATTGTAGAAGCGGTCGGCGCGCAGGTGGAATTCAGGCTTCAGCGCCTGCAATGCCGCCTGAGCCAGCGTCCGCGCCGCATCGGGCGTGGCCGAGGCATCCTGGCGGAAGCGGAACCCCTCCAGCTTCCCGGCGAATTCGCCTTCGACCGTCACTTCGCCCTTGTCGTTCACTTCGGCCACCAGAGCCTCCTTCTGCTTCAACCGGCGAAGGAGGACGCTCGTCCGCCGGTCAACAAATCGTTGCGTCAGCGCCGCGTGAAGCGCGTCCGACAGGCGGTCTTCTACAGCGCGGGTTTCCTCGCGCCAATGGCTTTCGTCTTCGACCCAGTTTTTCCGCTGAGTGACATAGGTCCAGGTGCGGATATAGGCCAGGCGGCGCGAGAGCGTGTCGATGTCGCCCTCGGTCTTGTCGATGCGCTGGATGGCCTTGGCCAGCCAGTCCGAGGGAATCCGCCCTCCACCAAGGCCGCGGCCGACCAGAAACTCGAAGATCCGGGTCAAAAGCGTGGTATGTTCCGCCCCGGACGAGGACCGGAAATCGGGAATCCGGCACACGTCCCACAGCAGCTGGACCCGTTTCGGCTCGGTCAGGCGGTCCTGCACCTCGGGGAGCGCGGCCAGCGCCTTCAGCGCCAGAAGATCGTCGGCATCCCGCGCTCGGGTCAGCCATTCGTTGGACGTCGGTTCTTCCAGACTGCGGATCAGCCGCTCGGCACTGCCAAAATCCAGCGATTCGTTGCGCCAGTGGAGCTTCTTCACCGGGGCGAAGCGGTGGGTCTCGATCGCTTCGACAAGATCCTCGTCAAAGGGCCGCGCCTCGCCGGTGACCCCGAAGGTCCCGTCCTCGGTGTGCCGCCCGGCGCGGCCGGCGATCTGGGCCAGTTCGTGCGGGAAAAGCGGGCGCATCCGGCGGCCGTCGAACTTGGCGGTGGCCGAAAACGCCGCGTGCTTGATGTCGAGGTTCAGCCCCATGCCGATGGCATCCGTCGCCACCAGATAATCCACGTCGCCGTTCTGATAGAGCGCGACCTGAGCGTTCCGGGTGCGCGGTGACAGCGCCCCCATCACCACGGCGCAGCCGCCCTTCTGGCGGCGGATCAGTTCGGCGATGGCATATACATTTTCAACCGAAAAGCCGACGATCGCACTTCTGGGCGGCATCCGGCTTATCTTTTTCGAACCTGTGTAGCTCAGCGTCGACATCCGGTCGCGCCGCAGGAAGGTGACATGCGGCACAAGGCCCGCGATGGCCCCCCGCATCGTGTCCGAACCGAGGAACAGCGTCTCATGCAGGCCCCGTGCCCGCAGCAGGCGGTCGGTGAAGACATGGCCACGGTCGGCGTCTGCGCAAAGCTGGATCTCGTCCACCGCGACGAAATCGGCTCCGATCTCCAGCGGCATCGCTTCGGTCGTGCAGACCCAGTATTGCGTGCGGTCGGGCACGATCCGCTCTTCTCCGGTGACCAGCGCCACGACCGAGGGGCCGACACGGGCGACGATGCGGTCATAGACCTCGCGCGCAAGCAGGCGCAGCGGCAGGCCGATCACGCCAGTCCGGTGGGCGAGCATCCGCTCGATCGCGTGGTGGGTCTTGCCCGTGTTCGTCGGTCCAAGGACCGCCGTCACCCGGCGCGGGGCGTCCATCTTAAAGCTCCTGACCCTTCTCCTGGGCCTCAAGCCGCTGAATGGCCTCGGCGACGCCGTTCAGATGCGGGTGAATCTGTTGCGCCGCCCGATAGGCCGCGAGCGCCTTTTGCGGGTTGCCGCTTTCCTCCAGCATCGCGGCCAACCCGACCAGCGCGCCGAAATGCCGGGGGTTCAGCGTCAGGACCTGACCGATATCGGCCAGCGAGGGGCCGAACTCTCCGGCCTGGTAATAGGCCGTGGCACGCGCGTTCCAGCCCTCGGCAAAGGCGGGGTCATGGTCGATCACCGCGGTGAAATGCGCGATGGCCTGCGCGGTATCGCCGAGACTCATCGCATCCCGACCGCGCTGCAGCAGCAGATCCAGCGCCGGAGAGCCGGATTTCGACCATTCGATCCAGATTTCCCGCTCGATCCTGCTGGCCTCACCCTCGCCAGCGGATCCAAGCCGTTCGAAAAGGCCATCCAGCTTGGCGGTATCCTCGGCCGCAGCAACCGCGCAAGTCAGGAAAAGCGGCAGAAGTGCCGCAACGATACGATTGAGAATGGCGGCCCGGATACCCATAACAGGAAAGTAATCGATCCACGCCAGAATGCCAGTGGGCGAGGGTCACGAAGGAGAGACTTGCATGAGCGAAATGATTGATGCGGCGGTCAGGGCGCTGTCGGCCAAGCTGTCGGGCGGATATGACGGGGTGGCGAAGTTCGTCATCCCGGGGGAGGGCGCGATCATGCTGGACGGGCAGGGCGTCCGCGCCGGGGATGAAGAGGCCGAGGTGACGCTGACGGCCGAGGCCGATGTCTTCCGCGCGATCCTCGACGGCAACATGAACCCCACGATGGCCTTCATGACCGGCAAGCTGAAGGTCGACGGCTCGATGGGCCAGGCGATGAAGCTGGGCGCGGTCCTGGGGTGACGCCGGCGCCGTTCCATGCCGCGCTTGCCGATGGCCCGGCGGGGCGCAATCGGGCAAGGCGCGGATCCGGCTGGCCTGGTGGCCGGAAGGGGCGAGGGGGACGGTGTTCCTCCTGCCCGGCCGCACCGAATGCGTGGAGAAATACGGCCGCGCGGCTGCGGATCTCGCGGCGCGGGGCTATGCCACGGCGACGATCGACTGGCGGGGCCAGGGTCTTGCCGACAGGGCCCTGCCGGACCGGATGGCGGGTCATGTCGAGGATTTCGCCGAATACCAGCAGGACCTGAACGTGATGGCGGACGCGGTCCGCCGGGCAGGCTTGCCGGAACCGTGGTATCTGATGGCCCATTCCATGGGCGGCTGCATCGGCCTGCGCGCCCTGATGCGCGGGCTGCCGTTCCGCGCGGCCGTGTTCTCGGCCCCGATGTGGGGGATCTCGATGGCGGCCTGGCTGCGGCCGGTGGCGACGGTGGTCGCGGCGCTTTCTGGCCCCTTCCGCTATGCGCACCGCTATGCGCCGACCACGGGGGGTGAGGCCTATCTCCTGACCAACCCGTTCGAAGGCAATGTCCTGACCACCGATCGCGAAATGTGGGATTACATGGTCCGCCAGTTGCGCGAGGTGCCCGACCTTGCGCTGGCGGGGCCGTCGATCGCCTGGCTCCGGGCGGCGCTGCGGGAATGCACTGCGCTGGCGCGGCAGAAGGCCCCGGATGTCCCGGCGATCTGTGCGCTGGGGACGGCGGAGAAGGTGGTGGACGTGGCCCCGGTGCATCTGCGGATGGCGTCCTGGGCGAAGGGCGAGTTGGATCTCTATCCGGGGGCGGAGCACGAGATCATGATGGAAGGCCCGGCGGCGCGGAAAAGGTTCTTCGACCGGGCCGCCGCGCTTTACGACGCGCATCGCTGACCCTGCGGGGGTGGTGGGCGCATCGCCCACCCTACCGGGGCAGGGCGTAGGGTGGGCGATATCGCCCACCCTACCCACACGCTCAGCCGCGGCCGTCCAGCTTGCGTTCGATCTCTGCCAGACGGGCCAGCACCTTGTCCTCGAACACCTGCGCCTCCCCGCGCGTTTCCTCCGAAGCCGCCTCCTGCATCGAATTGACGATCAGGCCGACGATCAGGTTCATCACCGCGAAGGTCGTCATCAGGATGAAGGGCACGAAGAAGGCCCAGGCATGGGGATAGACCTCCATCACCGGGCGGACGATCCCCATCGACCAGCTTTCCAGCGTCATGATCTGGAACAGTGAATAGGCGCTGGCCCCAAGGCTGCCGAACCATTCCGGGAAGCTCACCGCGAAGAGCTTGGTCGCGATCACCGCCGCGATGTAATAGATCAGCAGGATAAGCAGGAAGACCGACCCCATCCCCGGCAGGGCGCGGCCCAGCCCGTCGACCACCCGTCGCAGGCTTGGCGTGACCGAGACCACGCGCAGCACCCGCAGGATGCGCAGCGCCCGCAGGACCGAAAAGCCCGCCCCTGCCGGGACCAGCGAGATGCCGACGATCACGAAATCAAAGACGTTCCAGCCATTGCGGAAGAAGCGCAGGCCCTGCGCGTAGAGCCGGGCAGTCAGTTCGACCACGAAGATCGCCAGACAGGCCCGGTCCACGACGCGCAGAAGGCCCCCCGCCTGCTCCATCGCCGGGGGGAAGGTCTCAAGCCCCAGGGTCACGGCATTGATCAGGATCACGGCGATCAGGAAGCGGGTGACGAGGGGGCGGTCCAGGAACAGTCCGACGGCGGGGCGGCTAAGCATGATGGCCTTCTGCAAGGTTGCGTTCCGCCCGCATATGGCGCTTGCCCGGCCGGACGTCCAGCCCCGGTCCCCGGCGGAGATCGGTAAGATTGAAGCCTGCGGCGGGCCGCGCTAGTCGTCCGTCCGACAGGTCTTGCAGGGCACGTCTGCGGTCCGGTCGCGGACGAATTCCAGCGCCCGGCCCTCGGGCCCCGTCAGGATCAGGGTGTTCTCCCCGTCCATCTCGGTCCGGGTCATCAGCGCCAGGACCGAAAAGAAGGCCCGCTCCTCGGCCAGCCGGTCGCAGGCCATGCGGGTTGCGCGGATCCCCCGCAGGGTCAGGTCGGGCAGGGTCGCCGCATTGCCGCTGGACCAGCTGTTGCACGGCGCCTTGCCGCCAAGGGTGCCGTCGGCCTCGATCCGCAGGCTGGCGGGATAGTCGACGACCGCTCCATCAACCGCCAGCAACTGCCAGTCGATCCCGACCGGATCGGGCGACACGGCGCAGGCCGAGGTCGTGGTCACGGCAAGCAGGGCGGCAAGGGACAAACGGCGCATGTCAGGGACTCCACTGGGTTGATCTCCCTGACTTGGACGCGTCAGAAGGCCTCGGGCTTGGCCTCGCGTGCCATATGATCAAGGACGGCGTTGACGAATTTCGGTTCCTTGCCCTCGGGGAAGAAGGCCTTGGCCACGTCGACATATTCGGTGATGGCGACCTTGGGAGGGGTCGGCAGGTCCACGAGCTCCGCGCCTGCCGCCCGGAAGAGCGCGCGCAGCACCGGGTCGATCCGGTCGATCGGCCAGGCCGCGACCAGCGCGCGGTCGGTCATCTGGTCGATCTTGGCCTGCCAGTTCACCGCAGCCCCGACCACCGAGCGGAAGTGATCGACGTCGCCCTCGGCGAATTCGCCTTCCTCATAGGTCGCGCCGAAGCGGTGCGTCTCGAATTCGCGCGTCACACCCTCGACCGTCTGGCCCGAGCTTTCCATCTGGAACAGCGCCTGCACCGCGTAAAGCCGCGCGGCGGATTTCATCTGGCGCTTTGCCTGTCCCTTGTCCGATGTCATGCCCGGAAACCGATCCCCTTGGATTTCCCGGCCCATTTGCGCGAAAGCGCGATCAGGTGCAAGGCCGCCGCTGCGGCACCGCCGCCCTTGTTCTGCGCCGCGGGGTCCGCCCGCACCTCGGCCTGGGCGCGGTTTTCCACCGTCAGGATGCCATTGCCGATGCAGGCGCCCTGCAGGCCCAGCAGGCTGATCGCCCGGCTGGAATCATTGCAGACCGTGTCGTAATGCGTCGTCTCGCCCCGGATCACGCAGCCAAGCGCGACATAGCCGTCGTATTCCGCCAGCCGCTGGGCCATGGCGATGGCCGAGGGCACTTCCAGCGCGCCCGGCACCTCGACCAGATCGACTTCGGCTCCGCACTCGGCCGCCACCGCCCGCGCACCCGCGACCAGATTGTCGGCGATGTCCTTGTAATAGGGCGCGACGACGATCAGCAACTTCACCGGCTTGTCGAAGCTTGGAAGCGGCAGGGTGTAGTGGCTTTCCGAACCGGCCATGGGCTTACTCCTTGATCGGGCGCGTGCCCGCGATGGTGAGGTCATAGCCTTCCAGCCCCACCAGCTTGGGCTGGACCGAGTTGGTGACCAGCGTGATCGCCGACAGACCCAGCGCAGACAGGATCTGCGCCCCGATGCCGTACTGGCGCAGGGTCTGCGGCGACTGTTCGCCATCCTCGACCATCTTCATCGTCGTATCGCGCAGCAGCACCACCACCCCGCGCCCCTCGGCCGCGATGATCCGCATGGCGGCCGGCAGGTCGCTGCCCTCGCCCAGGCCCAGCACATCCTCCAGCGGGTTCAGCGCATGGACGCGCACCAGCACGGGGTCCGGCGTGGACAGGTCGCCCTTGGTCAGCACCACATGATCCGCGCCCTGCAGATCGTCGACAAAGACCCGCATCAGCCAGTCGCCGCCATGGATCGAGGTCACGGCCTTCACCGACCGCTCCTGCACCAGATTGTCATGCTTGCGCCGATAGGCGATCAGGTCGCTGATCGTGCCGATCTTCAGCCCGTGCTTCTGGCCGAACTTGATCAGGTCGGGCAGTCGCGCCATCGTCCCGTCGTCGTTCATCACCTCGCAGATCACGCCCGACGGGTTCAGCCCCGCCAGCCGCGACACGTCCACCGCCGCTTCGGTATGCCCCGCCCGCACCAGCACGCCGCCGTCGCGGGCGCGCAGCGGGAAGATGTGACCGGGGCTGGCGATATCCGCCGCCCCCTTGGTGGGATCGGTCGCCACCGCCACGGTCCGCGCCCGGTCGGCGGCCGAGATGCCCGTGGCGATTCCCTCGACCGCCTCGATCGACAGGGTGAAGGCCGAGGAATGCCGGCTGGAGTTCTTCCGGTCCATCAGCGTCAGACCCAGCTGGTCCACGCGTTCCGCCGTCAGCGCCAGGCAGATCAGCCCGCGGCCATGGGTGGCCATGAAATTGATCGCCGAGGGCGTGCACATCTGCGCCGGGATCACAAGGTCGCCCTCGTTCTCGCGGTCCTCGTGATCGACCAGGATGAACATGCGCCCGTTGCGGGCGTCCTCGATGATGTCCTCGATCGAGGAGATGGCGTCGGAGAAGTCGGACATGGGTGGCCTCGCAAGCTGTCACGTCCGTCTAGCGCGGGCTGGACGCAAAGGCCAGAGCCTGCCCGTGCCGCGCTGCGCAGAGCCGATGTGCGGCAGCGGAATTCTTGCGCCCCCGGACGGTTTCCTGAACGAAAGCGCCTGCGGCGGGCCTACAGCCGGGCGGCCAGGACAGCCAGGCAGGCGGCCTCGGCCAGCTGCTGCGTGGCGCCAAGAATATCCCCGGTCTGCCCCCCGATCCGCTTCTGGGCCGACCGCGCCAGCCAAAGCGTGACCAGCGCCACCGCGACCACCATCGGCAGCACCGCCCCGCCCGCGAAGACCAGCCCCAGCGCCAGCGCGAGCCCCGCGCCAGCCAGCGCCACCACGGCCGAGGGGCGCCCCGTGGCATGGGCAAGCCCCGTCCCGCGTGCGTTCTTCAGGGCCGACATGACCAGCCCCATCGGCGCCCGCGACAGCGCCCCGACCGCGACCAGCGCCCAAAGCTCCCCGCCCGCCAGAAGCGCCTCCAGCGCGGACCAGCGCGCCAGCGTGACCAGCAGCAGCGCCAGAACGCCGTAGCTTCCCACCCGGCTGTCCTTCATGATCTCCAGCCGCCGCTCCCGCGTCCAGCCGCCGAAAAGCCCGTCCGCCGTGTCGGAAAGCCCGTCCTCGTGCAGCCCCCCGGTCAGGACCGCGCCCAGGACCAGCACCAGGACCGCGACAATGCCCGGCGTCAGACCCAGCCACAGCGCCAGACCCGCCAGCCCGGCCCCCAGCGCCCCGAGGGTCGCGCCGACCACAGGCCAGGCCCAGGCCGACCCCGCGCCGGTCCCCTTGTGGTCCGGCACCGGCAGCCGCGTCAGCAGTGCGAAGGCCGACCAGAGGTCGGGCAGGATCCGGGGGGCGATGTCGCGTCTGGTAGGCAAGGCGGCTTATCCCGGCTGGCAATCACAGGGGTCCTGGGGTAGCCCCAAGCGCATCAAGGATCAACAGCCGAGACGCCCATGCCCTTCCAGTCCCTCGCCGACATCCGCACGCTCCTCACCCGCCTTCCGGCACCCGACGCCAAGGCCATCGCCGCGGCCGAGGCGAGGAACGGCCAGCTGACCAAGCCGCCGGGGGCGCTGGGGCGTCTGGAGACCGTGGCGATCTGGCTCGCGGGCTGGCAGGGAACCGAAAAGCCCCGCGCCGATCGGCCGCAGATCGCGATCTTCGCCGGGAACCACGGGGTGACGGCCAAGGGCGTCTCTGCCTTCCCGGCCGAGGTGACGGTGCAGATGGTGGCGAACTTCGCCCATGGCGGGGCGGCGATCAACCAGCTTGCTCGGGCCTTCGGGGCCAAGCTCGATGTCCATTCCCTCGATCTCGACCGCCCGACGGCGGATTTCACCGAAGGCCCGGCGATGACCGAGGCCGAGGTCGTGGCGGCGATGCGGACCGGCTATGAGGCGGTCGATCCCTCGGCCGATCTTTTCGTCGCGGGCGAAATGGGCATCGGCAACACCACCGCCGCCGCAGCCATCGCCACCGCGCTCTATGGCGGCTTCGGCTGGGCCGGGCGTGGGACCGGGGTGGACGACGCGGGCCTGCGCCGGAAGGAGGCCGCCGTCGCCGCCGGGGTCGAGCGGCATCAGGCGCTCCTCTCCGATCCTTTGGAGGTGCTGCGCTGCCTTGGCGGCCGCGAGATCGCGGCGATGGCGGGCGCGATCCTCGGCGCACGGATGGCGCGCGTTCCGGTGATCCTGGACGGGTTCATTGCCTGTTCCGCTGCCGCCGTGCTGGAGCAGACGGCGCCGGGGGCGTTGGACCATTGCGTCGCCGGGCACCAGAGCGCCGAGGGCGCCCATGCCCGGCTGCTGGAGAAGCTGGGGAAGGAGCCGCTTCTGGCGCTGGACCTGCGGCTGGGCGAAGGCTCGGGCGCGGCGCTGGCGATCGGGGTGGTTCAGGGCGCGGTCGCCTGCCATTCCGGGATGGCGACCTTCGCCGAGGCCGGGGTGGCCGCCGGATAGGCTCGTCGTGCAACTTCGTCCTCTCCTCGCGACCGGCCCCAGGCCGCGCGAGGAGTGAAGAAGTCCTCGACGAGCAGATATTGCCCAAAGGTTAACGTCCGCGACCAAGGCGTTGATTTCGTTACGGAAGCCGAATTTGTCCACCGTGGACAGATCCGGGATCAGGCCTTCGGCATCTTCAGGCTCAGCAGCCGCCCGCCCTTCTGATAGCGCACCTCGGTCTCGGTGATCGCCTTGATCGTGCCCCCGTCGATCCGGTCGCCGACCTGCACCTTCTTGTAGCGTCCGTTCGACTGCCGGATCAGAGCATAGCGCCGCGAATCCGTGCCATAGGTGCCGATCAGGTTGATCTTCGACAGGTTGATCGCATCCGCGAAGGTCGCCTGTTTGGCGACGTTGGCCCGGGTCGGGATCGAGGGCGCGGCACTGGCGACCTCGGGCTCGTCCACCTCGTCCAGTTCCTCGGGCTTCAGGTCGGGAACCGCGGCGGGGGCGGGTGCGGCAGCCGCGACTTCCTGGGGTTCGGGCGCGCGGACGGCGGCGGCGACCGCAGCTTCGACCGCCGAGCTGAAATCGCGGGGACGCGTCGCGGGGCGGCGCGAGATGGCGACGACCGAAGGGTTCCGGGCCTCCAGCGCCGCGGCTGCGGCCAGTTCTGCCTCGGCCTGAGCGGTCAGCGAGGCGGCCTGGGCCCCAAGGTTGGCCGGCTGGGCGGCGGCCGCAGCGGCCAGAACGGTCGCCGGCCGGGGCAGGGGGCGCTTGCCGGCAAATTCGGCGACCAGCGCGGGATCGGGGGTCAGGCTGGCCTCGTCATCGGCCGCATCATCGGCGGCGGGGACAGGGACGGCAAGCGTCTCGGGCCGCGCGCGGGGACGGAAGCCTGCCAGTGCAGGGTCGGCCGGGGCGGGTTCGGCGAGCGCCTCCGCGGCTGCGGTTTCGGCAGCCGCAATCAGCGAGGCCGCCGCAGCCGTCGCAGGCGCGGGCCCGTCAGCGGTTTCGGCGGCGGGGTCAACGGCCGCGACCACCGGCTCGTCCGCCGGGTCCGCCGGGGCAGTCGCCGCGGCGGCCAAGGCGGCGGCAGCTTCGCTGCGCGAGGGCGGGACAAGCGGCGGCGGGCCGGAAATCAGCAGAACACCCTCCGGGCTGACGATTCCCTCGGGGGTCGGCATCAGAAGGCCGTTTGCATCGAAGCGGTAGACCGTGCCGAAGGCCGGAGGCGGCATCACCGGGCCGGGGGCGGCATCGGCGGTATCCAGCGGCGCGGGCAGGGCCAGCGCATCCAGCGCCGGGGGCGGGGCGTCCATCGCCGAGAGGAAGATCTCGTCCTGATCCTCGGCGGGGGCCTGCGCGGCCGTGAGGTCGGTCGAAACCTCGGTCGCGGGGGCAGGCTCGGTCGCGGCCACGGGCGCGGGTTCCACGGCGGCGAGCGCCACCGGCTCGGGCTCCGGCTCCGGCTCGACCGCTGCGAGATCGACCCCATCCGCGAGGGCCTCATCCTCGGGCAGAGGCTCGGCCGGGTCGTCGGGGGCCTGCATGTCGGCCAGCATCTCATCCTCGACGCCGGGCATCACGGTATCGGCGTTGAGGGTCCCGGCCAGCTCTGTCTCGGTCGTCGCGTCGTTCCGGGCGGAGAGATAGTAAGAGGACCACGCGGCGATCAGCGCGAGGAAAAGCAGAAGCAGCGCGACGAGAATGGTGAAGACCATCCCCCCGCGTCTGCGCGCCGGAGTCGCAGCGCCAAAGGTGCCGCCGGGCCGGGCCGGAGATTTGACGGTGGTCGGACCGGGGCCGACGGGCCGGGGGATCTCGGCGCCGGGCTTGGCCTTGGGCTTGCCGCGCGTGCCGGGGATCGACGGCGCAGTCACCATGCCCTTGGCGGCGACCGGGCGGGCCGTTGCAGGCGCGGCGGCGCCGAGCTTGGCGCGGGGCGTCACGTCAGGGCGGGCGACCGGGGGTGCGGCGACGGCGGGAGCGGAGCCTTGGGCGGCGCGGCGGCTGGCGAAGGCCACCATGGCGGCCGAGGGCGGCTGCGGCGGGATGTCATCGTCAAGTCCAAGCGCCGTGACACTGGTCTTGGGCTCCACCTTGGTCAGGTTGGGTGCCGTGGCCGCGGGGACCGGAGCCGGTGGGGCCTCATCCTCGGCCAGGCTGTCCGGGACATGGGCGAAGGGGGCTTCCTCGACCTCTTCCGACGCCGGTTCGGCGGCAGGTTCGGGCGCTTTCGGCGCGGGCGGCTGGGTAAAGAGCTTGCCGCCGGGAAGGTCGTCGCCGAGGTCGTCTTCGGCCGGGGCCGGTTCCTCGGGCTCCTGGGCCACCGGCGCGGCGGCCGGTTCAGGCGCGGGCAGGTCGGCGTTCAGGGCCTCTTCCAGACCGGGCAGCGTATCGTCCTCGGGCCTGATGGTCGCGACCGGCGCTGGATCGGTGGCGGTAGGCTGGGGGGCAGGCTCTGGTTCCAGCTCCGGTTCGGGTGCCGGTTCCGGCTCAGGCTCCAGTTCAGGCTCGGGGATGGACTGCGGCAGCGGTTCCGGCTCGGGGGGTGGCGCTTCGGCCGCGGGTTCCGGCAAGGGTTCGGGCACGGGTTCAGGCGCAGCCTCCACGACCGGAGGCGGCGCTGCGGCGGGCAGGTCGCGCTGCAGGATCGTGACCGGCTCGCGATCCTTTTCCATCGATTCGCCGGCGGCCAGAAGGGTGGCGGCGGCCTGGGTCGGGCCGAAGAAGGGTTCGCCCACGAAGGCCCCGCTTTCGGGCACGGCGACGAAACCCACCGGGTTCAGCTTGTGCTGGACGGCGAAGGCCTCGGCCTCATCCAGTGTTTCGCGCGCCACGACGGCGACCTTGACCGTCGCGCCCTTGCCGGACCAGTCGAAGACCAGATCGGACACGTCATAGGGCGTCTTGCCCTCCAGCGCCTCGGCGATCTGGCGGCGCTTGTCCTCGCGGCTGGGGCCGGGAGCATTCACTTCGGTGTATAGGATCTGGCTGTTCGGCAGCACGATCTTGCTGGCCAGCCCCTGAGGCGAAAGACCTAGCGCCGTCTTGCGCAGATAGGCCAGCGCCTCGTCCAGGTCGGGGGCGTCGAAAGCCACCTCTCCCAATGGGATCCAACCCTTCGGGGTCCGATGCAGAAGCCCCACGACGTCGCGGGTCAGATCAAGTGCGAAAGTCGGTTTCATGTGGCGGGTCTAGCACGGAATGTAAAAGCGCGGGAACGTGGCGCGCGGGGCTGGCGCAGAACTACAGCAGCTTTTCGCCGAAGGGAAGAAAAACGGCCAAGGATCCGCTTGCGGCCTGCGTCACAACTCCGAAATCTGCCGCGCAACCAAGGAGAAACCCGATGCGTGTCCTTTCCGTCCCCGCCCTTGCCCCGGCCCTTGCCGTCGCCCTTGCCCTGACGCTGCCCATCGCCACGCCCGCCATCGCGCAAGAGGCCCCCGCCCCGCTGATGAGCGTCACCGGCGTCGGCTCGGTCGAGGCAGCGCCCGACATGGCAAGCCTGTCGATCGGCGTCACCACCCAGGGCGAAAGCGCGAGCGCTGCGTTGGCCGCGAATTCCGCCGCGATGGAGGCGGTGATGGCCCGGCTGACCGCTGCCGGGGTCGCGGCGCGGGACATGCAGACTTCGAACCTGTCGGTCAATCCGAACTGGACCGGCTATGAAAGCGGCAGCCCCACGATCTCGGGCTATGTGGCGGCGAACATGCTGACGGTGACGATCCGCGATCTGGCGGGGCTGGGTCAGGTGCTGGACGCGGCTGTGCAGGACGGGGCCAACACGCTGAACGGGTTGAGCTTCGGCTTCACCGATCCCCGCCCGCTTGAGGATGAGGCCCGCAAGGAGGCGGTCGCCGACGCCCGCGCCAGGGCTGAGCTTCTGGCAACGGCGGCCGGGGTCACGCTGGGCCGGGTCGTCTCGATCAGCGAGGGGGCGCCGATGCAGGGGCCGATCCCGCTGTACAAGGCCGAGCTTGCGGCCGCGGCAGTCCCGCTGGCCGGGGGTGAGGTGAATGTCGGGGCCACGGTCACGATCTTCTACGAAATCGTCCAGTAACGCTGCTAACCCAAGGGAATCAGGCCGAAATCGCAACAGTTCCGCGGTTTCGGCCTGAATTTGCCCAAGTTGCCCAGGAAATGGGGGTAACGGTGGCAGGAGCAGGTGAATGGTGCGCGGACCGATCAGCATGGCAATCGGCGCAGCCGTGGGCCTGGCCTCCGTCGCGCTGATCCTCAGCGGCCCGCGCCTGTTGGAAGCAGTCCTGCCGGGCCAGGTTCTCGACATGGTTGCAGTATGGGCCCAGCCCAGCGACAGCGGCCGTCCGGTGGTGGCGGGCGATTCGCCGCAAGCCTTTCTGGTCGACGGGGCCGACGGTCTTGAGGCGGTGGGGCCGATCGCCGCCAGCGCGGGCAATACCCCGGTGTTCATCGCCGATGTCATCTCGGGCTACACGACCCGGGCCAGCCGCGACATTCCGGCCGAAGTCACGACGATCCGCCAGATCATGGGGTGCCGCCCCACGCCGCCCCAGGCGGGCAGTGTCGTCGGGCATGTGACGGCGGGCGCGAGCGGGATCGACCTGGCGCTTTCGACCTACAACGACCGCCATCTCGCCGCCGGGGTGCAGCAGTTGGTGAACCTTTACCGCCAGACCGGCACGACCGTCCAGCTGGATGTCTCGGGCCCGGCCTATGAGGCCTATGACGTGGCCGTCACCGAGACCTCGGCCCCGGTCTATCTGGTGCTGGAAACGGGCGGCCGGAACCGGATGTGGAACCTTCACCTTGCCCCCGGCGCGCGGATCGAGCGGGTGGTGCTGCTTGGCGGGGCGCAGGCCGGGATCGCCAACCTTGACCCCGTGGTCCCGGTGGAAGTGATCCTGGACAGCGGCCTGCAATCCTGCGGCATCCAGCCGGCCTATGGGCTGAACCAGGGCGTGTCCCTCCTGCGGTCGGCGGAAACCGGAGCGATCCCGGTCGCCGAGGTGGAGGAACGTCTGGCCCGGATCGGCGACCGCGCCGCTGCCTATGACATCTGGTTCCGCGATTCCTTCGGGATCGAGGCATCGACCAGCCGGATCGGCTTTGACCGGGGCACGGTCTCGGTCGTGGGGCCGGTCCCCCGACCGGAAGAGCCGAAGGCGAGCTATGCCCCGATCAACGGCTCGAAGATCCGCATGACCCAGGACCGTTTCTTCGAGATCCGCGGCCAGGTCGCCGAGGGCGAGGATTTCGGGGCGCGCGTCAAGGCCATCGCCCAGAGCTTTGCTTTCGGCGATCTGGAAAACCTCCGGCAGGGAGTGGACTTCTGATGCTGCGTTTGCTGATCGGGACCGGAGTGCTGCTGATGGCCGTCGGTTTCGGAGCGGCGGGCTGGCAATATTACCAGACGATGCCCGCAGGCACGGGAGATGTTGCCCAGCCCTCTGACCCCGCCGCGCCGGTCCCAAGCCAGGACTGGCTGATCTCGCCCTCTGGGGGGCTTGTTCCGCAGGCCGAGGCGCTGGCCTACCTGCGGCAGGACCGCTTCCACCCCGACCGCAGCGCGACGATCCTGCGGACCGCCCGGCTGATCGAGCTGCTGACCCAGGGCGAGAAGCTCCCGGATGAGCCCTATCTGCAGGTTCTGGCGGACATCTGCGCGCCGAAACTTGCCGAAAACCTGTGCAAGGTCCTGACTGACAACCTCGCCGCCGAGTGCGCGGTCAACACTGCCCGGGTCGTTGAGGGCAGCGTCGATCCGGTGCAAGGCACGGCGCAGTTCCGGCTGGAGCTGGTCTATCGCCTGCCGCCCGAGGCCGAGCCGCTGCCTGACCTCGGCGCCCATGTGCTGAGCCAGACCAGCACGGTCTTCGAACTCGACCCCGGCGCCGAGGAGACCCGGACCGTGGAGGCCGCCCTTTCTACCGCTTTGGCGCAGGCGCGGGCGGCCTGTCCTGACAAGGGGCTGGCCTGCCGGGTCCAGACCCTGTCGGTGGAATGGACCCCCGACGCGCCGGTGCGCCTTGCGGCCCGGATTGCCTGGCTGGCGCCCCTGCCGAAAGGGGTCATCCCCGCCCCGCCGCTGGAGCCAGCCCCGGGGGGCTGACCCCTGTTTGACGGCTCAGGCCGTGGCCTTCGCCAGCGCCTGGTCGAGATCGGCGATGATGTCGCGGACATCTTCGATCCCGATCGAGACGCGCACCGAATCCGGCGCTGCCCCTGCCTTGACCTGAGCGTCCTCCGACAGCTGCCGGTGGGTGGTGGAGGCCGGATGGATGATCAGCGACCGCGTGTCGCCGAGGTTCGCGACATGGGAGAAGAGCTTCACGTTGTCGATGAGCTTGACGCAGGACTCATAGCCGCCCTTCACCGTGAAGGTGAACAGCGCCCCCGGCCCCTTGGGCGTGATCATCTTGGCGAGGTTGTGGTAGGGCGAGGATTTGAGCCCCGGATAGGTGACCTTGCCGATCCGCGGATCCTGCTCCAGCCATTCCGCCACGATCTGCGCGTTCTCGACATGGCGCTGCATCCGCAGGGCCAGGGTCTCGATCCCCATCAGCGTGTAATGCGCGCCTTGGGGGTTCATCGTCATCCCAAGGTCGCGCAGCCCGATGGCGATGGAATGGAAGGTGAAAGCCATGTTGCCCAAGGTCGGGTGGAAGACGAGACCATGGTAGGCGGGTTCGGGCTGGCTGAGCGAGGGGAACTTGTCCGAGGCGGACCAATCGAAGGTGCCGGAATCGACCACGATCCCGCCGGTGACGGTGCCGTTCCCGGTCAGGTATTTGGTGGCCGAATGGACGACGAGGGTCGCGCCATGTTCGATCGGGCGGCAGAGGTAGGGGCTGGCGGTCGTGTTGTCGACGATCAGCGGGATGCCGGCCTGGTTCGCCACGCGGGCGATGGCGGGCAGGTCGGAGAGTGCGCCGCCGGGGTTGCAGATCGTCTCGCAGAACAGCGCCCGGGTGTCGTCATCGATGGCGGCGGCGATGGCCTTGGGGTCGTCGAAATCGACGAACTTCGCCGACCAGCCGAACTTGCGGATCGTGTTCGAGAACTGCTGGATCGTGCCGCCGTAAAGCTTGGTCGAGGCCACGATGTTGCGTCCCGGCTGCATGAGCGGGAAGAGCGCCATGATCTGCGCCGCATGGCCCGAGGAGCAGGCGATGCCGCCCGCGCCGCCTTCCAGCGCGACGACCCGGTTCGCGAGCGCGGATACGGTCGGGTTCGTCAGGCGGGAGTAGATGTAGCCCACCTCTTGCAGGTTGAAGAGCTTGGCGGCGTGGTCGGCGTCGCGGAAGACGAAGGCGGTCGACTGGTAGATCGGGATCTGCCGGGCGCCGGTGGCGGGGTCCGGTTCGGCACCGGCGTGGATGGCGAGCGTCTCGAAGCCGAGGGGTCTGTCGGTCATGGGGTCCTCCGTTGTTCGCGCGGCAGGGTAGGAGGGAACCGCGCGGCTGGCAACGACGGAGTGTCCACGCTGGACACGCGGGCCAACGATAGGGAAATCAACAGCTTGGCCGCGGCCGTTTACAGAATATTTATCCCTTCCGGCGGGGTTTCTGAGGAGGATCGTTGCGGGGCCAAGGGCTTGTGTGCTTGGATCAAGCGGTCTCAACCCGGAGCCCGAAGCGATGCTGACCCCCTTCCACCTGGCCTATCACGTCACCAGCCTTGACGAGGCCCGCGGCTTCTATGGCGGAGTGCTGGGCTGCCGCGAGGGGCGCAGCACGGAAACCTGGGTCGATTTCGACTTCTTCGGCCATCAGATCAGCCTGCATCTGGGGAAGCCCTTCGCCACCACAGACACGGGGAAGGTCGGCGACCATCTGGTGCCGATGCCGCATCTGGGCCTGGTGCTGCACCTGCCGGACTGGCGGGCGCTGGCGGATCGGCTGACGGCGGCGGGGGTCGATTTTGTCCTGCCGCCGCAGGTCCGTTTCGCGGGCCAGCCGGGGGAACAATGGACGATGTTCTTCCGCGACCCGAGCGGCAACCCGATCGAGGTGAAGGGGTTTGCGGACCTTGCAGCGGTGTTCGCGGGTTAAGTGCGATGGCGACCCCCACCCGGATCAGCTGGGACCAGATCAACGGTGTGCCGGCCTCGCTTCTCCGGCTTTGGGTCGGGATTGAGGCCGAGGCGCAGCGTATCATCGGCGTGGCAAACGGCGCTGAGGCTGGCTGCGAGCATGGGGCCCGCGCGCTTCTGCGGCGATGGAACTATCTGCTGCAAGCGACGGCCGATCAGCGCCCTTGGGAAGCCGAACTGGCGCGGCGGCTGCATGCGCAACTGCAACCCGCCATCGATCTGCGGAACGGCATCTGTCATGGCCTGGCCGGAATGCATGCCGAGACCGCTGACGCCCCTGCCGTGATCCGGTGGAGGTTGAAGGGACGCGCCTGCGAGGCTACCTGGGACGAGATCCAAGCCCATTTCGCCTGGCTCTCCAAGGTGGCGGGCGCGATGGGAATGATCTCGCACGCGATCGAGCGCCCCGCATCAGGCCAAAGCCTGCCCGGAAGAGACTGGTGGGTCGTCGAGTATGGTCTGCACCTAGACGATCCGGCGAGCCCAGGTTCCGTGCCCGGTTGACCTGCGTCAAGGCAGTCTGTGGGCCACTGGTTCATCCAGGAGACTAATAGGGCAATCCTGTCGGCAGCCGGAGGAACAGGGATGACGCGTAGCCTGACAGTGGGTCTTGTGGCAATGTTGCTGGCCTTGGCCGGCTGCGCCGCCACTGGGGAATATCCGATGGGCGGGGGACAGTGTGGGCCGAACGATCCCGTGCAGAAGCTGGACGTGAAGGACTGCGTCGTGCCGGGCAGCTGAGGGCGAAAGGCGCGCAGTTGCGGCTTGCAGGGCCGGTGCGGCCAGTGCAGGCTGCGCCGCATGTCAGAGGAGCTTCTGCTCGCCCTGCTGGGCTTTGCCTTCGTCACCTCGGTCACGCCGGGGCCGAACAACATGATGCTTCTGGCCAGCGGGGTGAACTTCGGCCTGCGCCGGACGGTGCCGCATATGCTTGGGATCTCGGTCGGCCATTCGGTGATGGTCTTTCTGGTGGGGCTGGGGCTGGCGGGGATGTTCCGGGCCTGGCCGGGGGCGCTGGTGGGGCTGAAGCTCGCCTCGGTCGGCTATATGCTTTGGCTGGCGTGGAAGATCGCCCGGGCCGGTGAGCCGGGCGAGGGACGGGCACGGGCGGCACCGATGACCTTCCTGCAGGCGGCGGCCTTCCAATGGGTGAACCCCAAAGCCTGGGCGATGGCGCTGGGCGCCGTCTCGGCCTATGCGCCGGAGCCTTCGGCCCTGGCCTATGCGGCGGTGGCGGGGGTGTTCGCGCTGGTGAACCTGCCCTCGGTCGCGGTCTGGGCCGGGGCGGGGCAGGCGGTCCGGCGCTGGCTGGAGGCGCCGGGGCGGCTGCGGGCGTTCAACTGGACGATGGCGGGGTTGCTGGTCCTGTCGCTGTGGCCCGTGGGGATGCTGGCGATGTAGGCTGCGTGATTTCACGCAGCCTACCGCAGCCAGAGCCCTTCGCGTTTCAGCGTGTTGCGGATGACCTGTTCCCGGTGCGGGAGCCGCGCGCGGTCGAACAGCGCGCGCGCCTTGCGGCCCTTGTTCTGGTAGACCATCGCCTTGACCGGCGCCCAGTCGCGCAAGGTCGGGCGGAGGGCCTTGTCCTTGGCCACCGTCTCCAGCACCGCGACCGCGCGGTCGCTTTCGCGGGCATAGAGCAGCGGCAGGGTCCGGTAGTGGCAGGTCGCGCTGCCATCCAGCGCGTCGAGCTCCGGTCCCGGCCGTCCTCCGCCGAAGGAGTGGATCACCAGCGGCAGCGCGATCTGGTCGAGCCAGGGGAACAGTTCCTGGCAGACCAGTTCCGCGGGCGGGTCGTCGCGGATCTGTTTCGCCCAGGCGAGGAAGCGGTTGCCGAAGCGCGCGGGGCTTTCGTGGAAGAACCAGCCCGCGTTGAAATAGAGATGGCGCTGCCAGTAGTCCTGCGGCTGGCTGCGGTCGAGCGAGCTTTCGAAGTCGAGCCCGAAGCGGTCGTAGAGCGCTTTCCAGGTCTCGGTCAGGGTCGGGCCGTAGAGTTCGACCTTGGGCCAGGTGTTCTCGCGCCGCATGGAGGCGGAGGGGCGGGAGAAGTCGAAAGGGATCTGGCTGAGGGGGCCGGTGATCAGCGTGTCGGTGTCGAGGAAGAGGAAGGGCTGGTCCGGCAG
>JARFTV010000029.1:37075-45332 GCA_029289325.1 Alphaproteobacteria bacterium
CCGGCAGTCCGGCCAGCGCCTCGATCTTGTTGCCGTGCGGGTAATCCTGGCCGAAGACGCGGGCTTCGAAGGGCAGGATCTCGGCCCCGAGGTCGGTAAGGAGGGCGCGGGTCCGCTGGGCCATGCGCGGGTCGTCCCTCCATTTGCCGCCCGGTTGCGGTTCGGCAATGAAAAGGCGGCCCGAGAAGGCGGGATCGACGTGGCGCAGCGAGGCGGCGAGGAGGATGGCTTCGTATTCCAGCCGACCGGACTGGCCGACGGCGAGGAGATTGAAGCTCATTTCGGCGTGAAGCGCAGGCTCAGGCAGGACATGCCGCCGTCAAGTTTGGCACATTCGGAATTGCCGATCTCGCGCACGGTGAAGCCGGCGGCCTCGATCGCGGCGCGGGTGCGGGGGAAGCCCGCGGGCATCAGGACCAGGTCGTTGAAGCGGATCGTGTTGGCGGCGGCCTCTTCGCCTTCGGGCACGTCGATGACCTTGTAGCCCGCGAAGCAGCCCGAGGCGGAGAGACGGGTGGTGGAGAGGATCGTATCGGCGTCGAGGAGCGAGCAGTCGGTCTTGAAATGCAGGACGCCCGGGGGCGTGTGCACCTCGCGGACCTTGTAGCCCCAGGGCGCGACGAGGGCGGTGAGTTCGGCGATCCCGGCTGCGTTGGTGCGGGCGGAGCGGCCGACGAGGATCTCGCGTTCGGTCACCAGGATGTCGCCGCCTTCGATGAAGCTTTCCGCGCCGGTGATTTCGACCACCTCGCTGTACAAAGCGCGGAGATGGGGCGCCATCTCGGCCGCCTCGCCCAGGCGCGAGGGGGCGCCGGGGCGCATGACGACGGCGCCTTGCGGCAGGCAGAGCGCGGTGTCCTCGACAAAGACCGAATCGGGATATGCCTCGAGCGGCGGGAGTTCGACAACGGTCGCCCCGGTCTCGCGCAGGGTGGCGACATAGGTGTCGTGATGCGCCTGCATCAGCGCGAGATCGGGGGTGCCGATGTCCACGGCGCGCAGGCCGTGGGTGATGCTGGCCGCCGGGCGACGGGTGATGGCGTGAGTGAAGCGGATCGAGAAGGACATGGGCCGACCTCTGGCTGTTCGCCTGACTTGTTGGCACCAGGACGGGGGGCGGCGCAAGGGGGGAGGGGGGCCGTGCGTTGGCGACGGCCGCGCTAGTCGGACAACTGCTGCATCGCCGCAAAGTCGACCGAGGCCAGCGCCTCCAGCAGCAGCTCCCGGCTGGCGTCGCCGGGCATTCCCGACACGGCGACCTGACCGACCACCGCCATCAGCCCGCCCTCGTTCTCGGCCATCGAGATTTCACCGACCGGGACCGTTGCGGGCTCGACGGCATAGAGGGTGGAGAGCATCGTGCTGGCGGAGAAGGTGATCATGAAGAAGTCATCGTCCGACATGTAGTGGCCTACCGCAGTCGGGCCACCCATCGCCTCGGTCTGGTCCAGGACGGATACGTCCCAGCCGTCTGGTGCCGGTGGCAGGAAGTCGGCGAGCTGTTCGAAGGTCGGGGCCGTCTGGGCATGGGCCGGAAAGCTGCAAAGGGCGAAGGCTGCAAGAAGAAGGGCGCGCATCGGGTGGGTCCGTCGAGAAGCTTGATTTTCGAGAAGCTAGAGACGGCAGGATGAAAGACAAGGCCCGGGCTGCGGTGGCAATGCGGCGGGCTGAGGGCGCGGCAAAATCACCGGCCGGTGGCAGCCAGGCGGACAAAAAACGCTTTCATTTCAAGATAATGGTGGGCGACCCTGGAATCGAACCAGGCATGGGTCGCCCCGGGGGAGTTACAGTCCCCTGCCGCACCTTGCAGCTCGTCGCCCGCCGGGGGTCCGTCTACCCAAGGGGGCGGGGGGCGTCAAGGGTGCTGAGGAAAGATTTCGGCTTGCATCGGTGCGCGCGGCTGCGCAAAGGTCCGGGACTGATCTAAAGGGGTGAAACATGGCGGCGGGCGGCAGGAAACCGGCCTGGGTGGTCGAGAAGGAACGCGGCGAAAAGCGTGAGGCGCGGGAAACCGTCTGGCTGTTCGGCCTGCATGCCGTGCGCGATGCCCTGCTGAATCCCCGGCGCGAGAAGCTGCGGCTGGTGGTGACCAAGAACGCGCTCGACAAGCTGGAGGAAGCGGTTGCGGTCTCGGGAATCGTGCCTGAGGTGGTGGAGCCGCGTCGGTTCGACGTGCCGATCGATCCGGGTTCGGTCCATCAGGGGGCTGCGGTCGAGGTCAGGCCGCTCAACTGGGGCCGGTTCCAGGATGTCTGCGCGGCCGGCGAGGGCCTGCCGCTGGTCGTTCTTCTGGACCGGGTGACGGACCCGCATAATGTGGGGGCGATCCTGCGCTCGGCCGAGGTGTTCGGGGCGCGGGCGGTGGTGGCGCCCCGGCACCATTCGGCGCCCGAGACCGGGGCCTTGGCCAAGACGGCCAGTGGCGCGCTGGAGCGGCAACCCTATCTGAAGGTCACGAATCTGGCCGAGGCGATGGAGGCCCTGAAGGACATGGGCTTCACGCTGATCGGGCTGGACGGCGAGGCGCCGGTGAGCCTGTCCGAGGCGGTGGCGGGCGCGGGGGGGCGGCCGATCGGGCTGGTCCTGGGCGCGGAAGGGCCGGGCCTGCGGGAAAAGACGCGGGAAACCTGTGATGTGCTGGCGCGAATCCCCTTTGCCGGGGCCTTTGGCAGCCTGAACGTCTCGAACGCGGCGGCGGTCTCGCTTTACGCGGCAAGCGGGGCGCTGACGGCGTGATCACGACTCTGCGACAGGGCTTTAACGGTCCTTTCAGCTTTCTAAATGACAGTAAGGAGGCACGGGCCGGAACCCCGTCCTTGACTTCACTGTCCCTCGTTCCGCGACTGGGCGCCTGGGTTTTCCGGGCGCCCTTTTTCATCAGGTGATACCATGCCGACCGACAGCGAAATCCGCGATATCCTGACCAGCGTGAAGACGATTGCCCTGGTGGGTTGGTCGCCCAAAGCCGACCGACCGAGCCATCGGGTGGCCGATTATCTGAAGCGCAAGGGATATCGGGTGATTCCGGTGAACCCGGGGCAGGCGGGGCAGCAGGCCCTGGGCGAGACGGTGGTGGCGACGCTGGCCGAGGCGGGGCCGGTCGACATGGTCGACATCTTTCGCCGCAGCGAGGAAGCGGGCGCGGTGGCGGATGAGGCGGTGCGGCTGGGCGCGAAGGTGGTCTGGATGCAGCTGGGCGTCGTTGACGAGGCGGCGGCCTCGCGGGCGCGGGGGGCGGGGGTTCAGGTGGTGATGAACCGCTGCCCGGCGATCGAAATCCCGCGGCTGGGGCTGTAGCGCCGGAATTTTCGAAAATTCCGATTCGGAGCCTTTGCAGGCTCCGGTCTGATTTCTTTGAGGAAATCGGTCAGCGCCCGGCTTTTTCGGCGATGCCCGAGCTGCCTTCGCGGCGCTGAAGCTCGGCCAGCACGTCTTCCAGCGTCACGTCGCGGGCGGTGAGCATCACCAGCAGGTGGTAGAGCACATCCGCGGCCTCGGCGGTCAGGCGGGCGCGGTCGCCCCTGACCGCCTCGATGATCGCCTCGACCGCCTCTTCCCCGAATTTCTCGGCGCATTTCTCTGGCCCCTTGGCCAGAAGTTTGGCGGTCCAGGAGGTTTCGGGGTCCGCGCCCTTGCGGGCGGCGATGGTGGCGGCGAGGGATTCCAGGCTCATGACAACCTCACGGGGATGCCGGCGGCGGCCATATGGGCCTTGGCCTCGCCGATGGTGTAGGTGCCGAAGTGGAAGATCGAGGCGGCGAGGACGGCGGAGGCATGACCCTCGGTGATGCCTTCGACCAGATGGTCCAACGTGCCGACGCCACCGCTGGCGATGACGGGGATGTCGACGGCATCGGCGATGGTGCGGGTGAGGGGAAGGTTGAAGCCCTGTTTCGTGCCGTCGCGGTCCATCGAGGTGAGGAGGATCTCTCCTGCGCCTTTGGCGGCGACGGTGCGGGCGAAGGCGACCGCGTCGATCCCGGTCGACCGGCGGCCGCCGTGGGTGAAGATTTCCCACCGGCCGGGTTCGACCGTCTTGGCGTCGATGGCGACGACGATGCACTGGCTGCCGAAGCGGTCGGCGGCGCGGGCAACCACGTCCGGGTCGGCCACGGCGGCGGAGTTGAAGCTGACCTTGTCGGCCCCGGCGAGGAGGAGCTTCCTGACATCCTCGGGCGTGCGGACGCCGCCGCCGACGGTGAGCGGCATGAAGCATTGCTCGGCCGTGCGGGTGACGAGGTCGTACATCGTGGCGCGGTTGTCCTCGGTCGCCATGATGTCGAGGAAGCAGAGTTCGTCCGCGCCGGCGGCGTCATAGGCCTTGGCGGCCTCGACCGGGTCGCCGGCGTCGATCAGGTCGACGAAGTTGACGCCCTTGACCACGCGGCCATCGGCCACGTCGAGGCAGGGGATGATGCGCGTTTTCAGCATGGGCAGGGTCCTGGGATCACGCCCTTCTAGTCCGAAGGCGGCGAAAGGGCCAGTGGGCGGTGCGTCGATGACTGCGTCACTCTTCGCGGGGTGTCCCGCGACGAGGAGACGGCGTCGAACGTGGAGCTATGCCTGAAGCGTCCGCAGCGCCTCGGCCAGGTCGATGGCCCCGTCATAAAGCGCCCGGCCCGAGATCGCTCCGGCGATGACGCCGGTGTCGCGCAGCGCGATCAGGTCCGCCATGCGCGACACGCCGCCCGAGGCGATCACGGGGATCGTCACGGCGCGGGCGAGGGCTTCGGTGGCCTCGATGTTCGGGCCCTGCATCGCGCCGTCGCGGTCGATGTCGGTGTAGATGATCGCGGCGACGCCAGCGTCCTGGAAGCTTTGGGCGAGGTCGGTGGCCATGACGTCGGTTTCCGTCGCCCAGCCCTTGGTGGCGACCCGACCCTTGCGGGCGTCGATGCCGACGGCGACCTGTCCGGGGAAGGTCCTTGCCGCCTCACGCACAAGGGCGGGGTTCTCTACGGCCACGGTGCCGAGGATCACCCGGGACAAGCCCTTTTCCAGCCACATCGCGATCGTCGCCATGTCGCGGATGCCGCCGCCAAGCTGGGCGGGGACGCTCACGGACCTGAGGATGGTTTCGACGGCGGCGGCGTTCACCGGCTGGCCCGCGAACGCGCCGTTCAGGTCTACGAGGTGCAGCCATTCACAACCCGCGGCCTGGAATTTCAGCGCCTGGGCAGCGGGGTCGTCGCCGAAGACGGTAGCCTCGGACATCTCGCCGCGGAGGAGCCGGACGCATTGGCCGTCCTTCAGGTCGATGGCGGGGTAAAGGATCATGGCAGGCTCCCGTCGCTGGTCGGGGGGTCTTTGGCATGCGGCGGCGCGGAAGAAAAGGCGGCAAAAGCGACCCCACGTCACGCTTGATCGGTTTTGCGGAGAGCGCAAGGTCGGGCGCAGGGACATTGCGGAGGAGGACGCAAGATGAGGATTATCGCTTATGCCGCGGCGCTCGCGCTGGTTGCGGGATCGGCTTTCGCTGATCCGGTCGAGGGGCTCTGGCAGACCCGGAAGGACGACAACGGCAACTTCGGCCATGTCGAGATCAAGCCCTGCGGGCCCGCCTTCTGTGGCGTGCTCGTGCGCGCCTACAACGGCGAGGGCAAGGAGATCGAAAGCCCGAATGTCGGCAAGCGCATCGTCTGGGACATGGTGCCCTATGCGAACGGGCTGTACGACGACGGCAAGATCTATTCGCCCGACCGCGACAAGACCTATAACGGCGACATGACGCTGGCGGGGGACAATCTTTCGGTCCGGGGGTGCGTCCTGGGCATCTGCCGCGATGGC
This sequence comes from Alphaproteobacteria bacterium, assembly GCA_029289325.1. Lineage (GTDB taxonomy): Bacteria > Pseudomonadota > Alphaproteobacteria > Rhodobacterales > Rhodobacteraceae > Tabrizicola. The sequence goes on from JARFTV010000029.1 coordinate 42,863, forward strand.
GGGACCTGGAGGCGGGTGAAATAGCGCAAGGATCGGATCGTCCTGGGTCCTGGCCTTTGGCAGGACGGGGCCTGGGCGCGATGGACTGGATACGTCTCTGGACCCTCTCCCTGTTGTGGGGAGGATCCTTTCCGTTCAGCGAACTGGCTTTGGCCAGGGTTCCGCCGCGGAGCATCGTCGGGCGGCGGGTGGCGCTGGCGGTGGCCCTGCTGGCGTTGGTGGTGGGGGCCTTGGGGCAGATCGCGGGCGAGTCGGGGCTCGCGGGCACAGTAGGCGCAAAGGTGGCTGGCCAGGATCTGGGGGAAGACCGGGGCTGGCGCTGATTCTGGGCGGTCTTGCGCTGATCGAGCGGAGGCGGCGCGCCGGGTGTTGACCTTGGGCTGCGGCAAGCGCAGGCTGGTGGCGTGAGACCCTCGGCCATCCTTGAGACTGCTCTTTATGCTTCCGACCTTGCGGCGGCGGAAGCGTTCTATGCCGGGCTTCTGCGCCTGCCGGTGATCGTCAAGGTGCCGGGGCGGCATGTGTTCTTTCGCGTGGGGGAAGGGGTGCTGCTGCTGTTCAACCCGGATGCGACCGAGGTGCCGCCCGGCAATCCCGCGCTGCCGGTGCCTGTGCATGGCGCGCGGGGGCCGGGGCATGTCTGCTTTGCGGCGAGCCGTGACGAGATCGAGGGCTGGCGGCAGCGGTTCTTTGCGGCCGACGCGGAGATCGACGCGGAGTTCGACTGGCCCAATGGCGCGCGGTCGCTGTACGTCCGCGATCCGGCGGGCAATTCGGTGGAATTCGCCGAGCCCCGGCTCTGGTCCTAGGTCGGATAGCCGGAGGCCGGTCAGGGTGTCCAGCGCAGGAAGTTCCCGATCAGGCGCAGGCCGGGAGCCTGCGATTTTTCCGGGTGGAACTGGGTGCCGAGGATGTTGTCGCGGCCGACGATGGCGGTGATCTCGCCGCCATAGTTGCAGAAGGCGAGGCGGTGCGCGGGGTCGGTCACGCGGAAGTGGTAGGAATGGACGAAATAGGCGTGGTCGCCGGTTTCGATCCCATCAAGGACCGGGTGGGCGCGTTCCACAACAAGATCGTTCCAACCCATGTGCGGGACCTTGAGCGCGCGATCCGCGGGCTCGATCTTCACCACGTCGCCGGGAATCCAGCCGAAGCCCGGCGTCTCGCGGTATTCGTGTCCGCGTGAGGCGAGCATCTGCATTCCGACGCAGATGCCAAGGAAGGGGCGGGCCTTTCCGATGACGGCCTCTTCGATGGCTTCGAACAGCCCGCCATAGCTGCCCAGGGCCGCACGGCAGGCCGGAAAGGCCCCGTCGCCGGGAAGGACGATCCGGTCGGCGCGGGCCACGTCCTCGGGCCGCGAGGTGACGAGGATGTCACCCCCGCCAACCTCCAACGCCATGCGCTGGAAGGCCTTTTCGGCGGAGTGGAGGTTGCCGGAATCGTAATCGACGAGGGCGGTGAGCATTTTCTGTATCCGGTGCGCGGGGCGGAAGCGTCGGAGCCTCCGGCGGGGATATTTGGGCAAAGATGAAAGGCTAGAGCGCGCCCTTGGTGGAGGGGAGCGCGTCGCCGAGGCGAGGGTCGGGTTCCACCGCCTCACGCAGGGCGCGGGCGACGGATTTGAAGGTGGCCTCGGCGATGTGGTGGCTGTTGAAGCCGTGGATCCTGTCGATGTGGAGCGTGATTCCGCCGTGGGTGGACAGCGCCTGGAAGAATTCGCGGACAAGCTCGGTGTCGAAGGAGCCGATCTTGGAGGTCGGGAAATCGACGGTCCAGATCAGGAAGGGCCGCGCCGAGAGGTCGAGCGCGGTGGCGATCTGGGCGTCGTCCATCGCCAGCCGGAAATGACCGTAGCGGCGGATGCCGCGCTTGTCGCCAAGCGCCTTGGCCAGCGCCTGACCGAGGGCGATGCCCACATCCTCGACCGTGTGGTGGTCGTCGACATGCAGGTCGCCCGTGGCGCGGATGGTGAGGTCGATCAGGCTGTGCCGGGCCAGCTGGTCGAGCATGTGGTCGAAGAAGCCGACCCCGGTCTGGCAATCTGACCGGCCGGTCCCGTCGAGGACGACGGTGACGGCTATCTCGGTCTCGGCGGTCTTGCGGGTGATCGTGGCGCTGCGCATCGGGCCCTCCGGCGGTTCCACTCGGCTGGTAAACCCTTGAGCGGCATGGAGCAAGGGTTCGAGAACGCGAAAGGGCGCCCGGTTGGGCGCCCTTTGGCAGGTCCGACTGGAGCGGGCGATGAGATTCGAACTCACGACCCTAACCTTGGCAAGGTTATGCTCTACCCCTGAGCTACGCCCGCATCCTTGGGTGAGGCGTGATCTATAAACTCTGGCGCGCGGCTGCAAGAGGAAAATTCGCGGCACCCGGAAAATTTTTGCGCGACGGCAGCGCGGCGCGGTTGCGACCTAAGTAGGAGCGTCAAATTGCTCGGCCCCGGCGCAGGCCGTGCTAGGCTGTGCGG
>JARFTV010000029.1:45342-53755 GCA_029289325.1 Alphaproteobacteria bacterium
GAAGGGCTGGGCGCGGAGCGGCCGGTCTTCGCGAGGGGAGCGGGTCAGACGCCGTTGCGGGTGCAGCGTAATCGTCTTCGCGGATGCAGTAAAATCGGTGTGAAGTTGGTTGTCGCAATCGATGGGACGGCTTGGAAACCTTTTTGATTTGAATAGCTTCGCGCGCGAAGGCAAATCAGCCTTCTTGCGCGGCCGCCTATGCTGCGATGCCGCAAACTGGAGAAAGTAGATGAACAAGTTCGCTCTCGCCCTGGCCGCTTCGGTGCTGACCGCAGCCGCCGCTTTCGCTGAGGAAACCGCTGCGCCGGTTGCTGATGAAGCTGCTTCGGCGGCGCCGGAAGTGGTGGATGCCGACGCCAACGGCACCTTCTCGCTGGTGGAAGTCCAGGCGGTCTATCCGAACGTGACGGAAGAGACCTTCGCCGCTGTCGACACCGATGCTTCGGGCGAGCTGTCGGCGGAAGAGCTGGCCGCAGCGGTCGAGGCCGGCGCTTTCGCCGCCTGATCGAAGGGCCGGAAGGCAGGGGGCCGTCCTTCGGGGCGGCCCTTTTTGTTTGCGCTGCATCCCGCCGCGTCGAAGGGGACGGCGGAACCCGGGGCAGGGGGCGGGCGTCTTCTTGGTGTAGGCCGCAGAAAGCGGCGCGAGCAAAAAGGAGAGATCGCGATGAACAACGATCAGATCGCCGGCAAGTGGAAGCAGATGAAGGGCGAGGCCAAGGTCATGTGGGGCAAGCTCACCGATGACGAGCTCGACATCGCCGAGGGTCACAAGGACAAGCTGGCCGGCAAGATCCAGGAGCGGTACGGCCGCACCCGGGAAGAAGCCGAGCGGGAAGTCGACGAGTTCTTCTCGCGTTACTAGGCGCAGGTGTAGGGTGGGCGATTCGCCCACCCTGCTCATTCACTCCAGTTCGACCAGCAGATCCTTGGCCTCGATCTGCGCGCCGGGGCTGACATGGATCGCCTTCACCACCGCCTCGCGGTCGGCGTGCAGGCCGGTTTCCATCTTCATCGCCTCGATGGTCAGGAGGAGGTCCCCGGCCCGGACCTTCTGGCCCGGGGTGACTGCCAGCGACGCGATCGAGCCCGGCATCGGTGCGCCGATATGCGCCGGGTTGCCCTCGGCCGCCTTGGGCCGCGCGGCGGTCTTGGCCTTCACCGCGCGATTCGGGACGCGAATGACCCGGGGCTGGCCGTTCAGTTCGAAGAAAACCTTAACATCCCCTTCATCCGTCGTTTCGCCCACGGCCTGCAGGCGAATCTCCAGCGTCTTGCCGGGGTCGATCTCGGCCGAGATCTCGTCGCCGGGCTGCATGCCGTAGAAGAAGGTCAGGGTCGGCAGGACGCGCACGGGACCATACATCCGGTGGCGGGTGCGGTAGTCCATGAAGACCTTGGGATACATGAGGTAGCCGTTCAGGTCCTCGTCATCCACCGTCTCGCCTTCGGCCTCTTCGGCGCCAAGGCGCAGGTCCTCGGCCAGTTTGGCGCGGGTCGCTTCCAGATCGACGGCGGGCAGGTGCTGGCCCGGGCGGTCGGTGACCGGGGCCTCGCCTTTCAGGACTTTCTGCAGGATGCCCTTGGGCCAACCGCCGGGGGGTTGGCCGAGGTTGCCTTTCAGCATGTCGACGACCGAGTCGGGGAAGGCCACGTCCACCGTCGGGTCCTCGACCTGCGCGCGGGTCAGGTTCTGTGCGACCATCATCAGGGCCATGTCACCCACGACCTTGGACGACGGCGTGACCTTCACGATATCGCCGAACATCTGGTTCGCATCGGCATAGGCCTGGGCGACCTCGTGCCAGCGGTCTTCCAGACCAAGGCTGCGGGCCTGCGCCTTAAGGTTGGTGAACTGACCGCCGGGCATTTCGTGCAGGTAGACCTCCGACGCCGGGGCCGGGATGCCGGATTCGAAGGCGGCATACTGGGCGCGGACGCCTTCCCAGTAGTTCGAGATCTCGCGGATCGACTTGATGTCGAGGCCGGTGTCGCGTTCGGTGTTCTTCAGGGCCTCGACGATGGAGCCGAGGCAGGGCTGCGAGGTGCCGCCCGAGAAGGCGTCCATCGCGGCGTCAACCGCGTCCACGCCCGCATCGCAGGCGGCAAGGATCGTCGCGGCCCCTGCGCCCGAAGTGTCATGGGTGTGGAAGTGGATCGGCAGGCCGACTTCCTGCTTCAGGGCCTTCACAAGGATACGGGCCGAAGCGGGTTTCAGCAGGCCCGCCATGTCCTTGAGGCCAAGGACATGGGCGCCGGCGGCTTTCAGCTCCTTGCCCATGGCGACGTAGTATTTCAGGTCATACTTCGGCCGCGCGGGGTCGAGAAGGTCGCCGGTATAGCAGATCGTGCCCTCGCAGACCTTCCCGGCCTCGACCACGGCGTCCATGGCGACTCGCATGTTCTCGACCCAGTTCAGGCTGTCGAAGACGCGGAACACGTCCACGCCCGAGGCGGCGGCCTGTTTCACGAAGGCCTGGACCACGTTGTCGGGATAGTTGGTGTAGCCGACGCCGTTGCTGGCGCGGAGCAGCATCTGCGTCATCAAATTCGGCATGGCCGCGCGCAGGTCGCGCAGGCGCTGCCAGGGGCATTCCTGCAGGAAGCGGTAGGCCACGTCGAAGGTCGCGCCCCCCCAGCATTCGACGCTGAAGAGCTGCGGCAGGTTCGCGGCATAGGTCGGCGCGACCCGGATCATGTCGATCGACCGCATCCGCGTGGCGAGCAGGGACTGGTGCCCGTCGCGCATCGTCGTGTCGGTGATCAGGACCTTTTTCTGCGCCTTCATCCAGTCGGCGACGGCCTGCGGGCCCTTCTGCTCCAGAAGGTTCCGGGTGCCCATCGCGGGTTCGGCCTTGAGCGCCGGGGGCTTCGGGGCCTTGGCCTCGGCATGGGGTTTCGGGCGGCCGGCGGTTTCGGGATGACCGTTCACCGTGATGTCGGCGATATAGGTCAGGATCTTGGTGGCCCGGTCCTTGCGGCGCTTGAAGTTGAAGAGCTCGGGCGTCGTGTCGATGAACTTGGTCGTGTAGGTGTCGTTCAGGAAGGTCGGGTGCTTCAGGAGGTTGATGACGAATTCGATGTTCGTCGCCACCCCGCGGATGCGGAACTCGCGCAGCGCCCGGTCCATGCGGCTGATTGCTTTTTCCGGCGTCTGGGCGTGGGCGGTGACTTTCACCAGAAGCGAATCGTAGTAGCGCGTGATGACCGAGCCGGCATAGGCCGTGCCGCCATCCAGACGGATCCCGTTCCCGGTGGCGCTACGATAGGCAGTCAGGCGGCCGTAGTCGGGGATGAAGTTGTTGAGCGGGTCTTCAGTCGTCACCCGGCATTGTAGGGCGTGGCCGTTCAGCTTCACATCCGCTTGGGACGCCACGCCGGTGGCTTCGGGAAGGCTTTTACCCTCCTCGATCAGGATCTGGGCCTGGACGATGTCGATGCCGGTCACTTCCTCGGTGACGGTATGTTCGACCTGGACGCGGGGGTTCACCTCGATGAAGTAGAACTTGCCCTCATCCATATCCATCAGGAATTCGACTGTGCCCGCGCATTCGTAATTAACGTGGGCGCAGATGCGCTTGGCCATTTCGCAGACTTCCTCACGCTGCTCCTGCGTAAGGTAGGGGGCCGGGGCGCGTTCGACGACCTTCTGGTTGCGGCGCTGGACGGTGCAGTCGCGTTCCCACAGGTGCCAGACGTTGCCCTGCTTGTCGCCGAGGATCTGTACCTCGACGTGCCGGGCGCGCTGGATCATCTTTTCCAGATAGCCCTCGCCGTTGCCGAACGCGGCTTCTGCCTCGCGCCGGCCTTCGCGGACCTTGGCCTCAAGCTCATCCTCGGAGAGGATCGGCCGCATCCCGCGCCCGCCGCCGCCCCAGGAGGCTTTCAGCATCAGGGGATAGCCGATTTCCTTGGCCTGCTTCTTGATCAGGGCCATGTTCTCGCCGAGGACCTCGGTCGCGGGGATGACGGGGACGCCCGCCTCGATCGCGACGCGCCGGGCGCTGGCCTTGTCGCCCAGGGCGCGCATCGTGTCGGCCTGGGGGCCGATGAAGGTGATGCCGGCCTGGTCGCAGGCGTCGACGAATTCGGGGTTCTCCGACAGAAGGCCATAGCCGGGATGAATCGCATCGGCACCGGCCATCTTGGCCACGCGGATGATCTCGGGGATCGAGAGATAGGCACCCACGGGCGAAAGGCCCTCACCGATCCGGTATGCCTCATCCGCCTTGAAGCGGTGGAGACCGAGCTTGTCCTCTTCGGCATAGACCGCGACGGTTTTCTTCCCCATCTCATTGGCGGCGCGCATGACGCGGATAGCGATCTCGCCCCGGTTGGCGACGAGGATTTTCTTGAATTCGGGCATGGCAGGCCTCCCCCAGGCAGCGCGACGGGGGCACATTAGGGGCGCTGCGCTGCAGCGCAAGTGGGAATGCCGCCGTTTTCTGACTGAAATGCGACCGTATACCCGAGTGTACCAAAAGGGATGGCCAAAGCCTGAACATTCGGTGAACGCGGGCCTTTCCCCGGACGGTGATCCGGTTATACTCGGGCTTTATGAACGGTTTGGACGAAGATCAGGCTTTCGAGGCGGCATCCGCCCCCATGCCCTTGTCGCAGCGCGCGCTGGCGGGACGCGGCGCGCCCTATCTGGACGACCTGAACCCCGCGCAACGCGCGGCGGTCGAGGCTTTGGACGGACCTGTCCTGATGCTGGCCGGGGCGGGAACGGGCAAGACCAAGGCATTGACGGCGCGGATCGTGCATCTGCTGCGCCAGCGCCAGATTCGCCCGAACGAGATCCTGGCGGTGACCTTCACCAACAAGGCCGCGCGCGAAATGAAGGAGCGGGTGGGCCGGATGCTGGGGGAGGTGGCGGAGGGGATGCCCTGGATGGGCACCTTCCACTCGCTGTCGGTCAAGATCCTGCGGCGCCATGCGGAACTGGTGGGGCTGAAGCCCAACTTCACCATCCTGGATACCGACGACCAGTTGCGGCTGCTGAAGCAACTGGTGATCGCGGCGAACATCGATGAAAAGCGCTGGCCCGCCAGGATGCTGGCCGGGCTGATCGACGGCTGGAAGAACCGCGCCTGGACGCCGGAGAAGGTCCCGTCCTCGGAGGCGAGCGCCTACAACAACCGGGGAACCGAGCTTTACGCGGCCTATCAGGACCGGCTGAAGGCGCTGAATGCGGTCGATTTCGGCGACCTTCTGCTCCACTGCGTCACGATCTTCCAGACACATCAGGACGTGCTGGCGCAGTACCAGCGCTGGTTCCGCTATATCCTGGTGGACGAATACCAGGACACCAACGTCTGCCAGTACCTCTGGCTGCGGCTGCTGGCGCAGGGGCACAAGAACATTTGCTGCGTCGGCGACGACGACCAGTCGATCTATGGCTGGCGTGGGGCCGAGGTCGGCAACATCCTGCGGTTCGAGAAGGATTTTCCCGGCGCCACAGTGATCCGGCTTGAGCAAAACTATCGCTCCACCGGCCATATCCTCGCGGCGGCCTCGGGGATCATCGCCAAGAACGCGGGCCGCTTGGGCAAGACCTTGTGGACGGCTGGCGCGCTGGGTGAGAAGGTGCGGCTCATCGGCCATTGGGACGGCGAGGAAGAGGCACGCTGGATCGGCGAGGAGATCGAGGCGATACAGCGCGGCACGCGGGGGCGCGACCCGGTGGATCTGAACCATCAGGCGATTCTGGTGCGGGCCAGCCACCAGATGCGGGCCTTCGAGGACCGCTTCCTGACCATCGGCCTGCCCTATCGGGTGGTGGGCGGTCCCCGCTTTTATGAGCGGCAGGAGATCCGCGACGCGATGGCCTATTTCCGGCTGGCGGTTTCCCCGGACGATGATCTGGCCTTCGAGCGGGTGGTGAACCTGCCCAAGCGCGGCCTTGGGGATACGGCGCAGTCAAAGATCAATGTGACCGCACGGGCTTCGGGCGTGTCACTGCTGGACGGCGCGCGGGAGGCTTTGGCCAAGGGCGTGCTGACCGGCAAGGGCGCCGCGCAGCTGCGGATTTTCGTCGACGCGGTGGACCGCTGGCACGCCGCAACCTTGCATCCCGAATATGACCATATCCGGCTGGCCGAGACGATCCTGGACGAATCCGGCTACACCGAGATGTGGCAGAACGACAAGACGCCCGAGGCTCCGGGGCGGCTGGACAACCTGAAGGAACTGGTCAAGGCGCTGGAGCAGTTCGACAATCTGCAGGGGTTCCTGGAACACGTCAGCCTCATCATGGACAACGAGACCGAGGGGGCGGAGGAGAAGATCACGATCATGACGCTTCACGCCGCCAAGGGTCTGGAGTTTCCGGTGGTCTTCCTGCCGGGCTGGGAGGACGGGCTCTTTCCCAGCCAGCGCAGCATGGACGAATCGGGCCTCAAGGGCTTGGAGGAGGAACGCCGTCTCGCCTATGTCGGGATCACCCGGGCCGAGGAGGTCTGCACGATCAGCTTTGCCTCGAACCGCCGGGTCTATGGCCAGTGGCAAAGCCAGCTGCCAAGCCGGTTCATCGACGAGCTGCCGCCGGAGCATGTCGAGGTGCTGACGGCCCCCGGACTTTACGGTGGCGGTTTTGGCGCGGCGGCGCAGGTCGGTTTCGGCTCGGCGCTGGAAGAGCGGGTGTCGAAGGCGGATGTCTACAACTCGCCCGGCTGGCGGCGGATGCAGGAGCAAGCGAACGTCCGCCCGCTGCGCCAGCCGCAGGAGGCGCGGCATGTGGTGATCGATGCCGAGGCGATCTCGCCTTACGTGCTGGGCGACCGGGTGTTCCACCAGAAGTTCGGCTATGGCGAGATCATGGGGATCGAAGGCGACAAGCTGGATATCGAGTTCGACCATGCCGGGGCAAAGAAGGTCGTGGCCCGCTGGGTGATCCCGGCCGATCAGGTGGACGACGTGCCGTTCTGACCGCGGTCGGAGACACCAGTCTTCTGCGAAAGAGTCAGCGCTTCAGCCGGTCCAGCAGGTGCACGCAGATCCCTGCCACCAGTCCCCAGAAGGCCGCGCCGATCCCGAAGGCGGCCACCCCCGAGCCGGTGACCGCAAGCGTCAGCGCGGCGGCGAAGCGTTGGTCGGGCGGCACGAAGGCAGCGGTCAGCGCACCCATCAGCGGTGACAGCAGCGCCAGCGCCACCAGCGCAAGGACCACTGGACCGGGCAGGGCGGCAATGAGCTGCAGGACCGTTGGTGACAAGAGGCCCAGCACCACCCAGGCCCCTGCATAAGCGAGGCCCACGATCCAGCGCCGATCCTTCTCGGGGTGGACATCGGGGCCAAGGCAGATTGCCGCAGTGATCGCTGCCATGCTGGTGGTATGTGCGCCGAAGGAGGCGCTGATCGCCGAGAGGAGGCCGGTCACGGTCAGGGCGGGGGCGACGGGGGGCTCGTACCCTGCGGCGCGCAGGGTGGCGAAGCCGGGCAGGTTCTGCGAGGCCATCGTCACGAGGTAGAGCGGCAGGCCAAGCCCGAGGATGACCGAAAGGCGGAAGGCGGGGGCGACCGGCTCCAGCATCGGGGCGGTGAGCGACAGGGCAGAGAGGTCGGTGCCGGTCAGAAGCGCCAGCAGGATGCCCGTGGCAAAGGCCGCCAGGACCGCCATCGCGGGGTTCCAGAGCCGCACCGCCAGGAAGATCGCGACCATGGGCAGGACGATGGCCGGAAGCGCCTCGGCCGCGCCAGCACCACGCAGGCAGAACGGCAAGAGGACCCCGGCCAGCATCCCGGCGGCGATTCCGTCCGGGATCCGGGCCACCAACGTGCCCAGCGGGCGCAAAAGGCCGGTGGCGGCGATCAGGAGACCCGCGATGATGAAGGCGCCAATCCCCTCGGCAAGGGTGATCCCCTCGGTCGCGGCGATCAGTGCGGCGCCGGGGGTCGACCAGGCGAGCACCACCGGGACCCGCGATTGCCAGGATAGAAAGGCAGAGCCCAGGGCCTTGGCCAAAGACACGGCGAGAAGCCAGCTTGCGGCCTGCGTTGCCGTCGCTCCAAGCGCGTTGGCTGCCGCGAGGACGATGGCCACGCTTGCCGCATAGCCGACCAGTGCCGCCACCGCCGCCGCCGAGATCACCGAGAAGCGCATGTCCTGCTCCGCCTGAGTGGGGCGGGACTATCTGGCGGTGTGGGCCGCTCTGCAAGGGGGAGGGAGGCGGCGACCCAAGGGAGGAGGAGAGGGCCGCCGCACTGTCCGGATGCCCAAGGGAGGAGGAGGGCATCGGAGACGGTCGGGGCCCGAGCCCCGGAAGGGGGGCGGCGGTGCCGGGGAGGAGGAGGGGCACCGCCGCAGTATCGAACGCCCAGGGAGGAGGAGGGGCGTCCAACGACGTTGGGCCATGCGGCCCGGAATTGGTGTGCGGCGGCTCCCAGGGAGGAGGAGGGGAGCCGCCGACGGTTC
>JARFTV010000029.1:53765-53996 GCA_029289325.1 Alphaproteobacteria bacterium
AGGGCATCCAAAGCGTTTGGGCCGTCTGGCCCGATGGTTTTTGCGGCGGCCCCGAGGGAGGAGGAGTGGAGCCGCCGCTGCCAGATGACCCAAGGGAGGAGGAGAGGGTCACCGGGTTTAAGGAAGCGGCGATGCCAGGGAGGAGGAGGGCATCGCCGCCGATCGCACAGGTCCCGGGGAGGAGGATCGGGACCTCACGAAAACTTACTTGCCGTAAGCGGCCTCTCGGGC
>JARFTV010000074.1 GCA_029289325.1 Alphaproteobacteria bacterium
CAACCGGCCGCACTACGAGGCCGGACATATGCAAGCACCCAACCGGATTCGACGCGCTTTGAGGAAAGACTTGACGAAGGGGGTGTCCACATATGACTTTCGCGATGCAAAGGCGGGGCGAGCCCCGCCGGCGGAAATCAGTTGCCCCCCGTCCTTGAAGGGTCGTCACCTTTGACGGCCGCCTGCCCATCTCTTGAAGGCCGCTCGGGGGACGGGTGGATGAGCTGCCCCGAGAAGAGGCAGGAGGTGACGGTCCAGACCTGCGATGGTTCCGCTCCCCCTGCCCCGCCGTCCTGAAACGCCCCTTGCGCGGAGACGCTCAGATTTCCAGGCGCTGCAGATCCTCGGGACCGATCTGTTTTGCCAGATGCTGTCGCAGTACCGCCGGTCCGTCTGCGCGAAGATCATCGTTGAAGTCACCGAGCCGTGGCTCGAGCACCCGTACTGCAACCCCGACCTCGGTGGTTCTGGCGCTCAACCTTTCCGCTGCGCGCTGCCCCGCAGGATCGCGGTCGATGGCAATGTAGAGACGCCGCAACCCCTCCGGCAGCAGGACGGCTCCGAGGTGACCCGATGAGAGAGCCGCCCAGACGGGAAGGTCAGGGGCAGCTTCACGGACGGAGAGCATGGTCTCAATGCCTTCGCCGACAACGAGGATGTCATCACACGCGGTCAACCTGACGGCATTGCCGAGAAGGTGACCCATGGCCCGCCGCTGCGTCCCGACAGCCGCCTTCCCCTGTCCGTATGGCGCAAGCCAGGTGCGATGCACGCCCTGCAAGGCCCCTGCCCCATCGGTGACCGCAGCGATCAGTGCTGGTAGGGGAATGCTCTTGGTCTGGCCCTCATCCCGATGCCAGCACTTTGGGTGAAAGCGTAAGGAGTCGGTCTTGCCGCCAAGGGTGATGCCCCGAGAGCGGAGGTAGGTTTCGGCAAGCGTGCCTGCGACCGGCACCGAGGCCGCAAACAAGCGCGCCGCTGCCTCTGGCGTGCTCCCGGGGGCCTTCGATTTTCTCGGTGAAGGGCCATCCGGGAGAACCGGCGCTGGACGGCCAAGATGCGCGCGCGCCTCGGCGAGAAGGTCGGGAAAGCGGGAAATCCCAGTCCGCTCCCGAATGATGTCGAGGAGGTCACCGTATTCGCCGGTTGCGCCGTCGGACCAACGGCCGCTCGCCCCCGGCCCGGAAGTGGGGCCGGTCAGCCGCACGAACAGCGACCGACCGGGATTGTTCTGCAGATCGCCCACGATCCAGTAGGACCCTTCCCGCCGCCCAGCGGGAAGATAATGACGACAAACGCTTTCGGCATGTGACGAAAGCTCACGCAAGAGATCTTCTGTTTCCAATGACATGATCACACAATTCAACCATTGCGTGCATGTAGACCAGCGACCGCAAACCGCGCAAGCAGCCGCTCAAGCACCGCGATCCCAGAAGGATCGGTCGGGCAGAAGAGCCGCAGCTTCCAGGCGATGATCTCCGAAAAGAACCCATCCGCCTTGAGCCGGTCCTTCTGTCCTTCAGTGAAGCCGGAAAGCTCGATCCGGTTGACCCCCATGACGCGTGACCGATGCAGCTCCAGGCCTTCGGCAAGTCGCACGACGGTCTTCCCTTCGAGAACCAGGGCGTGGACCTCAGCCGCCGTGAGCTTCGGCGCGTCGTCTGCCAGCGTGGTCGCGACCCAGGCGGGCGAGACTCGGCGGCCGATGATGCGTTGGCCGTCATCGGTCTGCAGCCGGTAGACCCGGGTTTCGTCCTGCGGCAGTTGCTTCCAGATCGGCAGCAGCAGACCCGCCACGATGTGCAGCGTCGACTCGCTGAACTCCGGCACCTCGGCCAGTTCTGCAGTCCAGGCAGCGGCGATAGCTGCGCGGTCGGCTTCCAGCCAGTGGGTGTCCTCCATCAGCTTGGCCGGGACTGTGCTGGCCTCGGTCGGACGGATCAGCCGAAGACGCGGCTCGATAGTGCCGTCGTCCAACATCAGACTGGTGGCGGGCACCAGCACCGCAGCGCGACCGGAGCGGCTGTTGATCAGAAGCCGTGCCTTGGGATCGTCGAGCCAGTCGAGCGCATCCGCGAGCGAGGTCGGCTTGTTGCGGCGCTTTTCGGCGATGGTCAGCAGCTGGGTTTCCGCGCCGGAGCCTGGATGGGTGTAGATCACGCGCGCATCCGTCACGCGGAAGCTCTCGGCGCGCAGGGTCTCGAGGCCGAGGTCATAGACCCCGGCGGCGATGGCACCCTCGATCCGCGCGTCGAGCAATTCCTCGAAGGCCGAGAATAGTACGGCCTGCATGTCGATCGTCAGCGCCAGCAGGCGATTGAGGAAAGTCGTGATCGGCGGCAAGTCGTCCTTCAGCCCATTGTCATCAATCAGGCTGAGACCAGTCGCATCCTCAAACGCCCCAAGAGAGCAGCCCGCCACATCGCCGCGATAGAGGCGACGGTAAAGCTGCCGCAGGGCATCGCGGGCGTAGGGCGACTCGAGATTGTCCTCCGGCCGGAACAGCCCCTGCCCTCCGGTCTGGCGCTGGCCGCGTGTGATCGCCCCGAGCGTGTCGAGGCGGCGGGCGATGGTCGAGAGGAACCGTTTCTCCGCCTTCACATCGGTGGCGACGGGCCGGAAGAGCGGCGGCTGCGCCTGATTGGTGCGGTTGGTGCGGCCCAGGCCCTGGATGGCGGCATCCGCCTTCCAACCGGGCTCGAGAAGGTAGTGAACCCGCAGGCGCTGGTTTTTCGCTCCTAGATCGGCGTGATAGCTGCGGCCCGTGCCTCCGGCGTCCGAGAAGATCAGGATGCGCTTCTTGTCATCCATGAAGGCGGCGGTTTCCGCAAGATTGGCCGACCCCGCCCGGCTTTCCACGACGAGCCGCGCGGCAGCGCCCTCGCCCTTCCTGACAATCCTGCGTGAGCGGCCCGTGACCTCGGCCACGAGGTCGGTCCCGAAGCGCTGGACGATCTGATCGAGCGCCCCCGGAACGGGCGGCAGCGAGGCCAGCTTCTCGATCAGCGCATCGCGCCTGCGGGCGGCCTCGCGGCACTCAACCGGCTGGCCGTCACGGACGACAGGCCGCGACGACAGATTGCCCTCGCTGTCGGTGAAGGGTTCGTAGAGCTGCACCGGGAAGGAATGGGCGAGGTAGTCCAGGACGTATTCCCGCGGCGTGATGTCAACGCGGATGTCGTTCCATTCGTCGGTGGGGATCTCCGACAGGCGGCGCTCCATCAGCGCCTCGCCGGTCGAGACGATCTGGATGACGGCAGCATGGCCTGCCGCCAGATCCGCCTCGATGCTGGAAATGAGGGTGGGGGTTTTCATCGAGGTCAGCAGATGGCCGAAGAAGCGCTGCTTTGCGGACTCGAAGGCCGACCGCGCGGCGGATTTGGCCTGGCGGTTCAGCGTGCCGTTCTCACCCGTGATATTGGCCGCTTCCATCGCGGCGGCCAGATTGTTGTGGATGATCGCGAAGGCCCCGGCATAGGCATCGTAGATGCCGCGCTGCTCGGGCGTCAGGGCATGCTCAAGCATCTCGTATTCGACGCCGTCATAGGAAAGCGACCGGGCGGTGTAGAGGCCAAGGGAGCGCAAATCGCGGGCCAGCACCTCCATCGCGGCGACGCCGCCGGCTTCGATGGCCTCGACGAATTCCGCGCGGGTGGCGAACGGAAAGTCCTCCCCACCCCAGAGCCCGAGGCGCTGCGCATAGGCGAGGTTATGGACGGTCGTCGCGCCCGTGGCCGAGACATAGACCACGCGGGCATTGGGCAGCTTGTGCTGCAAGCGCAGACCCGCCCTGCCCTGCTGCGACGCCTCGGTGTCACCGCGCTCGCCTTTCGACCCGGCGGCATTCGCCATGGCATGGCTTTCATCGAACAGGATCACCCCGTTGAAATCCGCGCCCAGCCAGTCGACGATCTGGTCGACGCGGGATTTCTTGGCCCCGCGTTCTTCGGAGCGCAGCGTGGCATAGGTGGTGAACAGGATGCCCTCGGTCAGCGGGATGTCGCGACCTTGCGCGAAGCGGGAAAGCGGCGTGACCAGCAGCCGCTCCTGGCCGAGCGCTGACCAATCGCGCTGCGCGTCCTCGAGCAGCTTGTCACTCTTCGAGATCCAGAGCGCCTTGCGACGGCCCTGGCACCAGTTGTCGAGCAGGATCCCGGCCGACTGGCGGCCCTTGCCCGCCCCGGTGCCGTCGCCAAGGAAGAAGCCGCGGCGGAAGCGGACAGCGCGTGCGGCATCGTCCGGCGCGGCCGAAACGATGTCGCCGGTTTCATCGACGGTCCACGATCCGGCGAGATGAGCGCCATGTGCCTCGCCCGCGTAGATGACTGTCTCCAGTTGCGCGTCAGAGAGCAGGCCGTCGTGCAGAACGGCGGCGGGGAGTTTCAGGCGGTAGGAGGGTTTCGGGGGCGCGACGGACGCCATGGCCGTCGACTGCACCAGCTTGGTCGGGTGCGGGGCCGCGCCCGAGATGTCGATGGCCTGCAGACGGAAGGTCTCGTAGATCGCGTCCGACAGACGCGCAGCGCCAAGATCGTCTGCGGCCTCGCGCAGGGTATAGGCCAGATCCTCCGCATCCGCCTTGGTGCCAATCACCTCCGTCTTGGCCGCTGCCGTCGAACGCAAAGGTCGAGCGGCAGGGCCGGACGCACGGGGAGGAAGTCCCCGGAAAGGGGAAGTGGGCTGAGGGCGAGCGATGACGCCGGCATCCAGTTCGAGGCGCGGGGGAATCTCGGCCACGATCCGAGCGAGGAGCTGGGCCACATCCGAAGCAATGGGCCGAGCCAGATCGGCGGTGATGCCGCCCGGTTTGCCGCCGCGGCACTTGTCGAAGACCGAGATCCGGGTCTCGAAGATGGTGCCGTGCTTGGCGAAAGCTGCGCCCGACACCGCGCCGGTGAAGACGAGACGGGCCGTCGCGGTCAGGCGGCTGAAGGTCTCGGCCCAGGCCGGCGCATCCGGCGCGAAACCGGCTCCGGTGATGGCGACGAGCCGACCACCGGGGGCCAGCCGGGCAAGCGCCGAGCGAAGATGGCGAGCCGTCGCCTCGGTCGTCCGACCAACGACATTGGCAACAGCCGAGAAGGGCGGGTTCATCAGGATGACGCTCGGGCGCAGCCCGGTGTCGAGATGGTCGTCGATCTGCGCGGCGTCAAAACGAGTGACGGAGCGGCCCGGAAACAGGAGCCGCAGAAGATCGGCGCGGGTGTCGGCCAATTCGTTCAACGCAATACTACCACCTGCGATCTCCGCGAGGACCGCCAGAAGCCCGGTCCCGGCCGAAGGTTCCAGTACGAGGTCACGGGGCTTGATCTGCCCTGCCGCCAGTGCAGCGAGCCCCATGGGCAAGGGGGTACTGAACTGTTGGAAGCGCTCCATCTCCTCCGACCGCCTTGTATGCGTGGGCAGGAGGCCAGAGACTTTGGCGAGGATCGGGAGCAGCGCCGCAGGCGAGCCCGACCGAGCCAGCAGCGCGCGGCCGAATTTGCGCAGGAAGAGGACGAGCGCAACTTCACCCGCCTCATAGGCAAGCTTCCAGTCCCAAGCGCCGTCAGCATCAGAGCCGCCAAAGGTGCGCTCCATCACAAGCCGCAAGCGCAGGGCGTCGATCTGGAAGCCCTGCGCCAGATCGGGCTGCAGCGCTTCGGCGACGGCAAGGATGCGGGAAGGCGTCGTAGACGGTGACGGCACGGCAGTCGGCGCAGGCGCCAAGGTCACAGCGGAAAGATCGTTCATCAGGGAAACCTCAAGAGAGCCGGTGGGGTCAGTCCCGCGCGGCGCTCTCTTTCACCCGCCGGAACCTGACCCCTTCCGGCAGCCCTCTCCCTCCCCTTCCGCTTCTTGCGCCAGGGACTGTTGCCCGCATGGGGGGGAGACGGCCAAGGCTGGCTCCCGTCCGCAGGACCAAGGCCCGGTCACAGCTGCACGCCGGGAGGTGCCCACCCGGAGCCCGCCTCCCTCGGTCTCTCAGGCCCCGCCAGAGTTGAATTTGTTCCCTTTCTGTTCTATATAAGGAGCGACGAGCCAAGGGAGATACCCGATGGAAAGCACCACCTTTGCCCTGCCCTCCACGCCGAAACAGATCGCCTATGCGCGATCACTGGCACTCCGTAACCAGACACTTCTGCCTTGGGAGGTCCAACAGGACCGACGCACCCTCAGCGCTTGGATCGAGGCCCAGGCAAACCTGAAGCCAGTCTCCGAATTGGGCCGTCTGCCGTCGTCCAAGCAGGTCGCTTTTGCCGAACGGCTCGCCCGTATCAAGCATCGCCCAGTGCCGAACGAATGCTTTCGCGACAAGGGGCTCATGTCGAAGTGGATCGACGGCAACAGGTGAGCGAGGACTAGTCTTCGCTTAGAACTTCATCCTCTGGGTCTGCCCCCAGTTGATCAGCGCGCCTGATCCCGGCGGCAAACGCAGCAAAGACATCTTCCGTCCGCTTGAAGATCGTGGCCTCTGCGAAGTGTTTAGCAACTTCCGCCCGGATTTCGCCGGCGGTCTTTGCCTCAGTGTTTGCGTCAGCCCATTTCCGGCCGGGGTGCAACGTGTCCCAAGGAGACTTGTTGTTTGCGCGAGTTTCCGCGCTGTCGCCATGCTTGCCGATACCAAACAGAATCCGCGTCTCGTTGTTCCAGATTGGCTTGAACAACCTGATTAGGTGACTTTCGGCTGCCGCTTGGTAACCACTCTGAACCGCCAGTGCTCGGCACTCAAAATCGGCGATGTCGAGGGTGGTGCTCGCCTTGCCAATGCTCTTGCGGTGTTCATTCAGTCGATCCGCAAGCTTTGTACCCTGCTCGATCAGGGTCTTCGCATTCGCATTCGGGTCGGCCTTGCCGACATAGATTGGCGTTTCTGTGCGAGAAATGGGAGCGTATAGCTCTGCATCGCCAGTGTAATAGATCGCGTAGACGCCGGCGCCGTAGAATTTGGTCAAGTCCTTCAGGGCTTGCCGTTCTTGCGCGATGAGCGCCAACGCGACGAAATGCCCAATCAATCTGGGCTCGGTCGGATCGAAGAAGGAATCCGGCATGCGCACAGGATCAATTTCGCGGCTGAGCGCATCAAGGTTGTCCTTCATCAGCGAAATCGATGTCAGAAGTTTTCCTCGAGTGACAGCAGTGATCCCGCCCTGGAGAACGGCTTGCCGAAGCTCCTCGATCTTCTGGGCAGTCTGCTCCGCCTTATCGAGCTCCTGACGTTTTACCATCAGGCCGTCGCTTTCAGTTTTTCCATAACGCTGACACCAACTTGCCGCGCCAACTCAACCGGCACTGCATTACCAAGCTGACGCATGCACTCCGTCCAAGCCCCATGAAGGCGATAGTCATCGGGGAAGGTCTGGATCCGGCAGCTCTCCCTTACGGTGAAATACCTCACAGCACCATTCGGCAGACGAACCATATTTTCGCCGCCAGGAACACCATGCACCCCAGCTTTCAAGGTCTTGGCCGGCTCGTCAATGTAGCTGCCGGTATGGCCGGGATAAGCCTTGGCACCCGGCTGGAAGCGATGATCATGGATTCCAGACGCATGTCTTCCCGTTGGATCCGGCAGGTCCGCAATGGCGTCGCGCGTTGTGCGCCACGGCTTCGTGATGGGCTTCTCATCTCTGGACAGCCGCCTCGCAGTTACCTGCGAACGCCCTTCAAGGACACGATCAGACTTTGCGACCCTGTGGCGATCCCAGTAGTCGCCAAAGACTTGGTCCCAGATCAGGCTTTCCTGTGTGTGGCCGCCGCTCTCAGGAGCCCAACGCGCGTCAACATCGTCGCGAAACCCAACGAATACCACCCGCTCCCGCCTCTGGGGAACACCAAAATTGGCAGCGTTCAAAAGCTTGGTCACAACCTTGTAGTGAAGCCCCGGCCGGGACTTTGAGGTGTGGTGCTGTTGCAGCCTGCGAAGATGATCCTGCCATGCTTCCTCAGACTGGGCGATCAACTCTGGATGTTCTAGCTGAAGCTGGACGTAGGAGAAATAGTCGTGAAAACTTGCGCGGGTGAGACCCTTAACGTTCTCGAAGATGAAGGCTCGTGGCCGGGCTTCCCTGACAGCGCGGACGGCCTGGGGGAACATATCCCGAGCATCGTCATAGGCACGGTGTCGCCCACCGAGAGAGAACGGCTGGCACGGTGGTCCGCCAGAGATGAGATCGACTCTGCCCTCATAGATGGTGAAATCAACCTTTCGGACATCGCCCTCGATGACGTTCCAATCTCCACCGTCTTTTGACAGCGTCGAATGGTTCTGGCGGAGCGTGTCACAGCACCACTTGTTGAACTCAACCACGGCTCGGGGTTTGAAGCCAGCAGCGGAGAGCCCTATTCCAAGGCCACCAGCCCCTGCGAAAAGCTCGAGGGAAGTCCCCAACATGTTGATACTCTCCCTGCCTGTTCTGCGTTTTTGCATCATGTGCCGAAATCCTTCAAGAACAGTTATCACCCAAACCGCCCTCCGGTGTCGGTGAAGGTGTACTCATTGATCACGATCCCCTCCTCGATCGCTTCGTCCGAGGTGAGATGGTCATATTCGACCTGAAGCTGGCGGTAGAGCCAACGGGCCAGATCGCGGAAGATTTCTGTCACGAACTCCTCGGCATCGTCGGTCGGAGGCTGGCCCCCCGGGTTGTCGCGGGTGACGTCCACGGACATGGTGAATTCGTGATAGTAGTGACCCCGGTGGCTCGCCTCGGCGGCAAGCTGATAGAAGTTCCGCCGTTGGATCGCCTGCAGCCTGTCTGCGATGCCATGCAAAGTCTCGTCCTGCGGGGCAAAGTCCCGGATGCTCGCTGTCGCGCCCTTGGCGTGGCTGAGATATCCCTCGAAGCACGCCCCGTCCCCCTGACTCCAGAAACCCGAAAACCAGATGCAGGGCTTTTCGCGGGTGCCACCATCCATCAGCCGGAAGGGCCGGGTCTTTAGGCTGACACCGAGGATGTCGCAGATGCGCTCGAAGTCCTCGTAGACCGCATCCCACCAATCATCATGGGGCCCGAGTTCGCGATACCAACTGCGGGCCTTCTCCTTGGCGGCATCTGAAAGTTCCGGGAACTGATAGACCGTGGTGCAGATCACCTCAGATGCCGTAATGGGGCGGCCACCCGACGCTGAAGCGGATCCCGAACCTT
>JARFTV010000117.1 GCA_029289325.1 Alphaproteobacteria bacterium
CTGCTTGGTGATCCTCTCGTGGCGTGGAGGCGATGCGAGGTGCCGGGGCTGCAGTCCTCGCTGGACCTCTAAATCGGCCTCATCCACCCTTGCCTTTGCGGCCGGAGCCTGAGCCTCGTCGCGCGATCGGCAGGCCGCGAGCCGATGCCTCATCCATCGCGGACTGGAGATCCGAGTGCCGGCCGTGATGTTGCATCTTGAAGAAGGGCTCGCCCGGGAGCGTCACCTCGACCACGCGGTAGCCGCCCCCGTCCATCGGCTCGACGCGGAACCGCGGATCAGCCCTCAGAACATACTCGCCATTTGGGCAGTCTTCGCTGACCTGGAAATCAAATCGCTTCATAACCATCCTCGGCAAGGCATGTCCCACGGGCCATGCCAACACCGGTCGTGTCGCGGAACTGGTGGAAATTTGATGGCGGCGTAATCTCCGGGTGAACTGACACCCACCCAACCGGCGGCTGCAACCGCCAGGGAGATCACGCCATGAACCAGATTACCGAGACTGCGAGCTTTGCGCTACTGACCGGGGAGGCCGGGTTCGACCCGATCGAGGAGCGGCTGCGGATGAATGTCCGCGCGACCATCGAGGCCGTGTTCGAGGAGGAACTGGCCGGCTTTCTCGGCCGCCTTCGCTACGACCGGGGCGACGGACCGGCGAAAGGCTATCGCCACGGGCACCGCGAACGGCAGCTGACCGGCACCTTCGGGACCGAGACGGTGCGGGTGCCGCGCGCCCGGATCGAGGACGACACCGGGAAGGTGACGGAATGGCGATCAAAGGCGCTGCCCCGCTACCAGCGGCTGACGAAGAAGGCCGAGGCCCTGATCGCGGCGGTCTATCTCGCCGGCACCAACACCCGGCGCGTCAAGCGTGCGCTGTTCGGCCTCTTCGAGGGGGCCGTCAGCAAGGATGTGGTCAGCCGCGCCTGGCGCAAGGTGAAGGTGGACTGGGACGCCTGGTGTGCCCGCAGCCTGGCTGATGAGGATATCGTGCGTCTGATCCTCGATGGCACCGTGATCAGGACCCGGCTGGACCGCAAGGCCACAAACATCTCGGTGCTCGCCGCCATCGGCGTGCGCCGGGACGGCCAGAAGGTGCTGTTGTCCATCAGGAACATGGGCGGCGAGAGCACTGCCGCCTGGCGCCAGTTCCTGGATGATCTCGACAAGCGCGGCCTGAAACGACCTGAGTTTGTGATCGTCGACGGAGCCCCGGGGCTGGAAGCCGCACTGGTCGCGCTATGGGGCGAAGACCTCCCCATCCAGCGCTGCACGGTTCACAAGCACCGCAACCTCCTGGCCCATGCCGCAAAGCACATGCACGACGAGCTGACCGAGGATTACCGCGACATGATCTATGCCGAGACCGCGGCCGAGGTGGAGCGCCGCCGCAAGGCGTTCCTGCGTAAGTGGCGGCTCAAGTGCCGCGCGGTGGCCGACAGCTTGGAAGAAGCAGGCAACCGGCTCTTCACCTTCACCCGCCTCGATCCGTCGCAATGGAAATCAGCCCGGACCACCAACGCCATCGAGCGCCTGAACGGGGAGTTCCGCCGCCGCATCAAGACCCAGACCGTGCTGCCCTGCGCCGAGACCGTGCCCATGCTGCTCTGGGCGCTGCTCGCCTCCGGCCAGATCCAGATGCGCAAGGTCGACGGATGGGAAACCCTCTCTCAGCCCATCCAGCCGATGCCCCTTGACCTCGCCGCCTGAGAACAAGATCCTTCACATGCCCGGAGCATGCCGCCAGGGAATTTCAACAGCATTCGCGACACGACC
>JARFTV010000030.1:0-30743 GCA_029289325.1 Alphaproteobacteria bacterium
GGCGGCTGTCGAGCCGGTGCCGAAGTTCCGTGGCAGCTACAAGGGCCAGTATCTCGAGGTCGCGAAGGCCGCCGCGCGCAAGCATGGTATCCCCGAGGATCTGTTCCTGCGCCTTGTCCAGCAGGAATCGGGCTGGAACCCGGTCGCCGTCAGCACCAAGGGCGCGACGGGTCTGGCGCAGCTGATGCCGGGGACCGCGCAGAAACTGGGGGTAGATATCGACGATCCGCACCAGAACCTTGAGGGCGGGGCGCGCTATCTGCGGATGATGTACGACAAGTTCGGCAGCTGGCGGCTGGCCCTGGCGGCCTATAATGCCGGACCCGGCGCGGTCGAGCAGCATGACGGCATCCCGCCCTATGCCGAGACCGAGAATTATGTGAAGGCCATTCTGGGCTGAGCGCAGGAGTAGGGTGGGCGATATCGCCCACCCTACGCTTGTCCTTCTCTACTCTGCGGCGACCTTGATCACCGGCTCCATCTTCGCCAGAACCTCGCGGCTCAGATGGCACTTGATCTGATGCCCGCCCTCCAGCACCTGCACCGGCGGGACTTCGGTTTCGCAGAGGTTGCCCGGCACCTGGGACTTCCAGCGGCAGCGGGTCTGGAACGGGCAGCCCGGCGGCGGGTTCATCGCCGAGGGGATGTCACCCTCCAGCACGATGCGCTTGCGGATGACCTTGGTATCCGCGATCGGCACGGCCGACAGCAGCGCCTCGGTATAGGGGTGATAGGGCGGCGCGAAGACCTGATCGGTCGTCCCCATCTCCACCACATGGCCGAGGTACATCACCATCACCCGGTCCGAGAGATAGCGCACGATCGAAAGGTCGTGGCTGATGAAGAGAAGCGTCGTGCGGTTCTCGCGCTGGATGTCCATCAGAAGGTCGGTGACGGCGGCCTGGACCGAGACGTCAAGGGCCGAGACGGGCTCGTCGGCCACCACCACCTTGGCTCCGCCTGCGAAGGCCCGCGCGATCCCGACCCGCTGCTTCTGGCCGCCGGAAAGCTGGCGCGGCATCCGCTCGGCGAAGGCGCGGGGGAGCTTCACCAGGTCCAGAAGCTCCAGCATCCGCTGATGGCGGTCGGCGTCGGACGTGCCGTAACGGAAGATCTCCAGCGCGCGGATGATCTGGCGGCCCACGGTCATCGAGGGGTTCAGCGTGTCGAACGGGTTCTGGAACACCATCTGCACGCTTGAGACGGTGTCGGTGTTGCGCTTCTGGATCGGGGTGGACTGCACGTTCTCGTCAAACAGCATGATGCTGCCCGAGGTCGCGGTTTCCAGCCCCATCAGCACCTTGGCGAAGGTCGACTTGCCGCAGCCCGACTCGCCCACGATGGCAAGGGTCTCGCCCTCATGCGCCTCGAAGGACAGCGTCTCGTTGGCCTTGACGACCTTCTTCGCCCCGCCGCCGAAGGCCCCTCCGGACACCGAATAGTATTTCTTCAGATCCTCCATCTTGAGGACAACCGGGCCGATCTCGGCCTTTTCCTTGACCTCGCGCTTGGCCGGGGGGGCGTCCCAGTCGATCTCCTCCCAGCGGAAGCAGCGGGTTTCGTGCCGGTCGCCGCCGGGGACCGTGAACATCGGCACGTCGGCGGCATCGCAGCGGCCCTGCTGGAAATAGTCGCAGCGCGGCCCGAAGTTGCAGCCCGGCGGGCGTTCGTGGGGCAGGGGGAAGTTGCCGGGGATCGAGATCAGCGGGCGCGCGTTCTTGTCCGCGCCGGGCAAGGGAATCGAGCGGAAGAGCGCCTGGGTATAGGGGTGGCGCATCTTGTCGAAGACCTCGGTCACATTGCCGGTCTCGACCGCCTCGCCGGAATACATCACGCAGATCCGGTCGCACACATCCATCACCAGGCCGAGGTTGTGGCTGATGAACAGCATCGAGGTGCCGTATTTCTCGCCCAGCTCCTTTACCAGGTCGACGATCCCCGCCTCCACCGTCACGTCCAGCGCGGTAGTGGGTTCGTCCAGGATCAGGAGTGCGGGCTTGGCCATCAGAGCCATGGCGATGACGATGCGCTGCTGTTGCCCGCCCGAAAGCTGGTGCGGATAGGAGTTGATGATCCGGTCCGGGTCGGGCAGGCGCACATCGGCGACGATCTGGCGGGCCAGCGCCCAGGCGTCGGATTTCGACATGCCGGAATGGATCATCGGAACTTCGGCAAGCTGCGCCCCGATCTTCATCGCCGGGTTCAGCGAGGCCATCGGCTCCTGGTAGATCATCGCGATCTCGGAGCCGCGGATGTGGCGCAGTTCCTCATCGTTCATGGTGGTCAGGTCGCGGCCCTTGAACTTGATGGAGCCGTCGACGATCTTCCCGGTCTTGCCAAGTTCACGCATCACCGCAAGCGCGACCGTCGACTTGCCGCAGCCGGATTCGCCGACCAGCCCCATCGCCTCGCCCGGCATGACGGTGCAGGAAAAATCCATCACCGCCGGGATCTCGCGCAGCCGGGTGAAGAAGGAGATCGAGAGATGCTCGATTTCCAGGATCGGTTTGGAGGGGTCCCAGTCTGCCATGGTCGTCTCCTTGGAGGGGCGGTGGACCGGGGGTTTCACACCCCCGGGCCCCCGTGGGATATTTCGGCAAAGATGAAAGGCATCAGTCCTTGAGGCTTTCTTCGCGCAGTCCGTCCGCCAGAAGGTTCAGGCCCAGCACGAGGCTCATCAGCGCCAGGGCGGGGGCAAGGGCGGCATGGGGGAAAAGCGCCAGCGTCTTGCGGCCGTCGTCGATGGTCGAGCCCCAGTCGGGGCTGTCCGGGGCGACGCCGAGGCCGAAGAAGCCCAGCGTGCCGAGGAGGATCGTCGTATAGCCGATCCGAAGGCAGAAGTCGACGATCAGCGGTCCGCGCGCGTTGGGCAGGATCTCCCACAGCATGATGTACCAGGGACCCTCGCCCCGGGTCTGGCCCGCCGCCACATAATCGCGCGCCTTCAGGTCCATCACGATGCCGCGCACGATGCGGAACACGGTGGGCGAGTTCACGAACACCACCGAGACGAAGACGTTGAGCAGGTTCGGGTCCATCCGCCAGACGCCCAGCGGGTCCATGTTGAAGGCCAGCCCCGAATAGGCCCAGCCTCCCAGCACCAGCACGATGCCGACATAGAGGTTGCGCTTCTTCGGGTCGGTGAAGAAGCGGGCGTTGAAAAGGACCGTCAGGAAGATGATCGGGAACAGGAAAAGCAGGGCGGCCATGGCCACCGGTATGCCGGTCAGCCGGATCTCGGGCGTGACGAGAAGGTAGAAGAGCAGGATGACCGGGAAGGCCAGCACCAGATTCGCGACGAAGGACAGCGTGGTGTCCAGCCGCCCGCCGAAATAGCCCGCCGGCACGCCCAGCGTGATCCCCACCATGAAGGCGAAAAGCGTCGCCGCCGGCGCGATCGACAGGACCGAACGCGCGCCCATGACCATCCGGCTGAAGACGTCGCGGGCGAGGTGGTCGCCGCCAAGGAGGAAGTGGCTGTAGGCGCCCTCGATCGTTCCGGCCAGCGGCGTGCCGAGCGGCTTGTTCTTCATCCCCGAGAATTGGGAATAGGGGTCGAAGGTGATGATCTGGTTGGCGAAAAGCGCGGTGAAGACCCAGAACATCACGATGCCGAAGCCGATCATGCCCACCGGGCTGTCGAAGAGCTTGCCATACAGGCCGAGCCGTCGCTTGAAGCTGATCGAGACCGCGAAAGTCGCGGCGAGCGCGATCCAGACCGGAAGGAACTGGATCAGGATCCGCCCGAGGATGGCCGAGTAGGAAAGGGTGTCCATCGTCCGCGACCCCTCAGGAAAGCCGGATGCGCGGGTTCAGGAAGACATAGCCGATGTCCGAGATGAGCTGGGTCACCAGCACCACGAACACCGCCACGACCGAACAGCCGAGCAGGAGGTTGATGTCGTTGTTGCCCGCAGCCTGGACCAGCGTCCAGCCGAAGCCCTTGTAGTTGAACAGCGTCTCGACAATGACGACGCCGTTCAAGAGCCAGGGGAACTGCAGCATGATCACGGTGAAGGGCGCGATCAGGGCGTTGCGCAGCGCATGTTTCAGCACCACCTGGCGGAAGCTGACCCCTTTCAGCCGGGCGGTGCGGATGTATTGCGCGGTCATCACCTCGGTCATCGAGGCGCGGGTCATCCGGGCGATGTAGCCGATGCCGTAAAGCGCGATGGTCATCACCGGCAGCGTGAAGCTCCAGAAGGTGATGTTGTCGGGGGAGGAGGCGCCGAGGAACAGCGTTCGGCCGCTGATCCAGCCCCAGTCGGCCAGGATCGGCGACAGGCCCGTCACCGGCGAGGCCAGCAGCGCCACCAGGATCACGCCCGAGACATATTCCGGCGTCGCCGTGGTGGCGATCGAGAAGGTGGAGAGGACCCGGTCGGTCCGGCTGCCCTCGCGCATCCCGGCGACCACGCCGATCACCAGCGAGCTGGGGATCATCACGATCATCACCCAGAGCATCAGCCAGCCGGTCGAGGCGAGCATCCCGGAGAGATAGGGCAGGACCTGCGTCTTGGCGAAGGTGGAATAACCCCAGTTGCCCTGCAGGATGCCGCAGTAGCGCGGGGCCGCCGCCGGGTCGGTCCCGGCAGCAAAGCAGCGGCCGCGGGCGACGCCCTTGTCGTCTACCCGGGTCCAGCCCGGAACCACGCCAAGCCATTGGCCATAGCGCAGGAAGACCGACCCGCCATGACCGTTCTGTTCAATCCAGCCCGCGACAGCCTCGTCCGACATGCGGACCGAGCCTTCGCTGCGGGCCAGCTTCTCGAGGTTGGGCGGCAGATTGGTGAGGTAGAAGACGACGAAGGTCAGCACGAAAGCCGTCAGAAGCATGAGCCCCAGGCGGCGTGCCACGAAAATCAGCATGAGACTACCTCTGCTCCCTGCGGGCAAGGCGATCTGCCGTAGGGACACGGCAGGCTGGGATGAGCCGGAAGGCCGGGCACGCGGAACGCGCCCGGCCGGTCACGGGGTCAGGCAAGCGACCACTTGTAGTGCAGGTGGTCGTTCGACGGGTGCCGCTCGACGATGAAGCCTTCCTTCACATGCGCGAAGAGCGACCGCCAGTAGGGCTGGATGATATAGCCCTCGTCCTGCAGGATCGCTTCCAGCTTGGCCGTCACCTCGCGCCGGGCATCGGCATCGGCCAGCGCCAGGGCCTGGACCATGGCGGCATCGAACTCGGGGTTCGACATGCCGGTCTCGTTCCAGGACCCGGTCGAAGTATAGGCCAGCGACATGTTCTGCACCGCAAGCGGGCGGTGGTTCCAGGTGGTCGAGCTGAACGGATACTTCTGCCAGTCGTTCCAGAAGGTCGAGCCCGGCATGACCGTGTGCTTCACGTTCATGCCCGCGTCCTTCAGCTGCGCCACAACGGCAGCGGTGGTCGCGGCTTCAAAGCCGTCGTCCAGCGAGATCACCTCGAATTCGGCGTCCGCAAGACCGGCGGCTTCCAGCGCGGGCTTCAGGTTCGCCGGATTGATGACCTGGGGCGGCAGCTCGGCATATTCCGGGTGGACCGGGCAGGCGTGGTGGTTTTCCGCCGTGGTGCCAAGGTTGTTGTAGCCCAGTTCCAGAACCACGGCCGGATCGACCGCAAGCTGGATCGCCTGACGCACCGACTTGTCCTTGTAGAGGTCCGAGGTGGCCGAGTTCATCCGGACGACGATCGTCGCGGCGGTGACGACTTCCAGCTTCTTCCAGCCAAGCGCATCCATCTGTTCGATGAAGTCCCCGGTGGTCTCGTAGTTGCAGTCGATCTGGTCGGCCGCGGCGAGGTTGACCATGGTCGAGGGATCGGTGCCGAAGTCGATGTAGTGGATTTCATCCAGCGGCGCGGTGCCGCCCCACCAGTTGTGGTTAGGCGCGCGGACCAGGATGGCCTTCTGGCCGACCGAGACTTCCTGCGGGATGTAGGGGCCGGTGCCGATCGGGTTGCTCGCCGGGTCCGAGCCGTCGACATAGCTGGAATGGACCACCGCGCAGGGATAGTCGGCCAGGTTCGGCACGATCGCCACGTCCGAGGCGGCCAGGTTCAGCTGGACGGTGAAGTCGTCGACCTTGACCACCGCGCCGTCGCGCAGCTGCTTGGTGGTCTCGTCGGCCAGGGCGAGGAAGCGGCTCGAGGTCGAGTTGCCCTCGACCGTGCCATCGGCCCAGCGGGCGATGTTGCGGACCACGTCATCGGCGGTGAAGTCGTCGCCGTTGTTCCACTTGACGCCCTGACGGACCTTCAGCGTGTACTGCGTCGCGTCCTCGTTGGCCTCCCAGCTTTCCAGCAGGCGCCCTTCGAACGTGCCGTCGGAGTTGTACTGGATCAGATATTCCAGCCAGCCGCGGTAGATGTTCGAGATCTGCGGCCAGTCGGCGGTGCGCGGGTCCTTGGTGCCCTTCACCTCCATCGCGCAGCGGATGATGCCGCCGACCTTGGCCTCCTGGGCCTGGGCGGGGGCGGGCAGGCCGATGAGGCCATAGGCAGCGGCGGCCGACACGCCAAGCGCGGTCGAGCGGCTCAGGAACTCACGCCGGCTGAGCTTGCCCGCGGCGTATTCGTCGGCATGCATCCTGGCCGCCGGGTGCAGCCGGGCGGCTTCGGTCGTATGGGTCATCTTGGTCTCCCTGACAGGCATTTACGATCTTTTATCGTTCTTGTTTCCGGTCGCCCGAAACCGTCAGCCGCTTGATCCGGTCACGATCCCGATCGCACCCGGCCAGCCACGTCTCCGCGCTTCCCCAAGGTCCATTGCGCAACTTTTTCGGCCCCACGTCAACGGCTGCTTTCGCCGCTTCATGTAACAGATGCGACATGAGTCTGTCGAAAAAGCCGCAGCTCATCCGGCGATTGTGGTCAAAGCCCGCGGCGGAAGGCCGAGGGCGACTTGCCGGTCAGATGCTGGAAGGCGCGGGTGAAATAGGCGGCCGAGTTGAAGCCCAGCTGTTCGGCGATGCGGCCGACCGGAATCTGGGTTTCCGACAAGAGTTTCCGCGCCTCGAACAGGCGGCGGTCCTGCAACAGCGCGCTGGCCGGGCGGCCCGAGGTCGTGTTGCAGCACCGCGTCAGATGCGTCGGCGTCACCCCCAGCGCGGCAGCGAAGTCGGCAACGTTCATCCCGGTGCGGAAATTCCGTTCCAGCAAGGCAGTATAGCGCGCGACCAGCCGCCGGGTGGCATCGGGTTTCGGCGCCTCGCCCGGTTCGGCCTTCTTCGCCTGACGCTCCAGCCAGACGCCAAGGAGGCCCATGTAGTGCTGGCTGGCCCGGTCATGGGCCGGAACGTCGCTTTCCAGTTCGCGCAGGATCGAATCAAGCAGGATGTTCAGTTCCTGCTGGGCATGGACCTCGCGGATGCGCAGATGCAGCGGGGTCTTCGGCAGGACCAGATCGCAGTCGCGCCCGAAAAAGACGGCAGTTCCAAACACTTGCGGTCCAGCCTCAAAGCCGTGCATCACGCCGGGCGGGATGAAGATCGCATTGTGCGCGGTGTAGCCCCGGGTCACCCCGGCGATGGTGATCCGGCCCTGTCCCTTGGTGAACCACAACAGGCAGGGTTCGGAGAGCGAGCGCATCGCCTCGACCCGCCAGCGGCCGCCGGCAGAGAGGCGGGGGATGGCGACAAGGCGATAAGAGGATATCGGCGCCGGCTTGTTCATCGCGCTCGGGTCCCGTGACTGAGGTTTTCAGGGCCAGTTAAGCAGCAAGGCCGTCGCCGCCCAAGCGGAATTCGGCGGCCTTGGGCCGACTTGTCCACCGAAATCAGATTATCCTGTGCATAACCCTGTGGACAAGCGGAAATTCGTCTGAAGGTCGCGCCGCAATGCGCGGTTATGGCAGGGAAATCCGTCTCCAGGCCTTCATGTTCGATCTGAACCAGGTCCTTTGCCGTTTGGCATATTGCCGACTGGCAAGGGTGGCGGCCTCGGTGGCCTTGTCCAGCGACATCTCGCCCTTCAGATGCGCGATCAGTTCCGGTCCGCCGATGGCTTTGGCCGAGGGGCGGCGGGGGTCCCAGCCCGGAACGTTTGCCCGGGCTTCCTCCAGCGCGCCTTCGGTCAGCATCTGCTGAAAACGCCGGTCGATCCGGGCGTTCAGCCAGGGAACATCGGGCTCCAGCACCAGTGCCTCGGCCTTGGAAAGCGGCAGAAGCGGCGGCGGTGTCTCGTCCTGCCAGGCGGCAAGGCTCCGGCCGGTGGCGCGCCAGACCTCCCAGGCGCGCTGGACGCGGACGGGGTTGAGGGGGTCGATCCGGCCAACGGTGGCGGGGTCGAGCTCGGCCAGAAGGGCCGCGCGCCCCTCTGCCGCGATGCGGGCGTCGGCCTCGGCGCGGATTACGGTCGGGACGTCCGGGATTTCGGCCAGGCCCCTGGTCAAGGCGTTGAAATTCAATCCGGTTCCGCCCACGATGACCACCGGCCGATCCAGCAGCGGTGCGACCTCGCGCAGCCAGTGGCCGACGGAATAGGGCTGGTCGCGCCCGATATGGCCATAAAGCGCATGGGGCAGGGCGGCCTCGTCCTCCGCGCTGGGGCGGGCGGTCAGGATGCGCCAATTTTCATAGACTTGCAGGGCATCGGCGTTGACGATCAGCCGCCCGTCGCGCGCCGCAAGCTCCATCGCGAGGGCGGATTTGCCGCTGGCGGTGGGCCCGGCGATCAGGACCGGCGCCTCGCGCGAAATGCTGCCTGTCTGCACCAGAAACCCCGGTTGAACCCGCCGCGGTTTTGCGACATTTTGCGCCGCAGTCCAAACACAAAACGAAATGCAGAGGGTGCCATGTCCGAAACAGCCGGGGCAGCGGTCAAATACAGCCGCGTGATGCTGAAGATCTCGGGCGAGGCGCTGATGGGCGACCAGGGCTATGGCCTGCACCCGCCGACCGTGCAGCGGATCGCCCAGGAGGTGAAGTCGGTTCGCGACCTTGGGGTCGAGATCTGCATGGTGATCGGGGGAGGCAACATTTTCAGGGGGTTGCAGGGCAGCGCCCAGGGGATGGAGCGGACGACGGCCGATTACATGGGGATGCTGGCGACGGTGATGAACGCGCTGGCGATGCAGTCGGCGCTGGAGTCCATTGGCGTATTTACCCGTGTTATCAGTGCCATACCGATGGACCAGGTCTGCGAACCCTATATCCGCCGCCGCGCGGTCCGGCATCTGGAGAAGAAGCGGGTCTGCATCTTCGCCGCCGGGACCGGGAACCCCTATTTCACCACCGACACCGCCGCGACGCTGCGCGCCAGCGAGATGGCCTGTCAGGCGATCTTCAAGGGCACCAAGGTGGATGGGGTCTATGACAAGGACCCGAAAAAGCACGCAGATGCAAAGCGTTACGACCATGTCACCTATGACGAGGTGCTGGAGAAGCATCTGGGCGTGATGGACGCGACCGCCATCGCGCTGGCCCGGGACAACGACCTGCCGATCATCGTCTTTTCGCTGGACGAACCGGGTGGGTTCCGGGGGATTCTGGCCGGTGAGGGGACCTATACTCGGGTTCAGGGCTGAGGGCCCGCGAACGCCGGGTTCATCCGGTTCCTTAACGGAAGATGAAGCGCCGGGCATCTGTCTGGCATCCGTCTGCCTTCCGTCTGGCGCCGAGAGGCCTAGCGCCGCATTCACCATGTCGGGCGACCGGGCAGGGCGCTTAGGTCTATACCCCCGGCACATCGCTCTGCTATAGAGCCGGAAATCGCCGGGTGGTCCCGGCGCGGAACGAAGGACATGACCCATGGCTCATGAAGAGATCGAGATCGACACCGACGACCTGCAGCGCCGGATGGATGGCGCGATGACGGCGCTGAAGCATGAATTCGCCTCGCTGCGGACGGGGCGTGCCTCGGCTTCGATCGTCGATCCGATCCAGGTGGAGGCCTACGGCCAGATGACCCCGATCAACCAGCTTGGCACGGTGAACGTGCCCGAGCCGCGGATGGTCGTGATCAACGTCTGGGACAAGGCGATGGTCGGCAAGGTCGAGAAGGCGATCCGCGAGTCGGGCATCGGCATCAACCCGGTCACCGACGGCCCGCTGATCCGCCTGCCGATCCCCGAGCTGAACGAGGAACGCCGCAAGCAGCTGTCCAAGGTCGCGGCCGGCTATGCCGAGAATGCCAAGATCGCGATCCGCAACGTCCGCCGCGACGGGATGGATCAGATCAAGAAGGCCAAGGCCGCCGGGATGAGCGAGGACGATCAGAAGATGTGGGCCGACGAGGTGCAGGAGATCACGGACAAGGCCATCGCCGCCGTCGACAAGGCGCTGGAGGTCAAGCAGGCCGAGATCATGCAGGTCTGACGGGGGCGGGCGCGTGTCGAAGGATCTGGCGAGCGAGGCAGGCCTTCGGCCCGTCAACCATCTGGCGATCATCATGGACGGGAACGGCCGCTGGGCCACCAACCGGGGCTGGCCGCGTCTGGTCGGCCACCGCCGCGGCGCCGAACGGGTGCGCGACATCGTGAAGGCCGCGCCGGACCTCGGGATCAAATGGCTGACGCTTTATGCCTTCTCGACCGAGAACTGGAAGCGGTCGACCGAGGAAGTGCTGGGCCTGATGGCGATCTTCGCCCGCTATATCGAGCGTGAGGCCGACCGGCTGGCCAAGTCCGGGGTACGAATGCGCTTTATCGGCGACCGGAGTCGGCTGGACCCCAAGCTGCAACGGCTGATGGCCGGGATCGAGGCGCGGACGGCCGATTGCCAGCGGCTGAACCTGACGGTCGCGGTGAATTACGGCGGCCGGGACGAGATCCTGCGCGCGGTGAAGAAGATCGCCGAGGATGTGGCGGCGGGCATTCTGGATCCGGGGGCGCTGACCGAGGGCGCCTTTGCCGGGCGGCTGGATACGGGCGGACTGCCCGACCCGGATCTGGTGATCCGCACCAGCGGCGAGACGCGGACCTCGAACTTCCTGCCCTGGCAGGCGGCCTATGCCGAATACGAATTCACCGGCACGCTCTGGCCGGATTTCACCGCCGAGGAACTGTCCGGCATCGTCGCCCGTTTCGGCAACCGCGAGCGGCGGTTCGGGGGGGTGGTGCGATGAGCGAGGAGCAGGAGGTCGCGACCTCGATCCCGCCGGGACGGCCGGTCGGGCGCTGGGAGGATCTGCGCAAGCGCATTCTGTCGGCTGTGGTGCTGGTCGCGGTGGGCGGGGCGGAAATCTGGCTGGGCGGGCCGTCCTTTGCCGTGCTGGTCGTGCTGCTGACCGGGGCGATGGTCTGGGAGCTGGCGACGATGACGGCGCCGGATCATCACAACACGCCTCTTGGGCTGGCGGCGCTGGCCTCGGCCTGTCTGGGGGCGGCGCTGTTCATCGCCGATCCCTTCGCGACGGCCTTCCTGCTGGTCCCGGCCTTGGCGATCGCGCTGACCGATCGGCGCGACCGGCGGCTGTCGAGCCTGTATTCCGTGGCGATCATGGTGGCGGGCTACGGGCTGGTCGATCTGCGGATGACGGCGGGGACGCCGGTGATCCTGTGGCTGGTGCTGATCGTCGTGGCCTCGGACGTGCTGGGCTATTTCGTCGGCCGGATCCTTGGCGGGCCGAAGTTCTGGCCGAAGATCAGCCCGAAGAAGACCTGGAGCGGCACGGTCGCGGGCTGGGTCGGCGCGGCGGGCGTGGGCCTGGGCTTCTGGCTGGCGGGCTATGGCGGGCCGCTGCTGGTGGTGCTTTCGGCGGTGATCGCGCTGGCGGGGCAGATGGGCGACATCTGGGAAAGCTGGATCAAGCGGCGCTGCGGGGTGAAGGACGCCTCCTCGCTGATTCCGGGCCATGGCGGGGTGCTGGACCGGTTCGACGCGCTGATCGTGGCCATCGTGGCGCTGATGCTGCTGGGGCTGGTGCTGGAGCTGCCGTTGCCGGGGGCGATGGCCGGCTGATGCGCAGCGTCTCGATTTTCGGAGTGACGGGATCGATCGGCGCGCAGACGGTGGATCTGCTGCGCCGGGCGGCGCCGGGGGCCTACCGGGTGGTGGCCGTCACCGGGGGACGCAACCTTGCCGGACTGGCCGAGGTGGCGCGGGAGCTGCGGGCCGAGGTGGCGGTCTGCGCCGATCCGGCCGGGCTGGAGGAGCTGCGCGAGCGGCTGGCGGGCTCGGGGGTCGAGGTGGCGGCGGGGGCGGAGGCGATTGCCGAGGCCGCGGACCGCCCGGTCGACTGGGTGATGAGCGCGATCGTCGGCGCGGCGGGGCTGGTGCCGGGGTTCCGGGCGCTGCGCCATGGCAGTTCGCTGGCGCTGGCCAACAAGGAATCTCTGGTCACGGCGGGGCAGCTTCTGATGGCCGAGGCCGCCCGGCATGGCGCGCGGATCCTGCCGGTCGACAGCGAACATTCGGCGATCTTCCAGGCTCTGGCCGGCGAGGATGTCGCGGCGGTGGAGCGGATCATCCTGACCGCCAGTGGGGGCGCGCTGCGCGACTGGCCGCTGGAGCGGCTGGCCCATGCCACGGTCACGGAGGCGCTGGCGCATCCGAACTGGGCGATGGGGAAACGGATCACCATCGATTCGGCCAGCATGTTCAACAAGGCGCTGGAAGTGATCGAGACCCGCGAATTCTTTGGGATCGCGCCCGAGCAGGTCGAGGTGATCATCCATCCCGAAAGTCTGATCCATTCGATGGTCGGGTTCCACGACGGGGCGATCATGGCGCATATGGGCGCGCCCGACATGCGCCATTCCATCGGCTATGCGCTGCACTGGCCCGACCGTGCCCATCTGCCGGTCGAGCGGCTGGACCTCGCTCGGGTCGCGAACCTGACCTTCCGCGCCCCGGACCTTGACCGCTACCCGGCGCTGCGTCTTGCGCGCGAGGTGATGGCGCGGCGGGGGCTGGCCGGGGCGGCGTTCAACGCGGCCAAGGAAGTGGCGCTGGACTGGTTCCTTGACGGTCGCATCGGCTTCATGCGGATGGCGGGGGTGGTCGAGGACACGTTGACCGTGCTGGATGGTGAGCTGGGCGCGGGAAATCTTCCCGGCAGCCTTGAGGATGTGCTGGCGATGGACCATCTGGCACGGATAAGGGCGGGCGAACAGGCGCGCCGTATCGCAGGAGAGCGCTGAGACATGGACCTTCTGGCAACCCTTGGCCTCGCGATCGGCGGCACGGCCTGGACGGTGTTCTTCTTCATCCTCGCGCTGTCGGTGATCGTCTTCGTCCACGAATACGGGCACTACATCATCGGCCGCTGGTCCGGCATCCATGCCGAGGTCTTCTCGCTTGGCTTCGGCCCGGTCCTCTTCAGCCGCCGGGACCGGCGGGGGACGCAATGGCAGGTCGCGGCGATCCCCTTCGGCGGCTATGTGAAGTTCCTTGGCGATGCCGATGCCAGTTCGGTCCGGCAGGGCGATGTGGCGGGGCTTTCGGCGCGGGAGCGGCGGCATACGATGGCGGGCGCGCCGCTCTGGGCGCGGACGGCGACGGTCGCGGCCGGGCCGGTGGCCAATTTCATCCTGACGCTCCTGCTGCTGGTCGGCATGGCCGTGGCCTTCGGTGTCCCGCGGGAGGAGCCGACCGTGGGAGAGGTCCGGGCCTATCCGTTCGATGGTCCCTCGTTGCAGGTGGGTGACGTGATCCTGGCCATCGAGGGGCGCGAGACCCCTGACGCGCGGGCCTTCGGCGCTGCGATGCGCGATCTGCCGGTGCAGCGGGTGATGACCTACAGCGTGCGCCGCGGCGATCAGGTGCTAGAGGTCGAGGGTCCGCATCTCCATGCGCCGATCGTGGGCACCGTGGTCATCCGCTCGGCCGCGATTGCGGCGGGGCTGCAGGAGGGCGACGTCATCCTGTCCATGGACGGCAAGGAGATCACCACCTTCCTGCAGCTGCGCGAGATCGTGCAGCAAAGCGAGGGGCGGCCGTTGCCGTTGACCGTCTGGCGCAAGGGCGAGACCTTCGAGCTCACCCTCACCCCGCGTCTGCGCACGACCGAGGACGAGGGCGGCCAGCTTGTCGACCGCTACCAGATCGGGATCTTCGCGGGTCTGGCCTTCGAGCTTGCCACCCGCAACGTCGGGCCGCTGGAGGCGGTGAGCCTTGCCGGGTCGCAGATGGCGGGGATGGTCGGCGCCACGTTCTCGGGCCTGTGGAACATCATCTCGGGGCAGATCACCAGCTGCAACCTTGCCGGGCCGATCGGCATGGCCGAAAGCATGGGCGATGCCGCGCGGATCGGAGGAGAGAGCTTCCTGCTGATGCTTGCGGTGATGTCGCTGGGAGTGGGCATCCTGAACCTGTTCCCGATCCCGGTCCTCGACGGGGGGCATCTGGTCTTTTACGCCTATGAGGCGGTCATGCGCCGCCCGCCGCCGGATCGGGCGCTTCGCGCGATGATGATGGTCGGGCTGACCATCGTGATTGCGATCATGCTTTTCGCCCTTTCGCGCGACCTGCTTTGCGTCTGAGACCGGCCGGAATTGGCTGACCTCGGCGGGCTGGCAGCGAGACCACAAGATGTGGGAAAGTTGTCGGGATCGGGCGCAGGCTTTTGACAAGGCAAGGCTTTCCCGGTAGTCAATCCGGAAACCATAAAGACGGCGAGGACCCATGATGCTGATGACCGATCGCAAGACCAATGAGCGGTCGTCCGGGGCAAGGGCGCGGGCGCGTTTGCTGGCAACGGCGCTTTTCATCGGCGGTGCAACGGCTTCCGTGCCGTTCCTCAGCCCGGCCTATGCCCAGGTCTTTTCCTTTTCGAACGTGGTGATCGAGGGGAACGCGCGGGTCGATGCCACGACCATCCTGAACTATGCCGGAATCAGCCGCGGCGAGCAGGTCTCGGCCGCGGCGCTGAACGATGCCTATCAGCGCATCGCCAACTCCGGCCTGTTCGAGACCGTGGAACTGGTGCCGCAGGGTTCGACCCTGGTGATCCGGGTCCGGGAATATCCGATCGTCAACGTCATTAGCTTCGAGGGGAACCGCCGGCTCAAGGACGAGCGTCTGGCCGAACTGA
Source organism: Alphaproteobacteria bacterium (assembly GCA_029289325.1). Lineage (GTDB taxonomy): Bacteria > Pseudomonadota > Alphaproteobacteria > Rhodobacterales > Rhodobacteraceae > Tabrizicola. The sequence goes on from JARFTV010000030.1 coordinate 14,951, forward strand.
TCCAGAGCCAGTCCCGCCGGGTCTATTCGCCCAGCATGGCGGAATCGGACGCCGCCGCCATCGCCGAGGCCTATCGCGTCTCGGGCCGTCTGGCCGCCAGCGTCACGCCCAAGATCATCCGCCGGTCGGAGAACCGCGTCGATCTGGTGTTCGAGATCAGCGAAGGCCGCGTGGTGGAGAACGAGCGGATCTCCTTCGTCGGCAACCGCGCCTTCAGTGACCGCCGCCTGCGGCAGGTCCTCGCGACCAAGCAGGCGGGTCTCCTGCGCAACTTCATCCAGCGCGACACCTTCGTGGCCGAGCGGCTGGAGCTGGACAAGAAGATGCTGACCGACTTCTACCAGTCGCGCGGCTATATCGATTTCCAGATCACCGACGCCAGCGCCGAAGTCAGCCGCGAGCGGGACGCCACCTTCGTCACCTTCACCGTGCGCGAGGGGCTGGCCTATTCGATCGGCAAGGTCACCGTCGTCTCGGAAGTGGAAGGCGTCGATGCCGCCGCCTATCAGGAGGTGACGCGCATCCGCACCGGGCAGACCTACAGCCCGCTGCTGATCGACAACAACATCACCCGGATGGAGACGCTGGCGCTGCGCCAGGGCTTGAACTTCGTCCGGGTCGAGCCGCGCGTCACCCGTGACGACCGGAACCAGGCGGTGGATATCGAATTCGCCATCATCCGGGGCGAGCGGATCTTTGTCGAACGCATCGACATCGAGGGCAACGCGACCACGCTGGACCAGGTGATCCGCCGCCAGTTCCGCACGGTCGAAGGCGACCCGCTCAACCCGCGCGAGATCCGGCAATCGGCCGAACGCATCCGCGCGCTTGGCTATTTCTCGGACGCGCAGGTCAATGCCGAGCCGGGCTCTGCCCCCGATCAGGTGGTGGTGAATGTCGATGTCGAGGAACAGCCGACCGGCTCGCTCAGCTTCGGCCTGTCCTACTCGGTGGCCAGCGGCACGGGCTTCAACATCGGGTTCTCGGAAACCAACTTCCTTGGCCGGGGGCAGGCGCTGTCGCTGACGCTGAGCTCGGGGACGAACAGCCAGAACTCCAGTTTCAGCTTCACTGAACCCGCGCTTCTCGGCCGCGAGCTGAGCTTTTCGTTCGGCGGCTATTACCGGACCAGCGAAAGCGACAACAGCAAGTATGACACCCGCAATGTCGGGCTCACGACCGGCATCGGCTTCCCGCTGGGCGAACAGTCCAAGCTGGGCCTGAAATTGCGCCTGTCCGAGGACAAGCTGGACAATGTCAGCACCGACAGCTCGGAGATCCTGCAGCGCGAGACGGACATTCCGGCGTTGCGGACCTTCTCGCTGGGCTATTCCTACGAATACGACACGCGGATCACTGGTCTTAACCCGAAGGGCGGGGTGCTCTTGCGCTTCGGTCAGGATTACGCCGGTCTGGGTGGCGACACGAATTACATCGAGACCACGGCGCTGGCGCTGGCCGAGACCAAGATCTGGAACGAGGAAGTGACGATCCGCGCGATCTTCGAGGGCGGTGCGATCACCTCGCTGGGCGACAACGTCACCCGGGTGACCGAGCGCTATTTCGGCAACGGCAAGATCCGCGGGTTCGAGCCGAACGGCATCGGCCCGCGCGACCTGAACGCGGTGAACGAGGACGCGCTGGGGGGCAACCTCTTCGCGGTCGCCCGCTTCGAGGCCGACTTCCCGCTGGGCCTGCCCGAGGAATACGGGATCACCGGCGGCGCCTTCCTGGACGTGGGCAGCGTCTGGAGCCTGGACGACAGGGTCGGGACGGGCGGCGTCGATGTGGACGACAGCTTCAATCCGCGCGCCACGGTCGGTCTGTCGGTGTTCTGGACCACGCCCATCGGTCCCTTGCGCTTCAACTTCAGCCATGCGCTGAAGAAGGAAGACTATGACAAGGAACAGAATTTCGACCTGACGATCTCGACGCGGTTCTGACCATGGCGCCGGTGCTTCTGCCCGGCCGCCTTGCGCGTTGGCTTGCCCCGGCGCTGGTCGCCGGTGCTCTGGCCGGTCCGGCGCTGGCGCAAGAGGCCGCCGCCCCTGCGGTGGTCACTTCCGCGCCGGTCCTGACGCTGGATCAGGACCGTTTCTTCACCGAATCCGCCTTCGGCCGCGCCGTCCTTGACCGCGAGCGTGAGGCGCTGCGGCTTCTGGAAGAGGAAAACAAGCGAATCGAGGCCGAGCTCATCGCCGAAGAGCAGGCCCTGACCGAGCTGCGCCGGTCGCTCCCGCCCGAGGATTTCGCCGCCCGCGCCACCGCCTTTGACGCCAAGGTGGAGCGCATCCGCGACGAACAGGACGCCAAGGCCACGGGCCTTACCGCAGGGCGCGATGCCGAACGGCAGAAATTCCTGCAGGCGGCGATCCCGGTTCTGGGCGAGCTTCTGGGCGAACGGCAGGCGGTGGCGATCCTCGACAAGTCGACGATCATCCTGTCGCTTTCGGCCATCGACGTGACCGACGAGGCGATCGCGCGGGTCGATGCGGTGCTGCCGCCCACGCCCTAGGTCGGGAAACTTGTCACCCGCAGCGCGAGTTGCTAGCAACGGGCGCAAGGCTTAGGGAAGGGCAAGAGCATGGACGCCACCAGCATTACGACCGCCGATCTGGAGCTGATCCAGCGAATCATCCCGCACCGCTATCCGTTCCTCCTGATCGACAAGGTCCGGGATATCGTGATCAACGAATCCTGCGTCGGCATCAAATGCATCACCTATAACGAGCCGCAGTTCACCGGCCATTTCCCCGGGATGCCGATCTTCCCCGGCGTGATGATCATCGAGGCGATGGCGCAGACCTCGGGCGTGCTGGTCGGCCTGTCGATGGATCTGGTCGACAAGAATGCCAAGGTCTTCTTCATGGGCGTCGACGGGGTGAAGTTCCGCCGCAAGGTGGTGCCGGGCGATGTGCTGGAGCTGCATGTGAAGGCGGTGCGCGGGGGCGGCCGGGTCTGGAAGTTCGAAGGCAAGGCCTATGTCGAGGGCGAACTGGCCTGCGAGGCGACCTTCATGGCCATGTTCGACGTCGCCAAGGCATGACGGTTCATCCCTCAGCCCGCGTCCATGCTTCGGCCGTGGTCGAGCCCGGCGCGGTGATCGGCGAAGGCTGCGAGATCGGTCCGTTCTGCGTCGTGGGGCCCGAGGTGAAGCTGGGCGCGCGGGTGGTCCTGAAAAGCCATGCCGTTGTGACCGGCTGGACCGAGATCGGCGACGAGACGGTGATCTGGCCCTTCGCCACGGTGGGCGAGGTGCCGCAGGACCTGAAATACGCCGGAGAGCGCACCCGTCTGGTCGTGGGCCGTCGCTGCCGCATCCGTGAAGGCGCGACGCTGAACACCGGGACCGAGGGTGGCGGTGGCGTCACCCGGGTGGGCGATGACTGTCTGCTGATGACCGGGGCCCATGTCGGCCATGACGCGCAGATCGGCGACCGGGTGATCCTGGTCAACAATGTCGCCATCGCGGGCCATTGCGTGCTGGGCGATGACGTCATCGTCGGCGGTCTGTCCGGGGTTCACCAATGGGTGCGGATCGGGCAGGGCGCGATCATCGGCGCGGTCACGATGGTGACCAATGACGTGATCCCCTATGGCCTCGTGCAGGCCCCGCGGGGCGAGCTGGACGGGCTGAACCTCGTCGGCCTGAAGCGCCGGGGCGTAGACCGGGCCGAGATCACTGCGCTGCGCGCGGCCTACCAGACTCTGGCGCAGGAGGATGGCAGCTTCCTAGACCGCGCACGGAAGCTGGCGGAGGAGAGCGACTCCTCCCTTGTGCGCGAGATTGCCGATTTCATCCTGTCAAAGTCCGACCGCAGCTTCCTGACCCCGAAGGGCGGGCGATGAGGACCGCGATCATCGCCGGGCAGGGGCGTCTTCCCGCTGCCTTGGCCGAGGCGATGGCCGAGCCGCCGCTGGTGGCCGCGCTGGACGGTTTCGCGCCCGAGGGCCTGACCGTGGACCTGCGGTTCCGGGTGGAGCGGCTGGTCCCCTTCCTTCGCGCGCTGGAGCGCGACGGGGTGGGCCGGGTCATCTTCGCGGGGGCGGTGACGCGGCCGCGGCTGGATCCGGGGCTTCTGGACGAGGCGACGGCGGGATTGCTGCCCCGCCTGATGGCGGCGATGCAGCAGGGCGACGATGCGACGCTGCGGGTGGTGATCGAGCTGTTCGAGGAATTCGGTTTCACCGTGGCGGGGGTCGAGGACGTGGCCCCGGCGCTGCTGCCGCAGGCGGGGGTTCTGGCCGGGACGCCGACCCCGCGGGATGAGGCCGATGCGGCCCGGGCGGCGGCGATCGTCGCGGCGCTGGGATCGGTCGATGTGGGACAGGGTGCGGTGGTGGCGCAGGGCCTCTGCCTTGGGGTCGAGGCGCTGCCGGGGACGGATGTGCTTCTGGCTCAGGTCGCGGGGATCGGCGCGCTGCGGCCCGACCCGGCGCGGGGCAAGGGTCTGTTCTACAAGGCGGCGAAGCCCGCGCAGGATCGGCGGATTGACCTGCCGACGCTGGGCCCCGAGACGTTGCGCGCGGTGGCGGCGGCGGGTCTTGGCGGGGTGGCGTTCGAGGCGGGTTCGGTGATCTGTCTCGATCTGGCCGGGATGCAGCGGCTGGCGGCGGAGCTTGGCCTGTTCCTCTGGGCGCGGGGATGAGACTGGACCGCTCATCGCTTGCTGCGCGGTGCTTTTCGCGCGGAGCCCCGCAGCGAAGAGGGGACGACGTCCAGCGATGAGCGGCCCGTTGAAACTGTTCCTGATCGCGGGCGAACCTTCCGGCGACCGGCTGGGCGCGGCACTGATGGCGGGGCTCAGATCCCTGACGCCGGTCGAATTCGCGGGCATCGCCGGGCCGCTGATGCAGGCCGAGGGCATGACGAGCCTCTTCCCGATGGAGGAGCTGTCGGTCATGGGCATCGCCGAGGTCCTGCCGAAGTATTTCCACCTGAAGCGCCGCATCCGTGAGACGGCGATGGCAGTGCTGGCCTCGGGCGCGGAGGCGATGGTGACGATCGATTCACCCGACTTCTGCCTGCGTGTGGCGGCGATCGTGAAGGCCGCGCGGCCCGACTTCCGGACGATCCATTACGTCGCGCCCTCGGTCTGGGCCTGGCGGCCGGGGCGGGCGGCGAAGATGGCGCGGGTCATCGATCATGTGCTGGGGCTCTTGCCGTTCGAGCCGCCCTATATGACCGCCGCCGGCATGACCTGCGATTTCGTGGGCCATCCGGTGGTGGCGGAACCGCTGGCCTCGGAGGACGAGCGGGCGGCTTTTGCAGGCGCGGGACCGCTTCTCCTGGCCCTGCCGGGCTCACGGCGGGGGGAGGTCACGCGGCTCGCCCCGGTCTTTGGCGCGGTGGTAGCACGGCTGAAGGAGCGCCACCCGGACCTGCGGGTCGCGCTGCCGACGGTGAGCGGCGTGGCCGATCTGGTGCGCGAGCTGACCGCGGGCTGGGCGGTCGCGCCGCAGATCATCGAGGATCCGGGCCAGAAACGCGGCGCTTTCGCGGCGGCGAATGTGGCGCTGGCGGCCTCGGGCACCGTGTCGCTGGAGCTGGCGGCCAATGCCTGCCCGATGGTCATCGCCTATGACATGCATCCGCTGACCCTGTGGCTGATGCGCCGGGCCGCGCTGATCGACACGGTGACGCTGGTCAATCTGGTCAGCGAGACGCGGGTGGTGCCGGAATTCATCGGCCCTGAGTGTCGCGCCGACAGGATCGCCCCGGCGCTGGAGGCCGTGCTGGCCGCCCCCGAGGCGCAGCAGGCCGCCATGCGGCTTACGATGGAGCGGCTGGGGCGGGGTGGCGCGCCCCCCGGCCTTCGCGCCGCGCGGTCGGTTCTTGGGGTGCTCCGGCCCGCCTAACCCTTCCAGATCCAGCCGCCGCCGAAGATGCGGCTGCCTTCCGGGGCGTAGAACACGCAGGCCTGCCCGGCGCTGACCCCATCCTCGGGGGACAGGAGTTCGACTTCGGCCGTGGTCGGCCCGGTCGGCCGGATGATCGCCTCGCGCGGGGGGCGGGTGGAGCGGACCTTGACCTTCAGGTGCCACTCGGGGCGGCTGTCGAAGGGCGCGTCGCCCAGCCAGTTGATCTCGCGTACCGGGATGGTGCGGGTCGAGAGCGCCGCCTTCGGCCCGACGATCACCCGCCGCGCCTCGGGGTCGAGCCGGACGACATAAAGCGGCTCTCCAAGACCGCCGATCCCGAGGCCCTTGCGCTGTCCGATCGTGTAATGGATCACCCCGCGGTGCTGGCCAAGGACATTGCCCTCCATGTCCACGATCTCGCCGGGGTCCGCCGCGCCGGGACGCAGCTTCTCGATCACCGCCGCGTAATTGCCGTTCGGCACGAAACAGATGTCCTGGCTGTCCGGCTTGTCCGCGACCGGCAGGCCATATTTCGCCGCCAGCGCCCGCGTTTCCGCCTTGGAGGCAAGGTGCCCCAGCGGGAAGCGCAGGTAAGACAGCTGCTCGGGCGTGGTCGAAAACAGGAAATAGGACTGGTCGCGTGCAGGGTCGGCGGCCTGGTGCAGCTCGGCCCCGTGGTCGCCCATCTTGCGCTGGATGTAGTGGCCGGTGGCCATGCAATCGGCGTCAAGATCCCGGGCGGTGGCCAGAAGGTCCTTGAACTTCACCCGTTCGTTGCAGCGGATGCAGGGCACGGGGGTCGCGCCCGCCAGATAGGCATCGGCGAATTCCTCGATCACCGCCTCGCGGAAGGTGTTCTCGTAGTCCAGCACGTAATGCGGAAAGCCCATCGTCTCGGCCACGCGGCGGGCGTCGTGGATGTCGCGGCCCGCGCAGCAGGCCCCCTTCTTCGCCAGCGCCGCCCCATGGTCATAAAGCTGGAGCGTGACGCCCACCACGTCATAGCCTTCCTCGGCCAGCATGGCGGCCACGACGCTGCTGTCGACACCGCCCGACATGGCGACGACGACCCGCGTCTCGGCGGGGGGCTTGGGAAAGCCAAGAGAGTTCAGGGCGACGTCGCGCGGCATGGGAACGGTCCGGTTGCGGGGAGTGTCAGGGAATATATGAAAATGCTGTGCACTCTCAATCCCCCGTTTCAGGAATGATTAAGCCTGATCCCTCATCCTTTTCCAGCATGATCGAGGGATTGCCCATGTTTCTGAAGCGCGTCGATGGTCCGCGGCAGGTGACCCTGCCCGACGGCAGCATCCTGACCCGGGCGGATCTGCCGCCCCCCGACACCCGCCGCTGGGTCGCCAGCCGCAAGGCCGTGGTGGTCAAGGCGGTGGTCTTTGGCCTGATGTCCGAGAAGGAGGCGCTGGAACGCTACGCCCTTTCCGAGGAAGAGTTCGCGCTGTGGCGCACGGCGGTGGAAAGACACGGGGATCAGGGCCTGAAAGTCACTGCCATCCAGAAATACAGACAACTTTAGATTGTTTATCGCTCGCGCTCTGGCAAAGTAACCCAGCGTTAACCATTGCGCCCCAATGTCGTTAACGATGTGATTTCGGAGCGGAGTACACGGTAAATGCGCATCCTGCTTGTTGAAGACGACCCGACCACCTCGCGCAGCATCGAATTGATGCTGACCCATGCCAATCTGAACGTCTATTGCACGGACATGGGCGAGGATGGCGTCGATCTGGCGAAATTGTATGATTACGACCTGATCCTGCTCGATCTCAACCTCCCCGACATGAGCGGGCATGACGTCCTGCGCCAGATCCGCCAGGCGCGGGTCGAGACGCCGATCCTGATCCTGTCGGGCTCGGATGACACGGAGAACAAGCTGAAAGGCTTCGGTTTCGGGGCGGATGACTACCTGACCAAGCCCTTCCACCGTGAGGAACTGGTTGCGCGCATCCATGCGATCATCCGCCGCTCCAAGGGCCATAGCCAGTCGGTGATCAAGACCGGGCAGATCTCTGTCAATCTGGATGCCAAGACGGTGGATGTGGGCGGCAAGACGGTGCATCTGACCGGCAAGGAATATCAGATGCTGGAGCTGCTTTCCCTGCGCAAGGGCACGACGCTGACCAAGGAAATGTTCCTTAATCATCTTTATGGCGGGATGGATGAGCCGGAATTGAAGATCATCGACGTCTTCATCTGCAAATTGCGCAAGAAACTGGCCGAGGCGACGGGCGGCGACAATTATATCGAAACCGTCTGGGGCCGCGGCTATGTGCTGCGCGACCCGGCCATCGCCGCGCCGCCCCGGCTGGCTGCCAGCGCCTGACTTTACCTTGCCCCGCGCCTTGCCTAATTTGGCGCGCGCAGGGGCAGGGGGGCCGGGGATGGCTGAACAGGCGGTTGAGACGCTGACCGAGGCCGAGGCGCGCGACGAACTCGCGCGGCTGGCCCGTGCGATCGAGGCGGCGAACCGGGCCTATCACACGCTGGACGCGCCCGAGATTTCGGATGCGGACTATGACGCGCTGAAACGGCGGAATGCGGCCATCGAGGCGCGGTTTCCCGAACTGAAGTGCGCCGATTCGCCCTCGGACCAGGTGGGTGGCGCGGTGGCAGAGGGCTTCGGGAAGGTGGCCCACCGCCGCCCGATGCTAAGCCTGGAAAACGCCTTTGCCGCCGAGGAGGTGGCGGAGTTCGACGACCGCATCCGCCGTTTCCTCGGCCTTGCCGGCGCGGTCAGCTATACGGCGGAGCCGAAGATCGACGGATTGTCGCTGTCGCTCCGCTATGAAGGCGGGGTTCTGGTCCAGGCCGCGACGCGCGGCGACGGTGAGGTCGGCGAGAATGTCACCGACAACGCCCGCACCATCGCCGATATCCCCCCGCGCCTGACCGGCGCGCCCGAGGTGCTGGAGGTCCGGGGCGAGGTCTACATGTCCCACGCCGATTTTGCCGCGCTGAACGCCCGTCAGGCGGCGGCCGGGGACCGGACCTTCGCCAATCCGCGCAATGCGGCGGCGGGCTCGCTCCGCCAGCTTGACGCCCGCATCACCGCCGCCCGTCCCCTGCGCTTCTTCGCCTATTCCTGGGGTGAACTTTCGGCCCCGCTCGCCGCGACCCAGTTCGAGTCCATCGCGCGGCTCAACGCCCTGGGATTCCAGACCAATCCCCTGACCGTGCTCTGCGCCGGGCCTCAGGAGATGCTGTCCCACTACGCCCGGATCGAGGGGCAGAGGGCGAAACTCAGCTATGACATCGACGGCGTGGTCTACAAGGTGGATGACCTCGCGCTGCAGGCCCGGCTTGGCTTCCGCTCCACGACCCCACGCTGGGCGCTGGCGCACAAGTTCCCGGCCGAGCTGGCCTGGACCGAGCTTTTGGGCATCGACATCCAGGTCGGCCGCACCGGCGCGCTTTCGCCGGTGGCGCGGTTGCGCCCGGTCACGGTGGGCGGCGTCGTGGTGCAGAACGCCACGCTTCACAACGAGGATTACATCGCCGGCCGCGACTCGCGCGGGCAGGAGATCCGCGGTGGAAAGGATATCCGCATCGGCGATTGGGTCCAGGTCTACCGCGCCGGGGATGTGATCCCCAAGGTCGCCGATGTTGACCTGTCGCAGCGCAAGGCCGGTGCGCAACCCTATGCTTTCCCGAAGGAATGTCCCGAATGCGGCAGCCCCGCCCATCGGGAGGAAGGCGACTCGGTCCGCCGCTGCACCGGGGGCCTCATCTGCCCGGCCCAGGCGGTCGAACGGCTTCGGCATTTCGTAAGCCGTGGCGCCTTTGATATCGAGGGGCTGGGCGCCAAGCAGGTCGAGATGTTCTTCAAGGACCCGACACTGCCGGTCAGAACCCCGGCCGAGATCTTCACCCTTGCCGCAAGAGACGCCGCCAACCCGTTGCAGAAGCTGAAGAATCGGGAAGGCTTCGGGGAGGTCTCCGCCCGCAAGCTCTTTGCCGCGATCGAGGCGCGCCGGACCATCCCGCTTGACCGGCTGATCTTCTCGCTGGGCATCCGCCATGTCGGCGAGGTGGCGGCCGGTCTCCTTGCCCGTCATTACGCCACCTGGGAGGCGTTCGAGGCGGCGATCACGCGCGCCACGCCGGGCTCACCCGAATGGGCCGAGCTGACCGCGATCAACGGCGTGGGTGCGGTGATGGCGCAAAGCCTGGTCGACGCCTTCCAGAACGAGGCCGAGCGCGCCGCCATCGACGCCCTTGCCGCGCAGCTGAACATCCAGCCGGTCCAGGCGCGGGGCGTGGTCGACAGTCCGGTCGCGGGCAAGACCGTCGTCTTCACCGGCACGCTGGAGAAGATGACCCGCGCCGAGGCCAAGTCGCGGGCCGAGGCGCTGGGGGCCAAGGTGGCGGGCAGCGTCAGCGCCAAGACCGACCTTGTGATCGCGGGGCCGGGCGCTGGCTCGAAGGCGAAGGATGCCGAGCGGCTGGGGGTGGAGATCATCGACGAGGACGCCTGGCTGCGGCTCATCGGCGCATGACCCGGCCCGAGGCGCTGTTCCCCCTGTTTGCCGAGCTGGAGACGCTGCCCGGCGTCGGTCCCAAGGCGGCGCAGGCCTTCACGGCGCTCGGGTGCGAGCGGCCGAAGGATCTGCTTTACCTTCTGCCGCATTCCGGCGTCGACCGGGCCTTGCGGGACTCGGTCCGCGACGTGACCCCGCCCGCCACGCTGACGGTCGAGGTCGAGGTCGGCCAGCATGTGGCTCCGCGCACCAAGGGGCGGCCCTATCGGGTTCATGTGCGTGACCGCAAGCTGGAGTTCCAGCTCGTCTTCTTCCATGCCCGCGCGGAATATCTGCAGAAGCTGCTTCCGACCGGCCAGCGCCGCCTTGTTTCCGGAAAGGTCGAGTTCTTCGATGGCATGGCGCAGATCGTTCATCCCGACCATGTCCTGCGGGTCGAGGAGGCAGCCGAGATCCCGGCGTATGAGCCGATCTATCCGCTTTCCGCCGGGCTGACGCAAAAGCTGGTGGGCAAGGCGGTGGCCGCGGCCCTGACCCGCCTGCCGCCGGTGGCCGAGTGGATCGACCCCGGCCTGAAGGCGCGTGAGGGCTGGCCGGACTGGGCCACATCGCTGGCGGCGGTGCACCAGCCCGAGGGTGCGGCGGCCCTGTCCTTCACCCATCCGGCGCGGCAAAGGCTCGCCTATGACGAGCTGTTCGCGCATCAGCTGATGCTGTCGATCGCGCGCGCCTCGTTGCGGCGGGCCAAGGGCGTGGCGACGGAGGGCACGGGAGCCTTGCGCCGCAAGGTGCTGGAAAGCCTGCCCTATCGACCGACCGGGGCGCAGATCCGGGCCGTCGCCGAGATCGAGGCCGACATGGCCGCGCCGCTGCGGATGAACCGTCTGCTGCAGGGCGATGTCGGCGCCGGGAAGACGCTCGTTGCCTTTCAGGCGCTGCTGATCGCGGTCGAGGCCGGCGGTCAGGGGGTGATGATGGCGCCGACGGAAATCCTAGCGCGCCAGCATTTCGAGGGGCTCGCACCCTTGGCCCGTGCGGCGGGGGTGCGACTGGAGCTGCTGACCGGCCGCGACCGGGGTGCGGACCGGGCAATGAAGCTGGAAGACCTCGCGGCGGGGCGGATCCCGATCCTGGTCGGGACCCATGCGGTTTTCCAGAAGGAAGTGCAGTTCAAGGACTTGCGGCTGGCCGTGGTCGACGAGCAGCACCGTTTCGGCGTGGCGCAGCGCATGGAGTTGGGGGCCAAGGGTGCTGCGGTGGATGTGCTGGTGATGACCGCGACGCCGATCCCGCGCAGTCTGGCGCTGGCGACGCATGGCGACATGGACGTCTCGGTTCTGGACGAAAAACCGGCGGGGCGAAAGCCGATCCGCACGGCGATGGTCTCTACCGACCGGCTGGATGAGGTGGTCGATCATCTGCGCAAGGCGGTCGAGGAGGGGCGGCAGGCCTATTGGGTCTGCCCGCTGGTCGAGGAGTCGGAGGTCGTCGATTACGCCAGCGCCGAGGAACGGTTCCGCTCGCTCCGCGCGGCGCTGGGGGAGCGGGTGGGGCTGGTCCACGGCCAGATGCCCCCGGTCGAAAAGGACGCGGCGATGGCGCGTTTCGTGGCCGGGGAGACGGCGGTTCTGGTGGCGACGACGGTGATCGAGGTGGGTGTGAACGTCCCCAACGCCACGATCATGGTGATCGAACAGGCCGAGACCTTCGGTCTGGCGCAGCTGCACCAGCTGCGCGGCAGGGTCGGGCGGGGCGAGGCGGCCTCGACCTGCCTGCTGCTCTACCAGGCGCCGCTGAACGAAACCGGGCGACGGCGGCTTACCACGATCCGCGACACCGAGGACGGCTTCCGCATCGCCGAAGAGGATCTGGCGATGCGCGGGGCGGGCGATCTGATCGGCACGGCACAAAGTGGCCTGCCACGGTTCCGCGTCGCGGATCTGGAGCGGCAAGGCAGTCTGATGGCGCTGGCGCAATCGGATGCGCGCAAGCTTTTGCACGACGACCCCGGCCTGTCGGGCCCCCGGGGTCAGGCAGCCCGGGTCTTGCTGTGGCTGATGGACCAGGACCGCGCCCTGCGGATGATTTCGGTCGGCTAGTCCGCGAATCCGGGCGACGGAGACGAGGTTTTCTCTCTGTTCCGGAATGTTCTTAAAAAGTTCTTTACAGCCTCAACGATCCATGAGAACAATATGGCAACAGATCATGGAGGACGCGATGAAAGACGCCATGAAGACCCTGCTGGCCCATTCGCCGAAAGGTGCTGTCGAAGATCTCGCGGGTCTTGCCGCGCTGTTCGTGATCCTGTTCGCCGTGCTGTCGCTGCCCGGCCTGACCTGAGGAATTCTGCCCCGCGTTCTGTCCCCCAAGGGTGACGGTCCGCCATCGCCTGGCCCACCGTCCGTTTCCAGACGCGCTCCTGCCGCCGCCATCCCACCGGATGCGCGGCGGTTTTTTCATGCGGCGGCCTGGGCGGCCTCCATCGCCTCGCAGACCGCTTCGAGGGCGAGCAGGATCGAGGCGTGGCGGTTCTTGTAGTCGCGGGCGGGGAGGAGGACCTCATAGCCCTGGAAGGGGGCTGCGGGGACCGGGCCGCCCTCTTTCAGCATGGCGCGCAGTGCGTCGCGGGCGGCCTGAAGCTCGGGCAGGCTGCGGCCGATCACGGCCTGGCCCAGCACGGCTGCCGATGCCTGTCCCAAGGCGCAGGCCTTCACGTCCTGGGCGAAATCGGCGACGCGGCCGTCCTGCACCACCACATCCGCCGTCACCGTCGATCCGCAGAGCGGGGAGCGTCGGCGTGCGCTGCCTTGGGGGGCGGGCAGGCGGCCAAGATGCGGGATATCGGCGGCCAGCCCGAGGATGCGGGCGGAGTAGAGCTTGATGAGGTCGCTGTCGCTCATGGTATTTCCCTGACTCTCCCCGTATGTAGACCCCGGATGCCCGCCTGCCAAGGAGAAGACCATGACCTTCGATCCGGCCAGTCTGAAATATGATGCCGCGGGGCTGATCCCCTGCGTCGCGCAGGATGCGGTGTCGGGCGAGGTGCTGATGGTCGCCTGGATGACCGAAGCCGCGGTGGTGGCGACGTTGGAGACGGGGAAGGTCACCTACTGGTCGCGGTCGCGGGGGGCCTTCTGGGTGAAGGGAGAGACCTCGGGGCACCACCAGCGGCTGGTCGAGCTGCGGGTCGACTGCGACCGGGACTGTCTTCTGGCCCTGGTCGAGCAGGAGGGTCCTGCCTGCCATACCAACCGGCGGTCCTGTTTCTATACGGCGGTCCGCGCGGGCGAGGAGGTCGAGATCATGGCCCCTGTCCACGCTGGACAGGACTGACGCCCCCTTTCCAATCAAGAGCTTGGCCGCTGTCGTTAAGGGTTTGGTAACCCGACGAGGCGGCGGATATCGGCCGGCGTCGCCCCCTCGGCGCGGTATTTCTGGATCGCCCGGGCGTCATCGCGCTTGGCGAGACGCTTGCCCTGATCGTCGCGGATCAGGCGGTGGTGGTGGTAGACGGGCGTGGCGAGGCCGAAAAGGCGCTGCAGGATCACCTGAACCGGGGTGAAGTCGAAAAGATCCTCGCCCCGGATCACGTGGCTCACGCCCTGATCGGCATCGTCGAAGGCGGAGGCGAGGAAATAGGCGACGATATCCTCGCCCTTGCGGGACAGGACCACGTCGCCGATCTGTCGCAACGCCTGATCGGGATCGACCCGATGCAGTCCGGCATGGGCCGGACCGGTTTCGGTGAAGCCGAGGTCGGCGTCGGCAAGATGCTCCAGCGCGGCGCCGAGGTTCAGGCGCAAGGCATCGCCGGGCTGGCGGCTGTCCATCCCGCGGGCGCGGCAGGTGCCGGGGTAGACCGCGAAAGCCACGCCTTCCTGCGGGGCGGCAAGGGCCGCGCGGATGTCGGCGCGGGTGCAGGAGCAGGGATAGAGCAGCCCTTTATCCTCAAGGGCTTCGAGGCGGGCGTTATACCGCGCGATATGCCCGGCCTGCCGATGGATCGGCCCGTCCCAGGTCAGGCCCAGCCAGCGCAGATCCTCCTGGATCAGGGCGTCCCATTCCGGGCGGCAGCGTTCAAGGTCGGTATCCTCCATCCGCAACAGGAAGCGGCCGCCCTTGGCGCGGGCCATGTCATGCGCGAGGATCGCGGAATAGGCGTGGCCGAGGTGGAGGGGGCCGGTCGGACTGGGGGCAAAACGGGTTACGAAAGCCATGCCATGAAGGCGTCTTTGGCGCGGTCGGTATAGGCCTTGTAGCGGTCCTTGCGGCCCTTGCGCCCGCCTTTGGCGTCGATCGGGGGGAAGAGGCCGAAGTTCACATTCATCGGCTGGAAGGTCTTGGCCTCGGCCCCGCCGGTGATATGGGTGACAAGCGCACCCATCGCGGTTTCGGGCGGCGGTGGCGGCAGATCGCGACCGAGGATCTCGGACGCGGCCATCCGGCCGGCGAGCAGGCCCATGGCGGCGGATTCGACATAGCCTTCGACCCCGGTGATCTGACCGGCAAAGCGGATATGGGGCCGGGCCTTCAGCCGCATCTGATGGTCCAGCAGCGTCGGCGAGTTGATGAAGGTGTTGCGGTGGATGCCGCCAAGCCTTGCGAAACTGGCATTCTGCAGGCCGGGAATCATCTTGAAAACAGCGGTTTGCGCGCCGTACTTCATCTTGGTCTGGAAGCCGACGATGTTGTAGAGCGTGCCCAGTTTGTTGTCGCGCCGCAGCTGGACCACGGCATAGGGCTTCTGGTCCGGCTTGTGCGCATTGGTCAGGCCCACCGGCTTCATCGGCCCGTGGCGGAGCGTTTCGCGGCCGCGTTCGGCCATGACTTCGATCGGGAGGCAGCCGTCGAAATAGCCCGCAGTTTCGCCTTCGTGGAACTCGGTCTTCTCCGCCGCCAGCAGGGCGTCGATGAAAGCCTCATACTCGTCGCGGGTCATGGGGCAGTTGATATAGGCCTTCTGCTCCTCCTCCGTCTCGCCCTTGTCGTAGCGGCTTTGCATCCAGGCCACGGACATGTCGATCGTGTCGGCATAGACGATAGGGGCGATGGCGTCGAAGAAGGCCAGCGCCTCGGCCCCGGTGGCCCGGCGGATCGATTCGGCCAGCGTCGGGCTGGTCAGGGGGCCGGTGGAGATGATCCAGCGGCCAGATGAAGGAAGCTCAGTAACCTCTTCGTATGACGTGGAAATCAGCGGATGGGATTTCAGTTTCTCGGTGACCGCGCGGGCGAAGGGGTCGCGGTCCACGGCGAGCGCGCCCCCGGCCGGAAGCCGGTGCTGCAGGGCCATCTCCATCACCAGGCTGCCTGCCGCCCGCATTTCCCAATGGATCAGCCCCACGGCATTGCGTTCGTGGTCATCCGAGCGGAAGGAGTTGGAACAGACCATCTCGGCGAAATCGCCGGTGCGGTGGGCGAAGGTGGCGACCTTGGGG
>JARFTV010000030.1:30753-30968 GCA_029289325.1 Alphaproteobacteria bacterium
TCTCGTGGATCACCACGGGAACGCCAAGGTTCGCGGCAGCCCAGGCGGCTTCGGAGCCCGCCATGCCGCCGCCGATGATGTGCAGGGTTTCCATGCGGCGGGATGTAGCTGCCGGGGCCGGTCAGATCAAGGCGATGCGTTCGCGCTGCATCGGGTCGGGATAGGGGCGGTAGAGCCCGACCTCGGCCCGGGCGATCATGCCGTGCATCTGGTCA
>JARFTV010000030.1:31027-34824 GCA_029289325.1 Alphaproteobacteria bacterium
CGTCCAGGGTGGCAAGGCCGGGAATCTCGATCTCGAGCAGGAAGTCGCTGTGCGGGCCGGAGGCGAGGCCGAACTTGCGCCGCATGAGCCGCCAGGAGGTGACGAGGCCCTGGGCCCGGAGATGTTCCATCCAGTTGGCGCAGGCCTGCGAGAAGGCCAGGGCGCGCGCCTCGGGGCGCAGGTCGATCAGGCAGTGGTAGAGGTTCATCTTCTGCCCTCCTTTCCGCGCCATGATCGCAAGGACGTGTTACCGGGCGCTTAATCGGCGCCGGTGTTCGGCGACAAGGCGGGCCGGGTCGTCGATCGGTGCGCCAAGCTCTTGCGCCTTCAGAAAGAATCCGGGGGCGGGGAGCCGGTCGGGCGAGAGGCGCTGGCACAGGAGGGCGGCGCGGAAGGGGCGCTCGGCGGCGGCATCCTGTTCCATCAGGGTCTCCAGCTGAGCCGTGAGGTCGACCATGCGGAGGCCGAGGTCCCTGGCAAGCTGGCCGTAGGTCGTGGTCTCGCCCGCGGCCGCAAGGGCCGCGAGCCGGTGTTCGAGCGGGCTCACTCGGCCTCGGGGCCCTGGTCGGCGATGCGGGCGACGGAGACGACCTCCTCCTCGGCGCCGACGGCGAAGACCTTGACGCCGCCGGCGCTGCGCGAGCGGAAGCTAACCTGGTCGACGGGGACGCGGATCGACTGGCCGGTGGAGGTGGCAAGCATGATCTGGTCGGAAAGCTCGACCGGGAAGGAGGCGATGATCCGGCCGCCCCTCGGCCCCGGCGAGATCGCCTTGACGCCCATGCCGCCCCGGCCCCGCACCGGGTAGTCGTGGCTGGAGGAAAGCTTGCCCGAGCCGCCCTTGGTGACGGTGAGGATCAGATCTTCGGCCGCCGACATCTCGGCATAGCGTTCGGGGCTAAGTTGGCCCGCCGCAACGGTTTCTTCCTCATCATCGGCCTCATCCTCGGTCACGCCGGCCATCAGGCGACGCTGCTTGAGATAGGCGGCGCGCTCTTCGGGGGTGGCTTCGAAGTGGCGGATGATCGACATGGAGACGACGTGGTCGCCGTCGGCCAGACGGATGCCGCGGACGCCGGTGGAGCCGCGGGACTTGAACACGCGGATCTCGGTCGTGGAGAAGCGGATGGCGCGGCCGGCCTCGGTCACCAGCATCACGTCGTCCTGGTCATTGGCGATGGCGGCGTTCACGAGGCTGACGCCCTCGGGCAGGTTCATCGCGATCTTGCCGTTGCGCTTGACGTTGGTGAAGTCGCTGAGGTCGTTCTGCCGCACGTCGCCGTCCGAGGTCGCAAAGACGATCTGGAGATTGCCCCAGTCCTCCTCGGGCACGTCCACCGGCATCAGCGCCGCGATGGTGATGCCGCTTTGGATGGGCAGGATGTTGACCAGCGCCTTGCCGCGGGCGTTGCGGCCGGCAAGGGGAAGCCGCCAGGTCTTGAGCTTGTAGACCATGCCGTCGGTTGTGAAGAACAGCAGCCAAGTATGTGTATTCGCGACGAAAAGCGTGGTGACCACGTCGTCGTCCTTGGTCTGCATCGAGGCAAGGCCCTTGCCGCCGCGGTTCTGCGCGCGGAATTCGGCCAGGGGCGTGCGCTTGATGTAGCCGCCCGAGGTGATGGTCACGACCATGTCCTCGCGCTCGATCAGGTCCTCGTCCTCCATGTCGCCGGACCAGTCGGTGATCTCGGTCCGGCGGGGGACGGCGAAGAGGGCCTTCACCTCGCGCAATTCGTCCGAGATGATCGCCATGATCCGGTCGCGTGAGGAAAGAATGTCAAGGAAGTCCTTGATCTTTTTTGCCAATTCCTCCAGCTCGTCGGTGACTTCCTTGACGCCCATCGCGGTCAGGCGCTGGAGCCGCAGGTCAAGGATCGCGCGGGCCTGGGCCTCGGAGAGGTTGTAGGTCCCGTCCTCGTTGATCGTGTGGCTGGGGTCGTCGATCAGGCGGATGTAAGCGGCGATGTCATGGGCGGGCCAGCGGCGGGTCATCAGGCGTTCGCGCGCCTCGGCCGGGTCGGCGGAGGCGCGGATCGTGGCGACGACCTCGTCGACGTTCGAGACCGCGACGGCCAGACCGCAGAGGATATGGCTGCGTTCGCGGGCCTTGCGCAGCTCATGAGCGGTGCGGCGTGCAACAACTTCCTCGCGGAAAGTGATGAAATGGCTGAGGAAATCGCGCAGCGTCAACTGCTCTGGCCGGCCGCCGTTCAGCGCCAGCATGTTGCAGCCGAACGAGACCTGCATGGTCGAGAAGCGGAACAGCTGGTTCAGCACCACGTCGGGCGTCGCGTCCCGCTTCAGTTCGATCACCACGCGGACGCCGATCCGGTCGGATTCATCGGCAATCCCGGCGATGCCTTCGATCCGCTTTTCGCGCACCAGCTCGGCGATCTTCTCGATCATCGTGGCCTTGTTGACCTGATAGGGGATCTCGTCGATGACGATGCCCCAGCGGTCCTTGCGCAGTTCCTCGATATGGGTCTTGGCGCGGATGATGACGCTGCCGCGGCCTTCGAGATAGGCCTTGCGCGCGCCGGAGCGGCCGAGGATCTGCCCGCCCGTCGGAAAATCGGGGGCCGGGATGATCTCCATCAGCTGTTCCATGGAGATGTCGGGGTTTTCGATCAGGGCAAGCGTGCCGTCGATCACCTCACCCAGATTGTGCGGCGGGATGTTCGTCGCCATGCCGACCGCGATGCCGCCCGCGCCGTTGACCAGCATGTTCGGGAAGCGGGCGGGCAGGACGGTGGGTTCCTGGTCCTTGCCGTCGTAATTGTCCTGGAAATCAACGGTTTCCTTGTCGATATCCGCCAGGAGGAAGGCCGCCGGCTTGTCCATCCGCACTTCGGTGTAGCGCATGGCCGCGGCATTGTCGCCGTCCATCGAGCCGAAGTTGCCCTGACCGTCGAGCAGCGGCAGCGACATGGAGAAGGGCTGCGCCATCCGCACCAGCGCGTCATAGATCGCCGAGTCGCCGTGGGGGTGGTATTTCCCCATCGTGTCGCCCACGGGCCGCGCCGACTTGCGGTAGGACTTGTCATGCGTGTTGCCGGATTCGTGCATCGCGAAGAGGATGCGGCGATGCACCGGCTTCAGCCCGTCGCGCAGGTCGGGGATCGCGCGGGAGACGATCACGCTCATCGCGTAGTCGAGATAGGCGGTCTTCATCTCGGCCGCGATATCGACCTGGGGGCCGTGGTGGGCGGGACGCTCCGGGTTTTCTTCTTTGTTTTCAGTGTTTTCCGGGGTATCGGCCATGAGGGCGCGCGCCTTCCTTGCGGTATCAAGATGTAGCAGGCGGGAAGATACACCATCCAAGCTATGGGGTGCAATGGCGGGTTGTCCATCCGCTGGCAGCCATGAGGAATGAGTGACAACAGTTTGTTTTCATTGATTTTTAATCGGGCTGCGGCATGATTTCCCAAGGACCGGCAGAAAGGAGCGATGGAATGGTCGGGCGCGAGACGGAACTGATGCTGAAGGGATACGGGCTGACGACGGCGGAGCTGTATTACCGGATGCCGGATTATCGCAATGTTCTCAACAGCTTCATCTGGCAGGAGTATGATCTGTCGCCGGATTATCCGAAGCTCTTCCAGTTCATCGAATTCTGGCAGGAAAAGATCGAGGGGCCGCTGCATTCGGTGCGTTTCACCCATCGCAAGCTGATCGCGCCGGGGGAATGGCGCAATGTCGTCGGCGAATTCACGCTGCATTGACGCCACATTGACGTTGGGGGCGGTTGAAGCGCCCGCAGGTCCGTGATCTTGTCAGGGGCTCTCGTTTCCGGTCTG
>JARFTV010000030.1:34834-37094 GCA_029289325.1 Alphaproteobacteria bacterium
AGCTGATCGCGCCGGGGGACTGGCGCAATGTCGTCGTGGAGTTCCGGGTGCATTAGCGCGGAAGGTGGGCGGATCGCCCACCCTACGCCCGCGCGTCGTGGCGGCGCTTGGGCTTGTGCGCGGGCGCTTGGAAGGATAGGGCGCGCGCCATGGTGAAACCCGATCCGATCCCCTCTCCGGCCCTGACCAGCGTGGCGGCGCTGGAGCGTGATGGGCTGGTCGCGCCCGCGGACCGTGACGTGCTGGAGCAGGTGGCGGCGGAGTTCCGGGTGCGGATCTCTCCGGCGATGGCCGCGGTCGATGCGGCGGGGGTGCGGGCGCAGTTCGTGCCGGATGCGCGCGAGTTGCAGGTGGTGCCGGAGGAGCTGGCCGATCCGATCGGCGATGACGTGCATCGCCATGTGCCGGGGTTGACACATCGCTACCCTGACCGGGCGATCCTGCATGCCACGCAGACCTGCGAGGTCTATTGCCGCTTCTGCTTTCGCCGCGAGACGGTGGGGGAGGCAGGCGCACTGGCCGAGGCGGAGTTCGACCGGGTGGTGGACTATCTGCGCGCCACGCCGGCGGTGCGGGAGGTGATCTTTACCGGGGGCGATCCGCTGGTCCTGTCGGCGCGGCGGCTGGGGGCGATGCTGGACCGGCTGGAGGCGGTGGGGCTCGATTCCGTGCGGTTCCATACCCGGGTGCCGGTCGTAGCGCCGGAGAAGGTGAGCGAGGCGCTGGTCCGGGTGCTGGACCGGGCGCTGCCGGTCTGGATGGTGGTGCATACCAACCATCCCGACGAGATCACGCCCGAGGCGGCCGCGGCCTTGCGGCGGCTGAACCGGGCGGGGGTGCCGTTGCTGTCGCAGACGGTTCTTCTGCGCGGGGTCAATGCGGAGGTGGAGGTGCTGGAGCGGCTGTTCCGCCTTTTGATCCGGCATCGGGTGAAGCCCTATTACCTGCATCACCCCGATCTCGCGAAGGGGACGGGGCATTTCCGGGTCACGCTGGCCGAGGGGCAGGCGATCATGGCCGCGCTGCGCGGGCGGCTGACGGGGATCGCGCAGCCGCTTTACGTGCTGGACATTCCAGGCGGGCACGGGAAGGTGCCGGTCGGGCCCGGCTATCTGCGGCGCGAGGGGGAGGACTGGGTGGTCACCGATCCGCAGGGGCGCGAACATTCCTACCGGGATCTCTGAGCGCAGGCGTCGGACCGGGGGTTTCACACCCCCGGACCCCCGTGGGATATTTTCGGACAGAAAATGACTATTTGGCGCGCGTGGGGCGGTCGAAGACCTTCTTGCCCATGAGGGAGCCGACGAGATCGACCATCAGCCGGGCGGTCATGCCGCGGTCGTCGAGGAAGGGGTTGAGTTCGACGAGGTCGAGGCTGGTCACGAGCCCGCTTTCGTGCAGGAGTTCCATGACGAGATGGGCTTCGCGGAAGGTGGTGCCGCCGGGCACGGTGGTGCCGACCGCAGGGGCGATCGCGGGGTCGAGGAAGTCGACGTCGAGGCTGACGTGGAGCATCCCGCCCTCACGCCGGACGGTCTCGAGGAATTCGCGCAAGGGGGCGACAAGGCCGCGTTCGTCGATGACGCGCATGTCGTTGACCTGGATGTCGCGCTCAAGCATGGCGGCCTGTTCGGCCGGATCGACCGAGCGGATGCCGAACATGCAGATCCGGTGCGCGGGCACGGGGGCGGGGAAGGGCGGGAAGGCGTCGAACCCGTCCCGGCCGTTGATATAGGCCAAAGGCGTGCCGTGCAGGTTGCCGGAAGAGGTCGTGAGCGGGGTGTGGAAGTCGGAATGGGCGTCGAGCCACAACAGGAACAGCGGCCGGTCCTGGCGATGGGCGAAGGCGGCGGCCCCGGCGGCGGAGCCGAGGGCCAGCGAATGGTCGCCGCCCATCACGATCGGAAAGCCGCCCTGGCTGAGCGCATCATCGACGCGGTCCATCAGGATCTCGGTCCAGCCCACGGTTTCGGCCAGGGAATGGACGGCCGGATTGGCACAGGTGACGGCGCGAAGCGGGGGGAGCGTGAGGTCGCCCCAATCCTCGACCCCGTGGCCCTCGGCCGCGATCTCGCGCGCGAGGCCCGCGACGCGGTAGGCGGCGGGGCCCATCAGGCAGCCGGGGCGCTTCTGGCCGGTGTCGATCGGCGCGCCGATCAGGATCGTCTTGGGCATGGGGGCCTCCGTCCGTTTCCTTTGGTGTAGCGGGGGCTGGCGGCGGGTGGCAACGGGCAATCCGGCGGTTCGGGCGCGCGGGAGC
>JARFTV010000030.1:37104-38269 GCA_029289325.1 Alphaproteobacteria bacterium
CCCTCAGAGCGCCGCTCCCGCGCGGGGGACGGGCGCCGGGGAGGGCCGCGGGCGGTCGGAATGCCTATGATGGGGGAAAGAGAAGGGGCCGATATGATCGTCGAGCTTGGGCATTTCGCGCTGATCCTGGCGCTGATGGTGGCGCTGGTGCAGTCCACGCTGCCGCTTTGGGGCGCGCAGCGGGGCGATGTGCGGCTGATGGCGCTGGCGGAACCTGCGGCGCTGGCGCAGGCGCTTCTGGTCGGGGCGTCCTTCGCGGCGCTGACCTATGCCTTTGTCGTGTCGGACTTTTCGCTGGCGGTGGTGGTGTCGAATTCGCACACGGCAAAGCCGATGCTCTACAAGATCAGCGGCGTCTGGGGAAATCATGAGGGCTCGCTTCTGCTGTGGGTGCTGATCCTTGCGGTCTATGGCGCGGCGGTGGCCTTGTTCGGGCAGGGGTTGCCGACACGGCTGAAGGCGCGGGTGCTGGCGGTGCAGGGAATGATCGGCGTCGCGTTCCTCTTGTTCCTGCTTCTCACCTCCAACCCGTTCTGGCGGATGGAAGTACCGCCGCTGGATGGGCAGGACCTCAACCCGCTGTTGCAGGACCCGGGGCTGGCCTTCCATCCGCCGTTCCTTTACCTCGGCTATGTCGGCCTGAGCATGGCCTTTTCCTTCGCGGTGGCCGCGCTGATCGAGGGGCGGGTTGATGCCGCCTGGGGCCGCTGGGTCCGGCCCTGGACGCTGGCGGCCTGGGTCTTCCTGACCATCGGGATCGCGCTGGGGTCGTGGTGGGCCTATTACGAGCTTGGCTGGGGCGGGTTCTGGTTCTGGGACCCGGTGGAGAATGCCAGTTTCATGCCCTGGCTTCTGGCGGCGGCGTTGTTGCACAGCGCGATCGTGGTCGAGAAGCGCGAAAGCCTGAAGGCCTGGACGATCCTCCTGGCGATCCTGGCCTTCGGCTTCTCGCTGATCGGGACCTTCATCGTGCGCTCGGGCGTGATCACCTCGGTCCATGCCTTCGCCAACGATCCCGAGCGCGGGGTGTTCATCCTGATGATCCTGGCCTTCTTCACCGGCGGCGCGCTGGTCCTGTTCGCGGCGCGCGCCGGGACGATGGAGGCGAAGGGGGTCTTTGCACTGGTCAGCCGGGAAAGCGCGCTGGTGGCCAACAACATCCTGC
>JARFTV010000030.1:38279-52077 GCA_029289325.1 Alphaproteobacteria bacterium
CACGGTCTCGGCCTGCGTGGTCTTTGTCGGCACGATCTGGCCGCTGGTGGCGGAGATGCTGATGAACCGGGCGGTGAGCGTGGGCGAGCCCTTCTTCAACGCGGCCTTCACCCCGTTCGTGGTGGCACTGGCGCTGATCCTGCCGGTCGGCGCGATGCTGGCCTGGAAGCGGGGCGCGCTTGGGCGGAGCCTGCGCGGGCTTGTCCCGGCGCTGGTGCTGGCGCTGGCCCTGGGCGCGCTGGCCTATGCGATGCAGACCAACCGGACGGCCCTGGGGCCGATCGGCCTTGCGCTCGGCGCCTGGGTGGTCTTTGGCGCGCTGACCGACCTTTGGGCGCGGACCGGGCGTGAGGGCTTTGGCGCGCGGCTGGCGCGGCTGGGCCGGTTGCCGCGGGCCGATTGGGGCAAGGCCACGGCGCATCTGGGGCTGGGGGTGACGATCTTTGCCGTCTCGGCGATGCTGGCCTGGAAGATCGAGGATATCCGGGTGGTGCAGCTTGGCGAGAGCTTCCCGCTGGGGCCCTATGAGGTGCGGCTGGATGATGTGCGCGAGGTGGAGGGGCCGAACTACCTTTCCACCATGGGGTTCATGACCGTGCTGCGGGATGGCGCGGTGGTAACAGAATTGCGGCCGGAGAAGCGGGTCTATCCGGTGGCGGCGATGCCGACGACCGAGGCGGCGATCGATTACGGCTTCCTGCGGGATGTCTATCTGGTGCTGGGGGACCGGCAGGCTTCGGGCGGCTGGGCGGTGCGGAGCTACATCGAGCCCTTTGCGAACTGGCTGTGGGCGGGCTGCATCCTGATGGCGCTCGGGGGCGTGCTGAGCCTGTCGGACCGGCGCTACCGGGTGGCCGCGGGGGCGCGGAAGGTTCCGGCCGGGGTGCCGGCGGAATGATCGGCCTGCTGAAGCGCGGTGCGGGCAGGCATGCTGCCTACCTGGTGGCGCTGTTCCTGAGCGTTTCGCCCGTGTTGGCGGTGCAGCCGGACGAGATCCTGGCCGATCCGGCGCTGGAGGCGCGCGCGCGCGCGATCAGCCGCGAGATCCGCTGTCCGGTCTGCCAGGGCGAGACGATCGATGACAGCAATGCGCCGATCAGCCGGGACCTGCGGATCATCATCCGCGAACGGCTGATGGCGGGCGACAGCGACCGGGAGGTCGTGGATTACATCGTCGCGCGCTATGGCGAGTTCGTGCTGTTCAACCCGCGGGCCGAGGGGTCGAACCTGATCCTGTGGCTGGCGGGGCCGGCGCTGCTTCTGGCCGGGGTCGGCGTGGCGGTCGCGGCGGGGCGGCGCAGGAAGGCGGTGCCCGAGGCGGCCCTGTCGGCCGAGGAAGAGGCGCGGCTGAAAGAGCTGATGCGCGAATAGGGTGGGCGATATCGCCCACCCTACGCCCGTGCGTGACGCCGCGTTCCGCTTGGCGCGGCCGGCGGGTCGGCTAGGCTCCGGTCAGTTCTCTGGAGGGTTGGATGGCGGATCTGGTGAGGGTCGAGGTCGAGGGCGGCGTGCATCGGATCACGCTGAACCGGCCGGAGCGGCGCAATGCCCTGAACCGGGCGCTGCGGGCCGAGCTGACGGCGGCGCTGCTGGCGGGGCATTCTGCGCGGGTGATCGTGCTGACCGGGGCGGGGCCGGGCTTCTGCTCGGGCCAGGACCTTGGCGATGCGCAGGGGCTGGACGAGGCGGGGTTCGAGGCGACGCTCAACCGGGAATATGTGCCGATGATCCGGGCGATCACCGAGGCTCCGGTCCCGGTCATCGCGGCGGTGAACGGGGTGGCGGCCGGGGCGGGGGCGAACCTGGCGCTGGCCTGTGATCTGGTGATCGCGGCGGAGAGCGCGACTTTCATCCAGGCCTTCGCGCGGATCGGCCTCATCCCGGATGCGGGCGGCACGAGCTTTCTGCCGCGCCGGGTGGGGTTGCAGCGGGCGATGGGAGCCGCGCTGCTGGCCGAGCCGGTCACGGCGCGGCAGGCCGAGGCCTGGGGGATGATCTGGGAAGCGGTGCCGGACGCGCGCTTTGCCGAAGTGGTGGCGGCGCGGGCGGCGCAGCTGGCGGCGGGGCCCACGGGGGCCTATGCGGCGCTGAAACAGGCGCTGCGGGGGGCCTTCGACCAAAGCCTGGAGACGCAGCTGGCGCTCGAGGCGCGACTGCAGGGTGCCTGCGGGGCCTCGGAGGATTTCCGCGAAGGTGTGGCGGCCTTTGCCGAGAAGCGCCCGCCGCGGTTCCGGGGACGTTAGTGGGTAGGGTGGGCGATATCGCCCACCCTACGCTTGCGCTCAGACGCCGCGGGAAAGGGCGGCGACGCCGGTCCGGGCGATCTCGACCAGACCCAGGGGGCGCATCAGCTCGGCGAAGGCGTCGATCTTCTCGGGCGTGCCGGTCATTTCGAAGACGAAGCTTTCCAGCGTCGAATCCACCACATTGGCGCGGAAGATCTCGGCCAGGCGCAGCGCCTCGATCCGGTGGTCGCCCTTGCCGCGCACCTTGACCAGCGCCAGTTCGCGCTGGACCGAGGGGCCGTCCATCGTCAGGTCATGGACCGCATAGACCGGGACCATGCGGCTGAGCTGCGCCTCGATCTGGTCGATCACCGCCGGCGTACCGCGGGTGACGATGGTGATGCGGCTGCGGTGGCCGGTGTGGTCGACCTCGGCCACGGTAAGGCTGTCGATGTTGTAGCCGCGCCCCGAGAAGAGGCCGATCACACGGGCCAGAACGCCCGGTTCGTTTTCCACGATCACCGCAAGCGTGTGGCTTTCCTCGACTTCGGAGAGGGCCGAGCGGAGGTCATAGGCGGAGTGGCTCGTCGAGCCTTTCTTGATGTTCAGCGCGGACATGCGCTTTCCCTTCTGCAAATATCCCACGGGGGTCCGGGGGTGTGAAACCCCCGGTGCGACATGTCAGACCAGAACCGCGCCCGAGCGGAAGGCCTCGGCATCGGCGGAGAGCAGCATCTCGTTATGCGGCTTGCCCGAGGGGATCATCGGGAAGCAGTTCTCGTGCTTTTCCACCAGGCAGTCGAAGATCACCGGGCCGTCGTAGCGGATCATCTCCATGATCGCGTCGTCGAGGTCCTTCGGATCGTCGCACTTGATGCCCTTGCAGCCGAAGGCCTCGGCCAGTTTCACGAAATCGGGCAGGCTTTCCGACCAGGAGGAGGAGTAGCGCTCGCCATGCAGGAGTTCCTGCCACTGGCGCACCATGCCCAGCCGTTCGTTGTTCAGGATGAACTGCTTGACCGGCGCGCGGAACTGCATCGCGGTCCCCATTTCCTGCATGTTCATCAGCCAGGACGCCTCACCCGCCACATTGATGACGAGCGCCTCGGGATGGGCGATCTGCACGCCGATGGAGGCGGGCAGGCCATAGCCCATGGTGCCGAGGCCACCGGAGGTCATCCAGCGGTTCGGATCCTCGAACCCGAGGAACTGCGCGGCCCACATCTGGTGCTGGCCGACCTCGGTGGTGATGTAGCGGTCCATGCCCTTGGTCAGGGCCTCCAGCCGCTCCAGCGCGTATTGCGGTTTGATCGTGGTGGCAGAATTCTTGTAGGCGAGGCACTTCACCGCGCGCCATTCGTCGATCTGCTTCCACCATTTCGCCAGCCCGGCCTTGTCGGTGCGACTGCCGCGGGCGCGCCACTGGCGAAGGACTTCTTCCAGCACCTTGGTCACGTCGCCGACGATCGGCACATCCACCCGGATCACCTTGTTGATCGAGGAGGGGTCGATGTCGATATGCGCCTTCTTTGATCTGGGCGAGAAGTCCTTGACGCGGCCGGTGATCCGGTCGTCGAAGCGCGCGCCGATGTTGATCATCAGGTCGCAGCCGTGCATGGCAAGGTTGGCCTCGTACAGCCCGTGCATCCCCAGCATCCCCAGCCAGTTCTTGCCTGAGGCGGGATAGCAGCCAAGGCCCATCAGGGTCGAGGTCACGGGAAAGCCGGTCTCCTCGGCCAGTTCGCGCAGGAGCTGGCTGGCGCGGGCACCGGAGTTGATCACGCCGCCGCCGGTGTAGAGGATCGGCCGTTCGGCCGACTCCATCATCTCGACAAGTCGGGCGATCTGGTCGGGGTCGCCCTCGGTGCGGGGCTGGTAGTGGCTGACCTTGGCCTTTTCCGCCGGGGTATATTCGGCATTGGCGAACTGGACGTCCTTGGGGATGTCGATCAGAACCGGGCCGGGGCGGCCGTGGGTAGCGACGTGGAAGGCCTGGTGGATCGTCTCGGCCAGCTTGGCGGTGTCCTTCACCAGCCAGTTCATCTTGGTGCAGGGGCGGGTGATGCCGACGGTATCGGCCTCCTGAAAGCCATCCGTGCCGATCATGAAGGTCGGGACCTGGCCCGTCAGCACCACGATCGGGATCGAATCCATCAGCGCGTCGGTCAGGCCGGTCACTGCGTTGGTGGCACCGGGGCCCGAGGTCACCAGCGCCACGCCGGGCTTGCCGGTCGAGCGTGCATAACCCTCCGCCATATGGACCGCGCCCTGTTCGTGGCGCACCAGGATGTGGCGGATGTCGTTCTGCAGGAAAAGCTCGTCATAGATCGGAAGCACCGCACCGCCGGGATAGCCGAAGACGACCTCGACACCCTGATCCTTCAGGGCCTGGACCACCATCTTCGCTCCGGTCATCTGCTTCGACATCTCTCGCGTCTCCTTAGCGCAACAAAAAGCCCCCGAAAGTTTCCTTCGGGGGCGCATGGGAACCACTATGGTCAACCGTCACCGGCCCATGCGCTTCCTTCCTACGATGACAAGAATTGCGGCCATTGGACCATCCTTGACGTTTCGGTCGGAACAGTAGGCGCGGATATGCCGGGCGTCAACGGGATTTGCAATACGAAAGTGTCGCTCGGCTGCCGCATTTTTGAACTTTTGTTGCGACAGGATGCCGCGTGGCGCAACTTTCTGAACGGCTTTGCAAAAAGGCACGGTGACTGCGCGGCTTTCGGCAAGTGAAGACCCGCGCGCCCCGCGCTATCCGTCAGCCACGGGCGGGGCGGTTCCCGCCGCATCGGAGAGTGACATGAAGCTGTATTATTCGCCGGGGGCCTGTTCGCTGGCCACGCACATCACCCTGAACGAGGCGGGCGTGACCTTCGTCGCCGAGAAGGTGGACATCCGGGCCGGCAAGACCGAGACCGGGGCGGATTTCCGGGCGGTCAACCCGCGCGGCGCGGTTCCGGCGCTGGACCTTGGCAATGGCGAGGTGCTGACCGAGGGCGTGGCGATCATGCAGCATGTGATGGACAGCGCCGCGCCGGGCGCCTTGCCCGCGCCGGGGACGCTGGCCCGCGCCCGGATGGCAGAGGCGCTGAACTATGTCTCGACCGAGGTTCACAAGACCTATACCCCGTTCTTCTACGGGATCGAGGGCGAGGCGAAGGAGAAGCAGCTGGCCCAGCTCGACGCGCGGCTGCAGGTGATCGAGGACCGTCTGGCGGCGCGCGCATGGATCGCGGGCGAGCAGTACACTCCGGCAGACGCCTATTTCTTCACGGTGACCAACTGGTCGCAGCATGTGGGCCACGACCTGTCGAAGTTCCCGCGCATCGTTGCGCTGCGGGCCAAGGTCGCCGCGCGTCCGGCGGTGCAGAAGGCCCTGCAGGCCGAGGGTCTCGCGGCCTGATCCCGGACGGGGGGCCGTCGCAGGCCCCCCGATCGCATTAGCCCATCATCATCCACAGATACGCCCCATAGGCCGCCAGCAGCGCGGCCCCGGCAAGGCGGGGCAGGCCGGCCAGGACAAAGGCCGCGACCACCAGGACCAGCGACGATCCCGCCATCCACCAGATGTCCACCTCGGCAAAGCGGGGCTCGGCCGGGATCGGCGTGACCAGCGCCGTGATCCCGAGGATGGCGAAGATGTTGAACACGTTGGAGCCGATGACATTGCCCACCGCGATCTCGGTATGCTTGCGGAAGGCGGCGATGATGCTGGTCGCAAGCTCGGGCAGGGAGGTGCCGACCGCGACGATGGTCAGGCCGATCACCGCTTCGGAGATGCCGAAGTCGCGGGCGATGCTGGTGGCGCTGTCAACCAGAAGCCGCGCGCCGATCACCAGGCCGACAAGCCCCGCGCCGGTCATCAGCCAGGGCTTCCAGATCGGGCCGAAGGTTTCATGCCCCGGTTCGGGCGGATGGTTGCGCCCGGCAAGGAAGGCGGTGGTCAGGAAGGCCAACAGGCCCGCCACAAGGATCACGCCGTCCAACCGGCTGACTGTGCCGTCCAGCAGCGTCACCCACATCGCCACCGTCGCTGCCATCATGAAGCTGAGGTCACGCCAGAGGCGGCGGCCGGGAATGACCAGCGGGGCGATCAGCGCCGCGACGCCAAGGATCAGCAGCACGTTCGAGATGTTGGAGCCGATCACATTGCCGATCGCGATTCCCGGTCGGCCCGCCAGCGCCGCCTGAAGCGAGACGATGAGCTCGGGCGCCGAGGTGCCGAAGCCGACGACGGTCAACCCGATCAGCAAGGGTGAGAGGTGGAAGGCCCGCGCGATGGCGGAAGCGCCGCGCACAAGAAATTCACCGCCGGCAAGCAGGGCAACCAGGCCGACGCCGAACAGAAGATATGTCACGAAGAACTCCCCGGAGTGTTTGCGCTAAGGTTGGGTCGGCGAGGCCGGATGCAAGGGGCGGAGCGGAAAACTTCTGCACCCGCTCCGGTGGAGCGGTCGGGCCGGGAAGCGCCCGCGACGGGCGGTTAGGGGTTCCTATCTTGCGTCGCTGCCAATAGGGTTTATCTCACTGCGACCCCGGCCGTGCCGCAGAAGGCGAGGGCGGGTCAACCAACAGGAGGAGTACTGCATGGATCGACGTTCCTTTCTGACCAAGGCCTCGGTCGGGGGCATCGCCGCCGCGGGGGCGGCGACGCTGGCCGCTCCGGCGATTGCGCAGGAAGCGCCCACGGTGACCTGGCGTGTCACCTCGTCCTTCCCCAAGTCGCTGGACACCATCTTCGGGGCTGCCGACACGATGTCGCGCTATGTGTCCGAGATGACCGACGGCAAGTTCACCCTGCAGGTCTTTCCCGGGGGCGAACTGGTGCCGGGCCTTGAGGCGGCCGATGCCGTGTCGGCCGGGACGGTCGAGGCCTGCCATACCGTTCCCTACTATTTCTGGGGCAAGGACCCGACCTATGCCCTGGGCGCGGCCGTCCCCTTCGGCCTTAACGCGCGGATGATGAACGCCTGGTTCTACTATGGCGGCGGCATCGACATGATGAACGAGTTCTATGCCACCCAGAACCTGATCGCCTTCCCCGCCGGCAATACCGGCGTGCAGATGGCGGGTTGGTACCGGAAAGAGATCAACTCGGTCGCGGATCTTCAGGGGCTGAAGATGCGGATCGGCGGTTTCGCCGGCAAGGTGATCGAAAAACTTGGCGTCGTCCCGCAGCAGATCGCGGGCGGCGACATCTACCCGGCGCTGGAGAAGGGTACGATCGACGCTGTCGAATGGGTCGGCCCCTATGACGACGAGAAGCTCGGCTTCTACAAGGTCGCGCCCTATTACTATTACCCCGGCTGGTGGGAAGGTGGCCCGGCCATCGCCACGATGGTCAACCTCGACAAGTGGAACGAGCTGCCGAAGGCCTATCAGGCGGCGCTGCAGGCGGGCTGCGTGGTGGCCAACACCGACATGCTGGCCAGCTACGACTGGAAGAACCCGACGGCGCTGAAGTCGCTGGTGGCCAATGGCGCCCAGCTGCGTCCCCTGCCGCAGGACGTCCTGTCGGCGGCCTTCGACGCGGCCGAGGCGACCTATGCCGAGGTCAGCGCCACGAACGAGACCTTCAAGAAGATCTGGGAGTCGCAGAAGTCCTTCCGCCGCGACGCCTATCTGAACGCGCAGATTGCCGAGTACAACTACGACGTCTTCATGATGTCGCAGCAGCAGGCAGGCAAGCTGTAAGGCTCGTCAGTCGACTGCGTCGCTTGTCGCGGCGTCACAGGGACCGCCCCGGGGGAATCCTCGGGGCGGTTTCGTTTGTGGGGCGATGAGAAGACGCAGTCGCCCGAACCCGGGCG
This sequence comes from Alphaproteobacteria bacterium, assembly GCA_029289325.1. Lineage (GTDB taxonomy): Bacteria > Pseudomonadota > Alphaproteobacteria > Rhodobacterales > Rhodobacteraceae > Tabrizicola. The sequence goes on from JARFTV010000030.1 coordinate 46,324, forward strand.
CAGGAAAAAGGCCCCGGAGGGATCCCCGGGGCCTTCTGACCGACGTGGCGCTGGTCAGGGCGTGACGACCGGCGGCCCGAGTTGCGGCGCGCCCAGTTGCGGTGCGCCGAGGTTGGGCTGGGGCAGGGCGGGGGCTGTGCCCGTCTCTCCGCCCTCCGGGGCGCCGAGGTTCGGGGTCCCCAGCGATGGCGCGCCAAGGTTCGGTGCACCCAGGTTCGGTGCGCCAAAGTTCGGCGCCCCCAGGTTCGGCGCCCCCAGCGTCGGGGCTCCGTTCAGGGCGGGCGCCCCGGCGGGGGCCAGCGGGGTGAAGCCGGGTACGATGATCTCGACCGAGTTCGGATCGACCGCCGGCCCCCTGTAATGCAGCACCATCTGCGGGAAGGCGATCACGGTCAGGATCATCACCATCTGGATCACGATGAAGGGGATCGCGCCCTTGTAGATCTCGACCGTCTTGATCCCGTCCATTTTCTTGCCGGTGATCCGGTCCAGATAGGGGACCTTCGCCGCCACCGAGCGCAGGTAGAACAGCGCAAAGCCGAAGGGTGGGGTCAGGAACGAGGTCTGCAGGTTCATCCCCAGGATAACGCCCAGCCAGATCAGGTCGATGCCCAGCTTGTCGGCGGCCGGGGCGATCAGTGGGATCAGGATGAAGGCGATCTCGAAGAAGTCGAGGAAGAAGCCAAGGATGAAGACGATCACGTTGACCACGAAGAGAAAGCCGTAGTCACCGCCCGGAACGGCGATCAGCAGCTCCTCGACCCAGATATGCCCGTTCACGCCGTAGAAGGTCTGCGAAAAGACCCGCGCGCCGATCAGGACGAACATGACGAAGGCCGAAAGTCGCGTCGTGGCGACCAGAGCCGATTGCAGGATGGGAAAGCGGAAACGTCCCTTGGCGAAGGCCAGGATCATTGCTCCGACCGCGCCCATCGCGCCGCCCTCGGTGGGGGTGGCAAGGCCGATGAAGATCGTGCCAAGGACCAGGAAGATCAGCGCCAGGGGCGGGATCAGCACCATGATCACCTGCTGCGCCAGCCGCGACAGAAGGTTCAGGTCGAGATAGCGGTCGGCCAGGGCATAGAGGTAGATCACGATCGTCCCGACCGTCACGCCCAGCACATCGGCATTGGTGCCCCAGTCGGCATAGGCCCAGAGGTGGACGCCATAGCTGATCGCCGCCCCGACCCCGACTGCGACCAGAAGCGAGGTGACGCCACCGCCCAGCGTCCGTGCCTCGGGTGGCAGCGCCGGAACCTTGTGCGGCTGGAAGATCGCGACCATGGCGACATAGCCAAGGTACATCCCCGTCAGCACCAGCCCCGGGATCAGCGCGCCGCGATACATGTCGCCGACCGACCGGCCCAGCTGGTCGGCCAGGATGATCAACACCAGGCTGGGCGGGATGATCTGCGCCAGCGTGCCGCTAGCTGCGATCACCCCGGTTGCCGTGCGCTTGTCATAGCCATAGCGCAGCATGATCGGCAGCGAGATCAGCCCCATCGCGATGACCGAGGCCGCCACGACGCCCGTGGTCGCGGCCAGAAGCGCGCCGACCAGGACCACGGCAAAGGCAAGGCCGCCGCGGATCGGCCCGAAAAGTTGGCCGATCGTGTCCAGAAGGTCCTCGGCCATGCCGCTTCGTTCCAGGATGATCCCCATGAAGGTGAAGAAGGGGATGGCAAGCAATGTCTCGTTCGACAGGATGCCCCAGAGCTGCCTTGGTAGGTTGCCCAGAAGCGGCCAGTCCAGCGTGATGTTCCCCCCCGACAGCGGCGCAAGCCAGACGCCGATGGCGAAGAAGACCAGCCCGTTGGCGGCCAGCGAGAAGGCGACCGGATAGCCGAGGAGCAGGAAGAAGACGAGGCTCGCGAACATGATCGGAGCCATGTTGTGGGCAATGATTTCCAGCAGCATCAGCGCTTGTCTCCGGCCAGGTCGGCACCTGCGGTCTCGGCCGCGTCATGGGGCGAGACAAAGGGGTGCGGATCTTCCATCAACCCGCGCATGACGGCGATCTTCTTGATGATCTCGGCGATGACCTGGGCGATCAGGAGCGCGAAGCCCGCCGCCAGGATCGCGCGGGCCGGCCAGATGATCAGCCCGCCCGCATTGGTCGAGACCTGGCCGATCCGGTAGGCCTGATAGGCATAGGGGACCAGCATCCAGGTCATCAGGACGACGAAGGGCAGGGTGAAGAACACATGGCCGAAAAGGTCGATCCAGTGCTGGGTGCGCCGGCTGCGGCTGCCATAGAAGATGTCGATGCGGATATGCTCGTTCTGCTGCAAGGTATAGGCGGCCGCGCCCATGAAGGCCGCGCCATAGAGATACCATTGCAGTTCAAGCATCGAGTTGGACGACCAGTTGGCCAGCTTGCGGAGCACCGCGTTCCCTGCGCTGACCAGCACCGCCACAAGGATCAGCCACATGACGAATTTGCCGACAAAGGCACTGACGCGGTCGATGCCGCGGGCCAGGCCAAGCAAAGCCTGCATTCCCATTCTCCCCCTGAGTGGCCGCCGGTTCGGGTGGCGTGCCTTGTTCAACTGGTCACTTTGCCTGGCCAATAGGCCAGAATTCACCGACCGGTCAACCGCAGGACGATCAGGCCGCTGCGTCGCTCCGGCGCTTCAGGCGCTGGCTGACCTCGGCGATGGCCTGGATCACCGGCAGGAATTCCTGCCCGAGTTCGGTCAGACGATATTCCACCGCGGCCATGCTGCCCTGCGTCACGATGCGCAGCAGGATGCCGTGCTCCTCCAGCTCGCGCAAGCGCTGGGTGAGGACCTTGGCCGAGACAAGGGGGATATCGGAGCGCAACTCGGAAAAGCGACGCGGGCCCTGGGCGAGGTGCCACAGGATATGCGGGGTCCATGCCCCGCCGATGAAGGCCATGCAGTCCGACAAGGGACACATCGGATGCGGCGTGCGGTTATGACTCATCGGTTCGCCCCTGGGTCGCTGGACGGAAGATAGGGACGCGGCCCGCGACGGACAAGCTCAACCCTCGGCGGGTCCGATCAGGTCCCAGCGGTTCCCGAACGGATCGCGCCAGACGGCGACGGTGCCATAGGGCTCGTGCCGGGGGGCTTCCTCGAAGATGACCCCGGCGGCCAGCATGGCAGCATGGTCGCGGGCGAAATCGTCGGTCTGCAGGAACAGGAACACCCGGCCGCCGGCCTGGTTGCCGATGGCGCGCGCCTGCGTTTCGCTCTCTGCCCGGGCGAGGACCAGCCGCGGCCCGCCGCCCGGAGCCTCGACCGTGACCCATCGCTTGCGGCCCTGATCGATATCCTCGGTCAGCCGGAAGCCGAGCGTGCCGACATAGAAGGCGATGGCCTTGTCATAGTCCGGCACGACCAGCGCAAGGGCGGCGATCCGGGCGGGCATCAATAGCGCGAGTCGGGCAGGCTGATCCGGGCGACCTGTTCGGCGATCGGGTCCACCGAAAGCGGGTGCAGGTCGGCGGCATGGTCCGAGGGCTTGCCGATCGGCTGCCATTCGCCGCCCTTGTAGATCTCCAGCGCGTCGAAGCTGGATTTGTAGCCCATCTTCCGGCTGCCGGGGACCCAGTAGCCAAGATAGACGTAAGGCAGCCCCGCCTCACGGGCGATGGCGACGTGGTCGAGGATGACATAGGTGCCAAGGCTGAGGCTGGTCAGCTCCGGGTCGTAGAAGCTGTAGACCATCGACAAACCGTCGTCGAAGACATCGGTGAGGCAGACGGCGGCGAGCGGGCGGCCGCGCTCTCCGTCGGTCGGGGGGCGGGTGTATTCGATGACGCGGCTCTTGATCGGGGTCTCCTCGATCATGGCGGCGAATTCGAAGATGTCCATGTCGGCCATGCCACCGTCGGCATGGCGCTGGTCGAGATAGCGGCGGAAGAGCGCGAACTGATCCTCGGTCGCCCAGGGGCTGGTGGCGTTCCGGCGCAGCGCGCCTGCGCGCTTCAGGATGCGCTTCTGCGTGCGCGAGGGCTGGAAGTCCGCCACCCGGATCCGGGCCGAGAGACAGGCGGAACATTCGGCGCAGGAAGGGCGGTAAAGCACGTTCTGGCTGCGGCGGAAGCCCTGCTTCGACAGCGTGTCGTTCAGCTTCTGCGCATGTTCGCCCTGCAAGGCGGTAAACAGCTTCCGCTCCATCCGGCCCGGCAGGTACGGGCAGGGCTGGGGCGCCGTCACATAGAACTGGGGCGCGAGGGGAAGCGTGTGGCGCATCTGGGGTCGGTCATGGGTGAAGCGGCGTCAGCCTAGCAAGACCATGCCCGCCCGCCAAGCGCCGAGTTTCCTTGCCTCGCAAGGAGGTTATCGCGCCGGGCGCGACACTTGCGCGCGCCCGGTCCGGTCGGGCGTTCGCCCCCTCGGGCCGGACCAGAGGGGGCGGAGTCTCAGTATTCGCCGGGGCGCGAGCCGGTTTCGGCCTTCGGCGCCTCCGGCACCTCGGCCGAGGTGGCGCGGGCGCGTTCTTCCATGAAGGCGTCGAACTCGGTCTTGTCCTTCGAGCTGCGCAGCCGCTGAAGGAATCCCTCGAACGCCTCCTGTTCCTCTTCCAGACGCCGCAGCGCCTCGGCCTTGTAGCTGTCGAAGGCCTGATTGCCGGTGGCCTGCATCATGCGCGGGCGGCTCCAGCCGTGGTCATGGGCGCGGCGGTGGCCGCAGGAACGTGAGAACATCTGCTTTCCCCAGATCATGTAGGCCAGAATGGCAAGGCCCAAGGGCCAGAAGAAGACGAAGCCAAGGACCATGGCGGCGATCCAGGCCCACTTGCCCCGTGCGTCCAGCCAGGCTTCGCCGCGGCGGAGGGTGGTGCGGATCCCGCCAGGCCGGGCGGTGTCGGTCGTCGTGTACATCGGCGGGTCTCCAGTTGATGTGAACATCTTTCACATGAACGAAGATGGTCCCGACCCGGCCGCATGGCAAGGGACAATGTTACGATTTTTTACATACGCCGTCGCCGCGCGACTTTCCGCCGAACCGGACCAGCCCCGTGCCCGGCTGCCGGCGATTCCGCCATCTCCTTCGAAAGAGCGCGGCCAGCATCGGCTGGGCAGTTGACCCCCTCGCCGCGCCGCCGCAAGGTCGCGCCATGACCCTTGCCGCCCGCATCACCCGCACGCCCATCCCCTTCGACCCGGCCGCCGCCGCCGATCTGCGTGCGGAGTTGCCGGATTTCGGGCCCGAGGTGATGGAGCTTCTCTCTGCCACCGCCGGATGCAGCCCCTATCTGCGCGGGCTGATGCTGCGCGAGGCCGACTGGCTGCGCGCGGCCGTGGAGGAACCCGAGGCAGCACTGGAGGCCACGCTCGCGGCCGCCGACGGGCTGACCGCCGAGGCCCTGCCGCTGGCCCTGCGACAGGCGAAACGGCGCGTGGCCCTGCTTGCCGCGCTGTGCGATCTGGGCGGCGTCTGGTCGCTGGAGCAGGTGACGGGCGCGCTGACCCGGCTGGCAGACAAGGCGGTCCACCTGTCGCTGACCACGCTGGTCGCCGAGGAGATCCGGCGCGGCAAGCTTCCCGGCGCGACGCCGGACGATGCCGCGACCGCCGGGGGCATGGTCGCGCTGGCGATGGGCAAGATGGGGGCGGGGGAGCTGAACTATTCCTCCGACATCGACCTGATCTGCCTCTTTGACGAGACCCGCTATCCCGGCGAGGAGCAGGAGGCGCGGGCGAGCTTCATCAAGGTCACGCGCCGGATGACCTCGATCCTGTCTGACGTGACGGACGGATATGTCTTCCGCTCTGACCTGCGG
>JARFTV010000030.1:52087-53181 GCA_029289325.1 Alphaproteobacteria bacterium
CACCCCGGTCTGCCTGTCGATGGCCGCCGCCGAAAGCTATTACGAGGCCGAGGGCCGCACCTGGGAACGCGCCGCCTATATCAAGGCGCGGCCCTGCGGCGGAGATCTGGCGGCGGGGGACAGGTTCCTCAAGACCCTGACCCCGTTCGTCTGGCGCAAGCACCTTGATTTCGTCGCGATCCAGGACGCCCACGACATGCGGCTGCGGATCCGCGACCACCGGGGCCTCCACGGCCCGATCACGGTCGAGGGCCACAACATGAAGCTCGGCGCGGGCGGCATCCGCGAGATCGAGTTCTTCACCCAGACCCGCCAGCTCATCGCCGGGGGCCGCGACCCCGACCTGCGCGACCGCAGCACCACCGGTGGCCTCGCCGCGCTGGCCGCCAAGGGCTGGGTCCCGCCCGAGGTCGCCGAGGAACTCACCACCCTTTACCGCGCCCACCGCGAGGTGGAGCACCGGCTTCAGATGGTGAACGACGCCCAGACCCATTCCATGCCGACGACGCCGGACGGGGTGGCCCGAATCGCCGCCTTCTGCGGGCAGGGCGAAGCCGACTTCCGCCGCGATCTTCTTGACCGGCTCAGCCGCACCGATGCGCTGACCGAGGGTTTCTTCTCTCCGACCGAGGTCGAGGACGGCCCCGAACTGTCGGAAAAAGCGCGCGAGATCACGCGGGGCTGGGAAAACTATCCCGCTTTGCGGTCGGACCGGGCGCAGGCGATCTTCCGCCGCCTGCGACCGCGCTTCCTGAAGGGTCTCGCCCGCGCCGCGAACCCGGACGAGGCGCTGGGCGCGCTGGACGGCTTCCTTGCGAAACTTCCCGCCGGGGTGCAGCTTTTCGCGCTGTTCGAGGCGAACCCGACGCTGATCGACCTGATCATCGACATTGCCGGATCGGCCCCGGCGCTGGCGCAATACCTCGCGCGGAACGCCGCCGTGCTGGACGGGGTGATCGGCGGCAGCTTCTGGGGCGACTGGCCGGGCACGGCGGCGCTGCGGGCGGAACTTGCCGCCCGGATCGCCACCGCGCCCGAGTACGAGGGCCGGCTCGCCATGGCCCGGCGCTGGATGACGGAATGGCACGTCCGCA
>JARFTV010000075.1 GCA_029289325.1 Alphaproteobacteria bacterium
ATCCTCGGGCATTTCGACCTCGTCGCCGTCGGGATCGGTGGAGGAGGTGACATAGCGGCGGCGGACGGGCTCGTCGATCCGGGCGGGGACCGGGGCAAGCGTCACGACGCAGGCCTGGTTGGCCTTGGCCAGCAGCCGCGCGGTCAGGACCAGCTCATCCCGGCCGACGGGGGCGATCTCGCCTTCCATCTGCAAGTCGTGCAGGGCGAGGAGGCCAAGGTCGCGGGCCAACGCGGCACGGGCCTCGGCCGCGGGCTGATAGCGAAAGCGGGTGGGCTTGCGCGGCGAGAGCGTTGCGGTGCGGAACCGGGTGGGTCGTTCGGTATCGGTCATGCGCGTGATCCAGTCAGGGGGACCAACGCCGGGCGCGGGTCCGGCGTTCCATTCTTGAACAGGGGCCTCTGCTTCTGTTATCCCGAACCCCAGGGGTTTTGAAGAACCCGCGTTCGGCCATGCTTCGGCCGACGATCAGCAGGGATGAGGACAGGGTATGGCATTTTTCCGGTTGGCGCGCGCGGTCCAGGCTTCGGGTCGCAGTCTGCGCAGGAACGGCCTGGTTCTGGTCCTTGGCACGGCGCTGGTCGCCTGCACGCCGGTGATCCGCAACCACGGCTATGTTCCGGCCGAGGATGAACTGGCGCAGGTCCAGGTCGGCGTCGACACGCGGGAGACGGTGGGCCAGAAGATCGGCCGTCCCTCGACCTCGGGCCTCTTGAATGACGAGGGCTGGTATTACGTGCAAAGCCGCTACCGCCACCTTGGCCCGCGCGAGCCGAAGGAGATCGAGCGTCAGGTCCTGGCGATCACCTTCAGCCAGGGCGGTACGGTCGAGAATATCGCCCGTTACGGCCTTGAGGACGGCAAGGTGGTCGAAATCTCGCGTCGGGTGACCGAAACCAACATCAAGGGCCTGACGCTGATCCAGCAGCTGCTGGGCAACTTCGGTCGCCTTGATGCCGGCGGGCTGCTGGCCGACTAGGTCTCGGGCTCGAACTTCAGCGCGACCCCGTTGATGCAGTAGCGCAGGCCCGTGGGTGCCGGGCCGTCCGGGAAGACATGGCCCAGATGCGCGTCGCAGCGGTTGCAGTGGACCTCGGTCCGGCGCATGAACCAGCTGCGGTCGTCCTGCTCGCCCACCATCTCGGGATCGAGGGGGGCGTAGAAGCTGGGCCAGCCGGTGCCCGAGTCGAACTTGGTGGCCGCGTCGAACAGCGGCGCGTCGCAGCAGATGCAGCGGAAAGTTCCGGGCTCTTTCGGGAAATTGTCATGGGTGAAGGCGCGTTCGGTGCCGTGCTTGCGCGTGACCTTGTAGGCGAGGTCCGAAAGCTGGGCCTGCCACTCGGCATCTGACTTGACGATCTTGTCCATCGGGGTCTCCTTTGGGGGCTAATCTAGGGCCCGGCGGGCCGGGGGGAAAGGGCGTGGAGCCACTTCGGAAGGGCGCATTGGTGGCGCGGCTCGCGGCGGGGCGGGCCGACATGGGGCGCGTCATGGCGCTGCGGGCGGCTTGCTTTCCGCGCGCCTCGGGGGTCGAGGCGGATGCGCAGGACGACCTCTCGGCCCATGTGATGGTCGAAGGGGAGGGGCGTCTGCTGGGCTATTTCCGGGTCATGCTCTTCGGCTGGGGGGCGGGGCTGACGCAGGGCTATGCGGCGCGGTTCTATGATGTGGGGCCCCTGTCCGGCTATGCCCGGCCGATCGCCGAGATGGGGCGGTTCTGCCTGGCCCCGGGCGGGGTGCATCCCGACGTTCTCCGGCTGGCCTGGGGGGCGATGACGCGGCTGGTGGATGAGGGGCAGGCGGGGCTTCTGGTCGGCTGCACGAGCTTTCGCGGGGCCGGGTGGGAGGCGCATCGGGCGGGGCTGGCCCTGCTGGCGGAGGGGCATCTCGGGCCGCCGGCCCACCGGCCGGGCCGGAAGGCGGCGGAGGTGGTGGACTTCCCCCGGCTGGCAGGGCCGGTCACGGACCGGCGGGCGGCGCTGGCCGCGCTGCCGCCCCTGCTGCGGACCTATCTGGGGATGGGGGGCTGGGTCTCGGATCATGCGGTGGTGGACCGGGAGCTTGACACGCTCCATGTCTTCACCTGTGTCGAGGTGGACCGGGTTCCGGCCGCGCGGACGGCCAGCTTGCGGGCGGTGGCGGGGGACGTGTCCACGGTGGACAGATCTGGATAAATCAGCAATAGCAGATGCTTGTCTGATCGCGTTAAGGTGGTGTTAACTCCCGACGGACCGGGTCAGCCGCCGCCGTGGATGGCCTTCAGCCGGTCGCCGAAGGCATAGGCCTCGGCCTCGACGGCGGCGTGGTCGCGGACATAGCGGCGGGCGAAGTCGAGGACGCCCCAGCGGCGGAACTGTTCGACATGTTTCACCTCATGGCCCCAGAGCGCGATGTTGTTCTCGGCATCCCAGGCATCGCGGAAGATGATCGTGTCGATCAGCGCCACGGCCATCGCATCGCCGAAGCGGATCGCGAGGGAGTGGAGGGTGCCGTCCTCCTCGACACCGACGCGGTATTCGATGCTGTCGAGAAGCTCGGCCGGGAACCAGTCGAGGAGCGCCTCGCGGATCTGCGGCGGCATCGGGCGGGTGCCCTTTTCCCAGGCGGCGTCGCGCGAGGCGACGAGGGCATTGGCAAGGGCTGCGGCGGCGAGTTCATAGCCGGTCTCGACCGCGGCGCGGGGATCGAGGAGCGCCTGGGCCTGCGGGGCGGTGACGGGGAGCGCGGCGAGGCAGAGGAGGGCGAGGGGGGCGAGTTTCATCAGGCTCTTCCGGGCGCGGGGCTTGGGGAAGGGTGCCAAGGTCGGGGGGCGCGTGCAACGGGGGTGACGGAAAGGTGACCGACCGCGGAACGCCTGTTGAATCGATCCCGTTCCGCGCGAAGTCCTTTTGTCTCACGATTTTGCGTGAAGGACGAAAGATCGCTCGGCGGCCTCCGGCGGGGATAACTGGGGACAGGAAATGGCGGGGACGGCCCCGGGCAAGGGCCGTCCCGTCCGGATCAGGCGCGGCCGCGACGACCGCCGCGACGGCCACCGGCGGCCTGGCTGGCGGCGGCGGAAGCCTCGGCGAAGGTCATGCCGGTTTCGACCGCTTCCAGCACCTTGGCGAAGCGGATCCATTCGCCGCCGTTCGCGTCGTGGTTCATCAGGAAGTTGGCGGCGCGGATCGCCTCCATCTCCTGCTGGCGGACGGGGTTCATGATCGCCGAGGTCATGCCCGCGCCGATCGCCATGGGCAGGAAGGCACCGTTGATGCCGTGGCGGTGCGGCAGGCCGAAGGAGATGTTCGAGGCACCGCAGGTGGTGTTGACGCCCAGCTCCTCGCGCAGGCGGCGGACGAGGGTAAAGACCTGCTGGCCGGCCGAGGCCATCGCGCCCACCGGCATGACCAGCGGGTCGACGACGATATCATGCGCGGGGATGCCGAAATCGGCGGCGCGCTCGACGATCTTCTTCGCCACGGCAAAGCGGACATCGGGGTCGGGCGAGATGCCGGTGTCGTCGTTCGAGATGGCGACGACGGGGACGTTGTATTTTTTGACCAGCGGCAGGACGAGTTCGAGCCGTTCCTCTTCCCCGGTGACGGAGTTCAGGAGCGGGCGGCCTTCGCAGGCCTGCAGGCCCGCTTCAAGGGCGCCGGGGACCGACGAGTCGATGCAGAGCGGCACGTCGACGGTCTGCTGCACGATTTCGATCAGCGCCTTCATCAGCGGCGGTTCGACGAAGTTGTTGTCGGCGTAGCGCGGGTCCTCGGCCATCTTGTTGGTGAAGACGGCACCCGAGTTGATGTCGAGGACGGTGGCCCCGCAGGCAACCTGTTCCAGCGCGTCCTTGATGACGGTTTCGAAATTGCCGGCTTCCAGTTCCGCGGCGAGCTTCTTGCGGCCGGTCGGGTTGATGCGTTCGCCGATCACGCAGAAGGGTTCATCGAAACCGATGATGACGGTTTTCGTTTTGGATTCAACGACAGTACGGGTCATTCTTGAGGCTTTCTCTTAAGCGGTGGCGGAGGCGGGGATGCCGGAGGCGCCGCCGTTTTCGGTGACCCACTGGGCATTGGTCTTGATGCCGCCGAGGGGGAAGAAATGGACCTGCTCGATGCCGAAGCCGGGGTTCGCGGCCTTGTGGGCGGCGAGGCCTTCGAGGATCTCGGTCGGCTCATAGGGCAGGAGGAGCTTGGTCACGTCCATCGCGCGCTTCTGTAGCACGCGCAGGCTGGGGCCGACACCGCAGGCGATGGCGAACTTGATCAGGGTCTGGAGCTTCGCGGGACCGGCGATGCCGATATGGACCGGAAGCTTGATCCCTTCGGCCTGGAGCCGGTTGACCCAGTCGATGACGGGCTGGGCCTCGAAGCAGAACTGGGTGGCCATGGCCATCCGGGCGTCGGTGCGTTCGCTGAAGGCGGATTTCCAGCGCGCGGCTTCCATCACCATGCGGTCGGAGCCGTCGGGATCGATGTCCTTGTTGCCCTCGGGGTGGCCCGCGACGTGCAGGCGCTTGAAGCCGGTAAAGGCGCCGGATTCAAGGAGTTGCATCGAGGTGCTGAAGTCGCCCACGGGCTGGGCCACACCGCCGGCGAGGAGGAGCCCCTGTTCGACGCCCACGTCCTTGTAACGCGCGACCCAGTCAAGCAGCGTGGCCTTGTCCTTGATGATCCGCGCGGGGAAATGCGGCATCACGTCGAAGCCTTCCTCCCCGATGCGCTTGGCGGTGGCCAGCATGTCCTCGATCGGGGTGCCGTCGATATGGGCGATGTAGACGCGGGTGCCGGTGGGAAGGATGTCGCGGAAGCTCTCCACCTTTTCGGCGGTGCGGGGCATCACCTCGATCGAATAGCCCTTCAGGAAGGGTTCGAGCGCGCCGGTGGCGGGGGCGGCGTCTTCCTTGCGGCGGAAATTGAACAGGGCCATCACGGTCTCCTTGAGTGACATTGGCGTCAGGCCTTGGCCCAGCCTTCGGCGTCGATCAGCGTTTTCAGTCGGGCGGTGTCGAATTCGGTTTCGAGCCGGGCGGCGTAGTCCGCCGCGATGGTGTCCGGCTCGCCGTCGAGGTCGGCGACGACGGCCTTGCGCCATTCGGCGAGATAGCTGTCGGTGTCGCGTGCGCCGACCTTCATGGCGCAGCGGTCAATGGCTTGCTCGAACCGTTCGGAGAGCTGCACCTTGGAGCCGCGGCGGCCCTTGCCGACGATGACCTGGGCGGGGATGTCGCGCCAGTAGACGATGGTGACTTCGGCCATGATCGCGTGATTCCCCTGCCTTGCCTGATCCCGTTGATATGCGCCGATCCCCGACAGGCGGTGTCGGTTTTCGACATTGCGGATCAAGGATGCGACCATGACCGCCATGGTTTGCGCCATAGCATGACGTGGGCCGCCCTGCGATGGGCCGGGCCGCGAAAAAGCTGCATGGAGATCATGAACCGGGTCGATGCAGGCGATGTGCGCTTGCACGGGGGGGCGAAGGCGACTACCCTTTCAGCCAACCACAGATGGAGGGCGGTCATGACGCCCGAGCGTCCCCGTAGGGCGGACGCGACTGACGCGCAGGTCGAGACGTCTTCCATGGCCGTTTCCCGCGCCGATGCACCGTCGGCCCTATCCGACCCGGGGTCGGCTCCGCTGTACGCGGCGCTGGACCTTGGAACGAATTCGTGCCGGATGCTGATTGCCCAACCGCTGGGCAGTCAGTTCTCGATCGTCGACAGCTTCTCGAAGACCGTCCAGCTGGGCGTCGGGCTGGAGGCGACGGGGCGCTTGTCCCGCTCGTCCATGGGGCGGACGATTCAGGCGCTGCGGATCTGCCAGAAGAAGCTGGAGAAGAACAACGTCCGCCGGATGCGGCTGGTCGCGACCGAGGCCTGCCGGCGGGCGCGCAACTCGCGCGATTTCCTGCGCCAGGTGCGGCGCGAGACGGGGATGGTGCTGGAGATCATCTCGCCGGAGGAAGAAGCGCGGCTGGCGGTGATTTCCTGCGCGCCGCTGGTCAATCCTTCGACCGAGCAGCTTCTGGTGGTGGATATCGGCGGCGGCTCGACCGAGCTGGTCTGGATCGACCTGAGCGAAGTGCCCCCGGCCGACCGGCCGAAGGCGATCATGCGGCTTCACATGGGGTTCAACGCGCAGGGCGAGGGGCCGGTCGCGCGGGTGGTGGACTGGATCTCGGTCCCGCTGGGGGTGGCTACGCTGAAGGACCAGTTCATCGACGTCGATGACGACGCGGCGCGCTTTGCGCTGATGAGCTGGTTCTTCGAGGAGAACCTTGCCAGTTTCAGCCCCTATAATGCGCAGAACCCGCGGGAAGGGTTCCAGATCATCGGGACCTCCGGCACTGTGACGACGGTGGCGGCTTCGTTCCTGAACCTGAAACGCTATGACCGGACCAAGGTGGACGGGTTGCAGATGACCTCGGACCAGATCGATCTGGTGATCCGGGAATATCTGGCTTTGGGTCCCGAGGGGCGGCTGACCGATCCCCGGATCGGGCGCGACCGGCATGCCCTGATCATGTCGGGGGCGGCGATCCTGCAGGCCCTGATGCGGATCTGGCCCACGGACCGCTTGTCGGTCGCCGACCGTGGGCTTAGGGAGGGGCTTCTTTACGCGCAGATGAGCGCGGATGGCGTGCTGGACGACGGGCCTTACAAATGAATGACAAGCCGAATTCGGGGCGCGGGCAGCGGGAGCTGCGGGTGCGGGTCAAGACCGCCAAGGGGCGCAAGCTGAGCTCGACCCTGTGGCTGGAGCGGCAGCTGAACGATCCTTACGTCCAGCGCGCCAAGCGCGAGGGCTATCGCGGCCGCGCGGCCTACAAGATCATCGAGCTGGACGACAAGTATGGCTTCCTGAAGCCGGGGGCCCGGGTGGTCGACCTTGGATGCGCGCCGGGGGGCTGGTGTCAGGTCGCGGTGGTGCGGGTGAATGCGCTGGGGCAGAACCCGAAAAAGCCGCAGGGCAGGGTGCTGGGCGTCGACCTGCAGGAAGTGGAGCCGATCGCAGGGGCGGAGATCCACCAGCTGGACTTTCTGTCGGACGAGGCGGACGAGAAGGTGAAGGGCTGGCTGGGCGGCCGCGCCGATGTGGTGATGAGCGACATGGCGGCCTCGGCAAGCGGGCACAAGGCGACGGACCATCTGCGGATCGTGGCGCTGGTCGAGGCGGCGCTGGCCTTTGCCTTCGACGTGCTGGAGGACGGCGGGACCTTCGTGGCCAAGGTGCTGGCGGGCGGCGCCGAGAACGAGATGCAGGCGACGCTGAAACGGAATTTCCGCAAGGTGGCGAATGTGAAACCGCCGGCCAGCCGCGCGGACAGTTCGGAGAAATTCGTCGTGGCGATGGGCTATCGCGGGCGGGAGATCGCGGGCGGGGCCGGGACCGGCGAGGAGTGACGCGCGCGGCGCAGCGGCGCCTCCTCGTGCGACTGCGTCGTCTCGTCGGGTGAGATCGGGACAATTCTAATGAAAAAGGCGCCCGGAGGCGCCCTGTTTCGCGACGGATGGGGCGGTCAGCCGCCCCAGTTGCGGACCGGACCGCAATCCATGTGCACGAAGTTCGAGCGGGAATACTTGCCAACCCCGCCCGAGGCGCAGGCTGCCGCCGCCTTGGCCATCTGCCCGACCGAGCGCGACTTGAGCCGCAGGTCGGCCGCCTGGCCGGTCATGTGCAGCGAATTGCGCGCCACACCGGAAGAGCGCGAGCGCAGCATGGCATTGGTCTTGGGGCTGCGGTAGCCGGAGAGGAGCATGTAAGGCTCGCTCACATCCATGAGGCGGTGCGAGGCGGCCATGATGTCGATGGTGCGCATGTCGACGCGGGTAGCGTCATTGGTGCGCCAGTCGCGCATGAAGTAGTTGATTTCCTTCATGACTTCCGGGATGTATTCCCCCTCGATCCAGTAGATGGTGTCGAGGCTTTCGCCGGTGCGGCCCGAATACATGCGGATGCGGCGGATGTCGCCTGCGCCCCTGAGCAATCCGAACGCGTTGGTGTAGGTCGGTGCCGCCACCACGGTCGCTGCTGCGAACACACCCAGAAGGTTGCGCCGCGAGACGCCGATAAGCTTGCTGTCCGTCATTTCTAACGCCTGTCCCCGTAGCTGTCTTCGACTGCCTTGACGCAGCCTTGATGCAACTTCTTCCCCAAGTGCAGCGACCTTATTGCACAAGAAGAATCGAAGCCCAAGCACCGATTGCCCGTCGGTTCCGAGGCTTGCCCTCAATCGGCAAATTTTTGCTGAACGCGACGGGATATTGCCGACTGTGGTATCGATGCATCGGTTCGCACCAAACTGTTGCGTCGGGCACTACAATCGCCGGGTTGCTGCACTGGGGACGGGTTTGTGAATGGACAGGTCCGCGAGTTTCACGATTAGATGAAAAAAAGTCGCAAGTGCTTGAGAATGGGGGCCGAATGTCTGTCTGCGCCGCACCGGGGGGCCATCTCCGCTCTGTCCTTCTGTCGCTGACGCTGCTTTTGCCCCTGAGCCCCGGATCGGCCGGTGCCGAGGCGCTGGCCTTTACCCGATCGCTTGCCGCCAGTGCCGCCTCCGAACCGGCGATTGCGGAATGGTATCGCGGGACGGGATACCGGACGCTGTGGACCGGGCCCGCGGATGGCGCGCGCCGGGCCGCGCTGCTGGAGGCGCTGGCGACGGCCGATCTGCATGGTTTGCCGCGGTCGCGCTATGATGCGGCGGCGCTGACGGCCGCGCTGGCCGCGGCCACAACGGAGGCGGATCGGAGCCGCGTCGAGGTCGAGCTGACGCGGGCCTATCTAGCCTGGGCGAGCGATTTGACGGCCGGCGCGCTGGTGCCGAAATCGG
>JARFTV010000118.1 GCA_029289325.1 Alphaproteobacteria bacterium
GGGTCTTTTGTTGAATATTACCCATTGACAGCACTGGCCCCATTACAGAAGGCATGTGCGTCCTCCCCGTTCAGCGCGGCGGCCAGCCATTCCTGGCCGCTCGTCCAGCCGACGGATTTGCGCGCGCCGAGGTCGATGACATGCGCGCCGCCGCCGAAGGCGTCGAGGCGAGGCCGGGAACAGGTCAGGGCGTACTGGAACCCCCAGAGACCGGTGAGGTCGAGCTCTTCGGCAAGGCGCAGCACGAAACGGATGACCGCATCGACATCGCCGTGGTCATCGTCATGGATCCAGAGGGTGCTGCCCTCGGGTGCATCTTGGCGCACGAGATCAAAGCCCGTGACCTCCGGGTCGTCGGCATCCTGATCGGTTTCGCGCAAGCTCTGGAACAGGGCAAGCGCGCGAGCGGCCTTGTCGGGAGTGCCGACGTCGAGCAGGCACGAGAAATGGGTGAAGTAATCCGCCATGGGAACCTCCTGAATGGGGAAGACCCGGCCAAGAGGCCGGGCGGTGTGTCGGGATGATGGGGGTGGTTGGGCGCGATCAGCCGGTGGGCTTGTCGCCCGCCGCCTGTCGCGCGACATGCGCGCAGAGCATCTGCCGGTAGAAGCGCTTACGCGCCGTCCGAAAGCCGCGAACGGCGCGCGTGTCGGGGTGGAGCGCCCGGATCGCCGCGCGCAGGACGGTGAAGGGCGAGGCCGTCACGGGCAGGCCGAGGCGCTGATATGCGGGGTCGGTCATCTCAGGTGACCTCGACCACGGGTGAGGCAAGATGTGGATCGACCAGCGCCTCAATCTGCGCGGCCCGGCCCATCCATGGCTCGGGTCGGATGGCCTTCACCCAATCAGCGAAGCTCGGGATGAAGCCCAGATCTTCCTTCACATGCTGTTCGCCGACCCAGCGGGTCGGAATGATGCGCCCGGTCGAGAGCGTGAGGGTCACCCCAAAGATCGTCTCGGCCATGAAAATGCCCTCGGCATGGTGGCGCAGCGCCCGGTGCCGAAAGTCCGCAGTAATCTCCTTGCTCTGGTCGAACCAGGCATGCACCGCGATGAAGTCGTCGACCGTGCCGCCCCATGTTTTCACTGAGGACAGGGCGTGGTGATAAGGATGTGCCATCGCCGCCCCCTTAGAAATCGTGGGTATGGAGTTCGGACGACGTGAACCGTTCGTTGAACTCGAGGTGGATGCAGCGGACCGCGGCGTCGAAGCAGAATTCGCCCCAGGCGCCGTCGTTGTTCTCCCAGCCGCCATGGGTGTCGGAGAGAAAGTCATAGGCCAGTTGCTCGACGACATCCTCCAGCGAGAGCTGCCGCATCTCGACCTCGGGATCGTCCCAGGTGAGCGCGGCGTATGCGATCACGGTGGCGGGAAAATCGACGGCGGTCTCGCCGGACCAGGCGCCGATGCTTTCGATCTGGCCACTGTCCCCGGCACCGTCAAAGGTGACAGTGACATGGGTGATGCCAGCGGCCGTGAGGCCGTCGAAAAGGCGGTCCTTGTTGCCCGGGCGCAGCGCTTCGATCCGGGCCGCGCGCGCGGCATGCGCGGCGAAGATCTGTGCCATGTCGACGGTCGAGGGTGCCATCGGCGGCGTGAGGGTGGGTTCAGTCATGTTCATCGGGTATCTCCGGAAAAGGAAAGGGATCGGAGTCGGGCCGGGCGATCTCTCTCCCCCGGACAAGCTCCAAATCCCCCCTGCCCTTCTC
>JARFTV010000119.1 GCA_029289325.1 Alphaproteobacteria bacterium
CGGGCCGGGCGATCTCTCTCCCCCGGACAAGCTCCAAATCCCCCCTGCCCTTCTCTGCCTCTCGGGCGTCACGCCGCGACCTGCAGCGCGCGGGCGGCGAAAGCGCGCCAGAGTGGGTCGACGAGACGCCCGTCCAGAAGATCGGCGCGGAGGCGTAGCCGAACCGCCAGATCGGCCTCACCCCAGGCGGCCGCGCGGCCCGCTTGCGCGCGCAGCTGGCTCGCCTCGGTCACGACGCCCCGCGCCTCGGCCGCGCTCGTCACCGGGTGGCACCAGGCGACAGCTTGCTCACTGGCGGCCCCGGCCAGCACAAGGCGCTCGTCACGGTCAAGGATCGCTAGGAGCTGGGGCGCAGCATCCGGGGCAATCCCCTCGGCATAGTCGATCGCGCCCTGCATGGCCTCAGCCAACGTCTCGAAGCGTGCCAGGACGAGCGGGGCGGCCCGGCCCGACATCAGATCGGCCGGCGCGCGGCGAGACAGGGTCAGGGCGAAGGGGTGATTGGGGTCGACATCACCAGTTGAAAAGTGCGGTGGGACGACCCGCGCGTAAGTGGTCGGGTGGATGGGCAATGGCAGGTCGAACATGGGAAGATCTCCGACGGCGCGGGAAGCCGCTCTCCCCGCCTCATCCGTCAAAGACCAAACCGCCGCCCTCTTCCTCGAAGGGGCAGCGGTGATGGGTCCGATGGGCCCTCAGAGCTTGCCGAGGGCCCGCAGGCTCAGCTCGGTCCCGGCCCCGACTATGATATGATCGTGCAGCATCAGACCAAGATACTTGCACCCCTTCTGGATCTCCTTGGTCATGCCGAGATCGGCCTCCGAGGGCGTCGGATCGCCTGACGGGTGGTTGTGGATCAGGATCAGGGCGCTGGCATTCAGCATCAGCGCCCGCTTGATCACCTCGCGCGGATAGACCGGGACATGATCAACCGTGCCGGTCGAGAGACGCTCATCGGAGATGACGCGGTTCTTGCGGTCAAGATAGAGGACATGGAACCGCTCGTTGGGACCTCGGACGGTCAGAGCACAATAGTCCATCAGCGCCTGCCAGCTGCCAATGACGGGGTTCTGGCTGAGATAGCGGCCGAGGATATCACGGGCCTCGAGGATGACGGTTTCTTCCTGGGGGGTCATGGGGGTTTCGCTGAATTGCGCAGGCCGAAGCCCCCTGCCCTATCGGGACGGGGCAACTGGCGTGCCTGTGGAAGGGGAAAGCGCGACCGCCGCGCATGCGGGCGGTCGCTGTGGCGGGCCCCGGCGTCAGCCGACCCGGTCGAGGAGCTTCTTCGCGCGCCCTTCCATGTCGAGGCGAGCATCCTGCTGGGTCTTGTCGCGCGCCAACCGCGTGATGCCCTGCACGAAGTCGAAGATGCTCTCCGGCGGGCGGCCCTCTTCCATCAACACCTTCTCGATGATCTTGCCCGACTCGGCCTTCGAGAAGCCGCGCCTGCGAAGGAAGTCATCCCGGTCCTCATCCGTCCGCGCGACGATCTGCTGCCGCGCGGCCTTGATGCCGTTCACGAAACCCTGCGGCGAGGAATTAGCGAAACGGGTCAGCGCCGGGGCCGCTTCATGGGCGAAGCGCGAGGCGGCGTATTTCGAGTGGCGGATTGTGATCTCCTGAAAATCCTCGACGCCGTCGGGTAGGGGCGAGGGTTCCCGATGGGATGATCCTCTACCCC
>JARFTV010000076.1 GCA_029289325.1 Alphaproteobacteria bacterium
TGCACCCGCTCGTCTGCTCGGCCTTCAACGCCGACTTCGACGGCGACCAGATGGCCGTCCACGTCCCGCTCTCGCTGGAAGCCCAGCTGGAAGCGCGCGTCCTGATGATGTCCACGAACAACGTGCTGTCGCCCGCCAACGGCAGCCCGATCATCGTGCCGTCGCAGGACATGGTCCTCGGCCTCTACTATGTCACGATGGAGCGCAAGGGCATGAAGGGCGAGGGCATGGCCTTCGCCGACATCGACGAGGTCGAACACGCCCTCGCCGCTGGCGAAGTGCACCTGCACGCCCGGATCAAGGCCCGCCTGCGTCAGGTCGACGACACCGGCAACATCGTCTGGAAGCGGTATGAGACCACCCCCGGCCGCCTGCGGCTTGGTAACCTCCTGCCGCTGAACGCGAAGGCTCCGTTCGAGCTGGTCAACCGCCTGCTGCGGAAGAAGGACGTCCAGACCGTCATCGACACCGTCTACCGCTACTGCGGCCAGAAGGAATCGGTGATCTTCTGCGACCAGATCATGACCCTCGGCTTCCGTGAGGCCTTCCGCGCCGGCATCTCCTTCGGCAAGGACGACATGGTGATCCCGGACAGCAAGTGGACCATCGTCAACGAGGTCAAGGAGCAGGTCGCCGGCTTCGAACAGCAGTACCTCGACGGCCTGATCACCCAGGGCGAGAAGTACAACAAGGTCGTCGACGCCTGGACCAAGTGCAACGACAAGGTGACCGAGGCCATGATGGCCACGATCTCCGCCGTCCGCACCGACGACACCGGCGCCGAGCGCGAGCCGAACTCGGTCTACATGATGGCCCACTCCGGTGCCCGGGGCTCGGTCATCCAGATGAAGCAGCTCGGCGGGATGCGCGGCCTGATGGCCAAGCCCTCGGGCGAGATCATCGAGACGCCGATCATCTCGAACTTCAAGGAAGGTCTGACCGTTCTTGAATACTTCAACTCGACCCACGGCGCCCGGAAGGGCCTGTCCGACACCGCGCTCAAGACCGCGAACTCGGGCTACCTGACCCGTCGCCTGGTCGACGTCGCGCAGGACTGCATCGTCCGCGTCCACGATTGCGGCACCGAACAGTCGATCACGGCACAGGCCGCGGTGAACGACGGTGAGGTGATCGTGCCGATGGGCGAGCGTGTCCTTGGTCGTGTCGCCGCGGAAGACGTCATCGCGCCCGGCTCGGACGAGGTGATCGTCGCCCGGGGCGAGCTGATCGACGAACGCCGCGCCGACATCATCAACACGTCGGGCCTGGCCTCGATCCGCATCCGCAGCCCGCTCACCTGCGAGGCCGAAGAGGGCGTCTGCGCGCTCTGCTACGGTCGCGACCTGGCGCGCGGCACGCTGGTGAACATCGGCGAGGCGGTCGGCATCATCGCCGCCCAGTCCATCGGCGAACCCGGCACCCAGCTGACCATGCGGACCTTCCACATCGGCGGCGTGGCCCAGGGTGGCCAGCAGTCGTTCCTGGAAGCAAGCCAGGAAGGCAAGATCGAGTTCCGGAACGCCAACCTCCTCAAGAACGCCGCGGGCGAGCAGATCGTCATCGGCCGGAACATGTCGATCGCGATCATCGACGAGGCGGGGCAGGAGCGGGCCGCGCACAAGCTGACCTATGGCGCGAAACTGCACGTCAAGGAAGGCGAGGCGGTCAAGCGTGGCACCAAGCTCTTCGAATGGGACCCCTTCACCCTGCCGATCATCGCCGAAAAGGCCGGTGTCGCGCGGTTCAAGGACCTGGTCGCGGGGATCTCGGTCCGCGAGGAAACCGACGATGCCACGGGCATGACCCAGAAGATCGTCTCGGACTGGCGGTCGGTGCCGAAGGGCGGCGACCTCAAGCCCGAGATCATCGTGATGGACCCGGCCACGGGCGATCCGGTGCGCGGCGACAGCGGCAACCCGATCACCTATGCCATGTCGGTGGACGCGATCCTTTCCGTCGAAGACGGTCAGGAACTGCGCCCCGGTGACGTGGTGGCGCGTATCCCGCGCGAAGGGGCGAAGACCAAGGACATCACCGGGGGTCTCCCGCGCGTGGCCGAACTCTTCGAAGCCCGTCGTCCGAAGGATCACGCGATCATCGCCGAAACCGACGGCTATGTCCGCTTCGGCAAGGACTACAAGAACAAGCGCCGCATCACGGTTGAACCCGTGGACGAGACGCTGACCGCCGTCGAATACATGATCCCCAAGGGCAAGCACATTCCGGTCCAGGAAGGTGACTTCGTCCAGAAGGGCGACTACATCATGGACGGCAACCCGGCTCCGCACGACATCCTGCGGATCATGGGGATCGAGGCGCTTGCCAACTACATGATCGACGAAGTGCAGGACGTCTATCGCCTGCAGGGCGTGAAGATCAACGACAAGCACATCGAGGTCATCGTCCGCCAGATGCTGCAGAAGTTCGAGATCCTCGACAGCGGGGACACGACGCTGCTGAAGGGCGAACAGGTCGAGAAGATCGAGCTGGACGAAGAGAACGCCAAGGCCGTTGCCCGTGGCGGCTGCGAGGCCAAGGCCGAGCCGGTCCTCCTCGGGATCACCAAGGCGTCGCTGCAGACCCGCAGCTTCATCTCGGCGGCTTCCTTCCAGGAAACCACCCGCGTCCTGACCGAGGCTTCGGTCCAGGGCAAGCGCGACAAGCTGGTCGGCCTGAAGGAAAACGTCATCGTCGGCCGCCTGATCCCGGCCGGCACCGGCGGGGCGACCAGCCGCGTCAAGAAGATCGCCGCCGACCGCGACCACACCGTGATCGAGGCGCGCCGGTCCGAGGCCGAACAGGCCGCGGCCCTCGCCGCCCCGATGGAGGTGATGGAGACCGATCTCGACATCGACTCCGGTCTGGTCGACACCGTGGAAAGCCGCGACTAAGCCGCGCGGCGCATCCCGAAGGCAACAGCCCCGCCGGTCGCAGGACCGGCGGGGTTTTCTTTTGCCGGCCGACTGTTATTCACGGGCCGGTGATCTTGTGGGTTCCGCCTCGGATACCTACCTCGCCCGAAAGCCTTGCACAGGGAGCCCGCGCAATGCCCGTCCGTTCGATCGTCACCTTCGTTGACCCGGCAGAGGTCGGCCAGTCCCCCGCCGCGCTCTCGCTGGCGCTCGACTGGGCGGCAGGGCAGGGGGCGCGGGTCGTCGTCCTGTCCTTCCCGGTTGACGTCACCGGCGACGCCCTCTCCGAGGAGACGCAGGATTTCGCGCGCACCAGCGCCGCCATCCGCGCGCTGGCCGACAAGGCCGGCGTGCCGGTCTCGGTCATCGACCGTTCCAGCTTCGCCTATGGCATCGGCGATGTCTTTGCCGACCATATGAAGGTCGCGGATCTCGGCATCCTCACCGGCCGTCGCGGCCCGCTCTTGGGCGAACGCCTGCTGGTCAATGCCGCCCTCTTCGATTCCGGGCGCCCGCTGGTCGTCGTGCCGCGCAAGGGCAAGCTCGCCCCGCCGCGACGCGCGCTGATCGCCTGGGACGGCACCCATACCGCCGCCCGCGCCCTGCAGGACGCGATCGCGATCCTGCCGCCCGGCAGCGAGGCGATCGTCGCCCGCGTGACCGAGGACAAGGACCTCCGCATGGGCCAGTCCGGGATCGAGGCCGCGCATCACGTCGCCCGTCACGGCATCAAGGCCGAATTCCGCGATATTCCGCGCGAAGGCCGCGACATCTTCGATGCCCTGAGCGCCACCGCGCATGAAACCGGCTGCGACCTGATCGCCGCCGGTGCCGTGCGCCATTCCCCCCTGCACGAAATCATCTTCGGCAGCGTCACGGGCAAGGTTCTCGCCGGCGACTGCGATCTCCCGGTTCTCCTCTCCGCCTGAGCGGCCCGCTACCACGCGCCGCCCTCGCGCTCAGGGCACTCTTACAAGGACTTTCTCTTCCCGAAATACCCTCTGGGGGTCTGGGGGGCGAAGCGCCCCCAGCGACCGAGCCGGTTGCGCGCCCGTAGCGCGCAACCGGCGAGACAGGAGGCTTGCGCCGCAAGGCGCTCGATTCAACAGCCGCCCCAACCCTTTCCAATCGGTTAACGGCCACGGCCAACCGATTGACTTCAAAGCGTAATCGGAAATTGTCCACCGTGGACACTTCCCCTTCCCCTCGCCGCCTGCTACCGATGCCGGGCTAGTGAAGGACCCCCGACGTGCCGATCTCCGAGAATCTCCGCGGCATCCTCCTGATGTGCGCCTCGATGGCCGCCTTCACGATCAACGACACCTTCATGAAGGCCGTCACCCAGACCCTGCCGCTCTACCAGACCATCGCGCTCCGCGGCATGATCGCCATGGCCGGCCTCGGCCTCCTCGCCTACGTGACCAAGGCCCACCATTTCCGCCCGAACCGCAGCGACGGTGGGCTGATCCTGCTCCGCTCCCTCGCCGACGTGGCCGCCACCGTCTTCTTTCTCGAGGCGCTCCTCAGGATGCCGCTCGCCAACCTCTCCGCGATCCTGCAGGCACTGCCCCTGCTGATCACCCTCGCGGCGGCCCTCGTCTTCGGGGACCGGATCGGCTGGCGCCGGATGACCGCGATCCTCGTCGGCCTGATCGGCGTCCTCATCATCATCCGCCCGGGGACCGAGGGCTTCGACCGCTGGTCCCTCCTCGGCCTCGCCTCGGTCGTCTGCGTGGTGATCCGCGACCTGTCGGTCCGGCCCCTGCAGGGCAAGCTCCCCTCCGCCGTCGTCGCCCTCGGCGCGGCGGTCGCGGTGACCGTGATGGGCTGGATCGGTGCCGCCTTCCAGGGCTGGGACCCGGTCTCCCCGGCCGAGGGTGCCAAGGTCCTCGGCGCGGGGTTGTTCCTGATCGTCGGCTACCTCACCTCGGTCAGCGCGATGCGCCACGGCGACATCGGGATGGTGGCCCCGTTCCGCTATACCTCGCTCCTCTGGGCCATTGTCCTCGGCCTTGTCGTCTTCGGCGACCTGCCCGACGGCTGGACCTTCCTCGGCGCCGCGATCGTGGTCGGCGCGGGCCTCTTCACCCTCTGGCGCGAGCGCCGGCTGCGTCGGGCAGGGGCGGCCTGACGGGAGGGCTGACGGGCCGGGGGCAGCCGTTGACTCCCCCCCTGATTCCCCCTATACGCGCGACAACCCGACCCACGGTCGCGACCGGGGCCAGGGGTCAGAGCGCTTGAAGTGGTCATGATCCGGGCTTTCCGCCCCGATCCTCTGGAAGTCCACCGCGGCATCGCCGGAAGGCGATGGTTGCGGTGTTCGTGTTTTGCGATTCGCGCAAGCACGATCGAGAAGCGGCGCCCCCACGGCAGGGGGGCGAGTATCGAAACGAGGAACGTTAATGCCGACGATTCAACAGCTGATCCGGAAGCCCCGGGAAGCAGCCGCGCGGAAGTCCAAGTCCCAGCACCTGGAATCCTGCCCGCAAAAGCGTGGGGTCTGCACCCGCGTCTACACCACCACCCCGAAGAAGCCGAACTCGGCCATGCGGAAAGTCGCCAAGGTGCGCCTGACCAACGGTTTCGAGGTCATCTCCTACATCCCCGGCGAAAAGCACAACCTTCAGGAACACTCCGTCGTCCTGATCCGTGGCGGCCGGGTGAAGGACCTTCCGGGTGTGCGCTACCACATCCTCCGCGGCGTTCTGGATACCCAGGGCGTGAAAGAGCGTCGTCAGCGTCGTTCGAAATACGGCGCCAAGCGTCCGAAGTGAGGAGATAACAGATGTCCCGTCGTCACGCCGCCGAAAAGCGCGAAATCCTGCCCGATGCCAAGTTCGGCGACCGGGTGGTCACCAAGTTCATGAACAACCTGATGCTCGACGGCAAGAAGTCGGTCGCGGAATCGATCGTCTACGGCGCCCTCGACCGCGTCCAGACCCGTCTGAAGCGCCCCGCCGTCGAAGCCTTCCATGAAGCGCTCGACAACGTGAAGCCCTCGGTCGAAGTCCGCTCCCGCCGCGTCGGCGGTGCGACCTACCAGGTCCCCGTCGAAGTGCGGACCGAGCGTCGTGAGGCTCTGGCGATCCGCTGGCTGATCACCGCCGCCCGCAAGCGCAACGAAAACACCATGGAAGAGCGTCTGGCCGCCGAACTGGCCGATGCCGTGCAGAACCGCGGCACCGCCGTGAAGAAGCGCGAAGACACCCACAAGATGGCCGACGCGAACAAAGCGTTCAGCCATTACCGCTGGTAAGAGGACAACATGGCACGCGAATATCCGCTCGACCTCTACCGCAACTTCGGGATCATGGCCCACATCGACGCGGGCAAGACCACGACGACCGAGCGCATCCTGTATTACACCGGCAAGTCGCACAAGATCGGCGAGGTCCACGACGGCGCCGCCACGATGGACTGGATGGAGCAGGAACAAGAGCGGGGGATCACCATCACCTCCGCCGCGACGACGACGTTCTGGGAAAAGACCATCGACGGCAAGAACCCGACCTCGTCGAAGCACCGCTTCAACATCATCGACACCCCCGGCCACGTGGACTTCACCATCGAGGTGGAACGTTCGCTGGCCGTTCTGGACGGCGCTGTCTGCCTTCTGGACGCCAACGCCGGCGTCGAGCCGCAGACCGAGACCGTCTGGCGTCAGGCTGACCGCTACAAGGTGCCGCGCATCGTCTATGTCAACAAGATGGACAAGATCGGTGCCGACTTCTTCAAGTGCGTCCAGATGATCAAGGACCGCACCGGCGCGACCCCGTGCCCGATCGCCCTGCCGATCGGCGCCGAGGACAAGCTGGAAGGCATCGTCGACCTCGTCCTGATGCAGGAATGGGTCTACACCTCGGAAGACCTGGGCGCCGCCTGGGAAATCCGCCCGATCCGCGACGAGCTGAAGGCTGTCGCGGAAGAGTGGCGCTCCAAGCTGATCGAGCTGGCTGTCGAGCAGGATGATGTCGCGATGGAAGCCTACCTCGATGGCAACGAGCCCGACGAGGCGACCCTCCGCGCGCTGATCCGCAAGGGCACGCTGTCCATGGCCTTCGTTCCGGTCACCGCCGGGTCGTCCTTCAAGAACAAGGGCGTCCAGATGGTGCTGAACTCGGTTATCGACTATCTGCCCTCGCCGCTGGACGTGCCGGCCTACATGGGCTTCAAGCCGGGCGACGAGACCGAAACCCGGGACGTCCCGCGTTCGGCCGATGACGCCCAGCCCTTCGCCGCGCTGGCGTTCAAGATCATGAACGACCCCTTCGTCGGCTCGCTGACCTTCACCCGTCTGTATTCCGGCGTCCTGAAGAAGGGCGACCAGATGCTGAACGCGACCAAGGGCAAGCGCGAGCGTGTCGGCCGCATGATGATGATGCACGCCGCCAACCGCGAGGAAATCGATGAAGCCTTCGCCGGCGACATCATCGCCCTGGCCGGTCTGAAAGAGACCACCACCGGTGACACTCTCTGCGACCCGGCGAACCCGGTCGTTCTGGAAACCATGACCTTCCCGGACCCGGTGATCGAGATCGCCGTGGAACCGAAGTCGAAGGCCGACCAGGAGAAGATGGGCCTCGCCCTGGCGCGCCTGGCTGCCGAAGACCCGTCGTTCCGCGTCGAGACCGACCTGGAATCCGGCCAGACCATCATGAAGGGCATGGGCGAACTTCACCTCGACATCCTCGTCGACCGCATGCGTCGCGAGTTCAAGGTCGAGGCGAACATCGGCGCTCCGCAGGTGGCCTACCGCGAGACGATCTCGAGCGCGCACGAAATCGACTATACCCACAAGAAGCAGACCGGTGGCACGGGCCAGTTCGCCCGCGTCAAGCTGCAGATCACCCCGACGGAACCGGGCGAGGGCTACTCGTTCGAATCCAAGATCGTCGGCGGTGCGGTGCCGAAGGAATACATCCCCGGCGTCGAAAAGGGCATCAAGTCCGTCATGGACTCGGGCCCGCTCGCAGGCTTCCCGGTGATCGACTTCAAGGTGGCGCTGGTTGACGGTGCGTTCCACGACGTCGACTCCTCGGTCCTCGCCTTCGAGATCGCCTCGCGCGCCGCAATGCGCGAAGGTCTAAAGAAGGCCGGCGCGAAGCTTCTGGAACCGATCATGAAGGTCGAAGTCGTCACCCCGGAAGAATACACCGGCGGCGTCATCGGCGACCTGACCTCGCGTCGGGGCATGGTGACCGGGCAGGACAGCCGCGGCAATGCCAACGTGATCAACGCGATGGTGCCGCTGGCCAACATGTTCGGCTACATCAACAACCTGCGCTCGATGACCTCGGGCCGCGCGGTGTTCACCATGCTCTTCGACCACTACGACGCGGTGCCGGAGAACATCTCGCAAGAGATCCAGAAGAAATACGCATAACGGCGGTGCGTGCGAAAGCACGCACCCTACCACCCCTGTAGGGTGCGTGCCTGCACGCACCGTCACCGAAGAAAAGGAGCCTCAGATGGCGAAGGCAAAGTTTGAACGGACGAAACCGCACGTTAACATCGGGACCATT
>JARFTV010000031.1:0-6559 GCA_029289325.1 Alphaproteobacteria bacterium
GCCCTGCCCTGGCCCGAGGAAGCCTCGCGCTTCCTGATGCTGTGGTCGACCGGGCTGATGGCCCCCACGGCCGTCCGGCGCGGCGGTTTCGTCGCCATCGACATGGTGATCCGGATGCTGCCCCGCGCGGCGGCGACGATCCTGTCGATCTTCCTGATGACGGTGTCGATCCTTGTCCTCTGGGTCGCGCTTGGCATCGGCTGGTCCGAGGTCACGGGTCTGGGCGGGCGGTTCGAGACCGACTCTCTGCGCGTGCCCGTGAGCCTTGACCTTGCCGTCTGGATGAAGGTGCCGAAGTCCTGGATGATGACCTCGATGCTGGTGGGCGTGGCCCTGCTGCTGCTGGTGGCGGTCGAGCTGGCGTTGCGGAACATCTATGCGCTGATCCGCGGGCCCGAGGGGCTGCGCCGGATCCCCGAAACCGTGATCCTTGGCGCGGGGGCGGAATAGATGCTGAGCTTCTTCCTGCCCCTGTTCCTGGTCTTCCTGATGCTGGGCCTGCCGGTGGTCTTCGGCCTTGTGGCGGCCCCTGCCCTGCTTTTGTGGCTGAACGGGCAGGAGCGGGACATCGTCCTGCTGTACCGCAATGTCTATGAGGGGATGAATTCCTTTCCGCTGATGGCCATCCCCTTCTTCATGCTGGCGGGCGAGCTGATGAACCGGGGCGGCATCTCGGCCCGGATCGTGGGCTTCGCGCAGACGATGGTGGGGCATTTCCGCGGCGGGTTGGCGCAGGTCAATGTGGTCGACTCGATGCTCTTCGCGGGCATCTCGGGCTCGGCCGTCGCAGATGTCTCGGCCTTGGGGTCGATCATCATCCCGCAGATGGAGAAGAAGGGCTATCCCAAACCCTTTGCTGCCGCGATCACGGCGGCAAGTGCCATCATCGGGCCGATCATCCCGCCCTCGGGGATCATGATCATCTATGCCTATGTGATGGGCGAAAGCGTCGCGGCGCTGTTCCTGGCAGGGATCGTGCCGGGCTTCCTGATCGGGGTCGCGCTGATGATCACGATCAAGCTAATGGCCGACCGTTATGGCCTGCCCAAGGCGATGCCCCGCGCAAGCTGGGTGGATGCGGCGCGGGCGGGCGCAGCGGCGTTCTGGCCGCTGATGACGCCGGTGCTGCTGATGGGCGGCATCGTGTCGGGCGTCTTCACGCCGACCGAGGCGGCGGCGGTGGCGGTGGGCTACAGCTTCATCATCTCGATCTTCGTCTTGCGGAGCCTGAAGTGGCGCGACCTGCCGGGCGTGCTGATCCGGGCGGGGATCACCAGTTCGGTGGTGATGCTGCTGGTCGGCGCGGCGATGGCCTTCAAGACGGTGGCGGCACTGGCGCATACGCCCGAGCTTCTGGCCGCGGTGCTGCTGGGGATCACGGAGAACCCGCTGTTCCTGCTTCTGCTGGTGAACCTGCTGCTCTTCGTCGTCGGCATGTTCCTGGATGCAGGGCCCGCGATCATCATTCTGGGGCCGATCTTGGGACCGATCTTTTCGGCCATGGGCGTGGACCCGGTGCATTTCGCCGTGGTGATGGTGGTGAACCTGACCGTGGGCCTGCTGACCCCGCCGATGGGCCTTGTGCTTTTCGCCGCCTCGGCCGTCTCGGGCCTGCGGGTGGAAACCATCTCGCGCGCCGTCATGCCCTTCTTGCTGGTGGAATTCCTGGTGATCCTGCTGGTCACCTATATCCCCGCCATTTCCCTGACGCTGCCCCGCCTGGCGGGCTTCGTGAATTGACTGAACGATAACCAACGGGAGGAACCATGTTCAGAACAACGATCAAGTCGATGGCGCTTGCGGCGCTGCTGGCCGGGACGGCCGGGGCCGCCCTTGCGCAAGAGATCATGCTGCGGGCCACGGCGAATTCCAACGAACAGGATGAGGATTACGACGGGCTCGTCGTGTTCAAGAATTATGTCGAGAACGCCTCGAACGGCGCGATCGGGGTCGAAATCTTCATGGGCACACAGCTGTGCGCCAAGGGAGATGAATGCCTGGCGGGCGTCGCGGACGGGACGATCGACGTCTACATCTCGACCTCGGGCGGGGCGGCGGGGCTGTTTCCCTATATCCAGGTCCTCGACCTGCCCTATCTGATGAGCGACGACCGCGTGGCCGAAGAGGTGCTGACCGGGACCGACTTCACCGCCAGGCTGCGGGAGATGGCGCTGGCTGACAGCGGCGACAAGATCCGTCTGATGACCATCGGCAATACCGGCGGCTGGCGGAACTATGCCAACACCAAGCGCCGTATCGCGGGGCCGGGCGATCTTGCGGGGCTGAAGATGCGCACCGTGCCCGCGGACCTGCCGCAGACGCTGGCCACCACGCTTGGCGCCTCGCCCACGCCGATCCCGTGGCCGGAGCTGTTCACCTCGCTGCAGACCGGCGTTGTCGAGGGCACGGCGAACGGCATCACCGACATCATGTCGATGAAGTTCACCGATGCGGGGATCAAGTATCTGACGCTGGACGGGCACAGCTACATGGGTGCCTTCTGGTGGATGGGCAATGACCGCTTCAAGTCGCTGACGCCCGAGCAGCAGCAGGTCGTGGTCGACGGTTTCGCGGCTCTGCAACAGGCGACCTTCGCCTCGCCCAAGCGCAAGGAGATCCAGGCCTATGCCGATTTCCGCGCCGCCGGGGGCGAGATCTACGTGCCCACCGCCGAGGAAAAGGCCGCGTTCAAGGCCGCCGTCGATCCGGTCTTCGAATGGTTCGAGGCCAATGTGAAGGGCGGCCCGGAGGTGCTGGACGCCTTCACCGCCGCTGTCGCCACCGCCGAGGCCGCCGTCGCCGCCGACCGGGCGAGCGAGCTGCAGTGACGAGACCACGGCAGGCGGGTCGCCCCGCCTGCCGCCCGCCCGCGCCTATCGCAGCAGGGAGGGGCTGGTGCCGAAACGGCTCTTGTAGGCCTTGGAGAAGCTGGCACGCGAGTTGAACCCGGTCGCGATCGCGATTTCCAGGATCGAGAGGGTGGTGTCGCTCAGCAGGTTGCGGGCCTCTTGCAGGCGCAGGCCGAGGTAATAGCTTTTCGGCGTTTCCTGCATCACCGACTTGAACACGCGCTCCAGATGGCGGGGGGTGCGGCCGAAGATCTGGGCCAGTTCCTCCTGGCCGAGGGGCGTGGCGATATTCGCCTTCATCGCCGCGATGACCCGCGCCACCGCCGGACTGCGGATGCCCATGGTCGAGGGATAGACCGTCTTCTGCGCCACGGCGGCGTCGCGGCGGCGGGCATGCAGGCACATCTCGGCCACCGCATCCGCAAGTTTCTGCCCGTGGTCGCGGGTGATCAGCGCGAGCATCATGTCGACCCCCGCCTCGCCCCCCGCGCAGGAGAAGTGCTTCTTGCCGATGACGTAAAGCTGCTGAAGCGGCTCGACATCGAAAAGCTCGCGGAAGGCGGGCTGGTTTTCCCAGTGCACCGCCGGGGCGTCCTCGCCCAGAAGGCCCGCGCGGGCCAGCGTATAGGCCCCGGTGCAGATCGCCCCGATCCCGCCCCCTTGGCGTGAGTGGTTTCGCAGCCAGTTCAGCACCCCGCGGTCGGCGGCATGTGAGGCATCGGTGCCCGAGCAGACGATGACCGTGGTATCCCGGCCCAGCGGCACAAGGCTGTGGTCGACCTCGATCCGCACCCCGGCCGAGCTTTCGACGGGCTTGCCGTCCATGCTGACGAGGCTCCAGCGGTACAGCGGCTGCTGCGTCAGCTGGTTGGCGATGCGCAGGGGTTCGATCGCCGAGGAAAAGGCCAGAAGCGTGAAGCGGGGCAGCGCGAGAAAGGCGAATTCGCGCGTGGTGGCGGGACCGGGCAGGCGGAAATGGGCGACCCCACGCGGAATGACGGCGGGCGAGCCGCCGAAGCGCGCATCCTCAAGGTGGAATGTCATGTCGCACCCCCTTTTCGTTCATTGGCCGATCCGGCGCGCTGCGGTCCGCAGCTCCCATCCCCTAACCGCCGCGGCCCAGTGTCGCAAGGCAGTCGTGGGCCGCGGCGGCCCCGCCCCGCCGATTTGCCGGTCCGCCGATCGGCCGAGGAGCGAAAGTCGCGGCCTGCCTACATCCCTTGCGGGTTGATAGCGCTGCCAATCGACGCGCGCCGCCTTTCAACCGTTGCGCGACCCCTGTCAGATGGCTAGATCGTGGAAAAGGACAAGGTTTCCCGCCGCATGGCCTCCCTCGATCTCGTCGGTCTGACCAAAAGCTTTCAGGGCCACAAGGTGCTGCATGGGCTGGATCTGACCATCGGTTCGGGGGAGTTCTGGGCCCTGGTCGGCCCATCGGGCTGCGGCAAGTCGGTGCTCTTGCGGATGATCGCCGGGCTTCTGACCCCCGATGCCGGGCGGATCCGGCTGGGAGAGACCGATGTCACCGCCCTGCCCCCGGCGCAGCGCGACATCGCGATGGTCTTTCAGGGTTATGCGCTTTACCCGCATCTGTCGGTCGCGGGGAACCTTGGGATCGGGCTGCGCCATGGCGGCATGTCCCGCGCGGCTACGCGGGACGAGGTGCATCGGGTGGCCGGGATCCTCGGCCTCACGCCCCTCCTTGACCGGCTACCGCAGGAGCTGTCGGGGGGCGAGCGGCAAAGGGTGGCGATCGGGCGGGCAATCTCGCGCCGGCCGAAGCTGTTCCTGTTCGACGAGCCGCTGTCGAACCTTGACGCGGCGCTGCGGGTCCACATGCGGATCGAGCTGGCCGACCTGCACCGCAAGCTCGGCACGACGACGATGTATGTCACCCATGACCAGGTCGAGGCGATGACCCTGTCCGACCATATCGTCGTGATGAACCAGGGCCGGATCGAGCAGGCCGGGCGGCCGATGGACCTTTACCACGACCCGGACAACCTGTTCGTTGCGGGCTTCATCGGCTCGCCGAAGATGAATTTCCTGGATGCGGCCATCCTGGGTCGGCCGGGTTGCACCCTTGGCGCAAGGCCCGAACATATCGGCCTGCGGCGGGGCGGCGACGGCCTTGCCGCCACCGTCGACCATGTCGAGACCCTGGGCAGCGAGACCAATGTCATCCTGCAGACGGACCGTTTCGGTCCGATCACCGCGCGGCTGTTCGGCCACCAGGAGTTTTCCCAGGGCGAGGCGGTCCTTCTGGATTTCGACCGCGATCGTGCGCTTTACTTCGACGCAGAGGGCAAACGCATCGGGCAGGGAGGGATTTGATGGACCGCGCGATCAGACCCCTGCTTGCGCTCATGCTGGCGCTGGCGCCTCCGGCGGCGGCGGAGACGCCGGTCGGCATCGTCACCTTCACCGTGGACAATGTGACCGAAGACTTCTTCGACCGCCGGATGCCCGAGTTCTTCTCGCGCGAGATCCCCGGCACGATCTTCGGCCAGACCCAGCCGATCACCGGGGCGCCGGGCGACATGACCTGGGACGACGTGCGCAGCCTGGCCGAGCATGGCTGGGAATTCGGCGCGCATGGCTATACCCATGCCTATCCCCTGTCGAAGGCCAGCGACGAGGTGCTGGAGATGGAGCTGGGTGTTCCCGCTGCGCAGATCTATGTCCAGACCGGGATCTATCCGATCACCTTCGCCTCGCCCAACGGCGATTACGATGCCCGCGTCCTTGACCGGGCGCGGTTCTACTACAAGGCACATTTCCGGGGCTGGGGGAATGAAGGGATCAATCCGTTCGGCCTGACCGACCACTGGCACATCTACCGCGAGCAGGTGTCGAATTCGAAATCCGTCGAAGAGATCTGCGCCGAGATGGAACGCGCCGGACGTGAGGGCCATTGGCTGGTCTACATGTGGCATCGCGTGGTGGAGACGCCGAGCTATGAATACGAGAATTCGGTCGTGCAGTTCGAGGGCGTTCTGGACTGTGCCGACCGGCTGCGGGATCAGGGGGTGATCCGGTTGATGACCGCCCGCGACGCGCTGGAGGTCGTGCCCCACACCCCGCGATCCCCCGCGCCCTTCCCGGTCCTGCCATGACGGCCGGTCGCGCTCTGGTTCTGGCGCTGTCGCTGGCCCTGGGCCAGCCCGCAAGGGCCGAGACCGGGGTGGGCATCGTCACCTTCACCGTCGATACGGCCCAGGCCGGTTTTTTCGACCCCTACATGCCGGAATTCTTCAACCGCGACATTCCCGGCACGCTCTTTGCACAGACCGAGGCAATTGGCGCCGGGCCGACCCGCATCTCCTGGGACGACCTGCGCAGCCTGCCCGACCACGGCTGGGACTTCGGCGCACATGGTCACACGCATGTCCGGCTGAGCCAGACGAGCGACGCGGAGCTGGAGCGCGAGCTTGCCGTGCCCGCGGCCCTGATCACCCGCGCGACGGGGATCTATCCGGTGATGCTGGCCTCGCCCTATGGCGACCATGACGCGCGGGTGCTGGAGAAGGCGCGGCTTTACTACGACGCCCATTTCCGCGCCTGGGGCAATGACGGAGTCAACCCGCTGGACGGCACCGACCATTTCCGCATCAACCGCAAGCAGATCCCCTACACCCTGCCGGTCGAGACGGTCTGCGCCGAGATCGAGCGGGCCGGGCGCGAGGGGGTCTGGCTGGTCTACCTCTGGC
>JARFTV010000031.1:6569-48616 GCA_029289325.1 Alphaproteobacteria bacterium
GGAGACCCCGGCCAATCCCTATCAGGCATCGGTTGAGCAGTTCCTGGCGGTGCTGGACTGCGCGGACCGGTTGCGGGATCAGGGGATCGTCCGGCTGATGGCCGCGGGCGAGGCGCTGCAAGAGGTCCCGCACAAGCCATGAGAGGACGGCACGCCTGCCTGCCCGATCGGGCGCGACCACACAGGTCCTGTACGCAGCCCGGCGCACCGGCCGCGGCTTGGGCTCGGGGATCATGCGATTGCAGCGGAGCCGGTCATGTGGGTTAGCCTGGTCCTTCTGGCAGGGGCGGTCGCGGTCTGGGCACGCGCGCTATCCTCGCGCCTCGGGGCGGCGCTGGCCTCGGCGGGGGTGGTGGCGGGCCTGCTGCTTCTGGTGGCCTATGCGGCGATTGACCGGCTGACTGGATCGGGGATCGACGCCTCGGTGATCTACCATCTGCAGACCGGGCTGGACGGGGCCGGGGTCGGGGACTTCTCTGGCCTTGCCCTTGCCACGGCCGGGGCTGTGCTGGCGGTGCTGGCGGCAGGGGTGCTGGTCTACCGACTGAGCCGCACAAGGGGCCCGGTCCGGCTTGGCCCGGCACGGCAGGTCCTTGGGCTGGCCTTGCTGGTCGCTGCACTCTGGCTGAATCCAGCCGTTGGCGACCTGACCCGCCTTGTGAGAAATCAGGCCGCGCTGGCAGCCGCCCCCGCAGGTCCACCGCCCGAGGGCTTTGTCCCGGTCGAGCGGCTGAACTTTGCCGGGCGCCCGCGGAACCTTGTCCTGCTTTATCTGGAATCGGTCGAGCGCAGCTATCTGGACGAGACCCGCTTCCCCGGCCTGATGCCGAACCTTGCCGCGCTAGAGGGCGAAGCGGTCAGCTTCACCGATCTGACCGAGGTCGAAGAGGCCAGCTGGACCATCGCGGGAATGGTGGCCAGCCAATGCGGGATGCCGCTGATCGGGTCGGGCTCGGGGATGGACCGTTTCCTGCCCGCCGCCACCTGCCTTGGCGACCTGCTGAAAGCCTCGGGCTATGCGCTTGCCTATGTCGGCGGCGCGGATACCGGATTTGCCGGCAAGGGGACCTTCTATGACAGCCACGGCTTCGATCAGGTCGAAGGCCGGGCCGAGCTTGAGCCGCTGTTGTCCGACCCGGCCTATGTCCATGAATGGGGGCTGTACGACGACAGCCTCTATCCCGTCGCGCTGGAGCGGCTTCAGTCGCTGGCGGCTGAGGACAGGCCGTTCGGGCTGGCGCTGCTGACGCTGGACACCCATCACCCGTTCGGCTTCCCCTCGGCCAGTTGCAAGGACATTCCCTATGGCGACGGGACCAACCAGTTCCTGAACGCCGTCCACTGCGCGGACCGGCTGGCGGGCGCGTTCATCCGGCAGGTCCGTGCCGATCCGGCGCTGCGCGACACGGTGCTTGTCGTCGCTTCGGACCACATGGCGATGCCCAACCTCGCGCAGGAGCTGCTTGAGGCCGGGCCGCGCCGGAACCTGCTGATGATCTTCGACCCTGCCCTTGACGCAGCCCTTGTGGACACTCCGGGCACGACGCTGGACATCGGTCCGACGGTCCTGACCCGGCTTGGTGCCCCTACGCCGGCCCTTGGCTTCGGCCGTGACCTTCTGGGCGAGGTGCCGACCCTGCGCGGAGCGGATCCCGACCTGCCCGCGCGGATCGCAGAGGCGCGCGGCTATCTGGCGGCGCTGTGGTCCTACCCCTCGATCCGCGCCGGGCTGCTGGTGGACGCGGCCACCGAGGAGATCGTCCTTGACGGGCGGCGGCTGAAATATCCCGTGCTTCTGTACCTGAACGAGGCGCTGGACGTGACCGGCATCGGCTTCGAGCTGCACAGCGACATGACCCTGCCCGAGGTCGTCGCCACGATGGATCCCGACCGGCGCTTCGTCTGGGTCGACAGCTGCCGCAAGACCGCGATCTTCGCCCCTGCCCCCGCGCCCGACGGGGCAGAACTTTGCGCGCTGGCGGGCAGTCTGGAAAGCCCCGACCTGCGCCAGTTCGCGCTGACCGGTGGCGAGGGCCTGCCCGCCGACCGTCTGGCCCAGCCCTTCACGCTTTCGACCGCCGAACTGGCCTTCCACGACAGCCTGATGGCGGACCTGAACCGCCGCCGCCAGTTCGCGGCCGAAAGGGTGGTGGGCTACACCCCGCCGAACGGGCTGACCGGGGAAATCGCGATCCGCTCGGCGGGCTATCTGAACGGGGAATCCTGGGTCTGGAACCCCGAAGCGGGCGACCGCGTCGGGCTGATGCGGGGCCTTACCCTGCTTGGCCTGACCCCGGATGCGCCTCCGGTCAAGCTGGGGCATATCGACACCTGCGGCTATGGCGGGCGCCAGCCGGATCGCGTGACGCTTGACGGCAGCTTTCAGGCGGCGATCGAGGCCAATGCCCGGGCCTTCGGCGCTTTCGTGATCGTCGCGCATAACAGCGTCGTCTGCTATGAGGTCGACCCGGGGCTGGAGCCGCTGTTTGCGGGCTCGGGCCTGACGAAATGGCGCGACCTGTGGTATGAGGAGCCCTATGTCGCCCTGATCGCCGGGAACGGCGAGGTGGAGGAATTCACCGGCGCGCGGCAGACGGCGTTGGGGGTGGAGCTGACCAACATCATGCGCAGCCCCCGCAAGGACGCCCAGCGACAGCTCGACTGGCTGCCGCGCATCGCCCATGCCGGGGGCGCGCTGGGAGAGCTGACCTACACCAACGCGCTTGAGGCGCTGGCGGCAAGCGCCGAGGCCTACGAGCTGGTCGAAATCGACCTCGCCTGGACCTCTGACGATCAGCTGGTCTGCCTGCATGACTGGGACGCGCCCTGGCTGTCCCCGGATGGCCAGCCGATCGCCCCCCTTCCGCTTGCCGAAGTCCTTGCCCGTGCCAAGGCCGGGGCGGGATACAGCCCCTGCACACTGGAGACGCTCTCGGCCGTCCTGCGCGATCATCCGGGCCTGCGGATCGTCCTCGATCTCAAGTCGCGCGCGATGGAGGCCCATGCCCGGATAGCCGAGACCCGGCCCGAGCTGCTGCCACGGCTGGTCCCGCAGTTCTACCAGCCCGAGGATTACGCGGCCCTGCGCGACATGGGCTACGGTGACGTGATCTGGACCCTTTACCAGTTCGGCGGGACGACCGAGACGGTTCTGGCCAGCCTGCGCGGGATGGATCTTCTGGGCCTCGTGATGCCGCGCGAGCGGCTGGAGGCGGGGCTTGCGACCAGGGCCCGCGCCGCCACCGGGGTTCTGAGCTGGGTGCATACGATAAACACCCGGGCCGAGCTGGATGCGGCGCTGGCCATGGGCGCGGCCGAGGTCTTCACCGATGTCCTGCGCCCGGTCCCTGTGGTCCGGTTCCTCGCCCGGTCCTCGGGCTTTGACTCGGGCGATTCTTCCGTGACCCGTGATGGGGGCGCGCCCTTGACGCTGGCGCGTGGGGTGAACCTTGTCGCGCTGGAGGCGGAGCCGACCCTGCTGGCGCGGTTCGACGGCTGCGCGGCGCTGGACAGTGGCGCTGCTCCCGACCCCGCCCCGTTCCGCACCGCCCTGACCAGCGCTTTGGCCGGGCGCCGGGCCGTGGCGGTGGTCGTCCACGACAGCGCCTTCTGCGAGGGGGTCGCCCTTGCCCCGCTGTTTCAGGACACGCCCCTGACCCGCGCCGCCGGGATTGGCTTTCGCGCGCCTTATATCGGGCTGATCCGGCCCGACGGCTCGGCGCTGGAAGTCACCGGCCCCGAAGCGACGCGGCTTCGCCAATCCCTTGCGGTGGAGGTCACGCCATGATGCGCCGTCTGATCACGCTGGCGCTGCTCTGGGCCCTGCCCGTCGGGGCCGAGGGGGTGGGACTTGTCACGATCACCTTCGACGACGCCTCGCGCGCGCAATACGAACACGGGCTGCGGCTCGCGGTCGCGCATGACCTCGTCGGCACACTTTTCGTCCCCACGAGCCTTGTCGAGGCCGCCCTGCCCGGCGACTGGACCCTGACTTGGGACGAGGTCCGCGCGTTCCACGCCGCCGGATGGGAGATCGGGGCCCACGGGGCAAGTCACGCCCGGCTGCCCGACCTGCCCGCCGACCAGCTTCCGGCCGAGATCGACGGATCCGCCGCCGCCATCGCTGACAGGATCGGCGAGGCGCCGGTCGCCTTCTCCTCGCCCTTCGGCGCCTTCAGCGATGCCACGCTGGACCGGATCATGGAGACCTACCAGGCGCATCTGTCCTGGAAGGGCCACGGCGGCCGCAATCCGCGCGCGGCCCTCGACCCGCGCCTCATCGGCCGGCTGGAGGTTGTCAACACGATGACCCCGGTCGAGGTCTGCGGCGAGATGGTCGCCAGCGCCCGCGACGAGACCTGGCTTGTGCTTCTCTTCCACGGCGTCACCGAGGGCGAGCCGGCCGATTACGAGGTTTCGGCCGCAATGCTGGACGAGATCTTCGCCTGCACCGCCTTCCTGCGCGACCGCGGGCTGATCGACGTGGTGACAGTGCGCGAGGGTCTTGCGCGGATCGGGGGGACGCCATGACCGGTGCCGGACTGACCCGCCGGGCGCTCCTGTCGGCCGCCGCGGCGCTGCCGGGCGCGGCGCTGCCACTGCGGCTGGCGGCGCAGTCCGGCACCGCGCAGCTTTCGGTCCTGCTGGACGGGATCGGACCCGGCACGCCCTCGGACCTGCTGACCGCTGTAGTCTCGCCCTTCCTTTCGGCGGGTCTGCCGGTGACCTGCATCACCAACCTTGCCGCCCTTGCCCCGCCCGGCCGGGAAAGCGCGCCGGTGTGCGATACCCTGGCCGAGTTTGCCCTGCGCGAGCCGGGCCTTTTCGACCTTGCCCTGCCGATCGGCAAGCTTCCCCGCCCCGAACGCTATTTCCAGCTTCGCCGCGCGGGAGAGCTGCGCGCGTCGGTCCAGCGCGCCTTCGGCTCCGGCCCTGCGGCCGGGCAATCCTTCCCGGTCGTCACCCTGGTGGACCGGGGCGAGGATCCGAACATCGACCACACCGCCTTCCGTGGCGCGGGCTTCCGCATCCACCTGACCGCCGGGGACGGCCCCTTCAGCGCGCGGATCGCGGGCCGGGGCGAGCTGGTGGTAAGCGGCGGGCTCTGGACCCGGCTCGACGCGCCCAACCTGGACCTGGGGGCGCTCGGGTCCGACGGGCTGGTCGCCGTGGCGCTGACCGGGGATCCCGGCGATCCGGCCCGGGCCGAGGCATTGGCCGTCCGTCTGGCCAGGGCGAATGACGAGGGTCGCCTCCGCCTTGTCAGCCCGGCCCAGCGCCGTCTCTATGCCCAGCCGCATCTGCCCATCGACATCGCCCTGCTGGTCGATCATGGCTCCACGCTGGAGGAGGACGACGCCCTTCTCGCCTTTGCCCGCGACCTTGCCGCCTCTGGCATACCGCTTACCCTGACGGGCCGCGCCGAAAGCTGGGGCGAGCTGCCCGGCAATGTGGCCTTCTGCGCCCTCCCGCCGCGTGACCCGCTGCAGGCCGTCCCGCCCCCTGCCTGCCAGCGCGGTCCAGACGCCCCGCCCGACGCGTTGACCTTGCCGGTCAGCGTGCAGATCGGGGCCGAGCCCTCCGCCTGGCCCGTCCAGGGCATCGACCCCGACGGACGTCTGCGGCTGACGGTCCGCCCCTTGCCCGAGCCCGAGGCCGTGCTGGACCTTTCGCCGCTCGAGGATCATCTGGTCGCCATCCGCGCCGACGATATCCTTCAGCCTGCCCGGCGCGAGCAGCTCGTGCGCCGTCTGGTCGAGGCGGGCCTATCCGGCGCGGCCTATTTCCACACCATACCCGGCCTTGCCGCCCATCTGGTCGAGGCCGAGCCGGTGCTGAGCCGGCTCTGGTCGATCCGCCGCCGCACCCTGACGGACCCGCTCCAGCCCCCCGCCCCCGACACGGCCGAACGCGAGCGGCTGAT
Source organism: Alphaproteobacteria bacterium (assembly GCA_029289325.1). Lineage (GTDB taxonomy): Bacteria > Pseudomonadota > Alphaproteobacteria > Rhodobacterales > Rhodobacteraceae > Tabrizicola. Next base: position 12,493 of record JARFTV010000031.1, read on the forward strand.
CGAGGACGCCCGCCTTGCCTGGCGGTATATCGACCGCTTCACCAATGCGACCACGGGCCTGTGCGCAGGGACGGTGCAGCGGACCTCGACAATGATCGTCAACCACGATGTCACGCTCTGGGACCTTGCCAGCCAGCTTCACGGCATCCGCGCCGCCCGACAGCTGGGCTTCCTTGCCCAGGACGAGGCAGCGGCCCGCGTGCGGCGGCTGGTGGAACATCTGCCCACGGCCGGGCTTGAGGGGTTGAAGCTCCCCCCCGCCATGTTCCGCGCCGACACGCTGGCCGTGACCATCCCCGGTTTCGACGTCTGCGATGCGGGCCGGTTCCTGGTTGCCTTGCGCGCGGTTGTGGAGGCCGGGCTTCTTGACGCCGTGACGGCCGAACTGGTGGTGGCGGGCTGGGACCTGGACGCAGCCTTGCCCGGCGGCCGGCCGCACAGCCATCTCGGCGGCAAGTGGATGGACACGACGCTGTCGCATTGCACGCCTTATATCCGCCGCGGCATGGCCCCGTGGGGGTTCAATCTGGTCTCGGCCTACGAGGGCCTGGCCGAGGGCACGCCGACCGACCGCAAGATCGCGCTGTTCTACGACGTGGCGCGGATCGGGCAGCTTGGGGTGGAACCCGCGCTCCTCGACCGGATCGAGCTTGGCCCCGATCCCGAGGTCGACCTGACCGCCGATGCGATCTTCGACGCGCAGCTCACGTGGTACGAGACGACGGGCCAGTTCAAATGCGCCTCGGAAGCGCCGCTGAACTTCCCGCCATGGTTCTCCTACCAGGGCCTCAGGCTGGGCTACCTTGGCGAAGCGGCCTGGGTCGTCCGCGGCCTTGGCGGCGCGGCGGAACATGACACCCCCGAATTCCGCGCCAAGGCCGAAGTCCTGTCGACGAAATCCGCCTATCTCTGGGCCGCGCTGCGCCAGCACGAATGGTGCGACCGGCTGCTCACGCTGATCCGCGACAAGACCCGGATCAGGGATCTCGGCTTTTCGGTGGGAGTCTTCACCGGCACGCAACGGGCGATGCCGAACTATACCGACCTCAACACCAATGGCGTCATCCTGACGGCGATCGGCCATGTCCTCCGCTGATCGCACCCCCCCGCCCGAGGACGGGCGCGAGCCCGAACCCGACCATGTGTTCGAGGACCGCAGCGGCTGGCGCGGGCGGATCGTGGTCGTGCTCTTGTTCGTCCTGCTCGTGGCGACGGTGATCTGGCTCTGGGACCTTGGTCGACGGCTGCTGGTCGACCTGCCGCTGCCGCCAATCGCCGCCCAGCCTTTGGGCTCTGCGCGGCCGACCGACGCCTTCGTCACCCTGCAATCGAATGCCGCCTATCCCTGCCGCCGCGTCACCGAAACCGGCAGGACCCGCCCCGTCCTCGGCTACCTTCCCGCCGCCGACAGTGCGGCGCTGACCGGGCTGCGCGCCCGCTGCAACCGGCTGGACCGGGTGCTGGCCGATGCCTTCCTCCTTGGCGCGCCGGACGGGACGGTCGTCCCGCTCTGGGCGCGGCAGAACAAGGCGCTGGAGGAGCTGGCCAGAGCAATCGACCTGCCCGGCGGCTCGGCCCTCACGGTGGCGCGGATCACCGCGAGCACCCGGACCGACGAACTGGCGGCGATCCTCTCCCCCGGCCCCGCACTCGACCGGATGGTCAGCCAGCTCTCGGACCTGCTGGAGGCTCAGCCGCGACCCGGCCTTTGCCTGAACCTCTCTGCCCATCCCGACATTGACCCCGCGATCCTGCGCGAGGCCCTGTCCCGCCTGTCGCGGGCGGTGACGCAGCCCAACCGCCCTGCGCCCACGCTCTGCCTGATCGCCCCGCCCGAGGCCGGGGTCTGGCGCGATCCGGCGCTGGTCGGAATGCTGGATCTGGCAGTGGTCAAGGGCTTCCGCGAGGCGACCTCACCCGTGGAGCCGCCCGCCCCGCCCGCGTGGTACGGCCCCGCCCTGGCCGAAGTCATCGCGCTGATCCCGCAAGACAAGCTGGTCCTCGCGCTTGGCAATTTCGGGGAGGCCTGGCTCAGCGGGCAAGGCCGCCCGCTGCGCATCAGCTATGCCGAGACGCTGGCCCGCGCCCAGGCCGCAGGGGGGGTTCCGCGCTTTGACGCAGAGGCCGGGGCGACGGCGCTGCGCTTTCTGGAAGCCAACCGCAGGATCAGCGACTTCTGGCTGCTGGACGCGGCCACGGCCCAGAACCAGTTGGCCGCCCTGCCCCGCGACCTTGCTGTCGCGGTCTGGCCGCTTGGCTATGAAGATCCCGCGCTCTGGCGGGTCCTGCAGGGCGATCCGGTCCATGGCGCGCGGCGTCTTGCCGGTCCGGTCGATCTGTCGGGTCAGGCGCTGACCCTGATCGGCGGCCCGGCCGTGGACGCGATCCTTCCGGCCCAGCCCGGCACCCGCGCAGTGGAAACGGATGCGACAGGCACCCTCGTGCTGGCGCAAAGCTACGATCCCCCGCCGCTGCCGAACCTGATCCACCGCCGCGGGCTGGAGCTTGCCGGGGGGATTGTCCTCACCTTCGACGGCCTGCCCCAGCCCGAGGATGTCGCCGGGCTTCTCGCCGCGCTGGAGCGTGAGGGGGTGAAGGCCGCCTTCTTCACCGACCTGAAGGTCCTGCTGCAGCGGCAGGCTTCGGCGCATCAGCTTGCGGCGGCGGGGCATGTGCTTGGCATCCGGCAACTGCCCGCCCTGCCCGACCGGCCGGAATCCCTGCGCACGGCGAAACTCGCGCTCAACTTCGCGCAACTCTACCTCGTCCGGGAGTTCGGCGCTCCGGCCCGGCTGGTCCTCCTGCGTCCCGGTGCGGGCCCGCCGCACTTCAGCCGTGACGCGTTCAAGGCCGAGGTCGACCTGCTTGACCGTGGGCTGATCCCCATCCGCTCAAGTTTCGACGCCCCAAGCGGCGCGGTCGATCCGGTGGAGTTCGTCGACCGAATCCGTCGCGAGGGCGCCTTCGAGCAGGCCCAGGTCATCACGCTGGACCTGCGCGACTCGGGCGTCGAGCAGCTTGCCGCCTTGCCCGAGATCCTGCGCCGCCTCCAGGCCGACGGCTACCAGTTCCTCGCCCCGAACCTGGCCACCGGGGCCGACGGCCCGCCGCTGGCGGCGCTGGACCTGCCCGGACGGCCCTTCGGCGATGGGCTGGCCTTCACGGTGGCGAATTTCCTGTTGAACGGGGTAACGGTCCTGTTCTTCGTGATGCTGGTGATCTCGGCTGCATTCTCGCTGCTCTACACCGCGCTGTCGCTGCTGCGCCGCCCCAATCCGCCGCTTGACCCGGACTTCACCCCGCCCGTCTCGGTCATCATCCCCGCCTTCAACGAGGAAAAGGTGATCGCCGCCTGCCTGACGTCGGTCCTGCGGTCGGACTATCCGGATTTCCAAGTCTATATCGTCGATGACGGCTCGACCGACCACACCTCGGACGTTGTCCGGCAGATGATCGCCGACCACCCGCGCGTCCACCTGCTGCGCGAGGAAAACGCGGGCAAATGGCACGCCGCGAATCTGGCGATCAAGCATATCGACACGCCGATCTTCATCGCGGCCGATGCCGATTCCATCTTCCTGCCCGACACGATCCGCTGGCTGGTCCAGCCCTTCAAGGATCAGGGCGTCGGCGCTGTCGCCGGGCTGGTCGAGGTCGGCAACCGCGTCAACCTGCTGACCGATTTCCAGCATCAGGAATACATGGTCACGCAGAACGTCCTGCGCCGCGCGCATGAGTTCTTCGACGGCATCCTCGTCGTTCCCGGAGCGGTGGGTGCCTGGCGGACCCGTGCCGTGCAGGCCAGCGGCGGCTTCTCGGGCGAAACGATCACCGAGGATGCCGACCTGACCGTTGCCGTCCACCGTGCGGGCTACCGCGTGCGTTTCGAGGAGCGAGCCCGCTCGATCACCGAGGCACCGATCACCGTCCGTACCTTCCTGCGCCAGAGGCTGCGCTGGCAGCTGGGGATGCTTCAGGTCAGCTGGAAGCACCGGGGGGTGATCCCCTCGGGCCTGCCGGTGGGCTTCTCGGTGGTGGATTCGGTCTGGTTCGGCCCGGTCTCGCTGCTGCTTGCACTTCTGGACGACCTCGTGCTGGTCACCGTCGTCGGAAGCGCGATCTATTCGATCGTCCTGCGCGAGGCGCTGCCGGGCGGTGCGCTGCCGATCCTGCTGTTCACCAGCTATTTCCTGATGACCGGGATCGAGGTCCTGCGCACCCTGACCGCCTTCCACTTCGAGCGGCGGTTCGAATGGAAGACCCTGCTCCTCATCCCCTTCCTGCGCTTCGGCTATCGGCAGCTGCTCTACATGACCGCGATCCGAGGCATGTTCCGCGCGCTGACCGGCCATCCGACGGGCTGGTACAAGATCGACCGGATCGGCGCGCGGCTGCGGGCGGCGCGCCGGAACTGAGCCGGGTCAGTCGGCCCGGGCAAGCTGGCGCGGCTTCGGACCGAAGGGCACTTCGACCTTGGCCATCCGGGTCATGTAGCTGGTGATCGGCATCCCGTAGGGATCGCGCAGATCGGCCTTCCCGCCGGACTGGATATATTCATCCAGCGCGTAGGTCCCCAGAAGATGCGTCGCGGCCAGCATCCCCGAGGGCGTAAGCTCGATCCCGCCCACCTCGGTCCAGGCGTGGCGGTGCAGGTCCTGCGATTCGATGTAATGCCACATCAGCTTGACCCAGGCCTCGGCCGCCTTGTCCTGCACGGTCCTGCTGGCCAGGAACTCCCGCTTGGAAGCAATGCCGTTCTTGCCGGTCCAGCCGCCCGAATAGTTGTTGTCATAGGGGTCGCCGTCGTGACGGACATAGCCAAGGTCGATCAGGGCCGCTTCGCCAAACTGGTAGGCACCCAGGAAATTCAATGTGTTGACAGCCTGATAGTCGCCACCGGATTCCATCATGCGCAGTGCGATGAGAAAGGCGTTCAGGGATTGCATGGGCCGGCTCCTGCAAGACTGAAGTTTGCACTTCTAGCCGCAGATTGTGGCGTTTCCGTGCCCGCTCTACCTGAAGCATCAGCGGCGCGGCGGCAAACAGGCCGCCATGCCATAGGCGAGACCTTGCCGGTCGTGGCAGGATGGTGAATGGCCGGCACCCCGCAGGACGCCGGCCGAAGCCATTATTCGGCTGCGATGGCCGAGGTCGCGGTCCGCGCCGCCATCGTGGCCTTCGCCCACCAGGCCATGTCGTCCAGCAGGGCGGCGGCCGAAGGCGCGATCGAACCGTCGATGTCGGCAAGGTTGCCCGAGCCGCCAAAGCCCGGATGCACCTTGAAGAAGTCGCCGCCGCCGATGTGCACGCCGTTGCGGACCGGAACCATCTGCAGCTCGACCGCGATCAGGCGCAGCTGTTCGGCCGCGCGGGTGCCACCGACCGAGCCATAGGCCACGATCCCGGCGGGCTTCTTCGCCCATTCGACATAGGCCTGGTCCAGAGCGTTCTTCAGCGCCCCGGTGATCGAGCGGTTATATTCGGCCACGACGAAGATATAGCCGTCGAATTCGGCCAGCTTCTGCTGCCATTTCACCGCGACCGGGTTCTGCGTCGGCGCCCAGGCGTTCGAGGCGACTTCGTCGAAGAAGGGCATCGGATAGTCGCGCAGGTCCAGCACCTCGACATCCATGTCGCCGCGGGCTTCGGCCTGGGCCTTGATCCAGGCGGTGGGGATGTCGGCGAACCGGGTCGGACGGGTCGACGAGACGATGATAGCGATCTTGGGCTTTGCCATTCGATAGGTCCTTGTTGGGTGGCGTCTTGTTCCGGTCTTATGTGTACGCTTCCGCCTCAGCGCCAATTCCGCACCCCCGCGCCAAACCTGTGCAATCGCGCACGGCACCGCTTGCCGAGGCGGGACCGGAATGCTCTAGTCCTGCCGGGATTTGGGGGAAGGCTCATGCATATCGGCCTGATCGGCGGCATCGGTCCCGCGGCGACGGTGGTCTACTACCAGCGGCTTTGTGCCGAGATGGCGGCGCGGGGCGCGCGGCTGGAGCTGACCATCGTGCAGGCCGACATCCACGAGCTGATCGCCAACAACCTGGCCGACCGGCGCGAGGCCCAGGCCGCCGCCTATGCCCCGCTGATCGACCGGCTGAGGGCGGCGGGGGCGGAATGCGCGGCAATCACCTCGCTTGGCGGACATTTCTGCTTTGCCGAGACTGTGGCGCGGTCCTCCTTGCCGCTGGTGTCGGCCGTAAGGCCGCTGGACGCCTTCTTCACGGCCGGGGGGATCGGCTGCGTCGGGCTTCTGGGTACCCGCGTGGTGATGCGGACCCGGCTTTACGGCCAGCTGGAGCGGACGCGCGCCATCGCCCCCGACGACGAGATCGAGGAACTGGGGCAGCTTTACCAGGACATGGCGGTGGCCGGCACCTGCGACGCGGCGACACGGGCCCGGTTTCTGAAGGCCGGGCGCCAGATGATCGACCAGGGGGCCGAAGCGGTGGTGCTGGCCGGAACCGACCTCAACCTTGCTTTCGACGGCCAGAATCCCGGTTATCCGGTGATCGACGCACTCGACGTGCATGTGGCGCTTTTGGCCGATCTGGCATCTGGCAGAGCCTCGCTGGAGGCAGTAGTCTGAAGCCATGAACAAGCCCAGCGACAACCCCGCCGATCCCTTCAAGAAGGCCCTGGCCGAGGCCACCCGCACCATGGCGGATGACCCCGAGATGACGGTCACCTATTCGGTCGATCCGGCGGGAATGAACAAGGAAGGCGTCCGCCTGCCCCAGGTGAGCCGCCGCATGACCCGGGACGAGGTGCTGCTCGCCCGCGGCACCGCCGACAGCTTCGCGCTGCGCCGCAAGTATCACGACGACGCCGTTGCCGCCCGCTACGCGCCGACCGGGCCCCTCGCCCGCGATATTTATGACGCGATGGAGGCCGCCCGCTGCGAGGCGGTGGGTGCCCGCGACATGCCCGGCACTGCCGGGAACATCGACGCCAAGATCGCGCATGAGGCTGACCGCAAGGGCTATGGCCAGGTCACCCAGGCCTCGGAAGTGCCGCTGCCGGTGGCGGCGGGCTATCTGGTGCGGCAGATGGCGACGGGACGGGCGCTGCCGAAATCCGCCGAACATGCCGCCGACCTCTGGCGCGGCTTTGTCGAGGAACAGGCGGGCGCGACGCTCGCTGATCTCGACCATGTACTGGCCGACCAGGCCGCCTTCGCGCGTCTGGCGCGGAAGGTGATCGCCGACCTCGGCTATGGCGACCAGCTTGGCGACGACCCCGACGCGCCCGAAGATGCCGGCGACGACCAGGCCGAAGAGGATCAGGACAGCCCGGACACCTCGGGCGAGGAACAGGATGAGGGCGAAGAGGCCGAGGCCACGCCCGAACAAAGCCAGGAGGAGCAGCAGGACCAGTCCCAGGCGCAGGTCACGATGGAGGACAGCGCCGACATGGAACAGGGCGACGAGGCGGAGCTGCCGGAAGGCGAAGCCCCGCTGGAGCCGCCCCCGCCCGCGCCCCATTCCGACGCCGACCCGAACTATTCCGTCTATACCACGGACTTCGATGAAGAAATCCGCGCCGAGGAACTGGCCGAACCGGCCGAGCTGGAACGGCTGCGGGCCTATCTGGACCAGCAGCTTGAACCGCTGAAGGGCGCCGTCAGCCGCCTTGCCAACAAGCTGCAACGCCGCTTGCAGGCCCAGCAGAACCGCAGCTGGGAGTTCGACAAGGAGGAAGGCATCCTCGACGCCGGCCGTCTGGCCCGGGTGGTTGCGAACCCCACGATGCCGCTCTCGTTCAAATGGGAGAAGGACACCGAATTCCGCGACACGGTGGTGACGCTGCTTCTGGACAACTCCGGCTCGATGCGCGGCCGCCCGATCAGCATCGCGGCCATCTGTGCCGATGTGCTGGCCCGCACGCTGGAACGCTGCAACGTCAAGGTGGAGATCCTCGGCTTCACCACCCGCGCCTGGAAGGGCGGGCAAAGCCGCGAACGCTGGCTGGCCCAGGGCCGCCCGCAGATGCCGGGCCGCCTGAATGACCTGCGCCACATCATCTACAAATCGGCCGATGCCCCCTGGCGCCGGGTGCGGCCGAACCTTGGCCTGATGATGAAGGAAGGGCTGCTCAAGGAAAACATCGACGGCGAGGCGCTGGAATGGGCGCATCGCCGGATGCTGGCCCGGCCCGAGGCGCGGAAGATCATGATGGTGATCTCCGACGGCGCGCCCGTCGATGACTCAACTTTGTCCGTCAACCCTGCGAATTATCTCGAAAAACACCTCCGCGACGTGATCGCCATGGTGGAACGTCGCCGCGCGGTGGAGCTGATCGCGATCGGCATCGGCCATGATGTGACCCGCTATTACCAGCGGGCCGTCACCATCACCGATGTGGAGCAGCTGGCGGGCGCGATGACCGAACAGCTGGCCTCGCTCTTCGAGGTCGACCCGAAGAAGCGGGCGCGCGCGCTGGGGATGCGGCGGGCGGGTTAAGGGATCGCCCTGACCCGCAGACCATCCCCGACGACAGGGCAAAGCGAAAGAGTCCGATGTTCCAGACCTTTGACAGCCATTCTTCACCCGAGCAAGGCCCGCCGCGACTGGCCGCCCTGCGCGCGCGTCTGGCCAGGCTGGGGCTGGACGGCTTCCTCGTGCCGCGGGCCGATGTGCATCAGGGTGAGTATGTCGCCGCGCGGGATGAAAGGCTGCAATGGCTGACCGGCTTCACCGGCTCGGCCGGGTTCTGCATCGTGCTGCCGGGGGTGGCGGGGGTCTTCATCGACGGGCGCTACCGGACGCAGGTGAAGGCGCAGGTCGACCTCGACGCCTTCACCCCGGTCCCCTGGCCAGAGGTGAAGCCGGGCGACTGGATCCGTGAGCATTTAAGCCAGGGAACCGTGGGCTTCGACCCTTGGCTGCATACCGCAGACGAGATCGAGAAACTTGAGAGATCGCTTGAAGAGTCTGGCACAAGCCTTTCTCAAACCAAGCACAATCCGATAGATGAAATCTGGCCTGACCAGCCCGCCGCACCCTTGGGCCGGGTCTTCATCCAGCCCGACAGCCTTGCCGGTGAGCCGCACGCCGCCAAGCGGGCGCGGCTGGCCGAGGAACTGCGGAAGGCCGGGCACAAGGCGGCGGTCCTGACGCTGCCGGACTCGCTTTGCTGGCTCCTGAACATCCGGGGCGCGGATGTGCCGAAAAACCCGGTCGTGCAGGGCTTTGCGATTCTGCACGACGACGGGCGGGTCGATCTGTTCCTCGCCCTGGCCAAGCTGGACGCCGCCGTCCGCACCCATCTCGGCCCCGAAGTTACCACTCACTCGCCAGAGGCTTTCGCCGACGCGCTGCAGGGTCTGGCGGGTCCGGTGCGGGTCGACAAGGGCTCGGCCCCCCTCGCCGTCTCGGACATCCTCCGCGCGGCGGGAATGACGGTGGCCTGGGGCGACGATCCCTGCAAGCTGCCGAAGGCGCGGAAAAACCCCGCCGAAATCGCCGCCACCCGCGAGGCGCATCTGCGCGACGGGGCGGCGATGGCCGAATTCCTGTGCTGGCTGGACCGCGAGGCCCCCAAGGGCCAGCTGACCGAAATCGCCGTGGTCCAGGCGCTGGAGGGCTTCCGGCGGGCGACCAATGCGCTGCATGACATCAGCTTCGACACGATCAGCGGCGCGGGACCGAACGGGGCAATCATCCATTACCGCGTGACCGAGGCGACCAACCGGCCGGTCCGTCCCGGCGAGCTTCTGCTGGTCGATTCGGGCGGGCAGTATGTTGACGGGACCACCGACATCACCCGCACCATCGCGGTGGGTGATCCGGGGGACGAGGCGCGCGCGGCCTATACCCGCGTCCTTCAGGGCATGGTCGCGATCAGCCGCGTGCGGTTCCCGAAGGGACTTTCCGGGCGGGATATCGACGCTTTGGCGCGCTATCCGCTCTGGCTGGCCGGGCAGGACTATGACCATGGGACGGGGCATGGCGTGGGCGCCTTCCTCTCGGTGCATGAAGGGCCGCAGCGGATCAGCCGCCTGTCCGAAGTGCCGCTGGAGCCGGGGATGATCCTGTCGAACGAACCGGGCTATTACCGCGAGGGGGCGTTCGGCATCCGGCTGGAGAACCTCATCGTGGTCGAGGAGGCCCCCGCCCTTGGTGACAACCGGGCGCATCTCTCCTTTGAGACGCTGACCTGGGTTCCGTTCGACCGCCGGCTGATCCTTGCGGACCAGCTGGCCCCCGGTGAGCGGGACTGGCTCGACGCCTATCACGCCGGGGTCTTGGAGAGGCTTGGCAAAAGGGTTTCGCCCGCTACCCTTGACTGGTTGCGGGACGTCTGCGCCCCGCTTTGAGGGGGTTCAGATGGCCGGGCACATCACGATCGCGCCGATCCCGGATGAGGTCACGGTGGTGGCGGGGGGTGCGGTGCTTGGCACCAGCCGCCGCGCGCTGGAGCTGCGCGAGGGCAGCTATCCTCCGGTGATCTATGTCCCGCGCGAGGATCTGGACATGGGCGTGATGGAACGGACGACGCGCAGCACGACCTGTCCCTGGAAAGGGGCGGCGAGCTATTATTCGATCCGCACCGGGGCCGGGCTTCTGGAAAATGCGGTCTGGTCCTATGAGGACCCGAAGCCCGAGGTCGCGGCGATCGCGGGCCACCTGGCCTTTTACGCCGACAAGGTCTCGGTCACGCGCGGCTAGCGGTCTCGCGGATCCGTTCGACCATGGCCCGCAGACCGTTGGAGCGTTGGCTGGACAGGTGTTCGTTCAGCCCAAGCCGGCCGAGTTCGGCCGTGGCGTCGACCTTGGCGACCTCGGCGACCGGAAGGCCCGCGTAAAGGGCGTGCAGGACCGCGATCAGGCCCCGGACGATCATCGCGTCGCTGTCGCCCTGGAAGTCGAACCTCCCGTCCGCGATCACCGGCCGCAGCCAGACCTGGCTCGCGCAGCCCTGCACCTTGAGGGCGGGGACCTTGAAGGTCTCGTCCAGGGGGGGCATCGCCTTGCCAAGCTCGATGACATGGCGGTAGCGGTCCTCCCAGTCGTCGAGGAATTCGAAGGTTTCGGCGAGGTCTTCGAAGGCGGCGGTGGCCATGGCATGCTCCGGGTCGGTCGGGGGTGAGGTAAGGCCGCCGGTCCGAAAGGTCCAGCCCAGAGAGATGCTTTTCAAACGCGGTCCCATCGGCTACCCAAGGGGGACACTTCAGGAAGGCCGCCCATGTCTCTTGTCCGCCCCGTGCTGCTGCTGACCCTCTGCGCCACCCTTGCGGGCTGCGGCGGGCTACGGGAGAGCCGGCTCAACCCGTTCAACTGGTTCGGCCGGTCGGAGCCGCGGGAGGCGCTGGTGCTGCCGGAGAAGGCGCGGGATCCGCGGCCGCTGGTCGAGGCGGTGGTCGGCCTCACGGTGGAGCCGCTGCCGGGCGGCGCGATCGTGCGGGCGCGGGGGCTGGCGCCGACCCAGGGCTACTGGGCGGCCGAGCTGGTCGAGGCGGAGACGGGTCAGGACGGGGTCCTGGTCTATGAATTCCGCATCCTGCCGCCGACCGGGCCGGCCGATGTGAACACCCCCCAGTCGCGGGAGATCGACGTGGCGGTCTTCGTGTCGGACTTCAAGCTGGGTTCGGTCCGGGAAGTCGTGGTCCAGGGCGCGACCAACGCGCGGTCGGCGCGACGCTAGGGCGCCCCTGTCCACGGTGGACAAAACCGGGTTATCCTGCGAAATCAATCCGTTGTCCGCGGGCGTTAGGGTTTTGTTAAGACCCTGGGCCGCAGGCCAGCGCGGGGTTTTGCGGGGGGCGCCGAGGCGCAGCAGTGCCGGTGGTCAGAGGCGGACGACGCGGACCTCGTGACCCTTCGCCGAGAGCGCGATCTCGCCCTTGCAGAGCCGCATCGCATCCTCGCCGAAGGCCTCGCGCCGCCAGCCGGTCAGGGCGGGCACGTCGCGGTCGCCGGCGGCGATCTGGTCGAGGTCCGCAGACGAGGCGATCAGCCGGGGCGCCACGCCGAGCGATTCCGACTTGGCCTTCAACAGCACGCGCAAGAGGTCGGCCAGGGCCGGGTTGACCTGCAGCTGTTCGCGGGCCCCATCGATGCGCGGAAAATCCTCGGGCTTCATTTCAAGCCCTTCCTTGACGGCGGCAAGGATGCCCTCGGCGATCTCGGCCTTGCGGCCTTCGCGCAGAAGGAGGCGCGAGCGGCCCAGTTCCTCGATCGTCTGCGGCCGAGTCGAGGCGAGTTCCAGGAGCGCGTCGTCCTTCATCACCCGGCTGCGCGGGACGTTCTGCGTCTGGGCATAGGTTTCGCGGAAGCGGGCCAAAGCCTTGACCACGGCGAGGAACCGGCCGGAGGTCGTGCGGGTCTTGATCCGCTGCCATGCCTCATCGGGATTGACGGTATAGGTCGCGGGATCGGTGAGGATGGCCAGTTCCTCGGCCACCCAGCTGGCGCGGTCGTTCTTCGCCAGTTGCGCCGCGAGGAATTCGTAGATCACCCGCAGATGGGTGACATCGGCCAGCGCGTAATCCTTCTGCGCCTCGGACAGCGGGCGGCGCGACCAGTCGGTGAAGCGGCTGGTCTTGTCGAGATTGGCCTTGGCGATCTTCTTCACCAGCGTTTCATAGCCGACCTGTTCGCCGAAGCCGCAGACCATGGCGGCGACCTGGGTGTCGAAGAGCGGGGTCGGGAAGACATGGCCTTCGACGAAGAAGATCTCCAGATCCTGCCGGGCGGCGTGGAAGACCTTGACCGTCGCCTCGTGCCGGAAGAGGTCGTAGAGCGGCTCCATCGACATGTCGGGGCCTTCGATCGGGTCGATGAGGACCGCCTCGCCCTGCCCCGGCAGCGCCATCTGGATCAGGCAGAGCTTGGACCAGTAGGTGCGTTCGCGCAGGAATTCGGTGTCGAGGGTGACGTAAGGATGGGCCTTGGCGGCCTCGCAGAAGGCGGCGAGGTCTTCGGTCGTGGTAATCGTGCGCATTTCAGGCCTTTCGCGGGGTCATCCCGCCGGAATTTCGGCCGCTATAGGCGGGGTGGGGTCAAAAGGGAAGAGGTGGGGTTGCGGTTGCTGGACGCCCGTGCGCTTGTGGCAACGATCGGAGGGCGTGGATGCGAGGGTTCTGGCTGGCGGCGGGGATGATGTTCCTGGGGCTTGGGCTCTTGGGCGTGGTGCTGCCGGTGCTGCCGACGACGCCCTTCCTGCTGGTCGCGGCGGGGTGTTTCGCGCGCTCTTCTCCCCGGCTGCATGGCTGGCTGCTGGCGCATCCGCTGCTTGGCCCGCCGGTGCGGAACTGGGAGGAGAACGGCGCGATCTCGCGCCCTGCCAAGCGGCTGGCGGCGGGGAGCATGGCGGTGGTCTTCGGCATCTCGGTCTGGGCGGGGCTTGGCTGGCCGATCCTGCTGGCGCAGGGCACGCTGATCGCGGTGGGCCTGTGGTTCGTGCTGTCGCGGCCGGACGGGCCGTCAGTCTAGCATGAGGGGGCTGCGGTCCCCGCTGGCGAAGCGGCGAAGGACAGCGGGGTAGAGCCGGTGCTCCAGCTTCAACACGCGGCTGGCCAGCGTCTCGGCGGTATCCTCGGGCCGAACGGGGAGCCGGGCCTGGCCGAGGATGGGGCCTGCGTCCAGATCCTCGGTCACCTCATGGATGGTGCAGCCGGCCTCGGCATCACCGGCGGCCAGCGCGCGGGCATGGGTGTTGAGGCCGGGGTATTTCGGCAAGAGCGAGGGGTGGATGTTGAGCATCCGACCCCGGTAGCGGCGGATGAAGCCCGGCGTCAGGATGCGCATGAACCCGGCAAGGCAGAGGATGTCGGGTCGGGCCGCGTCGATCCGGTCGGCGAGCGCCGTCTCGAACGACGCGCGGTCAGGGAAGGCGCGGTGGTCGACGGCGGCGGTCGGGATGCCCAGCGCCTGCGCCCTGGCAAGGCCCCCGGCGGCGGGGTCGTTCGAGGCGACAAGGACGGGTGTGGCGTAACCGCCCGCGGCCATGTCCTGCACCAGGGCGAGCATGTTGGAGCCCCCCCCGGAAATCAGGATGGCCACGCGTTTCACAGAAGCTTGCCCTTGTAGACGACGCCCTGCCCTTCGATGACACGGCCAAGCCGGGTGACGGTTTCTCCTTCGCCTTCAAGGAGTCGTGTCAGATCCTTCGCACGATCTTCGGCCACGACGAGGATCATGCCGATTCCGCAGTTGAAGGTCTTGAGCAGCTCGGGCTCCGACATGTCGGCGGTGGTGGCGAGCCAGCGGAAGACCGGAGGCAACTGCCAGGCGCCAAGGTCGATCTCGCAGGCGAGGCCCTCGGGCAGGACGCGGGGCGGGTTCTCGGTCAGGCCGCCGCCGGTGATATGGGCAAGGCCGTGGACCCCGCCGGCGCGGATCGCGGCAAGGGCCTGCTTGACGTAAAGCCGGGTCGGGGTGAGGAGCGCCTGCCCCAGGGTGCCGTCCGAGAAGGGCGAGGGGGCGTCCCAGCCGAGGCCGGAAAGCTCCACCACCTTGCGGACGAAGCTGTAGCCGTTGGAATGGACCCCGTTCGAGGCGAGGCCGAGGATCACGTCGCCCTGACGGACGCCCTTGGGCAGGTCCTGCCCCCGCTCCATCGCGCCGACGGCGAAACCGGCGAGGTCGAAGTCGCCCTTGTGGTACATGCCCGGCATTTCGGCGGTTTCGCCGCCGATCAGCGCGCAGCCCGAGTCGGCGCAGCCCTGGGCGATGCCGGTGATGATGCGGCTGGCCTGGTCAAGCTCGAGCTTGCCGGTGGCGAAGTAGTCGAGGAAGAAGAGCGGCTCGGCCCCCTGGCAGACGAGGTCGTTGACGCACATGGCGACGAGGTCGATGCCGATCGTGTCGACATGGCCGGTGTCGATGGCGATGCGCAGCTTGGTGCCCACCCCGTCGGTCGCGGCGACGAGGATTGGGTCCTGGTAGCCCGCGGCCTTCAGGTCGAACAGCGCGCCGAAGCCGCCGAGGCCGCCCATCGTGCCGGAGCGGCTGGTCGCCTTGGCGGCGGGCTTGATCCGGTCGACAAGCTGGTTCCCGGCGTCGATATCCACACCCGCATCGGCATAGGTCAGCCCCTTGTGCCCCGTCGCCATCTTGCACTCCCTGTCGCCGCTGTGCCTGGCCGTCCGCTACACCAAGAGCGGGCCAGCGGCAACTGCGGCCTTGACGGCTGAGGCGCGGGATTGTTGCCTTGCGTCGGAAAATGCAGGGCGGGACCCGATGCCGGGGGCGATTGCCGACGTCTATCTGATTCTCTTCGGGCCGGGGCTGGTCACGGGCCCGGTCTACCTTGCCTTGGCGGGACTGGCCGCCTTCTGGGTCTATCGGCGCGAGGGAGCGCGCGGCGGGTTCTGGCGCTGGCTGGTCCCGGCGCGGATCTGGCGGCATCCCTCGCATCTGATCGACCTGCAGCTCTTCGTCCTGGGTCGGCTGATGGCGGTCCTTGGGCTGTTCGCGGGGCTGGCGGTCACAACCTTCGTCGCGGCCGGGGTGGCTGGCCTGATCCCCGCCCCGCTGCTTGCCGCCGAAAACCTCGGGCCGGTGGCGCTGGCGCTGATCCTGTGGCTGCCTTCGGATTTCTCGATCTACTGGGTCCACCGGATCTACCACCGCTGGGAGCGGATCTGGCCCCTGCACGCCGTCCATCACAGCGCCGAGGTGATGACCCCCTTCACCACCTATCGCCAGCATCCGGTCGCCAACCTGCTGACCAGCGTGGCACAGGCGGTGTTCGTGGGCATTTGCCAGGGATTGCTGATCGGGGTGCTGGTCGAGGATCTGGCGGTGGCCGAGATCGCGGGGATCAACCTGTGCATCGTGCTGGCCAATGCGGGGCTTGCGGCGCTGCACCATTCGCATGTCTGGCTGAGCTATGGTCCCCTGCTGGAGCATGTCTTCATCTCGCCCGCGCAGCACCAGATCCATCACAGCGCCGACCCGGCGCATTACAACCGGAACTTCGGCAATTCGCTGGCGCTGTGGGACTGGATGTTCGGCACGCTTTACGTGATCCGGGGCCGGGAGGAGCTTACGCTCGGCCTGTCGGGCGAGGCCGAGCAGGCGCTGATGCGTCAGCGCCTGGGGCCGATGCTGTGGGACCCGGTCGCACGGGTCCTGCGGCGGAAGCGGCGGGCTTAGCCGTCGTCGCCGGGCGGGTCCTTCGGCGTTGCCGCACCGCCCGCGACGACCAGTGCGCCAAGGAGCAGGACCAGAAGAAGGGCGCCATTGCCACTGCCATCCGAAACCTTGGTGGGAGCCGTTACTCCGGCCAGCGCGGCGGTTGCGGTCGTCATCATGGCCCCGACCCAGGCCAAGGCGGTTGTCAGCTTCACGGCAATCTCCAGATCTGGAATTCGGGAAAGGCGATGTGAAGCCTAGCAAGACCACGCATTAACGCAAGCCCGGCTTTGGCTTGACCCGGGCCGTGTCTCTGCTAGGCAGAAGCAGCTACGGGCCTGTAGCTCAATGGTCAGAGCAGGGCGCTCATAACGCCTTGGTTGGGGGTTCAAGTCCCTCCGGGCCTACCATTCCCCGGGCGGTTCGTAGCTTCTGCTGCCCGCCCGGGTCCCGTGGGAACCGCCTTCACGGCGGTTGCGACGGACGGGGGCACCTCCTGCCCCATTGCAGATTGGTCATTGTCGCCACGCGGACGAGAGGCCAATCTGACCGGGCGGAAGCGGCTGCGCCTGCCGTCCTGTCCGATCCATTGTGAGGAAGCCTTCATGTCCGAGAATTTCGCACGCTATCCAAGCCTTCCCGACAAGGTGGTCTATGTCACCGGCGGCGCGTCCGGGATCGGGGCCGAGATCGTCTCGGCCTTCGCCGAACAGGGCGCACGGGTGGGGTTTGTCGACATGGATGCCGAGACGAGCGCGGCCCTGTGCGCGGCGCATGAGAATGTGACGCACGAAATCTGCGACCTGCGCAATATCGAGGGTCTGCGCGCCGCCTTTGCCGCGCTGCGTGCACGGATCGGGCCGGCCGGGGTGCTGGTCAACAATGCCGCGCGGGACGACCGCCATTCCTGGAGCGATGTGACGCCGGAGTATTGGGACGACCGGATGAACACCAACCTGCGGCACCAGTTCTTTGCCATTCAGGCCGTGGCACCGGACATGATCGCGGCGGGGGGCGGGTCGATCATCAACCTCGGCTCGAACAGCTGGTTCGAGGCCGGGGGCGGCTTTCCGGCCTATGCCACGGCCAAGGCGGCTGTGCATGGCCTAACGCGGACGATGGCGCGCGACCTGGGTCAGCATCGCATCCGGGTGAATGCCGTCGTGCCGGGCTGGGTGATGACCGAACGGCAGAAGACGCTGTGGGCCAAGCCCGAGCCGATCGCGGCGCATCTCAAGCGCCAGTGCCTGCCCGACCTGATCGAGCCGGTCTATATCGCGCGGATGGTGCTGTTCCTGGCCTCGGACGATGCGGCGATGTGCACGGCCAGCAGCTACATGGTCGAAGCCGGGTCGATCTGAGCTGGGGGCGGTGACGATGAAGATCGGCGATGTCTCGTTCTGGTATGCCGACATCGGGCTGCCCTATCCGCGTGCGCCCCTGCAGGGGGATGCGACGGCGGATGTGGCGATCATCGGGGCGGGCTACACCGGCCTGTGGGCGGCCTGGTATCTGAAGCAGGCGGCCCCCGCGCTGGACGTGCTGGTGATCGAGAAGGATTTCGCGGGCTTTGGCGCCTCGGGGCGCAATGGCGGCTGGCTGACCGGGGGCTTTGCCTGGAATCACCGGCGCTATCTGGAGGGGTCCAGCGAGCATCAGGTCCGCGCCATGGTCGAGGCGATGAACGGCACGGTGGACGAGGTGATCCGCGTCTGCGAGGCCGAGGGAATCGACGCGGATATCCGTCGCACGGATGAGCTGATGGTGGCGACCAAGCCCGCGCAACTGGGCCGGATGCGGGACGAAGTCGCCCATCGCCGCCACTGGGGCGAGGAGGAGCGGGTCCACGAGATCGGAGCCGAGGAGCTGGCCCGCCGCGTGCGGATTCCCGGCGCCCTGGGTGCGATGGTGGTGGGCAATGTCGCGCGGGTGCAGCCGGCCAAGCTGGTCCGGGGCCTTGCCCGCGCGGCCGAGCGGGCGGGGGTGCGGATCGTCGAGGGGACGGCGGTCATGGGCTATGAGAAGGGGCTGGTGACGACGGATCGGGGCCTTGTGCGCGCGCCGGTGATCCTGCGCTGCACCGAGGGATTCACGGCCGACCTGCCGGGACGCAAGCGGGAGTGGCTGCCGCTGAATTCGGCCCAGATCGCGACCGAGCCCTTGCCGCCCGAGGTCTGGGACAAGATCGGCTGGGACGGCCATGAGATCCTTGGCGATTTCGCCAATGCCTACTGCTATTGCCAGCGCACGCGGGAGGGCCGGATCACGGTCGGCGCGCGGGGGGTGCCCTATCGGTTCGGCTCGAACCTCGATGTGAACGGCGCGCCGGATGACGAGACGATCCGGCGGCTGGTGGCGATTCTGCACCGGCATTTCCCGGCGGCGCGGGGGGCGAGGATCGACCATGCCTGGTGCGGGGTCCTGGGCGTGCCGCGCGACTGGTGCGCGACGGTGGGGCTGGACCCGGCGACGGGGCTGGGCTGGGCCGGGGGCTATGTGGGGGTCGGGGTCTCGACCTCGAACCTGGCGGGGCGGACGCTGGCGGATCTGGTGCTGGGGCGGAACACCGATCTGGTGCATCTGCCCTGGGTCAATCGCCGGGTGAAGGACTGGGAGGCCGAGCCCTTCCGCTGGCTGGGCGTGCATGGGATGTATGCGCTGTTGAACGCGGCGGACCGGCGCGAGGACCGGCCGGGGGCCGGGCCGTCGAAGCTGGCCACCTTGGGGAACTGGCTGACGGGGCGGACCTGACCCGGGGGGCGGTGCGGCGCGCTCATCGATGACTTCGTCATTCTTCGCGGGGTGGTCGTTGACTTACAGGCGAACGAGGAGGTCGCCGCATGGTAGCGCCAACATCGTGACTTGCCAGCCCGCTCCGGGCTTTGCCATAAGATGTCAGCCCCCCGGGAGGACGCGATGACCCTGCACCGCCGCACCCTGCTTGCGCTTCCGTTTCTGGTGCTGGCGCGCCCTGCCCTTGCGGCCGACCGGGCCGAGGTCTCCCGCGAGGTGCTGCTGATGTGGCACCGGCTGATCCTGGAGCTTGTCCGGCATACGGCGACCTATGTGCCTCCGGTGGCGGCGCGGGCCTTTGCCTATATCGGGATCACCGCGCATGAGGCGCTGGCCACGGGCAATCCCCGGCTGGTGAGCCTTGCCGGGCAGGTGAACGGGCTGACCGGCGTGCCCGCCCGGACCGAAAGCGACCTCGATGCGCCCTGCGTCCTTCATGCGGCCCTGCAGGTGGCGGTGCGCGAGCTGTTCGCCAACACCGGCCCGACCGGCCAGCGCGCGATGGAAGCGATGGGGCGCCGGATGGGTGAGAGGGCCGGTGCCGGGATCGGGGCCGGGGTGATGGAGCGGAGCGTGGCCCATGGTCAGGCGGTGGCGCGGCATATCCTGGCCTGGTCGCGGGAGGATGGCGGCGCGGTGATCGAGAACATGGGGTTCCCGATGGAGTACACTCCCGGAACCCGGCCGCAGGACTGGGTGCCGACGAACCTGATCCGGTTGCAGCAGGCGCCGCTTCTGCCGCAATGGGCGACCTGCCGGCCCTTCGCCATTCCGACGGCGGATGCCTGCGACGCGCCGCCACCGCCCGCCTATGACGAGGCGGCGGGATCGGAGTTCCACTCCCATGCGCTGGAGGTCTATGAAACAGCGCGCGGCCTGACCGATGAGCAGAAGTTGATCGCGCGGTTCTGGTCGGACGATCCGATGCTGACGCCCACCCCCGCCGGGCACTGGATCGCCATCGTCCTGCAGATCGCCGAGCGCGACGCGCTGCCGGTGGAGCTGGTCTCCTCGACCCT
Source organism: Alphaproteobacteria bacterium (assembly GCA_029289325.1). Classification (GTDB taxonomy): domain Bacteria; phylum Pseudomonadota; class Alphaproteobacteria; order Rhodobacterales; family Rhodobacteraceae; genus Tabrizicola. The sequence goes on from JARFTV010000031.1 coordinate 32,390, forward strand.
GGCCAAGCTGGGGGTGGCGCAGGCGGATGCGTTCATTTCCTGCTGGTCGACCAAGTTCAGATACAACCTCTTGCGGCCCGTGACCTATATCAGGCGCCATATCGACCCCAGCTGGGAGCCCCTGCTGATCACGCCGCCCTTCCCGGAATATACCTCGGGCCATTCGACGCAATCGGGCGCGGCCTCGACCGTGCTGGCGGCAATGCTGGGCGAGGATTTTGCCTTCGACGACGAGACCCATGTCGATGAGGGCCTGCCGGTGCGGCGCTTCCCCTCTTTCGCGGCGGCGGCCGAGGAGGCGGCGATCTCGCGGCTTTATGGCGGTATCCATTTCCGCTTCGGCAATGAGGCCGGCTTGGCGCAGGGGCGTCAGGTCGGGGCCTATGCCGCCGCCTTGCGGACCGAGGCATGATGCGGGCCCTTGTGTTGCTGGCGCTGGCCAGCCCCGCCCTGGCTGAGCCGGTGGTGCCGGTCTTTACCGAGGAGACGGCCGTTTCGGGCCTTGCGACCAGTTTCGAGGGTGACTGGGAGTATATGGTCGGCGGAGGCGTGGCGGCCTTTGACTGCTCGGGCGACGGGAAGCCGGAGCTGTTCCTGTCGGGCGGGGCCGGGACCTCGGCGCTTTATCTGAACCGCAGCCCGGTGGGCGGCGCGCTGGCCTTTGAGCGGACGGGCGCGCTGGAGATGGAGGCGGTGCTGGGGGCCTATCCGCTGGATGTGGACAGCGACGGGGAGATGGATCTGGTCATCCTGCGGCTGGGCGAGAACCGGGTGATGCGGGGCCTGGGCGACTGCCGGTTCGACCCGGCCGACTGGGGGTTCGACGGGGGCGACGCCTGGTCCACCGCCTTTGCCGCGATCTGGGAGCGCGGGCAGGACTGGCCGACGCTGGCCATCGGCAACTATGTCGACCGGAAGGAAGAGGCCTTTCCCTGGGGCTCGTGCACCGACAACTGGCTGCACCGGCCAGAGGGCCGGGGCTTCGCCCCGCCGATCCCGCTGACCCCGTCCTTCTGCGCATTGTCGATGATCTTCACCGACTGGAACCGCTCTGGCCAATGGGCGCTGCGGGTGTCGAACGACCGCGAATACTACAAGGGCGGGCAGGAGCAGATGTGGCATCTGGAGCCGGGCGCAGCGCCCCGGCTTTACAGCGAGCAGGAAGGCTGGAAGCGGCTGCGCATCTGGGGAATGGGGATCGCGGCGGCGGATGTGAACCGGGACGGCTATCAGGATTACTTCCTGACCAGCATGGCCGACAACAAGCTGCAATTCCTGAAGGATCCGGCAAGCGGGCTGCCGGATTACGCCGACCTTGCCTTCAAGTCCGGGGTCACGGCGCACCGGCCCTATACGGGGGGGGATTTCAAGCCGTCGACCGCCTGGCATCCGCAGTTCGCCGATGTGAACAACGACGGCTGGCTGGACCTGTTCGTGGCCAAGGGCAATGTGGCGAAGATGCCGGATTTCGCGGCCTTGGACCCGAACAACCTGCTTCTGGGCCGGCCGGACGGCACCTTTGTCGAAGCGGGCGACCGGGCGGGGGTGGCCAGCATGGGCATCGCGCGTGGGGCGCAGGTGGTGGACCTGAACCTGGACGGGCTTCTGGACCTGGTGGTGGTGAACCGCTGGGAGCCGGCGCAGGTCTGGCGGCAGACCGGGGCTTCGGGCGGGAACTGGGTGCAGGTGCGGCTTGAGCAGGACGGGGTGAATCGCGACGCGATCGGCGCCGTGGTGGAGATCCGGCGCGGCGAGGTCGTGGAGCGGCATGAGGTCGTCTCGGGCGGGGGTCATGCCTCGGGCGGGATGGGCTGGCTGCATTTCGGGCTGGGGGCCGAGACCGCGGCCGAGATGCGGGTGATCTGGCCGGATGGAGGGGCGGGCGACTGGCTGGAACTGCCGGAAGGGACGTTCCAGATCCTGCGGCCGGATGGCGAGCCTATGGGCTGGGCACCGGGCTGATCCGGCGAATCGGCTGCGACCTGCGGTTGCGCTGCGCCAGAACGGCTCGCGGCAGGCGATCGGCCGGGGCTCGCGGGGGCGTTGCCGGGGTTGGTTTTTATGCCACACTGCGCCGCGCCCGATCCGCGCCACAATGCTGCTGGCCCTGCGGTGGATCCCCGCAGGAAACATCTGGTTTCATGCCGTTCTGTGCATTCATTCACGGAACCTGCCGGGATTCGCCCTTATGCCGCCACTTTTCCGCCGCGTTTGCGCCCCATCCCCCGATGCGCCGTTGTCCACGACCCGGCACTCCTGGACAGAAACCGGCGGGACTGTTGTTGAAACCGACCTTCCGGAGATGCACCCTTTGCCAAAGCGCCCCGGCCTGCTGCCCAGCGGGGCCGCCCCGAGACATGGAAGACGCCACGGATGCCAGGCCCTGAGACGCCGACCTTCGAACCGGATGAGTTGCACGAGGCGGCGGACGGCTTCGCCGACGACCTCAAGCCGGGCACGACGCTTCTCGACGGGCAATACACGATCCTGGGCTTCCTGAATTCGGGCGGGTTCGGGATCACCTATCTGGCGAAGGATTCGCTCGACCGGACCGTGGTCATCAAGGAGTGCTTTCCGAACACGCTGTGCCGCCGGTCGACCTCGGTGGTGCGGGCGCGGTCGCGCAAGCATCAGGGCGAATACCAGAGCTTCGTGAAAGGCTTTATCGACGAGGCGCGGAGCCTGGCCAAGCTGGTTCATCCGAACATCGTCGGCGTGCATCAGGTCTTCGAGGACAATGACACGGCCTATATGGCGATCGACTTCATCGACGGGAAGGATCTGCAAGCGGTCATGGAATCGACCGATCAGGCCTTCAGCCCGGCCGAGATCGTGATCCTGCTGAAGAAGATGCTGGGCGCGGTGGACTTCATCCACCAGGCGGGGATCCTGCACCGCGACATCTCGCCCGACAACATCCTGATCGACCAGAACAACAACCCGGTGCTGATCGACTTTGGCGCCGCGACCGAGCAGGTGGTGCGCGCAACGCGGGTGCTGACCGGGCGGCGGGTGGTGAAGGACGGCTATTCCCCGCAGGAATTCTATCTGACGGGCGCCGAACAGGGGCCGTGGAGCGATCTTTATGCGCTTGGGGCCACCTTCTACATGCTGATCACCGGAAAGGCGCCGCCGGAAAGCCAGCGCCGGCTGGCCATGGTGGCGGAGGGTACGGGCGACCCCTATGAGCCGCTGGCCGGGCGGTTCAACGGCTATCCGCCGGGGGTCCTCGAGTCCATCGACCAGGCGACGAAGGTCCTGCCGAAGGACCGGATCCAGAGCGCCGCGGACTGGCTGGAGCTGATCCGCGCGGGGGAAGAGGCGGGCCGCCAGCCCGCACCCGCCCCTGCCCCGGTCGCGGCCAGTGCGGCCATGCCGACCCCGGCCGCTTCGGGGCGGCAGGGCAACGGGTTTGTCTTCGGGGTGCTGCTGGCCGTCGTGGCCGTCGCCATCGCGGGGCTGGGTGGGCTGCTCTACTCGATGGTGGATTGATGGCGCCGGGTCCGTTCGACCTGATCATCTTCGACTGCGACGGGGTGCTGATCGACAGCGAGATCATCTCGGCGCGCAAGCTGGTGCAGGAGCTGGCCCGGCTGGGGGTGATGATCGACCTGGCCTATGTGGCGCAGCATTTCCTCGGGCGCAGCTATCCCACCGTCATGGCGACGATCCGGCGCGAGTTCGGGCTGGACCTGCCGGAGAGTTTCGAGGCCACCTACCGCGAGGAGCTGTTGCAGGCCTTCCGGCAGGAGCTGCGGGTGATGCCGGGCGTGGTCGAGGTGCTGGACCGGCTGGCGGTGCCGTGGTGCGTGGCGACCTCTTCCTCGCCGGGCCGCGCGGAGATGTCGCTGGAGCTGGCGGGTCTGCGCGACCGGGTCGGCGCACGGCTGTTCACGGCCAGTCAGGTGGCGAACGGCAAGCCGGCGCCGGACCTCTTCCTGTTCGCCGCTGCCCGGATGGGGGTCGCGCCGGACCGCACACTGGTGATAGAAGACAGTCGGACCGGGCTACTGGCCGCCCAGGCGGCAGGGATGACGGTCTGGCAGTTCACCGGGGGCAGTCATTTCCACACCGGCGCACCGGATGCGCCGCCCGATCCGCCTCCGGCGCGCCGGTTCGATGATTTCACCCAGTTCTTCCAGCCCGTCCCAGCCCTGCAGAGACCGCGATGAGCCGCCCCGAACCCGACCCTTCCCTGCAGGACGAAGCGGCCCGCGCCGGATGGCTGTACTATGTGGGCGGTCTGACGCAGGACCAGATCGCCGCCGAACTGGGCGTCAGCCGCCAGCGCGCCCAGCGCCTGGTCAGCCGGGCCATGGCCGAGGGGCTGATCCAGGTCCGTCTGAACCATCGGCTGGGGGTCTGCCTCGACCTTGAGGCCGAGCTTTGCCGCCGCTTCGGACTGTCCCGCGCCCGGGTCTCGCCGGGTCTGGGCCCCGGCGCTGATCCGGCCCGCGCCATCGCCCCCGCCGCCGCGGCCGAGCTGGAGCGGGTATTGCGGATGTCCGAGCCCCAGGTCATCGCCTTCGGCACCGGGCGCGCCCTGCGGGCGATGGCCGAGCAGTTCACTTTCGCGGACCCGGTGACGCACCGAATCGTTTCGCTTCTGGGCAATATCGCGCCGGACGGGTCGGCCACGCTTTATGACGTGATCAGCCGGATCGCCGAGAAGCTGAACGCCCCCTATTACCCGATGCCGGTCCCGGTGATTTCGGACACGCCGGAAGAGCGCGAGTTCTTCATGCATCTGCGACCGGTCCGCAATGTCTACAACCTGGCGCGGGCGGCGGATGTCACCTTTGTCGGCATCGGTCAGATGGGGCCGGATGCGCCATTGGCCGTGGATGGATTTGTCACGCCGGAAGCCCTGCGTGAGCTGCAGTCCGTTGGGGCCGTTGGGGAAATCGGCAGCTGGGTCTTTGACGCGGCAGGCCGCTACATCGACTCTCCGCGCAATGCGCTGGTCGGCGGCGTGCGGGTGGAGCCGGGCCAGACCAAGCCCGTGATCGCCGTCGCCGCCGGGCCCGCCAAGGTCCCCGCGATCCGAGCAGCGCTGATCGGGCGGATCGTGAACGGGCTGGTGACGGACGAGGCAACCGCCGCCGCCCTCTTGCGCGACATCTGACAGAGCCGCCAACCGTGCTGCCGCAGCGTAACTGGGGGCTTGACGACTCTGGTCGGTATATGAGTAAATGCTCAACAGGCGAGGAAATGCTCATATCGCCAATCTGGGAGGATTACCATGACTGTGACATTCCGCGCCCTTCTGGGCGCGTCGGTTGCGTTCACCCTGACGGGTGCCGCGCTGGCGGAAACCACCATCACCGTTGCCACCGTGAACAACGGCGACATGATCCGCATGCAGGGTCTGATGGACGACTTCTATGCCAAGCACCCCGACATCAAGGTCGAGTGGGTGACGCTGGAAGAAAACGTCCTGCGCCAGAACGTGACCACCGATATCGCCACGGGCGGCGGTCAGTATGACGTTCTGACCATCGGCACCTACGAGGTTCCGATCTGGGGCAAGCAGGGCTGGCTGGCATCGCTGAACGATCTGCCCGCCGATTATGACGTGGACGACCTGCTGCCCGCGATCCGCGGCGGTCTGACCGTGGACGGCACGCTTTACGCCTCGCCCTTCTACGGCGAAAGCTCGATGGTCATGTACCGGACCGACCTGATGCAGGCCGCCGGCATGGAGATGCCCGAGGCCCCGACCTGGGCCGATATCGAGACGGCCGCCGCCGCGATGCACAACCCGGATGCGGGCGTCTATGGCGTCTGCCTGCGCGGCAAGGCGGGCTGGGGCGAGAACACGGCCTTCATCACGGCGATGTCCAACAGCTTTGGCGCGCGCTGGTTCGACGAGAACTGGGTGCCGCAGTTCGACCAGCCGGAGTGGAAGGCGACGCTCGACTTCTACCTGAACCTGATGAACAGCTATGGCCCTCCGGGGGCGTCGAACAACGGGTTCAACGAGAACCTGACGCTGTTCAACCAGGGCAAGTGCGGGATGTGGATCGACGCCACCGTCGCGGCCAGCTTCGTGACCGGCAAGGATTCCACCGTGGCCGACAGCGTGGGCTTCGCGCTGGCGCCGGACAACGGTCTGGGCAAGCGCGGCAACTGGCTCTGGGCCTGGAGCCTTGCGATCCCGGCTTCCAGCCAGAAGCAGGACGCCGCCAAGGCCTTCATCAACTGGGCCACGAACAAGGACTATCTGGCGCTTGTGGCCGAGAAGGAAGGCTGGGCCAACGTGCCCCCCGGCACCCGCACCTCGCTTTATGCCAACGAGGACTATGCCAAGGTCCCCTTCGCCAAGATGACGATCGACAGCATCAACACGGCTGACCCGAACAACCCGAGCGTCAAGCCCGTGCCCTATGTCGGCGTCCAGTTCGTCGCCATCCCCGAGTTCCAGGGGATGGGCACCACGGTGGGCGAGATCTTCTCGGCCGCGCTGGCGGGCCAGAAGACCGCCGATCAGGCGCTGGCCGAGGCGCAGGCTGCCGTGACCGAAGAGATGAAAGCCTCGGGCTACATCGAGTAACGACCGTTCCGGGGCTGGCGCTCGCCGGCCCCGGAGCCCTTGGGCGAAAACTCGCCCCGCACCCTGCCCCCTTACGAAAGACGCGTCCCATGTCCACGCAATCCACCCGCATGGCCGCCCGCTTCATGGTGGCGCCCTCGGTGCTTGTCCTGCTTGTCTGGATGATCGTGCCGCTGGCAATGACGGCGTATTTCTCGTTCCGGCTCTACCGGCTTCTGTCGCCGGACCGGACCGGCTGGGTGGGTTTCAACAACTATGTCTGGTTCTTCAACTCGCCCGATTTCTGGCTGGCGCTGACCAATACGCTGATGCTGGTCGGAGGCGTGCTGGTGATCACGGTGGTCCTTGGCATCCTGATCGCGCTGCTGCTGGACCAGCCGGTCAAGGGCCAGGGTCTGCTGCGCATCCTGGTGATCGCGCCCTTCTTCGTGATGCCGCCCGTGGCCGCCTCGATCTGGGAAAACCTGTTCATGCATCCGCAGAACGGGCTGTTCGCCGCGCTGGCCCGAGGCTTTGGCGCGCAACCCATCCTGTTCCTGGAAAGCTACCCCATGCCCTCGGTCATCGGAATCGTCGCATGGGAGTGGCTGCCCTTCGCCACGCTGATCTTCGTGACCGCGCTGCAGTCGCTGTCGTCCGAGCAGCTGGAGGCGGCCGAGATGGACGGGGCCTCGGCCTTCAACCGCTTCCGCTATATCATCCTGCCGCATCTGACCCGGGCGATCACCGTGGTGATCCTGATCCAGACGATCTTCCTGCTGGGCATCTTCGGCGAGATCTTCACCACCACGCAAGGCGGGCCGGGGTCGGCCTCGACCACCCTGCCCTACATGATCTTCAAGCAGGCCATCGCGGCCAAGGACATCGGGCGCGCGGCGGCGGGCGGGATCATCGCGGTGATCCTGGCCAATATCGTGGCCTATTTCCTGATGCGCGGCCTCGGCCGCCATCTGGACGCGTAAGGAGGACCGAGATGGCCCGCGCCGCATCCCCCCGCCGCAAGCTGATCACCACGCTGGCCGCCTGGACGGTCGCGCTGATCATCTTCTTTCCCGTCCTCTGGATGATCCTGACCAGCTTCAAGACCGAGGCCAGCGCCGTCGCCATGCCGCCGCAGTTCCTGTCGGCCGACTGGACGCTGGAGAATTACGTCGAGGTCTGGGGCCGGTCGGCCTATCCCCGGTTCTTCTGGAATTCGGTGGTGATCGCGGTCGGTTCGACCCTGCTGGGGCTGGTCATCGCGATCCCGGCCGCCTGGGCCATGGCCTTCGTGCCGGGCAAGCGGACCAAGGACCTGTTGATGTGGATGCTGTCGACCAAGATGATGCCCGCCGTCGCGGTGATGATCCCGATCTACCTGCTGTTCCTGCGCTTCGGCCTGCTGGATACGCGGATCGGGCTGGTCCTTGTCCTGATGCTGATGAACCTGCCGATCATCATCTGGATGCTTTACACCTATTTCAAGGAGATCCCCGCCGAGATCCTTGAGGCCGCGCGGATGGACGGGGCCAGCCTCTGGAACGAGATCCTGTATGTCCTGACGCCGATGGCGGTGCCGGGCATCGCCTCGACCATGCTCTTGAACATCATCCTGGCCTGGAACGAGGCGTTCTGGACCATCACGCTGACCACCACCCGGGCGGCGCCCCTGTCGGCCTTCATCGCCAGCTTCTCGGCGCCGCAGGGCCTGTTCTACGCGAAACTCTCGGCGGCCTCGGCCATGGCCATCCTGCCGATCCTGATCCTTGGCTGGTTCAGCCAGAAGCAACTCGTCCGCGGCCTGACCTTCGGCGCGGTGAAGTGAGGTAACATGGGCAAGATCCAACTGACCAAGGTGCGCAAGGCCTTTGGCGAGACCGAGGTGATCCCCGGCATCGACCTGGCCATCGAGGATGGCGAATTCGTCGTCTTTGTCGGCCCCTCGGGCTGCGGGAAATCCACCCTGCTGCGCCTGATCGCGGGGCTGGAGGATACCACCAGCGGCGTGATCGAGATCGACGGCAAGGACGCGACCAACCTGCCCCCGGCCAAGCGGGGGCTGGCGATGGTGTTCCAGTCCTACGCGCTTTATCCGCACATGACGGTGCGCAAGAACATCGCCTTCCCGCTGAAGATGGCCGGGATGCCCGAGGCAGAGCAGGCCGCACGGGTGGAACGGGCCGCCAAGGTGCTGAACCTGACGAGCTATCTGGACCGTCGGCCTGGCCAGCTTTCGGGCGGCCAGCGCCAGCGCGTCGCCATCGGCCGGGCCATCGTGCGTGAGCCTGCGGCCTTCCTCTTCGACGAGCCGCTCTCGAACCTGGACGCGGCACTGCGGGTGGGAATGCGGCAGGAGATCAGCGAACTGCACCAGTCGCTCAAGACCACGATGATCTATGTCACCCACGACCAGGTCGAGGCGATGACCATGGCCGACAAGATCGTGGTCCTGAACGCCGGCCGGATCGAGCAGGTCGGCGCGCCGCTGGAATTGTACAACAATCCCCGCAATATCTTTGTCGCGGGGTTCATCGGCAGCCCGAAGATGAACCTGATCGAGGGGCCCGAGGCCGCCAAGCACGACGCCCATACCATCGGCATCCGCCCCGAGCATATCAGCGTCGGTGACGGCCCCTGGGAGGGGGTGGTGGGCCTGTCGGAGCACCTTGGCTCGGACAGTTTCATCAAGGTCGATGTGCCGGGCCTCGGCATCATCAACGTGCGCGGACCGGGAGAACTGGGCGTCCACCACGGCGACCGCATCCGCCTGGCTCCGGCCGGGAAGATCCACCGCTTCGATGACAAGGGACTGGCGCTATGAGACTGCAGGGCAAGACTGCGCTGATCACCGGGGCCGCGCGGGGCATCGGGCTGGAATTCGCCCGCGCCTATATCGCCGAGGGCGCGACGGTCGCCCTGGCCGATGTGAACGCCGAGGCGGTAGCGCAGGCGGCCGAGGCTCTGGGCCCCAAGGCCGTGCCGGTGGTGATGGACGTGACCCGGCAGGACAGCATCGACGCCGGCTTCGCGGGGGCCGTGGCCCGGATGGGGCATCTGGATATCCTGATCAACAACGCCGCCCTGTTCAGCGCCGCGCCCATCGTGGAGATCACCCGGGCCGATTACGACCGGCTCTTCGCGGTGAACGTGGCCGGGACGCTCTTCTGCCTGCAGGCCGCCGCACGGCACATGATCCCGCGCGGCGAGGGGACGATCATCAACATGGCCAGCCAGGCCGGACGGCGGGGGGAATCCCTCGTGGCGGTCTATTGCGCGACCAAGGCGGCGGTGATCTCGCTTACCCAATCGGCGGGGCTGAACCTGATCCGCCACGGCATCAACGTGAACGCCATCGCTCCGGGCGTGGTGGATGGCGAACATTGGGACGGCGTCGACGCCTTCTTTGCCCGCTACGAAGGCAAGCCCCCCGGCCAGAAGAAGCGCGAGGTCGGCGCGGCCGTCCCCTTCGGCCGGATGGGAACCGCACAGGATCTGACCGGCATGGCGATCTTCCTTGCCACGCCGGAAGCGAAATACATCGTCGCCCAATGCTTCGGCGTGGACGGCGGCAACTGGATGGCCTGAAGATGAACGTCGCTCTCCCCTCCTACGACCGCAGCAAGCTGACGCCCGGCATCGTCCATATCGGGCTGGGCAACTTCCACCGGGCGCATATGGCGGTCTATCTGGATGACCTGTTCGCGCGCGGGTTGGGCCATGACTGGGCGATCCTGGGCGCCGGGGTGCGCGAGGGTGACGCCCGGATGCGCGAGGCGCTGAAGGCGCAGGACTGCCTGTCGACGGTGATCGAACTGGACCCGGCAGGCAAGTCGGCGCGGCGGATCGGCAGCATGATCGACTTCCTGCCGGTCGAGGCCGACAATGCCGCTTTGATCGCGGCGATGAGCCGGGCCGAGATCCGTATCGTCAGCCTCACCGTGACCGAGGGCGGCTATTTCATCGACCCGGCCACCGGCCGCTTCGACCCCAGCGCGCCCGAGATCGCGGCGGATGGGGCGAACCCCGACCGGCCCGGCACCGCCTTCGGCGCCATCGTCGCCGCGCTGAAGGCGCGGCGGGCGGCGGGGATCGCTCCTTTCACGGTGATGTCTTGCGACAATCTGCCCGGAAACGGCCATGTCACCCGCGCCGCCGTGGTTGGGACAGCGCGACTCTCCGATCCCGCGCTGGCCGACTGGATCGAGGCCCAGGTCGCCTTCCCCAATGGCATGGTTGACCGCATCACCCCCGCCACCGGCCCGCGCGAACGCGAGATGGCCGCGGCCTTCGGCCTGGCCGACCCGGTCCCCGTCACCTGCGAGCCCTTCCGGCAATGGGTGCTGGAGGACCACTTCCCCACCGGCCGCCCGCCGCTGGAAGAGGTGGGCGTGACCTTCACCGGCGAGGTTCATGCCTTCGAGATGATGAAGATCCGCATCCTGAACGGCGGCCATGCGACCATCGCCTATCCCGGCGGGCTGATGGACATCGAATATGTCCATGAGGCGATGGCGCATCCGCTGATCCGCGGCTTCCTGGACAAGGTCGAGACCGAGGAGATCATCCCTTATGTCCCGCCGGTCCCCGACACCGATATCGCCGCCTATTACCGCCTGATCGTGGAGCGGTTCAGCAATCCCGAAGTGGCGGATACCGAGCGGCGGCTCTGTCTCGACGGCTCCAATCGCCAGCCGAAGTTCATTATCCCCTCGGTCCGCGATGCGCTGACGGCGGGCGGCAAGGTCGAGGGGCTGGCGCTCGTCTCGGCGCTGTGGTGCCGCTATTGCCATGGCGTGACCGACAGCGGGGCCGCGATCGCGCCGAACGATCCGAACTGGGACTATCTGCAGGCGCAGGCAAAGGCGGCGAAGGCGGCCCCGGTGGTCTGGCTGCAGATGAAACCGATCTACGGCGACCTGAACCGCGATCCGCGCTTCGTTGCGGCCTTCACCGGGGCGCTGAATGCGCTGTGGGAAAAGGGCACGGCCCGCACGCTCGCGGATTATATCGCTGCCTGAGGGTCTTTCTCTTCCCCAAATATCCCACGGGGGTGCGGGGGTGTGAAACCCCCGCTCCGACGGCCGTCACCTCCCCAATGCCCGGAAGACCTTGGGCAGCTCCTCGGGCAGATCCTCGGCGATCAGGCCGGGCCCGAACGAGCGCGCGCAGTCCACATGCAGCCAGGCCGCGGTGCAGGCGGCGTCGAAGGGCGGGAAGCCACGGGCCAGAAGTCCGGTGATGAACCCCGCCAGCACATCCCCCGACCCCGCCGTCGCCAGCCAGGGCGCGGCCCGGTCATACTGGGCGGAGTTGATGGCGCAGCGCCCCGAAGGCTCGGCGATCACCGTGTCCGGTCCCTTGTAGAGAACCACACAGCCTGCCCGCTTCGCCGCTTCGCGCGTGGCATCGACCTTGGAATAGGCGGGGCCCGTGGTCGCGGGGGCGGCGAGCTTCTGGGCGATGTCGGGGAAGAGGCGGGCGAACTCTCCGGCATGGGGGGTCAGGACGCAACCGTCATGCAGGGCAGCGAAGCGGTCGGGGCGTCGGGCGAGGATCGTCAGGGCGTCGGCGTCAAGGACGACGGATCGCCGGGGCAGGCCCTGGCCCCGGCCCTCCAACGCCACCTCCACCAAAGCAGCCTCGCGGTCGCCGGTCCCCATCCCCGGCCCAAGACACAGCGCATTGGTCCGCTGATCCTCCAGCACCCTGGCCAAAGCCGCCCCATCCGCCACCTCCCGCAGCATAACCGCGTCCAGCCGCGCGGCGTTTTCGGGGATGGCATCCGAAGGACAGCCCACCGTCACCAGTCCCGCCCCGATCCGCAAGGCTCCCCGGGCCGCCAGCCGCGCCGCACCGCCGCGACCCGTGGGGCCGGAGAGGAGGAGGGCATGACCGTGGGAGTATTTGTGGCCCGAGGTCCCCGATTTCCGCAGCGGGACCTGCGGCGCGGCGAGTATCACAGCGTCCTGCGGTGCCTTGCGCAGACCGATCTCCTTGACGACCAGCTTTCCGGCCAGATCCGGCCCATCCGCAAGGAAATGCCCGATCTTCGCGCGATGGAAGGTCACGGTCAGATCCGCGCGGAAGCACCGTCCAAGACCGCGCCCGCTGTCCAGACACAGCCCGCTTGGCGCGTCGACTGAGACATGGACCCCGGCCCGCGCCACGTCGGCCAGCCGGGCCGCCAGCTTCTGCATGTCCGCGGGAAGCGGGCGGGCCAGTCCCGTCCCGAACAGCGCGTCGATGGTCAGCTCTGCTGGCGATAAAGCGGCGTCGAAATCCGCAAGAGGCCTTACCTCCCCCATCCCCCGCCACCGCTCATGGTTCGCCCTCGCATCCGGCGGGAGCCGTTCCGGGTCGCCGTAGAGGAAGACCTCCACCTCCCAGCCCCAGTCCTTCAACAGCCGCGCCACGACGAAGCCGTCGCCGCCGTTGTTGCCCGGACCGGAGAGGACGACCGCGCCGTGCGACGTGGTTCGCAACTCCGGCCATTCCTCGAAGATCGCCTCGACCACGCCCCGCCCGGCACGTTCCATCAACTCCAGGCCCGTGACCTCGCCGCTGGCGATCGCCGCCTGTTCGACGGCCCGCATCTGCGCGGCGGTGAGGAGTTCGGACATGCTAATCCCCCAGGCAATTTGCAGACTGCCCACCCGGCGGGCGATCTGCACAAATTTTAGGCGCTCGCGCGGGATTCCCCTCCCGCCGGACCCTGCGACAACCCTGTCACATTGTTCCCCGCGCCGGGAAGTGCTGTGAGAGGCGAAGACGGAATGGAGCCAGCCCAATGAAGAAAGTCGAAGCCATCATCAAGCCGTTCAAGCTGGACGAGGTGAAGGAGGCGCTTCAGGAGGCCGGGATTCAGGGTCTCTCGGTCACCGAGGTGAAGGGCTTCGGGCGGCAGAAGGGCCACACGGAGCTTTATCGCGGCGCGGAATATGTCGTCGACTTCCTGCCCAAGGTGAAGGTCGAGGTCGTCCTGACCGACGATCTGGTCGACACCGCCGTCCAGGCGATCATCGCCGCCGCGCGGACCGACAAGATCGGCGACGGCAAGATCTTCGTCACCCCCGTCGAGCAAGCCATCCGCATCCGCACCGGCGAAACCGGCGACGATGCTGTCTGAACCGGGACCCGGATCTGCCAAGCAGATCCGCGCCCCCATCCCACCAACCCCCAAGCGAAAGGCAGTCAGATGAGCGCCGTTGCCAAGGCACTGCAACTGATCAAGGACGAGGAGATCGAATATGTCGATATCCGCTTCACCGACCCCAAGGGCAAGCTTCAGCATGTGACCATGGTCGTCGACCTGATCGACGAGGACTTCTTCGAGGAAGGCTTCATGTTCGACGGCTCGTCGATCGCGGGCTGGAAGTCGATCGACCAGTCCGACATGAAGCTGATGCCGGATGCGACCTCGGTCTATATCGACCCGTTCTATGCGGAAAAGACCCTGGCCGTGCATTGCAACGTGGTCGAGCCCGACACCGGCGAGGCCTACAGCCGCTGCCCGCGCCAGACCGCGATCAAGGCCGAGGCCTATCTGAAGTCCTCGGGGATCGGTGACGCGTTCTACTGCGGCCCGGAAGCCGAGTTCTTCCTGTTCGACGACGTCCGCTACTCGGTGACCCCCCGCAAGGTGGCCTATGAGATCGACGCGGAAGCCGCCGCCTGGAACACCGACACCGTGACCGAGGGCGGCAACTACGGCCACCGCGCGGGCCACAAGGGCGGCTACTTCCCGGTCAACCCGATCGACGAGGCGCAGGACATCCGTGGCGAGATGCTCTCGACCATGAAACGGATGGGGATGAAGGTCGACAAGCACCACCACGAGGTCGCGACCTGCCAGCACGAGCTGGGGATGATCTTCGGCGGGCTGGTCGAGCAGGCCGACAACATCCAGAAGTACAAATACGTGATCCACAACGTGGCCCACGCCTACGGCAAGACCGTGACCTTCATGCCGAAGCCCATGAAGGGCGACAACGGGTCGGGGATGCATGTCAACATGTCGATCTGGAAGGGCGGCAAGCCGCTGTTCTCGGGCGACAAATATGCCGATCTGAGCCAGGAGGCGCTGTGGTTCATCGGCGGCATCCTGAAGCACGCCAAGGCGCTGAACGCGCTGACCAACCCCGGCACGAACAGCTACAAGCGGCTGATCCCCGGCTTCGAGGCCCCCGTCCTGCGCGCCTATTCGGCCCGCAACCGGTCGGGTTGCGTCCGGATCCCGTGGACCGAAAGCCCGAAGGCCAAGCGTGTGGAAGCCCGCTTCCCCGATCCCTCGGCCAACCCCTATCTGTGCTTCGCGGCGCTGTTGATGGCGGGGCTGGACGGGATCCGCAACAAGATCGACCCGGGCCCGGCTTCGGACAAGGACCTCTACGACCTGCCGCCGGAAGAACTGGCGCAGATCCCGACGGTCTGCGGCAGCCTGCGCGAGGCGCTGGAGGAGCTGGAGAAGGACATGGACTTCCTGCTGGCGGGCGATGTCTTCACCCGCGACCAGCTGGAAGCCTACATGGCGCTGAAGTGGGAAGAGGTCTATGCGTACGAGCATACCCCCCACCCGGTCGAGTATCAGATGTACTATTCCTGCTGAGGGGCGGTGGGCCGATGGCCCACCCTACCCACGGATCGGAAAGGGCGCCTTCGGGCGCCCTTTTTCTGCTTTGGACCACGCTGGACGGATCAGGCAAGGGATTGAAATCATTGCGCTCGGGCCGCGGACGTTAACGATTTGGCAAGGAGTGCCCAAGGCCGGTTGCGGGGGTGGGATCGCCTGCGCTAGCTTGCGCCGGAAGCAACCGGCGGGAGAGTGATGGCGCAGGATCCCTTGCGGAAGAAGCCCGGGCGCGAGCGGCCGGAGATCTGGGTCTCGGGCGGGCAGCGGCCGCCACTGAACCTGCGCGCCCTGGCGCGGGCGAGCCTGCATCTGTCGCGCGAGGGGGTCGCGCCGATCCTCGCCTTGGCGGCGCGCGGGACCCGGCGCGGGGCAGAGCGGATACGCGACGGCAAGGGTCGGATACCGGCCGGGAAACTGGGCCGGGTCGAGCGTTTCGTGCCCTCGCATCAGCGCGTCGCGGTCTGGGTCAAGACCCTTGCCGCGACCCTGGCCCATGCCAGCGCCACGGCGGACCCGGACATCCCGCGCGGCAATGCGCTGGTGGCGGCGATCGAGCCGCACCTTTGGGACGAGGCGCCGCGGCGGCCGCCAGAGCCTGTCCCGCCACCCGCCCGGACGGCCGGTCCGGGAGAGGTCGCGCCCGTGGTCCTGCCCGAGCCGAAGATCCTGCAGCCGGGGGAGGACCCGCTGGCGGCGATCCGCGATGAAATGCGCGACGCGCTCGGGCAGGCGGCAAGCCCGGCGACGGCGGCAAGCCCGGCGACGTCGGCACCCCCTGCCCCGCCCGGCGCGGTGGAGGAGGGGACGATCCAGGTTACCGGCTATCTGGTCGGCTGGAGCGTGGCGATCCTTGCCCTGCCCTATGGTCTGGGCCGGGCGCTCTGGCTTTGGGCGGCGGGACGGGATCTGCGGCAGATCGGCCCCGAGGACTGAAAGCATCGCGCGGGTCGGGCGGTTGCCATGACGAGCGCCTTGCGGCGCGAAGACCTCTTGCCTCGCGGCTTTGCGTGAAGGACGCAAAGCCGCTCAGGGTGCCTCCGGCGGGGATATTTGCCGCAAGGTGAAA
>JARFTV010000077.1 GCA_029289325.1 Alphaproteobacteria bacterium
GATGCCTTCGCCGCCCTGGGCCTGTCCCGCCGCGAGGCGCTCTGGATGGCCGAGGCGCTGGCCCCCGGATCGGAACTGCCGCTTTTCGCCACCGACATGGACGGCGAAGCCATCGCCGAACCCGAGGTCACATTCCGGGAAATGACCCTGGGCGAGGCGGTGGTCGAGGATTACCTGTCCTACCGCCTGACGCTGCGCGCCCATCCGATGCAGCTTCTGCGCCCCCTGCTGGACGCCGCCTGAGAACGGGTGCCGCCCTTGGGGGCATCGAGCCCCCAACGGCGGCGCTGCCGGCGCAGACCGCGAGGCCGGAGCACGGGTTGCAAGGTCGGCAGCCTCCGGCGGGGATACTTGTGCAAAGATGAAAGGCGGATTTCATCTTTGCACAAGTATCCCGGGGGCTTGGGGGCAGCGCCCCCATCAGCCGAGGAGGAGGCGAAGGCCGACGACGAGAGGAAGACTTGCGCGGAACGCGCTCCGCCTGGCTGGCGTCAGAGGGCGCAGCGCATATGGCGGTGGGGGATGCCGGCGTCCAGGAATTCCTCGCCTTCCACCGCGAACCCAAGTTTCTCGTAGAAGCCTGTCGCATGGGATTGCGACCCGAGATAAGCCTCGACCACGCCCGGCTGTCGCCGCAGAACCTCCAGCGCCGCGCGGATCAGGGCCGCGCCAAGACCCGTGCCCCGCGCCTGCGGCAGGACGCAGACCCGGCCGATCTTGCCCGTGACGCCCTTCAGCAAGAGCCGCGCCGTGCCGACCGGCTGGTCGTCCTGAAAGGCCAGGAGATGGATCGCCGCCTCGTCCAGCCCGTCCACTTCGTCGGCCTCGCTGACGCCCTGCTCCTCGATGAAGACCACCCGGCGCAAGTGCCGGCAGGTGGCGATGTCGCGGCTCTCCTCGATGCGGATCATGCGAAATACTCCCGCAGGATGCGGCCGTAGATCGCCTTCAGCTGGTGGATCTGCGCCACCTCCACCCGTTCGTCGACCTGGTGCATGGTCTTGCCGACCAGGCCGAATTCCACCACCGGGCAATGATCCTTCACGAAGCGCGCATCCGACGTCCCGCCCGATGTCGAGGCCACCGGCTTCCGCCCGGTCTCGGCCTCCACCGCCCGCGCCACCAGCGAGGACAGCTCGCCCGGCGGGGTCAGGAAGGCCTCGCCCGAGACCGAGATCTTCAGCGCGATCTCAACCCCGGTCGCCTCGGCCACCGCCTCGGCCTCCGCGCGCAGCCAGGAGGACAGGGTGTCGCCGGAATGGGTGTCGTTGAAGCGGATGTTGACCGTCGCAGTGGCCCCCGCGGGGATCACGTTGTTCGCCGGATTGCCGCAGTCGATCGTGGTGATCGCCAGGGTCGAGGGGTCGAAATGCGGTGTCCCGCGGTCCAGCGGTTCCGCCTCCAGCCGCGCCAGCAGGCGGACCATCGCCGTCAGCGGGTTCTTCGCGCGATGGGGATAGGCGCTGTGGCCCTGCACCCCGGTCGCCGTGATCTGCGCGGTCATCGACCCGCGGCGGCCGATCTTCATCATCTCGCCCATCTCGGTCGGGCAGGTGGGTTCTCCCACCAGGCAATGCGTCATCCGCTCGCCGTTGAAGGCCATCCAGTCAAGCAGCGCCACCGTGCCGTCCTTGCCCTCGCCTTCCTCGTCCCCGGTGATCGCAAGGATCACCGCGCCGTCGGGAGGCGTCAGCTTCACGAAATCCACCGCCGCCGCGACAAAGGCCGCGACGCCCGACTTCATGTCGCAGGCCCCCCGGCCATACATCACGCCATCCTCGATCTCCGCCCCGAACGGATCATGCGTCCAGGCCGCCGCATCGCCGACCGGCACCACATCGGTATGGCCGTTGAAGCCGAAGGCGCGGTTCGCCCCCGCCTTGCCCCAGCGGGCGTAAAGGTTGGCAATGCCGCCCCGGTCGACGCGGGTGCAGGTGAAGCCCGCCCCGGTCAGCACCTCGGCCAGAAGCGGAATGGCGCCGCCATCCTCGGGCGTGACCGAAGGGCAGCGGATCAGCCGGGCGGTCAGGTCGACGGGGTCAAGCGGAGCGGTCATCGGGTCACTTCGGCAAGGGGCGGGGCCCCTTGACTATCCGCTCCGCCCCACAACCTCAAGGCGCGGCGAGGGCTCCTCCGGCTGCACGCGACAGTCGCGACGAGGTGGTCGCAGGCCCCCTCAGTCGAAGAACGGCGTCATCTGCGCCACGATCACCGAATTCTCGTCCAGCGCCCGCCGCATCAGCGCCTGTTCCTCGGCGTCGATCTCCTCGCCCGCCTTCAGGCGTTCGTCCAGCGTACCGTGGCCGGTGACTTCCAGAGGGGCCAGATCAGCCTCCTTCAGGATCGCCACCGTCTCGCGCACCGCCTCGGCCTCGTCCACGCCACTGGCATAGATCACCAGCCCTGCCCCCGTGGCCTTGTCGGGCAGCCCGTCACCCGCCTTGCGGCCGACCTCGACCACCAGGGTATAGACCTGCTGCGGGCGCTTGGGCTTTTCCGGGGTCTCGGCCATGCCTCAGTCCCGCAGAAGTTCGTTGATCGAGGTCTTGGACCGGGTCTGCGCATCGACCTTCTTCACGATCACCGCGCAGTAGAGGTTCACCCCCCCTTTCGACGGCATCGAGCCCGCCACGACGACCGAGCCCGCGGGGACCTCGCCATACATGACCTCACCCGTCTCGCGATCGACGATCTTCGTGGACTTGCCGATGAAGACCCCCATCCCCAGGACCGAGCCTTCGCGGACGATGCAACCCTCGACCACCTCCGACCGGGCGCCGATAAAGCAGTTGTCCTCGATGATCGTCGGGCCGGCCTGCATCGGCTCCAGCACGCCGCCGATCCCGACGCCGCCCGAAAGGTGCACGTTCTTGCCGATCTGGGCGCAGGATCCCACCGTGGCCCAGGTGTCGACCATCGTGCCTTCGTCCACATAGGCGCCCAGGTTCACGAAGGACGGCATCAGCACCACGCCCTTGGCGATATAGGCCGACCGGCGCACGATGCAGTTCGGCACCGCGCGGAAGCCCGCCTCGCGCCATTCCAGATCGCCCCAGCCGGCGAATTTCGAATCCACCTTGTCCCACCAGGACCCGCCCTGCGGCCCGCCCGACTGCTGCGCCATGTCGCGCAGGCGGAAGCCCAGCAGGACCGCCTTCTTCGCCCACTGGTTCACATGCCAGTCGTTGCCGCGCTTCTCGGCCACCCGCAGCGTGCCGCTGTCCAGCGCGGCCAGCGTGGCTTCGATCGCGGTCCGGGTCTCGCCCCGGGTGGCAGGAGTGATCGTGTCCCGCGCTTCCCAGGCGGCTTCGATCGCGGCTTCCAGTGCGGCGTAGGACATCGGAATTCCCTTTTGATTGGTCATGGGCCAGCCGACCCTATAAGGCTGAACCCGACACCACGCAATCTCGAGTGCCCGCATGAAAGACGAACCCCGCACCCATCCGTTCCGCGACAGCATCGAGGATATCGCGGCCGCCAAGCGGATTCCGGACACGCCTCAGACCCGCGCGCCCGCCTACCGCCTGGCCTTCGCCGACCACGAATTCCTGCTGCGCGACGAGCTGCGCCCGGTGCGGCTGCAACTGGAACTGCTGAAGCCGCAACTCATCATGGACGAACGCGGGATCGAATCGACCGTGGTCATGTTCGGCGGCGCCCGGATCCCGGCCCCCGAACACCGCGACCATGCGCGGACCCAGACCCTTGCGGATCTGTCGCATTATTACGACGAGGCCCGCCGCTTCGCCCATCAGATGACCGAGCGCAGTCTCGCGACCTATGGCCGGGAATGGGTCATCGCCACCGGCGGCGGCCCCGGCGTGATGGAGGCCGGCAATCGCGGCGCGCATGAGGCCGGGGGCCAATCCATCGGGCTGAACATCGTCCTGCCGCACGAACAGGCGCCGAACGGCTATGTCACGCCCGACCTCAGCTTCAACTTCCACTATTTCGCCATCCGCAAGATGCATTTCCTGATGCGGGCCAAGGCCATCGTGGTCTTCCCCGGCGGCTTCGGGACCATGGACGAACTGTTCGAAAGCCTGACGCTGGTGCAGACCGGCCGGATGAAGCCGATCCCCTTCCTGCTCTTCGGCCGCGACTGGTGGGAAAAGGTGGTGAACTGGGGCCATCTGGCCGAGGCCGGCGTGATCTCGCCCGAGGACCTGTCGCTCTTCGCCATGGTCGAGACGGCGGAAGAGGCGGTCAGCGTGATCGACGGCTGGCAGGTCCCGTGCTGAGCCTGGGGTAGCCTCCGCTACCCTGCCGCTTCAGCGGCGGAGCATTGGCGGCGCTGGAGTGCCCATCCCGCGCCCACCCGATTCGCGGGCTTTGGTTAACGCCTTCACCGTCACCCGGTCGTCGGGACGGATGGCCGACACCTGCCCGACGGATGCCAGACGCTTAACCTTGCGCTAACCCCACGGATTACCACAGCGATCTCAGGGGCTTGGCGGAAAGATCGTCTCCCGCTCCCAGCCGTCCAGAAATTCCACCCGCCCGCAGCCCGCGAACCGCGCCAGCCGCTCGAGCTCTGCCTCCAGCTTCGCCCGCCGCACCTTGGTCAGACGGACCCCGGCCTCGGGCCAGAAAGCCTTGACCCGCAATGCGCCGGCATCGCGGAAGGCCTTGACGTCGATCCGCCCGACCAGCCGGTCGCCCTCCAGCACGGGAAAGACATAGTACCCCCAGACCCGCTTCGGCTCGGGCACGAAGACCTCGATCCGGTAGAAGAACCCGAGCAGGAACTCTGCCCGGTTCCGGTCGCGCAGAGCCGGATCGAAGGGGGACAGAAGTCGCAGGCGCCGGGTCGGCTCGGGCGGGATCTCGTCCAGCGTGGCAGGGAACAGGACCACCCGGCGACGCTGGCCCGCCGCTCCCTCGACCTCGGCCTCGGCGACCTCGCCCCGCGCAAGCGCCTCGCGGCACCAGACCTTCGCATCCTGGGGGCCAATGGCGTTCCAATAGGCCGCGATCTCGCCCGGAGTGCCGAATCCCAGCTGTCGCAGCGCCGAGCGGCAGGCCCAGTCCGTGACCTCCTCCGCAGGAACCGGAGCCCGATGGGCCTCGGGGATCACCCGCTCGGTCAGGTCGTAGATCTTGGCAAAACCCTCGCGCCGGGTGATCGCCAGCCGCCCGGTGCGCCACAACCATTCCAGCGCGGTCTTCGACGGGTGCCAGTCCCACCAGCCGCCGCGTCCCCGCAGCTCACCTTCCCCGACATCGGCGGTCCCGACCGGGCCCTCACGGGCGATCCGGTCGAGGATGCCGTCAAACTGCGCCTCATAGCCCTCACGGAACCAGCGCCGCCAGTTCTGATGCGGGCGCTCGGCATCGCGGGCGAAACGATGCTGCCAGATGCCGTGCAGCCGCGACGGCAGGATCGAGGCGTCATGCGTCCAGTGCTCCCAAAGGCTGCGCTCCTGCTCCAGCAACCGCTTCAGCGCCAAGGGCCGGAAGGACTGCCGCCGGGACCAGAGAATCATCTCATGCGCCCGGGCGACGGTGTTGATGCTGTCGACCTGCACAAAGCCGATCCGGTCCACCAGATCCTGTAGCGCCGCGCCGCTGGCCGGGCCCACCGGCGCCTCGGCAAGGGCATGGCGGTCAAGGAACAGGTTCCGCGCAAGGTGGTTCGGGATCAAAGCGGCCATGCCCATCCGTACCAGCGCCGCAAGCCCGGTCAAGCCGGACAGGGCGACGACAGATCAGGGCTGGGCCAGGGGTTCCACCTCGGCGCGGTGCTCCTGCAGTTTCGGCAGGGTCTCGGCCGCAAAGGTCTTCAGCGCGCCCTCCGGGCCCTGATTGGCGTAGCCCTCGAACAGGGTGACTGCCTCGACATGCGCCGCCAACTGCGCGGCGAGGTAGGCCGCATCGAACTCGGCCGGCGCAAGGCCCGACAGGTTGTCCAGCTGCGACTGGTGGTCGGGCATCAGCGCCTCGACCGGGGTCACGCCCTCTTCTCCGGCGGCCGCCGTCATCCTCTCCCCAGCCGCCCGATGATCCCCGACCATCTTCTCGGCAAAGGCGCGCACGGCGTCCGACTGCGACAGTTCAAGCGCCAGCTCGCTGGACTGGATCTCGAAGCGGTTGGCCGAGGCCGCGCGTTCGGCAAAGGCCGCGGGCGTGGTCATCGCGGCCTGCATCTCTTCTGCCGAAGGCGGCGCGGCGTCTTCCGCGGTCTGCGCCGCAAGGCCGCCGCCAAGGACAAGCGCCGCCAGGACGGTCGTGATCGGGATAAGTTTCATGGGCCCGTCTCCTCTGGTGTGAGGCGGCCCAACCCCTGCCCTGCGCGATTGTTCCCGCGTCGCCTACAGCCCGGCTTCCGCCGCGATCTGCGCCCGCGACTTCCGCTCCCGCTCGGTTGCGGATTTCAGCTGACCGCAGGCGGCCATGATATCCTCGCCCCGCGGCGTTCGGATCGGCGAAGCATATCCGGCCTTGTAGATGATATCCGCGAACGCATGGATCCGGTTCCCCGACGACCGCTTGTAGGGCGCGCCGGGCCATTCGTTGAAGGGAATCAGGTTCACCTTGGCCGGGATGCCCTCCAGCAGCTTGACCAGCCGATGCGCGTCCTCCTTGGTGTCGTTGACCCCGTCCAGCATCACATATTCAAACGTGATCCGTTCAGAGTTCGACAGCCCCGGATAGGCCTTCAGCGCCTCCAGAAGCGTGGCGATGTTCCAGCGCTTGTTGATCGGGACCAGCACATCGCGCACCTCGTCCGTGGTGGCATGGAAGCTGATCGCCAACTGGCAGCCGATCTCGGTCGCGGTCCGCGCGATTTCCGGCACGACACCCGAGGTGGACAGCGTGATCCGGCGGCGGCCAAGGGCGATCCCCTCGCCGTCCATCACGATGTTCATCGCGTCGCGGACGTTTTCGAAGTTGTACAGCGGCTCGCCCATCCCCATCAGCACGATGTTCGAGATCAGCCGCACCTCTTCCTTCGGCGCGCCGGGGACCGGCCATTCGTCCAGATCGTCGCGCGCCATCATCACCTGACCGACGATCTCAGCCGCCGTCAGGTTCCGCACCAGCTTCTGCGTGCCTGTATGGCAGAAGGAACAGGTCAGCGTGCAGCCCACCTGAGAGGAGATGCACAAGGTCCCGCGGTCGGTCTCGGGGATATAGACCACCTCGACCTCATGCCCGCCCGCGATCCGCACCAGATATTTCCGCGTCCCGTCGGCCGAGATCTTGCGGGTCACCACCTCGGGGATCTCGATCGTGAAATGCCGCTCCAGCAGGGCGCGGTAGTCCTTGGCAAGGTTGGTCATGAGCGCGAAATCGCGGACGCCCCAGTGGTAGACCCATTGCCAGACCTGCCCCAGCCGCATCTTCGCCTGTTTCTCGGGCGTCCCGGCGGCGATCAGCGCGGCGCGCAAGGCATCGCGGGTCAGGCCGACGATATTCGTCTTGCCGCCCTCGGGCAGCTTGCGGGGGATCGTCAGCACGTCTTGCGTAATCGGGGCGGTCCCTTGGGATATCATCTTGGCAGATCCTTTCACGGGGCCTTGTCACAGGCGATCTGAAGTATCGGCCGCATATAGGTGAGCCGCGGCCAAAAGAAAAGCGCCCCGCGACGGGGGCGCTTGTCGACCTGTCACCCGGATCAGGAGCAGCGCTTCTCGGCGTCGGTCATTGCGGCGGTGAACCCACGCAGGCTGAACGTGTCTGCAGTCTGCGTCCCCCGGCCCGAGCGTGCCGACAGCGTCGCATTCGTCCCGGCCTTCATCGCGGCCAGCAGAGCGGCATCC
>JARFTV010000120.1 GCA_029289325.1 Alphaproteobacteria bacterium
CTTGCCGCCCGGATCGCCACCGCGCCCGATTATGAGGGCCGGCTCGACATGGCCCGGCGCTGGATGAAGGAATGGCACTTCCGCATCGGCGTCCACCATCTCCGGGGGCTGATCGACGGGTTCGAGGCCGGGAAGCAATATGCCGACCTTGCCGAGGCCGTGGTCCAGGTAATCTGGGCCGAGGTCAGTGCGGATTTCGCCCGCAAGCACGGCGCCATGCCGGGGCGGGGCGCGGTAGTGATCGGCATGGGCTCACTGGGCGCGGCGCGGCTGAACGCGGGCTCGGATCTCGACCTGATCGTGATCTACGATGACCAGGGGGTGGACGGTTCAGACGGCCCGCGCCCGCTGGCGACGCGGCCCTATTACGCGCGCCTGACCCAGGCGCTGGTCACCGCGCTGACGGCCCAGATGCCCGAGGGCCGGCTGTACGAGGTCGACATGCGCCTGCGCCCCTCGGGTCGGGCCGGGCCGGTGGCGACAAGCCTGTCAAGCTTCACCACCTATCAGGAAACCGAGGCCTGGACCTGGGAGCACCTCGCCCTGACCCGGGCCCGGGTGCTTGCGGGCGAGCCGGCGCTTGCCGGCGAGGTGGAGACCTTCCGCCGCGCGCTTCTGCTGCGGAAGGGCCAGGGCACGCGGGTCAGGCCCGACGTGGCCGAGATGCGCGCGCGCCTCGCCGCCGCGAAACCCGCGCAGGGCGCATGGGACGCGAAGAATGGCCCCGGCCGGATCATGGATATCGAACTGGCGGCGCAGACCATCGCGCTTCTGTCGGGCAGCCCCGCGCGCAGCGTCGAACGCCAGATCGCGGCGGGAGCGGGCCGGATCATGCCGGATTCCGACGCGCAGCAGCTCGGCTCTGCCTACAGGCTGATGTGGCGCCTCCATGCGGCCGCGCGGCTTCTGAGCGAGCGCGCGCTGGATTGGCAGGCGCTGGGCGAGGGTGGCCGGGCCTTCCTGCTGCGCGAGACCGGGGTCGAGGATGCGGAACGCCTCGCGACCCATCTGGCGCGGGCAGTGGGTGAGGCGGAAGCCGCGGTGGCGCGGCTGGTGGGGATGGAAGATGGGGAGACGGGCGATGCAGCTGGCTGAGGCGGACCCGAAGGGGCTGGTGCGGGAAAGCTACCGGATCGAGGGGATCACGGCCGGGGAATGCCGGTCGATCTTCATGGACTGGGCGCTGTCGATCCCGGTCGGCGCGCCGGTGGCGGATGCGGTGCGGGTGCTGATCGCGACCTATGGCACGGCGAACCCCGACCATCCGATGACGGCAGTGCTGCACCAGGCCCTGACCGCACCCGAGGCCCCCCGCCGCCGGGGCGGCCGGGCCGCCCGGCAGGGCTACGGGGTGTAACCGGAACTCGACGCGACGTCCGGGCCGGTTTCCGTGCGAAAAGCGCTCAGGCGCTGCGGGGCAGGGCGGCGGCCTCACGGGCGAGCGTCGTGATCGCCGCCCAGTCCCCCTTGGCCATCGCCTCCTTCGGTGCGACCCAGCTGACGCCGAAGCAAAGGATGTTCT
>JARFTV010000032.1:0-17875 GCA_029289325.1 Alphaproteobacteria bacterium
GCTGCCGAACATCACGCCGATCTTCATGCGGATCTGGTTGATGAAGATCACCATGCAGTTCGACCGCGCGATCGAACCCGTCAGCTTGCGCATCGCCTGGCTCATCAGGCGGGCCTGGCTGCCCATCTGCATGTCGCCCATATCGCCCTCGATCTCGGACTTGGGCGTCAGCGCCGCGACCGAGTCGACGACCACGAGGCTCACCGCGCCCGAGCGGACCAGCGTGTCCACGATCTCCAGCGCCTGCTCGCCCGTGTCGGGCTGGCTGATCAGCAGCTCATCGAGGTTCACGCCCAGCTTCTTGGCGTATTGCGGGTCCAGCGCATGTTCGGCATCGACGAAGGCGCAGACGCCGCCCTTCTTCTGTTCCTCGGCCACGACATGCAGCGTCAGCGTGGTCTTGCCCGAGGATTCCGGGCCGTAGATCTCGATGATGCGGCCCTTAGGCAGGCCACCGATCCCCAGCGCGATGTCGAGGCCGAGCGAGCCGGTCGAGGTGGCCTCGATCTCCATCGCCGGGCTGTCGGCGCCGAGCTTCATGATCGAGCCCTTGCCGAACTGCCGCTCGATCTGCGCGAGCGCCGATTCCAGAGCCTTTGCCTTGTCCATGTCCCGCTTCCCACCAAGGTCGAGGAGGTTTGCCACCGCCATTGCCGTCTCCTTATTCCACAGCCGCCGGGGGGCGGCAATCCTGCCAGATGTTCCGCAAGTGTTCCCGTTCTTATGGGCACAAAGCAGGAACATTTCAACCAATTTCTCTGCAGCACCAGCTTTTGCCGGCTTTGGTTAAGGGATAGTTTACGGCGCTGCCCGAAAACCGGGTGGTCTGGAGATTTCTTGGCGTGAGGTGCGCGATTGCTGGTGTTCTGGGATCAACGGCTGGCCTTTCTGGCCACGCCCAAGACGGGGTCAACGGCGATCGCGGCCGCGCTCGAATCGTTGGCGGCGGTGTCGATCCAGCGCCCGCCGCTGTTGAAGCACACCACGGTGCATCGCTATCGCCGCTTCATCGGCCCCTATCTCGAAGCCGCCTCGAAGGACCAGTTCACGCTGGTCGCCTTGATGCGCGAGCCGCGGGACTGGCTTGGCTCATGGTACCGCTTCCGCCAGCGCGAAGAGACGCCGGCGGCGAAGTCGACCGTGGGGATGAGCTTTGACGACTTCGTCCGGGCCTGGTGCCAGGACCCGCGGCCGGAGGTGGCCGACGTCGGCAGTCAGGCCAAGTTCCTGCGGCCGCGGCAAGGGGTCGGGGTGGACCGGTTGTTCCGCTATGAGGAGATCGGCAGCTTCGTGGAGTTTCTTGAGGACCGGCTTGGCTGCGAGATCCTCTTGCCGCGCCTGAATGTGTCGCCTCCGGGGATAACCGAGCTGTCGGCCGAGACGGAGGCGCTGCTGCAGGAGGTCGCGCGGGAGGATTTCGCGCTGTATCGCACGCTTATGCCCTAGGCGCGGGCTTGCCGGTATGGTCTTCGGGACATGACAGGCGGCGGGAAACGGGGTATCGGTAAGGACAGGGGCCAGCAGAGCCCGAGAGGCAGAAAGGCGGACAGGATGATCGAGACGATGCTGACGCGGCGCGGGGTCCTTCTGGGACTGGGCGCGCTGGGAGTGGCGGGCTGCAACAACGGGGTGGGGTCGAACGGCGGAGCGCAGATCGATGCGCGGGTCGATGCGACGCAGAGCTTCCTCTTCAGCCGCTATCCGGGGACGCAGGATCTGGCGAGCCGGGCGAACGGGGTGCTTTACATGCCCCTGATGACCGAAGCCGGTTTCGGGATCGGCGGGGCCTTCGGGCGCGGCGCGCTGCGGATCCAGGGCGTGACGGTCGATTACTATTCGGCGGCCAAGGGGACGGTGGGGTTCCAGATCGGGGCGCAGCAATATGCCCATGCCCTGTTCTTCATGACCCCCGAGGCGCTGTCGGAGTTCCGGCGCTCGTCCGGCTGGGCGGCGAGCGGGGAGATCCGCTATGCGACCCCGGAACAGGGGGCCTCGATCGGGAAGGAGACGACCGAGCTTGACCCGGTGATCGCGCTGGTCTTCGGCCAGCAGGGGCTGATCGCCGGGGCCACGCTGGGCGGGGTCAAATATACGCGGATCATCCCCTGAGGCTGGCCCCAGGGGATTGGGGGGCGGGGCTCAGACCTCGCCCTTGAGGAGGGTTTCGACCCTGGTTGCGGCCTGAATGATCACGGCGCGGTCAAAATCGACCGGAGCGCCGACCGCCGGATCGGGCATGAGCAGGATCACATCGTCCAGCGCCATGACGATCTTTTCGGCCGACCGCGCCAGGGCGCGATCCCCGGTCCGCATGAGGAGATCGGCCTCGGTCCGGGCCACGTTCAGCAAAGACCAGGCGTCCTGGTAGCGATCGGCCGGCGTGGTGCCGCTGGCGTCGATCATCTCTGCGGCGCCGAGCGTCAGATCAAGCACCGATGCACCGATGTCGGCGGGGGTGGCGGCGAGGGCGGCGCGCGCCTTGACCAGGGCCGTGAGCGCGTCGCGCCCTGCGGCGCGGATCGATTGTTCGCCCTTTGCGGCGGCCAGTTGCTCCAGCACCGGGCCCAGATCCTGTGCCCCGGCGGCCATCAGACCATCTTTCACGGCAGGCCAGGTCTGCTGGATCGGATGGGTCCCATGCGCGGCATCGCCACCCGGAGCACCGTCCCGGGCGAAGAGCAGGGCCAGCCGGACATCGCTTTCGATGAGGGCCAGGCCGTGGAGGAGCGCGACCTTGTCCGCCGAGGCTGCCTCGGCCGGAATCACGGCAAGGGCGGGGCGTATCGGAGCGGTCAGCCTGACCCCTTGCGCGAAGGCCGCCGAACCCATGGCGGACCCCAGCGCGACCGCAAAAAGCACTGACACTGAACCCATGCGACCGAAGCGGGCTGGTCGCCTAGCGTGGAACGTCATCCTAATCTCCATCCTGCGAGTCCGGCGACCGCTCTGGTGGGACAGACCGCCGAACGCGGCACCGGCAGGGGGAGTGATCCCCTGCGAATGTGACAATTCCTTGGCCGCAGTGGTGCAAAGCCGGGGACGGCGCAGAGCAAGTGCTGTGGCCCGCCCGGCACCTGGGCCGGGCGCGTCACCAAGGGCGGCGGGGGTCTATTTCAGCCGGCGGATCAGGCTGGACGTGTCGTTGCGACCGCCGCCCATCAGCTGCACATCCTTGTAGAACTGGTCCACCAGCGCTGTCACCGGCAGGCGCGCGCCGATATCCTCGGCCGTGTCGAGGCAGATGCCTAGGTCCTTGCGCATCCAGTCCACCGCGAAGCCGAAGTCGAACTCGTCCTTCAGCATCGTCTTGTGCCGGTTGACCATCTGCCAGGAGCCCGCCGCGCCCTGGGAGATCACCTCGACCACCTTCTCGCCATCAAGCCCGGCCTTCTGGCCGAAGGCCAGCGCCTCGGACAGGCCCTGCATCAGCCCGGCGATGCAGATCTGGTTCACCATCTTCGCCAGCTGACCCGCGCCCGAGGGACCGAGGAGCCGGCAGATCCGGGCATAGGCGGCCATCACCGGCTCGGCCCGGGCGTAATCCGCCGGATCGCCGCCGCACATGATCGAGAGCTGGCCGTTCTCGGCCCCCGCCTGCCCGCCCGAAACCGGCGCGTCGACGAAGGCAAGGCCCATCGCCGTGGCCTGGGCGGCCAGCTTCCGCGTCACCTTGGCCGAGACGGTGGTATGGTCAACGAAGATCGCGCCGGGCGTCATGCCGGCGAAGGCCCCGTCGGGGCCGGTGCAGACCGCGCGGAGGTCATCGTCATTGCCGACGCAGGCGAAGACGAATTCCGCGCCCTTCGCCGCCTCGCGCGGGGTGGCGGCGGCGCGGCCCTTGTGCTGGGAGGCCCAACCCTCGGCCTTGGCGGCGGTGCGGTTGTAGACCGTCACCTCATGCCCCTTCGCCGCCAGATGCCCGGCCATCGGAAAGCCCATCACCCCCAGGCCCAGAAACGCAACTTTTGCCATGCCGATTCCCCGCTCATTGCCCTTGCTAAGGTGATGGACTAGGAACCGATCCAATCCGTCACGTCAAGAACAGGACCCCCATGCTGACCGCCTTCCGCTGGCTGATCCGCCTTTTGACCGGAGCGATCGTGCTGGGGCTGATCGTGATGCTGCTGGCTTACTGGATCCTGTCGCGCTCGCTGGTGGATTATTCCGAGGATTTCACCCTGCGCGGCATCTCGGCCCCGGTCGAGATCGTGCGCAACAACGACAATGTGCCGCATATCTTCGGCGAGAGCGACCGGGACGTGTTCTTCGCCCTTGGCTTCGCCCATGCGCAGGACCGGCTGTGGCAGATGACGATGCTGCGGCGGACGGCGCAGGGGCGGTTGTCGGAGCTGTTCGGCAAGCCCACGGTGCGGGTCGACGAGTTGATGCGGCGGCTGGATCTTTACGGTCTGGCGCTGGATGCGGTGGCGGCGCAGGACCCCGAGACGCTGGCGGCGCTTGAGGCCTATTCCGCCGGGGTGAATGCCTGGATCGGCGAGGTGAACCAGGGCGCGCGGGGCCGCGGGGCGCCGGAGTTCTTCCTGTTCGCGCCCGAAATCTCGGCCTGGGCGCCGGCGGATTCGATCGCGATCCTGAAGCTCATGGCCTTGCAGCTGACCGACTCGGCGCAGAAGGAGATCCTGCGGGCGCGGGTGTCGCTGCTGCTGTCGCCCGAGCGGCTGATGGATCTTCTGCCCGACGATCCGGGGCAAGGCGTGGCCGCCCTGCCCCAGTTCTCCAGCCTGGTGCCCGGGGTCGTGCCTTCGGCGCGGCCGGTGGATTTCGCGCTGGGGCCGATGTCGCCGGTCGCGGATCCGGGGATGGCGGGGGCGTCGAACGCCTGGGCCGCGATGCCGGGACGGTCGGCGGCGGGGGGCAGCCTTCTGGCCAATGATCCGCATCTGGGGCTGACGGCACCGACGCTGTGGTATCTGGCGCGGCTGGAACTGACCTCGGGCGGGGTGATCGGCGCGACGATCCCCGGCGTGCCGGTGGTGCTGGTCGGCCGCAGCGAGCGGCTGGGCTGGGGGCTGACCACGGCCTATGTCGACGATCAGGACGTGCTGATCGAGGAAGTGAACCCGGAGAACACCGAGGAATACCGGACCCCGGACGGCTGGGCACGGTTCCAGAGCCGCCAGTCGATCATCACGGTCAAGGATGCCGAGCCGGTGACGCTGACGCTGCGCTGGTCGCGGCACGGGCCGATCCTGCCGGGGACGCATTACGATCTGGCAACGATCACGCCGCCCGGCCATGTGGCGGCGCTGGCCTGGACGGCGCTGGCGCCGGGGGACACCTCGATGACGGCGGCGATGCGGCTGATGCGGGCGGGGACGGTGGCCGAGGCGCTGGAGGCGGGGCGGCTGGCCGTCGCGCCCGCGCAGAACCTGACGCTGGCCGATGGCGAGGGGATCGCGCTGCAGGTGGTGGGGGCGCTGCCGGCGCGGGATCCGGGGAATCCGGGCCAGGGGCGGCTGCCGGTCCTTGGCGCGGACCCGCGGGCGGGGTTCACGGGCGTGCTGCCCTATGAGGAGAACCCGCGTTTCGTGAACCCGGAGTCGGGGCTTCTGGGCAATACCAACAACAAGACGGTCGACCGGCCCTTCCCGAACCATGTCAGCTTTGACTGGGGCGACACGCAGCGGATCCAGCGTTGGCTGACGCTGATGAAGGCGCGCGAGGTGCACACGCGCGAAAGCTTCATCGAGGCGCAGCTTGACACGGTGAACCCGACGGCGCGGGCGCTGCTGCCGCTGATCGGGGCGGATCTGTGGTTCACCGGCGAGGCGGCGCCGGAGGGCACGCCGGAACGGCTGCGGCAGCGGGCGCTGATCCTGCTGGCGGAATGGAACGGCGAGATGAATGAGCATCTGCCCGAGCCGCTGATCGCCGAGGCCTGGCTGCGGGCGCTGATGCAGCGGCTGATCCGGGACGAGATCGGGGCGATGGCGGACAGTTTCACCCATGTCTCTCCGGTCTTCATCGAGCGGGTCTATCGCAATGTGGGCGGCGCGGGCGTCTGGTGCGACGTGCTGCAGTCGGCGGCGGTGGAAAGCTGCACGGATATCGCCCGGATCGCGCTGGACGAGGCGCTGATCGGCCTGACCGAACGCTATGGGCCGAATCTGGAAAGCTGGCGCTGGGGCGATGCGCATCAGGCGGTGCATGACCATCCGGTGCTGGGGGATGTACCGTTCATCCGGTATTTCGTGAATATCCGGCAGTCGACCAGCGGCGGCGACGACACGCTGATGCGCGGCGTCACCCGGGGGACCGGGCCCGAGCCCTATCAGAATGTCCATTCGGCGGGCTATCGGGGGGTCTATGACTTTGCCGATCCTGACAGCTCGGTCTTCATCACGGCGACGGGGCAGTCGGGGCATCCACTCTCGCGCCATTATGACGACTTGGGCGAGCTGTGGCGGCGGGGGGAATATATCCCGATGTCGCTGGACCCCGAGCTTGCCCGCGCGGCAGCAGCGGGGGTGATGGTGCTGCGCCCGGCGGAGTGACCCTGCGCGGGTCGGGGCGGTCATCGGAAGGAGCGCGTGCCGCGCTAGCCTGTCGCAGTCCGGGGATATCTGCCGCAAGCTGACCGGCAGGTCAGCGGGAGGGGCCGGTCGGGCGACGCAGCAGGAATGCTGCCGCCATTAGGAACAGGGCCAGCGCCAGCGGGGTGTAGACCGGATCGAGGGTGAGTTCGAAGAAGACCTCGCTGTCCGTCCAGGTGGTGCCGAAATCCGACCGGAAGGGAAAGACCAGGGCATCCGCGGCCCAGAGCCAGGGACCGGCAAGGACCGGCAAGGCCAGCCAGCGGAGCCGCAGCCAGTGAAAGAGTGCGGCAAGCGCCAGGATCGGAAGCGCCACAAGGACGGCGAGGAAGAGGAGATCGGCCACCGTCACCGGCAGGCTGGGCGTTTCGGGATGGCCCTGCCCCAGATAGCGGCCGGGGATGCCGGTCAGTTGGTGGAAAAGCAGGGTTCCCGCGGCCACCGCCCAGAGCGCAAGCAGCTTCAGAGCCGCTGCCATCGGTATTCCTGCCGGGCCGTCCAGCGGACGGTGATCTGCCAGCCATCCTCGGTCTCGGCCTCGTGCTGGACGATGGATTGGTCGTGCAGCCAGGCGCGCTTGCGGCCCTGGTCGAAGGGGATGAGCAGCACCGCTTCGCTGCGCTCTTCGTCGAGCGCGCGGGAGATCAGGTCAAGGAGCGGTGCGACCCCCTCGCCGGTCAGGGCCGAGACGGGATGCACCATGGCGCGCTGCCCGGCCTGCGCGGTCAGCGCACCGCGTTGCGAGGCGTCGACAAGGTCGAGCTTGTTCCAGACCTCGATGATGGGGGTG
Source organism: Alphaproteobacteria bacterium (assembly GCA_029289325.1). Classification (GTDB taxonomy): domain Bacteria; phylum Pseudomonadota; class Alphaproteobacteria; order Rhodobacterales; family Rhodobacteraceae; genus Tabrizicola. The sequence goes on from JARFTV010000032.1 coordinate 7,345, forward strand.
TCTTCCTTGACGCCAAGGCTGGCGAGGATGTCGGTGACATCGGCGGCCTGTTCCACCGTTTCGGGGTGGGCGATGTCGCGGACATGGAGGATGAGGTCGGCCGACAGCACCTCTTCCAGCGTGGCGCGGAAGGCGGCGACAAGCTGGGTCGGCAGGTCCGAGATGAATCCCACCGTGTCGGAGAGGATGATCTTGGCGCCCGAAGGCAGCGTCACGCCGCGCATCGTGGGGTCAAGCGTGGCAAAGAGCATGTCCTTTGCCATGACCTCGGCCCCGGTGATCCGGTTGAAGAGGGTGGATTTCCCGGCGTTGGTATAGCCGACCAGCGCGACGATCGGGAACGGCACCTTGGCGCGGGCGGCGCGGTGCAGTTCGCGCGTCTTGACCACCTGGTCGAGCTGGCGACGCAGGCGCACCACCTGGTCGTCGATGGCGCGGCGGTCACTCTCGATCTGGGTTTCGCCGGGGCCGCCGACAAAGCCGAAGCCGCCCCGCTGGCGTTCGAGGTGGGTCCAGGCGCGGACAAGGCGGGTGCGCTGGTAACTGAGGGCGGCGAGTTCGACCTGCAGCACCCCTTCACGGGTCCGGGCGCGGTCGGCGAAGATTTCGAGGATCAGCGAGGTCCGGTCGAGGAGCTTGACGCCCCATTCCTTTTCGAGGTTGCGCTGCTGGACCGGAGAGACCGCGCCGTCAATGATGACGAGGTCGATCTGGTCCGCCTTGAAGCGGTCCTTCAGCTCGGCCACCTTCCCGGAGCCGAGGAGCGTGCCGGGATGGGTGCGGGCAAGGCGCACGACCTCGGCCCCCTGGACGTCGAGTTCCGGCAGGGCGGCGGCAAGGGAGACGGCCTCGGCCAGCCCGTGTTCGGGCAGGCGCCGGGCAGAGGCGGTTTTCAGCGCCGGATGCAGGACGAAGGCCCGCGTCGGCCGTTGGGCGGTGTCGCGCAGACGGTTCCCCTCGCGCCGGGCGAGGAGGTCGTCTTCGTCCTGGGGATTGCGGGAGATCAGTCTTCCCCTTCGTAAAGGCTGATCGGCGCGCCCGGCATGATCGTGGAGATCGCATGCTTGTAGACCAGCTGCGACTGCCCGTCGCGGCGCAAAAGCACGCAGAAATTGTCGAACCAGGTGATCACGCCCTGCAGCTTGACGCCGTTGATCAGGAAGATCGTGACCGGCACCTTGGCTTTGCGAACATGGTTGAGGAAGGCGTCTTGCAGGTTCTGCTTATCGGCGGCCATTGATTTTTGCCTTGTTTTTCTGTGGCTTCACTGTCGCGTTTCGATCGTTCTTCTACTTGGCGGTCGAATGCCTGCAGTCAGGCACGGGGCGAGTATGAATCGGCTTTCACCGACTTTCCAGCGCAAAAACGCAAGGGTCAGCTGCGGCGGCCGGAGGGCAGGATCAGGACCAGAAGCGCCAGCATTTCCAGCCGGCCGACCACCATGGCCAGGCAGCTGACCGCCTTGACCGGGTCGGAAAGCGCGCCGAAGGCGATGGGCTGCGCAGTGCCGAGGTCGGCGAGGGGGCCGGTGTTGGTCAGCGAGGCGATGGCGAGGACAAGGGCGGATTCGAAATCGGTGCCAAGGAGCGACAGGGCCGCCACCGTGGCCGCGATCGAGATGCCGAAGAGCATGAAGAAGACCCAGGCGATCTGGGCGCCCTCTCCGGCCAGGCGGCGACGCTCGGCCCCGCCCTGGCCGATGGAGGAAGGATGGATGACACGTTCAAGCTCACGCTCGCCGTGGCGGAGGAGGGCGTAGACGCGCAGGAGCTTGACGCCCCCGGCCGCGGTGGCTGTGCCGCCACCGAAGATGGCGAGGCCCATCAGCACCATGCCGGAGGTGCCGACGCCCGACCAGGCCCCCGCGGTCAGCCAATGGGTGGAGACATAGCCGGTGGTGGTCAGGAAGGAGGCGGCGGTGAAAAGGATACCCCAGAGCGAGGCGAGGCCGTCGAACAGGTCTCCGGCGAGGCCCGCGGCCTCGGCGATGAAGAAATGGCGCAGGAAAAGCAGGGCGGTGAGGACGACGAGGATCAGGCTGGCGAGGCGCAGTTCGGGATCGGCGACAAGCGCGCTGCGGGGGCGGCCGGGAAGGAGGACGGGCCAGGCGCGGCGGGTGACGGCGAAGAGGAAAAAGGCGAAGATAAGCATCTCGCCGGGCAGTGCGGCCCCGGCCCGTGACAGCGGGGTCGGGCCGGAGATGCCCGAGGTGGAGAGCGTGCCCATGGCGTGGATCAGCGCGGTGATGCCCTGTTCGCCGAGGATGAGGAGGCCGACCCAGAGGAGCAGGGTCAGCCCGGCGTAGATCGGCAGGATGCGCAGCGCCGAGCGGATCAGGCGGTCGGTCGGATCCTCGGCCCTTCCGATCAGGGCGGCGGCGGCGGTGCCGCGGCCGGGGACGCGGCCGGTCGCGACTTCGGCCCCGCCGAGGTTCATGGGCGCAAGGATCGCGGTGGCGGCAAGGAGGGTCACGAAACCGCCGAACCAGCCCACCAGCGCGCGCCAGAGGTGGATCGAGGGGGCGAGACGCTCGGCCGGATAGGCGGTGGCGCCGGTCAGGGTGAAGGCGGAGACCATCTCGAACCAGGCGTTGGCGAGGCGGGTGTCGCGCACCGTCTCCAGCATCGGAAGCGCCATGGCGAGCGGCAGGATGGCATAGGCCCCGACCAGTGCGGCCAGATGGCTGCGGGTGCTGCCGCTGCGGGGGCGGCTGGAGGTCGCGATCCCGAGCATCACCGCAACCAGGATCAGGATCAGAGCGGAATAGAGGAAGCCGCGGGCGATGCGGGTTTCGTTCACCGCGACGGCATGGGCGGCGGGCACCAGTGCCAGCGCACCGCTGAAGCCCAGGAGCACGACCAGAAGCGGGACCTCGGCCAGCCGGGTGCGCATCAGAAGAAGTCGATCGAGACCTGCAGGAGGCGCTCGACCTCGGGCACGTCATTGGCCATGGCGAAGAGGGCGATGACATCCCCGGCCTCGACGCGGAGGTCGCCGGTGGGCTTCAGCACGCGGTCGCCCTTGAGAACCGCGCCGACGAGCACGCCCTCGGGGAATTCGATGTCGCGGACCAGACGGCCGGCGAGGGGCGAGGTCGAGAGGACCTGCGCCTCGATCATCTCGGCCTCGGCATCTCCGATGGAATAGACGGCGCGGACGCGGCCGTGCCGGATGTGGCGCAGGATCGACGAGACGGTTGTGGCGCGCGGGTTGATATAGGCGTCGATGTCGAGCGGGGCCATCAGCGGTGCGAGGGTCGGGTCATTGACCAGCGCGATGGTCATCTGGCAACCGGCCTGCTTGGCGCGGACGGAGACGAGGAGATTGGTCTTGTCGTCGTCGGTGACGGCCAGGATCGCATCGGCGCGGTCGACGGCGGCCTCCATCAGCAGGTCCATGTCCATGCCGTCGCCGTTCAGCACGATGGTACGCTCCAGCCCGTCGGCGGCGCGTTCGGCGGTGGTGCGGTCCTTCTCGATGATCTTGGCGCGGACCCGGTCGGTCCGGGCCTCCAGCGCGCGGGCCACCGCAAGGCCGACGTTGCCCCCGCCGACGATCACCACGCGTTCCTGCTTTTTCGTTTTCTTGCCAAAGATTTCCAGGGCGCGGTTCACGTCCTGGATATGGGTGAAGACGTAGATCTGATCCTCGGCATAAAGCTGGTCGCCGGGATCAGGGGCGAAGAGCCGCCCGTCGCGCCGGATGCCGACGACGATGGCGCGGAGGGTGGAGAAAAGTTCGTTCAGTTGGCGCAGCGGGGCGTTCAGGACCGGGCAATCCTCGGTCAGCTGGATGCCCAGAAGCTGCGCACGGCCGCCCATGAAACTTTCGGTGTCGAAGGTGGCGGGCGCGGCAAGGCGTTGCAGCGCGGCCTCGGCCACCTCGCGTTCCGGGGAGATCACCACGTCGATCGCAAGCCGGTCGTGGTTCATCAGGTCGCCATATTCGGCGGCGAGATAGTTCTGCGCCCGGATGCGGGCGATCTTGCGGGTGATGTTGAAGGCCGACTGGGCCACCTGGCAGGTGACCATGTTGACCTCGTCGGAATGGGTGGCGGCGATCAGCATGTCGGCATCGCGCGCGCCGGCCTTTTCCAGCACGTCGGGGTGGCTGGCGAAGCCGACGACGCCCTGGACATCCAGCGTCTCGGTCGCGCGGCGCACGAGGTCGGGGTTCATGTCGACCAGCGTCACATCGTTCCGTTCGCCGGCAAGGTGGCGGGCGATCTGCCAGCCGACCTGCCCTGCCCCGCAGATGATGACCTTCATGCGCCGCTCCGCAGTCCGTTGGCCTTCTGCATGTCAGATCGGGACAGGAGGGTCAACGCGACCCTGTCATTCGTCGCAGTCGCCACCGCGTCCCCCGTTGCGGTTGGTGCCGACCACGCCCAGCGACTTGAGCTTGCGATGGAGGGCGGAGCGTTCCATGCCGACGAAACTGGCGGTGCGGCTGATATTGCCGCCGAAACGGCTGATTTGGGTCAGAAGGTATTCCCGCTCGAACAGCTCGCGCGCCTCGCGCAGGGGCAGCGTGGCGATGGCCCCGCCCAGCGAGAGATTGGTGTCGGACTGGGCCTTCGGCTCGCTGCCGGGCAGTTCATGCGCCTCGATCGGGCCGGTGCCTTCGCCAAGGATGAGGACGCGTTCGATCACGTTGCGCAGCTGGCGGATGTTGCCGGGCCAGGGCATGGTCTGCAGGACGGTCTCGGCCTCTTCGGTCAGGTCTCGGATCGGCAGGCCCTGCGACTTGTGGAACCATTCGATGAAATGGCGGGTGAGTTCGGGAATGTCCTCGCGCCGTTCGGCCAGCGAGGGGACGGCGATGGGGACGACGTTCAGGCGGTCGTAAAGCTCTTGCCGGAAGCGGCCGAGGCCGATTTCCGCCCGCAGGTCGCGGCAGGTGGAGGAGACGACGCGCAGATCGACGCGGACCTTGTCGGTGCCCCCGGCGCGGGTGAACTGCTGTTCGGTAAGGACGCGGAGGATCTTGGACTGGGTGCCCAGCGGCATGTCGGCGACTTCGTCGAAGTAGACGACGCCGCCGTGGGCCTGTTCCAGAAGGCCCGGTTCCACGCCGCGTTCGGGGGTTTCGCGGCCGAAGAGCACCTCTTCCATCCGTTCAGGCTCGATCGAGGCGGAGGAGACGGTGACGAAGGGCGCGGCGGCGCGGTTCGACTGGGTGTGGATGTAGCGGGCAGCCATTTCCTTGCCCGAGCCGGGCTGGCCGGTCAGCATCACCCGGCCATTCGATTTGGTCACCTTGTCGAGGTTCGCCTTCAGCGCCTTGAAGGCAGCGGAGGAGCCCAGCATCTCGGACGAGGCGACGTCGCGGCGACGGAGTTCCTGGTTCTCGCGCCGGAGGCGGCTGGTCTCCATCGCGCGGGCGACGACGACCATGAGCTGGTCGATGTTGAAGGGCTTTTCGATGAAGTCATAGGCGCCCTGCTTGATCGCGGCGACCGCGATCTCGATATTGCCGTGACCCGAGATGATGACGACCGGCACATCGGGGTTGTCGCGCTTGACTGTCTTGAGGATGTCGATCCCGTCCATCCGGCTGTCCTTGAGCCAGATGTCGAGGATCATCAGCGAGGGCGGTTCCGCGTTGATCGCGGCCATGCAGTCATCGGAATTGGCGGCGAGGCGGACGGTGTAACCCTCGTCGCGCAGGATGTCGCCGACGAGTTCGCGGATGTCCTGTTCGTCGTCAACGATCAGAATGCTCATGTCTCAACCTCCTTGCCCGGCGGGGGCGCCGCGGGCGCTTCCGGGGGAACGTGGGAACGGGGCCGGCGCCGGGTCGCGCGCGGCAGGTGGATCTCGGCGAGGGCGCCGGGGTGGGTGTTGCCCTCGAAGACGGGGGCGTCGAGAAGCGAGAGCGTGCCGCCGTGCTCCTCGATGATCTTCTTGACGATGGGAAGCCCGAGGCCGGTGCCCTTGGCGCGGGTGGTCACATAGGGTTCGAACAGGCGGGCGCGGTCGGGGGGCAGGCCGGTGCCGTTGTCCATGATGCGGATCACGGCAGCGCTGTCGTCTGCTTCCAGCGAAACGCGGATTTCGGGAGTGAACCCGGGAGACGATTTTTCCTGTTGCGCCTCAATGGCTTCACCGGCGTTCTTGATCAGGTTTGTGAAAGCCTGGCCAATCATGGTGGCGTCGATTTCCATTTGCAGCGGATCGCGGGGGATCGACTTGACGAAACGGACGCCAGGCTGGCCGTTTTCCTGCAACAGGACCGCGCCGCGCAAAAGCTCGGCCAGGTCGCAGTCGCGGCGGTCGGGCTCCGGCATCCGGGCGAACTTGGAGAACTCGTCCACGATCCGGCGCAGGTCGTTGGTCTGACGGACGATGACATCGGTCAACTGCTCCAGATCCTCATGGTCGCGGACCTGGGTGCGGAACTTGCGCTTGATGCGCTCGGCCGAGAGCTGGATCGGGGTGAGGGGGTTCTTGATCTCATGCGCGATGCGGCGGGCGACGTCGCCCCAGGCGGCCATGCGCTGCGCGCTGACGAGGTCGGTCACGTCGTCGAAGGCCACCACATAGCCTTCGAGGTCGCCTTGGTCGGAAAGACGGGTGGACATGCGGACAAGGAGGCTTTCCAGCTTGCCCTTGCGGGTCAGGCGGATTTCTTCCTGCACGGCGGTACCCGCACCCTCGCACAGGCGGTCGAAGAGGGCGGCGAATTCGGGGACGGCGGCGGCGAGGGGCGTGTCGGGCTGGCCCTCGGTGTAGTCGAGCAGACGTTCGGCCGCGCGGTTGACGAAATCGATGTCGCCGTCGGGATCCAGACCGATCACCCCGGCGGTGACGTTCGACAGGACGGAATCAAAGAGGCGGCGGCGGGTTTCGGTCTGGGCGTGGCTTTCGACCAGCGCCTCGCGCTGGCCCTTCAGCTGCCGGGTCATCTGGTTGAACAGGCGGCCCAGCGAGGCGATCTCGTCATCGCCCTCTTCCTCGACCACGCGCACGTCGAGGTCGCCCCCCCCTACCCTTTCCGCCGCGCCGGCCAGACGGCCCACCGGACGGGACAGGCGTTCGGCGAACCACAGGCCGAGCCAGATCGCGGCGAGGATCAGGATCAACGCGAAGCCGAGGTAGATGAGGCCGAAGTTGAACAGCAGCCGCCCGCGTTCGGATTCCAGCTGGTTGTAGAGCTGGACGGTTTCCTGCGTCTCATCCAGCAGGGACAGGATCGAGCCATCGACCTGCCGGGTGACGTAGAGGTAGCGGTCGGGATAGGCGTCAAGGAAGACCAGCGCGCGGAATTCGTTGTTCGGCCAGTCCGGGATCAGGACCGTGTTGCCTTCGCGCGCGAGTTGCAGCTGTTCGGGCGTCAGGGGTTCGAAGCCGAAAAGGTAGGAGCGTTCGCCACGGGTGCGCAGATCCCCGTCGCCATCGACAAGATAGGCCTCTTTCAGCCCGCGCTGGATGATCTGCTGGCCCTGGGACAGGAGCGGGCGCAGCTGGTCGTCGCGGAGGAACACGGTCTGGCGCTTGGCGCGGTTGAGGTAACCGGCAAGCGCGGTGGCATCGGCGGCGAGGTCGTCACGCTGGACCGCCTCATAGGCCTGGGCGGCGGCGAGGGAGGAGCCGACGACCGAGCGGACCCGGTCGGAGAACCAGCCCTCAAGCCCGATATTGATCGACAGGACCGCGAAGACCGCGACAAGCACGGTCGGGATCAGCGCGATCAGCATGAAGACGCCCGAAAGCCGCAGGTGCAGCCGAGACCCGGCCGACCGCGAGCGGCGGTCGGCCAGAAGGCGGACGACACGGGCCAGGACCAGCGCGGCCACGACGAGGACATAGACGAGATCCGACAGCAGGATCAGCCGCAGCGTGGGCGAGGTGGCGTCCTGATTGAAGGGACCCATCGCCAGGAAGGTGGCGACGGCGAGGACGGGGCCGAGGAACACCAGCCCGAGGGTTACGGCGGTCTGCACCTGTCGCTGCCGCCGAAGGCGCGAGAAGCGAGCCCAGATGTCCCTGTTCTGTGCGCGATCCAACCGAATCTGCCCGTTTGCCGGGGCCTTTACTGCCCGCAACCACTATATCTTGCGGCTTGGCGGGGTGAAACCAAAAAGACACATCCGCCGTTGCCCGGTTACATCAACTTGCGCCGACGGGTCACACGGATGTCCAGATCGGTGATCTTCTTGCGCAGGGTGTTGCGGTTGATCCCCAGAAGGTCGGCGCATTTCGCCTGATTTCCGGCGGTGGCGTCGAGCGCGATCTCGATCAGCGGCAGTTCCACCTCGCGCAGGATGCGCTGGTAGACGCCGGGGGGCGGCAGCTGGCCGCCGTGCAGGTCGAAGTAGCGTTTCAGGTGCCGCGCGACCGAGGCGGAGAGCTTGTCGCCGGTTTCGGCCCGCGGCTCGGGGCCGGGCTGGTTGCCAAGGACCTGCGCCACCTCGGCCCGCGGAATCTCGGCTTCCGAGGCGGTGACGAGCAGGCGGCGGAGCGTGTTCTCCAACTGGCGGACGTTGCCGGGCCAGGAATAGCTGCGCACCAGCTCGGTCGCCTCGGGCGAGAGACGGCGGGCGAGGCCAAGCTCGCGCTCACCCCGGGCGAGGAAATGTTCGGCCAGAAGCGGAATGTCCTCGACCCGTTCGCGCAGGCTGGGGACGTGCAGGGAGACGCCACCGAGGCGGTAGTAGAGGTCCTGGCGGAACTGGCCAGCCTCCATCCGGGCGGAAAGGTCGGTCTGGCTGGTGGCCATCACGCGGGGGGCCTTGTCGCCCAGCATGTCGAGCAGGCGGACGACGCGGGCCTGGGTATCCTCGTCATAATCGGCGACCTCGTCAAAGACGATGGAGCCGCCACGGGCCTTGGCCAGCAGCGAGGCCGGGCCGTCGATCCCGGCAAGATCGGTGGCCTGGGCGACGACGAAGGGCAAGGTCCGGCGGTCGGAGAAGTCGTGGATCGCCCGGGCGATGAGCGACTTGCCGGTGCCGCTTTCGCCGGTGATGAGAACGGGCAGGTCGGTGTTCATCACGCGGGCGACCAGCCGGTACAGCGCCTGCATCGCCGGGGTGCGACCGACCAGCGGCAGGTCGTCGCCGGGGTCCCGCGGGGCGACCACGAGCTTCGCGGCATGGCGCTTCTGGTCCAGCGCCTTGGCCGACCGCTTCATCAGGTCGGGAAGGTCGAAGGGTTTGGGAAGGTAGTCGAAGGCCTCGGCCTCGGCCGCCTGGATCGCGGTCATGATCGTGTTCTGGGCGGAGATGACGATGACCGGCAGGCCGGGGCGCATCTTGGAGATCCGGGGCAGCGCGTCGAGCCCGTTGCCGTCGGGCATGATGACGTCGGAGATGACGAGGTCGCCCTTGCCTTCCTCGACCCAGCGCATGAGGGTCATCAGGCTGGAGGTCGCATGGACCTTGCAGCCCGCCCGGGTCAGGGCCTGGGTCAGGACGGTGCGGATCGTGCGGTCGTCGTCGGCGACAAGGACGGTGCCATCCATCAGTTCGCTTCCTTCTTCTTCTCGCGCGGGGCCATGGGCAGGGAAATGCGGAACACGGTGCGGCCGGGGACGGAATCGACGGTGATCCAGCCCTCGTGGTCGGTGATGATCTTCGAGACCAGCGCGAGGCCGAGGCCGGTGCCGTTCTCGCGGCCGGAAACGAAGGGCTCGAAGATATTGGCGGCGATGTCAGGCGGGATGCCGGGGCCGTCGTCGATGATCTCGACGTTCAGGGGCAGCGCAGCCGAGATGCCGTCCTTGCGGCGCAGGCGCAGGGAGACGTCGTAGAAGGTGTGAAGCCGGATCATGCCGCCGCCCTTGCTGGCCTCGGCGGCATTGCGGATGAGGTTGAGAAAGACCTGCATCAGCTGGTCGCTGTCGGCGAAGGTGGGCGGCAGCGAGGGATCGTAATCCTCGATGATCGCCATGTGGGCAGCGAAGCCGACAAGGGCCGAGCGGCGAGCGCGGTCGAGCGCGTCGTGCAGGTTGACGGGCTTGCGTTCAGGCGGGCGGAGGTTGCCGAACTGCTCCACCTGTTCCAGCAGTTTCACGATGCGGCGGGTTTCCTCGACGATGAGGTCGGTCATCTCCTGATCTTCGGGCGTCAGGTTCATCGACAGAAGCTGCGCCGCGCCGGAGATGCCGGCGAGCGGGTTCTTGATCTCATGCGCCAGCATCTCGGCCATGCCGATGGCCGAGCGCGCGGCGGTCTTGGCCCCGAGCGAGCGGTTCAGGCGATCGGCCAGCTCCCGCGGGGAGAGCATCAGCATGACGATGCCTGGATTGTCGTGCATCGGCGCGAGATGGATCGTGCAGTGCACCGGCGCGCGGTCGCCTGGGGTGACGTCCACGTCGTTGATGTTCAGCGCCGCCTGATTGGCGCGGACCCGCGCCAGCGCCTCGTCCACCGGGGCGTCGATGGCGAGGCGGTCGAAGACGGGCTGGTCCTTCAGCGCCCGGGCCGAGGCGTTCAGGAAGGTCTCGGCCGCCGGGTTGGCCTCGAGGATGCGCCCGGCAGTGTCGATCAGCAGCGTGGGCAGCGGCAGGGAGGCCCAGATCACCCCCG
>JARFTV010000032.1:17885-45528 GCA_029289325.1 Alphaproteobacteria bacterium
GCGCGCGATAGCTCATGCGGCAAGTTCCAGTTCGGCAAAGGCCTGTTCGACAAGCTGGATCACCTCGGCCGGGTCGGTCGAGGTCAGGATCGCCTCACGCGCATGGGGGAGGCCCGCTTCCTCGAGATACCAGCCGAGGTGCTTGCGGGCCATGCGCAGTCCAAGCTCGCGGCCGTAGAAGGTGAGCATGTCCTCGTAATGGTCCAGGATCATCCGGCCCCGGCTGCCGCCCTCGGGGATCTTCGGAGCGGGGGTGCCGTAGATTTCATGCGCGATCCGGGCGAGCTTCCAGGGCGCGCCCTGAGCGCCGCGGCCGATCATGATCCCGTCGGCACCGCTTTGGCGCAGCGCCTCACGCGCGGTTTCGGTGTCGGTGATGTCGCCGTTGGCGATGACGGGGATGCGGACGGCCTCTTTCACCGCGCGGATGGCGGCCCAGTTGGCATTGCCCTTGTAGAACTGGCAGCGGGTGCGGCCGTGGATGGTGATCATCCGGACGCCCGCCTCTTCGGCGCGGCGGGCAAGGTCGGGGGCGTTGTGCAGCGTGTCGTCCCAGCCAAGGCGGGTCTTCAGCGTGACGGGGACGTTCACGGCCCTGACCACGGCCTCGATCAGCTTCAGCGCGAGGTCGAGGTCGCGCAGCAGCGCCGAGCCGCAGAGGCCGGTGGTCACGCGTTTTGACGGGCAACCCATGTTGATGTCGATGATCCGCGCGCCCTGCCCTTCGACGAATTTCGCGCCTTCGGCCATCCAGTGCGGGTCGCGGCCGGCCAGCTGGACCGAGGTCGCCTGTTCGCCGAACCCGAGCTCGGCCCGCGCCCGGGCCTCGGGCTGGGCGCGGACGACCTCGGCGCTGGCCACCATCTCGGAGACGACGAGCCCGGCCCCGAAACGGGCGACAAGGCGGCGATATGGCAGGTCGGTGATCCCGGCCAGCGGGGCCAGGAACACCGGAGGGGTCAGCGAGAGCGGGCCGAGAGGCAGGGACAAAGCCTTATCCTTGTGCAGATGATCACGTGCTACGCCCCGGATATGGCTGCTCCAAGGCGGCGTGGCGAGCTTATGACCGAAAATCATGCGATGCACAAATTTTAGGCGAAATCGCCCGGCAAGCGCCGGATTGTCATGCAGGTCGGGCTGGATTACGCAGAGGCAAAGGAAGGTGCCATGCAGACAGCCGCCATCATCGTCGCCGCAGGCCGCGGCAGCCGCATGGGCGGCGATGTGCCGAAACAGTGGCAGATGCTGGCGGACAAACCGGTGCTGGCGCATACGCTTGCGGCCTTCCGCGGGATGCAGGTGGTGCTGGTGATCCACCCCGAGGACCGCGAGCGCGCGCTGGCGCTGGGGTCCGAAGCGATACTGGTCGATGGCGGGGCGACACGGGATGCCTCAGTCCAGGCGGGGCTGATTGCGCTGGAGGGGACGGGGGCCGAGGCGGTCCTGATCCACGACGGCGCGCGGCCGCTGGTCAGCCGCGCCCTGATCGACCGGCTGATCGCGGCGCTGGCGGTGCATGAGGGGGCGGCCCCGGCGCTGGTGGTGTCGGATGCGCTCTGGCGCGGGACGGGAGGAGTCGTCACGGGCACGGTGGACCGGGCGGGGCTGTTCCGGGCGCAGACCCCGCAGGCCTTTCGTCTTGCGCCTATCCTTGCGGCCCATCGCGCGCATCCGGGAGGGGCGGCGGATGACGTGGAGGTCGCCCGGGCCGCGGGGCTTGACGTGGCTATCGTCGAGGGCGAGGAAACCAATCTGAAACTCACCTACCCCGGCGATTTCGCCCGGGCCGAGGCGATCCTGAAGGGGCAGTCCATGGATGTGCGGTTGGGCAATGGCTATGACGTCCATGCCTTTTGCGAGGGCGATCACGTCTGGCTGTGCGGGGTGAAGCTGCCGCATGGCAAGGCGCTTCTGGGCCATTCCGACGCCGATGTCGGGATGCACGCCCTGACCGACGCGATCTATGGCGCGCTGGCCGAGGGGGATATCGGGCGGCACTTTCCGCCAAGCGACCCGCAGTGGAAGGGGGCGGAGAGCCATATCTTCCTGTCCCATGCCATCGCGCTGGCGCGTTCACGGGGGTTCGATCTGGGAAATTGCGATGTGACGCTGGTCTGCGAGCGCCCCAAGATCGGTCCGCATGCCGTTAAAATGCAGGCGGAACTGGCGCGGATCATGGCGGTCGATGTCGGGCGGGTTTCCGTCAAGGCCACCACCTCGGAGCGGCTTGGCTTCACCGGGCGCGAGGAAGGGATCGCCGCGCTGGCCACAGCCGTCCTGGTGAAGACATGAGCAAGGCGATCGCCACCTTCCTTGGCGCGGGGTTCCTGCGGCCCGCCTCGGGCACCTGGGCCAGTGCGATCACCGTGGCGCTGGCAATCGCGGCCTATGAGGCGGGTTTGGCGCTGGCAATCCCGCTCGGCCTTGTCCTGGCTTTGGTCCTGGGGTTCTGGGCCGTTCCGATCTACCTGCGCGAAACCGGGGGCGAGGACCCTTCGGAAGTGGTGATCGACGAGGTGGCGGGGCAGCTTCTGGCGCTGTGCTTCACGGTCATCCCGCTCTGGCGGCATGGGGTGGAGGATCTTCTGTTCGGCGCCTGGCCGGGCTGGGTGGCGCCGTTCCTTCTGTTCCGGCTGTTCGACATCTGGAAGCCCTGGCTTGTGGGCCGGGCCGACCGGATGGGCGGCGCGAAGGGGGTGATGCTGGATGACCTCTGGGCGGGGCTTTTCGCCGGGATCGTCTCGGTCGCGCTGGCGGGGCTGTGGCATGGGGTGGTGCAGCCGTGGCTGTGACGGTGCCCGACCTTCTGGCGCTGGCGCGCCACCGGGGGCTGCGGATTGCCACGGCGGAAAGCTGCACGGGCGGGATGGTCGCGGCGGCGCTGACCGATGTGGCGGGATCCTCGGACGTGTTCGAGCGCGGGTTCGTCACTTATTCCAACGCGGCCAAGGTGGATCTGCTGGGGGTGTCCGAGGCGACCTTGGCCGCCCATGGGGCGGTGTCGGAAGAGGTCGCGCGCGAGATGGCCGAAGGGGCGCTGGCACATTCGGCGGCGGATCTGGCGGTGTCGATCACCGGAATCGCGGGGCCCGGAGGGTCGGAGTTCAAGCCGGAGGGTCGGGTCTGCTTCGGCCTTGCGCAGCGGGGCCGGGAGACAGGGGTCGAGACGGTGGACTTCGGGGCGCTTGGTCGGGACAAGGTCCGCAAGGCCGCGACGGCACATGCGCTGGACCTGCTGGCGGCGGCGCTGCGGTAGGCCAATCCTTTCCAGCGGGTGAGTCAGCGGTGCGCAGCGAAGAAGCCCAGGATCTCGGTAGTCGCGTCGATCTCCTGCGTCTTGCCCTCTGACATCCGGGCGTTCCGGCCGCCGGGCCAGTGGTGTCCGCCGCCCTCGACCGTGATCAGCCGCAAGACGAGCCGACCGCCCTTCCGGTAGTCGGTGATGGCGACCGACGTCCCGTCCTTGTGGCGGTCGATCCGGCGGGAGGTTCGGGTCAGCCCCCCGCCCCAGGGCGCAAGGAAGGCCCGGACGACCGAGGGAACCGAGGCGAAGTCGGTCCGTGTCAGGCTGGTGTCGCCGCGCCCACCCTCGTATGGCACCATCCTGTCGGCCGTGCCGTGAAGGATCAGCGCCGGAACCGGCCCCGCGACGCGGAGACGCGCGCTGTCCATCGTCCCCGCGACGCCCGCTACTGCCCGGACGAGGCCGGGGTTCCGCGCCGCGAAGGTCTCGGCCAGGATCGCACCGTTCGACATGCCGGTGAGGTAGACCGCCTTGCCGTCTACGCCGAAGCGGTGGGCTGCGTCCGCGATCACCTCGCGCAGGAAGCCGAGATCATCCACCCCCTGACGCTGCGCAAAGCCGCAGCAATAGCCGCCATTCCAGGTCAGGAGCCGGTCGCCGCGGCGCCCGCTGCCGGCTGGAAAGGCGACGGCGAAGCCGGCCCGGTTGGCGGCCCGCAAGGCCGGAGGATCTGGCGAACTGGTCCGGGTCCCCGCCCCCGCCATGCAGCGCCAGGATCAACGGCGCGCCCTTTGGGTCGGCGGGCAGGTCGATCCGGTACCAGCGGTCGCCAAGGCGGACAGTTTCGGTCGCGGCAGGCAGGGCAAGGGCGAGAAGCAGGGACAGGGTGGCGATCAGGCGCATGGGACCCCCGTGGCTGGATTACCCCCTTCACGCCGCCGGCGGGGACTTCCGTCGCGTCACAGCGGGGCGGGTCCGTAAAGCTCGGCCGCGCGGCGTTCGAAGGCGCGGACCACGCGGAGCATGGCGTCGTTGAACACGACCCCGATGATCCCTTGCAGGATCGCGTTGCGAAATTCGAAATCGACGTGGAAATCGACCTCGCAGCCGCCGGGGATGTCGCGGAAGGCCCAGTTCGACTTCATGTGCCGGAAGGGGCCGTCGAGATATTCCGTGTCGATCCGCTTCGCCTCGGGCCAGAGGGTCACGCGGCTGCCGAACCTTTCGCGGAAGACCTTGAAGCTGATGACGAGATCCGCCTCCATCACCTCGCCCCCGCCCTCGACCGGGCGGCGCGACCGGATGCGGGCGGCAGAGTTCCAGGGCAGGAACTTGGGATAGGACGCCACATCGGCCACCAGATCGTACATCTGCTGGGCGGTATAGGGCAGGCGTTTGGTCTCGGAATGGGTGGGCATCGCGTCTCTCTCGTGCCGACATGTGGCCTGACGGCGGCCCGAGATCAAGCGGGCGACATGTCACGGCCTAGGCAACTGTGGCTTTGGACGCTAGGAAGGGGCGAAGCAATCGGAAGCCGCCATGCCCGCACAGCCCTATGTGATCGACCAGATGATCAGCGCCAAGGCCATCGCAGCCCGGGTCGAGTCGCTGGCGCGCGAGATCACCGCGCATTTCCACGGCACCGACAAGCTGGTCGTCGTGGGCCTTCTGCGCGGGTCCTTCGTCTTTATCGCCGACCTTGTGCGCGAGATCGAACTGCCGGTTGAGGTGGATTTCCTCGAAGCCTCCTCCTACGGCGATGCGATGCATTCCAGCCGCGAGGTGCGGATCCTGAAGGACCTGCGCGGCGAGATCGCGGGCCGCGACGTGCTGGTGGTCGAGGATATCATCGACACGGGATTCACCCTGTCCCATGTCCTGCACCTTCTGAAGGCGCGCGAACCGGCGCGGCTGAAGACCTGCGCGCTCTTGGACAAGCCCTCGCGCCGGGAAGTGCCGGTCAAGGCCGACTGGACCGGATTCGAGATCCCCGACGAATTCGTCGTGGGCTATGGCATCGATTTCGCGCAACGGAACCGCAACCTGCCCTTCATCGGCAAGGTGCGCTTCACCGAGGGCGCGTGAACTACCTCGTCTGGCTTGCGCGGGCCAAAAGGTGGGCGCGGCATCCGCCCTCGGCCGGGCGGGTGAAGCTGGTCTTCGCGGTGATCGCGGCCTGTCTGGTGATCGCGGGCTATGAATGGGCCTTTGGCTGGCCGACCTGGCTGACGCCCGACCGCCTGAAACCGTGATTGGACAGTGCCATCCCCGACCTTAGGGTGGCGCGGATCGAAACGGACGGAGGAAACGGGATGCGGGTTCTGCGCTGGCTGGTGCTTCTGGCGGTGATCGGGGCGGCGGGCCTGTGGTGGATGGCGCGGCCCAAGCCGCTTGCGGCGGCCGAGGTGGCGGGCCTGACCGGCGATGCCGCGCGGGGCGAGACGGTGTTCTGGGCGGCGGGCTGCGCCTCGTGCCACATGGCGCCCGGCGCGCGGGGCGAGGCGCAGCTGGTGCTGGCCGGCGGACAGCGGTTCGCCTCGGATTTCGGGACCTTCGTCGCGCCGAACATCAGCCAGGACCCGACCCACGGCATCGGCGGGTGGAGCCTTCTGGACCTCGCCAATGCGCTCAAGCGCGGGGTGAGCCCGGAGGGACAGCATTACTACCCCTCCCTGCCCTATGCCTCCTACGCGAAGATGCGGCTTCAGGATGTGACGGACCTGCATGCCTTCCTGCAGACCCTGCCGGCCGATGCGACGCCAAGCGCGCCGCATGAGCTGGCCTTCCCCTTCTCGCGGCGCGAGGCGGTGGGGCTGTGGAAGATCCTGTATCTGCGGGGCGGCTGGGCGCTGGCGGGGAATGTCACGCCGACGGTGGACCGGGGCCGATACATCGCCGAGGCGCTGGCGCATTGCGGCGAATGCCACACGCCGCGCACGGCGCTTGGCGGGATGGACACGGGCCGCTGGCTCGCGGGCGCGCCGGACCCGGCGGGTCAGGGGCGGATCCCCAACATCACCCCGGCGGCACTTGGCTGGACGGCGGGGGATATCGTGCAATATCTGACCACCGGCTTCACGCCCGAATATGACAGCGTCGGCGGCCATATGGCCCATGTGGTCGCGAACATGGCCCGGCTGCCCGAAAGCGACCGGCAGGCGGTGGCGGAATATCTGCTGGCGGTGCCGAACCCGGACTGACGCCCAAGTTACGCAGAAACCACGCGGTCCACCCCTTCTTTCACAGGGGAATTGTCGAACCGGCGCGCCCCGCGCTAGACTTCACATATTCGTTATCAGTTACGGGATTCTGCCATGCGTCACATTGCTTTCGTTTCGGCCATTCTGCTGGGCACGACGACCCTACCGACCCATGCCCTGGACTTCGGTGGCGGATTGTCACTCGAGGGCTGGGTAGAATGGGAACGGACCTTCTCGGATTACCCCTTCAACATCGGGTATGGTGAGGTCGATCTTGTGTATCGGCCGGCCGCTGGCGGGCTGGGGGGCTTTGTCGGCTTCGATGGCTTCTATACCTCGGGCTATGACAGGACGGCCCCCTACGCGGCGCTCAGCTACAGCTTCGGGGCCCATACCCTGCAACTCGGGGCACCGCGCGCGGCGCTGGACGATTATGTCCGCACCATCGTCATGGGGGGAAACCGGGAGCTGTATCTTGACCGGGGCGACAAGGCCGCCAGCCAGCTTCAGGGCCTGTATCTGTTCCGCGACATCGATCCACCGCTGGGTGTGCGCTATGACGGCGATTTCGGCCAGCTGAAACTCGGAGCCTCGGCCCACAAGGGCGAGGGCTTCGAACTGGTCAACCTTGGCGTCAATTACGAGATCGGGCAGTTCGTGCTTCGCGGCGGGGCCGAACAGATGGAGGCCGACTGGCGGGACGGGTCCTTCGTCTTTTACGGGGCCGAGGCGCGGCTGGAAAAGCTGCGGGCGGGGGTGATGATCTCGCGGTTCAACGCTTATGATTCCACCAATACCCAGATCTACGCCGTCTATTCGCCGATCGAACGGCTGGACCTGTCGGTGGCGGCGGACCGGACCGAGTTCTCGGGGTTCAAGCGCGAGAATTACGGGATCGCCGTGGAATACACGCTTGAAAACGGCGTCTTCATGGACGCCGGAGCCTTCTTTCCTGAAGATGCGGATGAGCTTTGCAACCTGTCGCTGGGTCTGAAGTTCTGACCGGCCGCGACATGAGACGATGGGGCGGACGCAGGCAGCGCCGCCCCCGCGCTTCCTAGCCCCGTCCGGCCTGACGCGCGGCGCGCATACGGGCGAAGTCGTCGCCGGCGTGATAGCTTGACCGGGTGAGCGGCGTGGCCGAGACCATCAGGAACCCCTTGCCCCAGGCCGCCGTCTCATAGGCCTTGAACTCGTCCGGCGTGATGAAACGGGCCACCGCATGGTGCTTGGGCGTCGGCTGGAGATACTGGCCGATGGTGATGAAGTCGACATCCGCGCTGCGCATGTCGTCCATGACCTGCAGGACGGCGGGGCGATCCTCACCCAGACCGACCATGATCCCCGATTTGGTGAACATCAGCGGGTCCAGTTCCTTGACCCGTTGCAGAAGCCGGAGCGAGTGGAAGTAGCGCGCACCGGGGCGGACCTCGTGGTAGAGGCCGGGCACGGTTTCCAGATTGTGGTTGAACACATCGGGCCGCGCCTCGACCACCTTTTCCAGCGCCGAGGGCGGGCATTTCAGGAAATCGGGCGTCAGCACCTCGATCGTCGTCTGGGGCGAGCGGTGCCGGATCGCGCGGATCGTCTGGGCGAAATGCTCGGCCCCGCCGTCCTCAAGGTCATCGCGGTCGACCGAGGTCACGACCACATGCGACAGACCGAGTTCGGCCACGGCATGGGCCACCCGGCCCGGCTCGAAGGCGTCAAGGCTTTGCGGCTTGCCGGTGGCCACATTGCAGAAGGTGCAGCCGCGGGTGCAGATCTCGCCCATGATCATCATGGTGGCGTGACCCTGGCTCCAGCATTCGCCGACGTTGGGGCAGCCGGCTTCCTCGCAGACGGTGACAAGTTTCTTCTCGCGCAGGATGTCGCGGGTCTGCTTGTAACCTTCCGAGGTCGGGGCCTTGACCCGGATCCAGGCGGGCTTTTTCGGCTGGACATTGTCCGGCCGGTGCGCCTTTTCGGGGTGCCGCTCTTCCGGGATCTTGAGGTCGCGCACGGATGATCTCCCTGACCGCTGGGCCTTCCGCTGAGATAAGCCCGTTTCGACACAATGGCAACGCGAAGCCGGGCTGCACTTGACGCGGATCAAGGCGGTGCCATTCCGCGGATGTCAGAGGGCAGTCAGATCAGGGGGACGATGATGACCGCGCTTGAACTGACATTGGCGATCCTCGCCCTGCTGATGACGCCGGGGCCGACGAATTCGCTGGTTCTGCTGGCCGGGGCCGAGCGCGGGCTGGCGGGGGCGCTGCGGCTGGTTCCGGCCGAGCTGGCGGGTTATCTGCTGACGGTTCTTCCCCTTGCCCTGTTCGGCGCGGCGGTGCTGGCGGACCTGCCCGCGCTGCGGATGGCGGTGACGCTGGCGGCGGCGGTCTGGGTCGCGGTGCTGGCAGTGCGGCTTTGGCGGGTTCCGGCGACGGGGGCCGGACAGGCCACGGTGGGTGCCCGGGCCCTGTTTGTCACCACCGCGCTGAACCCCAAGGCCCTGATCTTCGGCCTTGTCCTTCTGCCCTCGCCCGAGGGGCTGGCGGCGAACCTGACGCTTTTCGCCGTTCTGGTGGTGCTGGTCGCGCTGGCCTGGGCGGGCCTTGGCGCGACCTTGGGCGGGCGCGGCCAGCCGGGCGCGCTGGTCCTGTTGCGGCGGCTGGCCTCGGTCTTTCTTGGAGCGATGTCACTGGTCCTTGCCCTGCGCGGGGTCGGAGCCTAGCCGATCAGCGGGCCAGAGCGGCCGTAGGTCTCGTCATAGTGTCGCCGGAGCCGCATCAGCGCGATCCGCAGCACGATCTTGCCTGACCGCGCCGCCCAGCCCATCCGCTTTTCCGCGACCTCCAGACCTTCCAGAAAGCAGCAGCAGCGCAAGACCACATCGCCCAGACCGGGTCCCAGATCGCGCAGCGCGGCCGCCACACGCGAACGGGCCGAGGACGGCCCCTCGGCCAGACCCGAATCGGGCTGGAAACTGCCCCGGTCCCCGCCCGTCAGGAAACGGTCCCAGTTCTGCGCCACGCGGGGGCCCATCTGCGCCAGTTCGAAATCCTCGCGCAGACGTTCGGCGGCCTGAACCAGCTCGGGCTCGAGGAAGGGCTTGCCGTCGCGGTCGCGGCGGCGGCCCAGAAGACTGACCGGGCTTTCCGCGAGGTTGTAGCGCACCCGGCGCGGACCGCCGTCATCCATGACCGCACGCTCGCCCCAGACCCGGTGCTGGTCGGCGAAGGTCCCGGCTGCCTCGTTCATGCCCTGGCGGCGGCGGTCCTCCTCGTCGATCATCCGCTTCAGCGCGGCGCGGCCCGAGGCGGTGATCTCGTAGGTCGAGACGCGCCCCGCCTTCCGGCTGGCAATCCAGTCGCGCAGGATGAAAGCCTGCGCCACCGAGCGGTCCAGCACAGCCGTCCGCAAGTTGCGGCCATCGGGGAATTCGCGCAGGACGGCGGCTTTCTCCATTTCCGGCGCGATGGCCAGCACGGCCCCCGGCTCGGCCAGCCGGCGCAGGACGCGGCGCCCCTCCCGCGCCAGAAGCTGCGGGTCGCAGAGGTCGGTCGGCGCATGGTCCGGCGCAGCGCGGAGATGGGCAGTCATGGGCGGATCATCCTTTCGATCTGGGGGATCGGCCGAACGGAGCGCAAGGCGGGACACGGCAGCCAGTGCCTCATCCATCAGCGGGTCGTCGCGCCGGTTCTCGTACCGACGCACCTGCCGCAGGATGGTCGAGGCATGCAGCCCCTCACGACGTGCCAGCGCCCTGAACGATGTCCCTTCCTCGACGTGATCCAGGTAATGGCGCACGGCAGCAGGAAGCCAGTCTGGCAGGCTGGCAGCAATGAGTTCAGGCAAGGCAGTCGTCCCGTCTTGGTCCACTTTCGGGCTGCGATACGTCCAGCCCTGGACTCTCGCAACCTTGGGTGGAATTGGTTACCTGTTCGTTAACCTCTCGGCCAACCCCGAGAATTGACGGGAATTCCTAAACTTCCCGGTAACCTCCGCGCGCTGGAATTGGCCTTCACGCAACGCAAGGCTGCCCTGGGGCAGAATGCACTCGCCCAAGATTACGGAGTGCACGATGTCTGATTTCCGCATGATGCTTGCCAACCTGCGCCGCCCGCGCCTGCTGATGCACGCGGCCCGCTTCGGTCTGGGCGACTACCGGCGCGAGCGCGACCTGCGGCGGCTGGTGGATGGCACGACCTCGCCCGAGGTCACGGTGCCGCGGTTGATCGAGGTCGAGCAAAAGCTGGAAGCCACGCGCGTGGCGGGCGACGCGAGCTATTCGGTAGCGCGCCACATCGACGTGCTGATCGCGCTTCTGGCCGAGGCGCAACTTCTGCGCCGCGGCGGGATGGCGTGACCGGGTCCCGGCGCCTTCAGATGAAGGCGTCGGGCATTTCCGCCTTGCGGTTAGCGACGAAAGCCTCCAGCGCCTCGCGCACGCCGTCGTCGATTGCCGGCGGCTGGTAGTCGGCCAGTTGCTTCTTCACCCTCTCGGCCGCCAGCGTCTGGGTGTCGCGGCTGCCTTCCTCGGCCCAGGTCTCGAAGGGCTTGTAGTCCAGAAGCTCCGAGCGCCAGAAGGCCGATTTGAAATTGGCCTGGGTATGCGAGCAGCCAAGGTAATGCCCGCCCGGCCCGACTTCGCGGATCGCATCCATCGCCTGACCATTGGTGTCCACCTGGATGCCCTGCGCCAGATGGTGCAGAGTGCCCAGCTGGTCGGCGTCCATCACGAATTTCTCGTACGAGGATACCAGACCGCCCTCCAGCCAGCCGCAGGCGTGCAGCATGAAGTTCACGCCCGCCAGCAGCGCCATGTTCAGCGAGTTCGCGGTTTCATAGGCCGCCTGCGCATCTGGCAGCTTGGAGCCGCAGAACGACCCGCCCGAGCGGTAGGGCAGCCCCAGCCGCCGCACCAGCTGGCCCGCGCCATAGGTGATATGCGCCGCTTCCGGCGTCCCGAAGGTCGGCGCGCCCGAGTTCATGTCGATCGAGGTCACGAAGGCCCCGGCGATGACTGGCGAACCGGGGCGGACCAGCTGCGAATAGCTGACGCCGGCGAGGATCTCGGCCAGCACCTGGGTCAGCGTCCCCGCCACCGTCACCGGCGCCATCGCGCCGCCCACGATGAAGGGCGAGACGATGCTGGCCTGGTTGTTCGCCGCAAAGACCTCAAGCGCGCCCATCATGATCCCGTCGAAAACCATCGGCGAGTTGATGTTGATGAGGCTGGTCATCACCGTGTTCTGCTGGACGAAATCCTTGCCGAAGAGGATCGAGGCCATGTCGACGGAATCCTGCGCCCGGCTGGGTTCGGTGACCGAGCCCATGAAGGGCTTGTCCGACAGTGTCATGTGGGCGAGCAACATGTCGAGGTGGCGCTTGTTCACCGGGATGTCGGTCGGCTCACAGACCGTGCCGCCGGAATGGTGCAGCCACTTCGACATGTAGCCGAGCTTCACGAAGTTCCGGAAATCCTCCAGCGTCGCATAGCGGCGGCCGCCTTCCATGTCGCGGACGAAGGGCGGGCCGTAGACCGGGGCCAGCACCAGGTTGCGGCCGCCGACCTCGACGTTGCGCTCGGGGTTGCGGGCGTGCTGGGTATAGGTCTTCGGCGCGGTGGAGATCAGCTTGCGGGCCAGACCGCGTGGGATATGCACCCGTTCGCCCTGCACGTCGGCCCCGGCCTCGCGCCAGCGCTGCAACGCCGTCGGATTCTCGACGAAATTGACGCCGATCTCCTCCAGCACCGTCTCGGCGTTCCATTCGATGATCTGGAGCGCTTCCTCGTTCAGGATCTCGAAGTTCGGGATGTTGCGCTGGATGAAGCGCGCGGTCTCGAAGCTGACCGCGGTGCGCTCCGCCCGACGGCTGGCCCCGCCCCCACTGCGCGCCCTGCGCCCTGCCACTTCGTTCATGTCAGCCTCCGACCGATGTTTGCGCCGTTATGCCGCCAAACAGGCCGCGCCCGTCCCCCGAAACCGTCCATTGTCTTCCAAAACCGACATGGACCCTGCCAGCCACCGACATGGCCTGCCGCCTGGCAAAACCATCGCACCAGGGTCTGGGGGCGCGAAACCCCCGACTCCGCGGCCTGCCGCCTCTTGCACCGCTGCTGCACTCGCGCTACGCGGGCGCATGACCCAAGCCCATGACCGCCTCCTCATCATCGACTTCGGTTCCCAGGTGACGCAGCTCATCGCGCGCCGCCTGCGCGAGCTGAACGTCTATTGCGAAATCCACCCCTACAACCGCATCGACGAGGGCTTCCTGCAGGCCTTCGCCCCGAAGGCGGTGATCTTCTCGGGCGGGCCTGCCTCCGTCTACTGGGAAAACGCCCCGATGCCGCCGAAAGGGGTGTTCGAGATGGGCGTGCCGATCCTGGGGATCTGCTACGGCCAGCAGGTGATGATGCATTGCCTGGGTGGCCATGTCGAAGGCGGCCACGGCACCGCCGAGTTCGGCCGCGCCTTCGTCACACCCACCGACCTGACCCATCCGATCCTTGCCGGCTGGTTCCCGCCCGAGGACGGCCCCCAGGCGCGCGAACAGGTCTGGATGAGCCACGGCGACCATGTGTCGAAACTTGCCCCCGGCTTCCAGGTCCTTGGCACCTCGCCCAACGCGCCCTTCGCCATCACCGCCGACCCCAAGCGCCACTTCTACGCCGTCCAGTTCCACCCCGAGGTGCATCACACCCCCAAGGGTGGCAAGCTGTACGAGAATTTCGTCAAGCTTGCGGGCTTCAAGGGCGACTGGACGATGGGCGCCTACCGGGAAGAGGCGATCCGCAAGATCCGTGAGCAGGTCGGCGACCAGAAGGTCATCTGCGGCCTGTCGGGCGGGGTCGACTCCTCGGTCGCAGCCGTCCTCATCCATGAGGCGATCGGCGACCAGCTCACCTGCGTCTTCGTCGACCACGGCCTGTTGCGGCTGGGCGAGGCGGAGCAGGTCGTGACCATGTTCCGCGACCATTACAACATGCCGCTCATCCACGCCGACGAGTCGGACCTGTTCCTGACCGCGCTGGAGGGCGTCAGCGACCCCGAGGTGAAGCGCAAGACCATCGGCAAGCTGTTCATCGACGTGTTCCAGAAACATGCGGCCGAAGTCGGCGGCGCGACCTTCCTCGCCCAAGGCACGCTGTATCCCGACGTGATCGAAAGCGTCAGCTTCTCGGGCGGCCCCTCGGTCACGATCAAGTCGCACCACAACGTCGGCGGCCTTCCGGAAAAGATGGGCCTGAAACTGGTCGAACCCCTGCGCGAGCTGTTCAAGGACGAGGTCCGCGCACTTGGCCGCGAGCTTGGCCTGCCCGCCAGCTTCATCGGCCGCCACCCCTTCCCCGGCCCCGGCCTTGCCATCCGCTGCCCCGGCGAGATCACCCGCGAAAAGCTCGACATCCTGCGCCGGGCCGATGCGGTCTATATCGACCAGATCCGCAAGCACGGGCTGTACGACGAGATCTGGCAGGCCTTCGCCGCGATCCTGCCGATGCGGACCGTGGGCGTGATGGGCGACGGGCGGACCTATGACTATGCGCTGGCCCTGCGCGCGGTAACAAGCGTCGACGGGATGACCGCCGACTACTACCCTTTCACCCACGATTTCCTGGGCGAGACCGCGACCCGGATCATCAACGAGGTCAAGGGTATCAACCGCGTCTTCTACGACTGCACCTCCAAGCCGCCGGGCACGATCGAGTTGGAATGATCCGGGTCACCGGCACGCTGACCTGTTCCAGCGCCGAGGAGGCGGACATCGTCCGCACCCTCCTGCCCGATCATGTCCGGCTCAGCCGGGCCGAACCGGGTTGCCTGTCGTTCAACGTCCTCTCCACCGACAACCCGATGGTCTGGCGACTGGACGAAACCTTCACCAATCGTGAAGCGTTCGATGCGCATCAGGCCCGCACCCGGGTCAGCCCCTGGTACAGGGCGACCGCCACGCTCGGCCGGGATTTCACGATCAGCGAAGGCTGACCCACCCGAGGGTCGGCGGAACGGATGCGGGTCTGGACATTCCCGGTCCTGCCCGGCAAGGCTCGGCCGCATGTCGACGCCCCACCGCCCCCTTGCCGCTGCCATCTGGATGACCGGTTCCATCGCCGCCTTCACCTCGATGGCGATCGCCACGCGGCAGATCAACGGCGCGCATGACACGTTCGAGATCCTGGCCTATCGCTCGGTCATCGGCTGGGTGCTGGTGCTCGGCATCGCGCTGGCCATGGGTCAGGCCGGCCGCATCCGCCGCGACCGGGTCAGGAGCCATCTCGTCCGCAACGTCTTTCACTTCACCGGCCAGTCGCTCTGGTTCTGGGCGATCACCCTGATTCCCCTCGCGCAGGTCTTCGCGCTGGAGTTCACCTCGCCGATCTGGGTGATCCTGCTGTCTCCCCTCTTCCTGGGCGAGCGTCTGACGCGGCGGAAACTTCTGGCCGCCGGTCTTGGCTTTGCCGGCATCCTGATCGTCGCCCGCCCCGACTTCACCGCGCTGGAGACGGGCGTCCTTGCCGCGGCCGGAGCCGCTGTCTTCTTTGCGGTCACCAACCTGATGACCAAGGCGCTGACCACGGATGGCGAGGCGATCGTTTCCATCCTGTTCTGG
This sequence comes from Alphaproteobacteria bacterium, assembly GCA_029289325.1. Taxonomy (GTDB): domain Bacteria; phylum Pseudomonadota; class Alphaproteobacteria; order Rhodobacterales; family Rhodobacteraceae; genus Tabrizicola. The sequence goes on from JARFTV010000032.1 coordinate 32,925, forward strand.
CTGACGCTGATCCAAGCCTGTTTCGGCACCATCGCCATGGCGGCTGACGGGGCGGTCACGCTGCCGACGCTTGCCACCCTGCCCTGGCTGGCGTTGATCGGCGTCGCGGGGATCACCGCCCATCTCTGCCTGACCACGGCCCTGTCGCTCGCCCCGGCCTCGACCGTGGTTCCGGTCGATTTCGCGCGCCTGCCGATCATCGCCGCCATCGGCGCGCTGGTCTATGCCGAGCCGGTGGAGCCCAGCCTGTTCCTCGGCGCGGCGCTGATCTTTCTCGGCATCTGGCTCAACCTGCGGCAACGCGTCGCTATTGCCACAGGTTGAATTCACGCCGACCACGTGACGCTGCGTCCTGATTGACCGGTGCCAACCCGGCTCCTAGCGTTTTCGGCAGGGGAAATCTCTTGTCAGGGACGAGGAACATGAAACGCATTCTAGCCACGGCGGCAGCACTTGCCGCCGCGACCGGCGCCGCGCATGCGGGCGGGGTCGAACGATCCACGCAATCGGTCGCCATCCTGTTCGAACAGGGCCGCTATGCCGAGCTGAGCTTCGGGCACTTTTCGCCCGACGCAAGCGGAACCGTGGGCGGGGGGGCCGTCAGTTCAGGCAACATGTCGTCCAGCTACAACAGCTGGAGCCTGGGCTACAAGATGGACATCGGCGAGCGTCTGGACTTCGCCCTGATCATCGACCAGCCGATCGGCGCAGATGTCGCGTATCCGGGAACGTTCGTGCCCGATGCCAGCTACCCGCTTGCCGGAACCACCGCCAAACTCAGCTCCAGCGCCATCACCGCGCTTGTGCGCTATGGTTTTGAAAACAACGTCTCGGTCTATGGCGGTCTGCGCTACCAGACCGTGCATGGCGAGGTCTCGATCCCGCTGGTTGCCAACTACACGCTCGACACCAACCATGACTCGGAACTGGGCTATGTGGTGGGGGTCGCCTGGGAGAAGCCGGAGATCGCGGCGCGCGTCGCCCTGACCTACAATTCGGCGATCACGCATACGCTGCAGTCTTCCGAGACAACCTTGTTGACCTCCCTCGAAAGCAGCTTCGACACCGAGGTTCCGCAGTCGGTGAACCTGGAGTTCCAGACCGGCGTCGCCAAGGACACGCTCCTCTTCGGCTCGATCCGCTGGGTCGACTGGTCAGAGTTCCGGATCGCGCCGAATGGCTATGCCCTTGCAGCAGGCGGCCAGGCCCTCGTGGAATACCCGAACGACCGCATCACCTACAACCTTGGCATCGGCCGCCGCTTCAACGAAACCTGGTCGGCGGCGGTGACGCTGGGCTATGAACCCTCCGACGGCGAGCTGACCGGCAACCTCGGCCCGACCGACGGCTTCCGCAGCATCGGCCTTGCCGCCACCTATACCCGCGACAATCTGAAGATCACCGGCGGCATCCGCTATGTCGATATCGGCGACGCGACGACCAATCCGCCGGTCGGCGCCTCGTTCACCGGAAACTCCGGCGTCGGCGTCGGCCTCCGCATCGGCTACACCTTCTGATCCGGGCCCCACGGCCCGCCAACCCCGCCCCTCCCGGGCGGGGTTTTCCGTTGTGGAACGCCCTTCGCCCGGCTAACAGAAGCGCCGGTGAGGTGATGCGATGATCTACGGCTCCGGCGACGACTACCTGAAGGCCCCCCGCAAGCGGATCATGCTCTTCGGCATGTCCGGCCTGGGCAAGACCTACCTGTCGAACCTCTTGCGCGACCATGGCGACTGGTTCCACTACTCGGTCGATTACCGGATCGGCACGCGCTACATGGGCGAATACATCGCCGACAACTTCAAGCGCGAGGCGATGAAGGTCCCGCTGCTGCGTGAACTGCTGATGACCGACAGCGTCTACATCGCCTCGAACATCACCTTCGACAACCTTGCGCCGCTCTCCACCTATCTCGGCAAGCCCGGCGACCCGGCCAGGGGCGGCGTGCCCTTCGCCGAATACATGAAGCGCCAGGACCAGCACCGCGCCGCCGAGATCGCGGCCACCCTCGACACAGCCCGCTTCATGGAGCGCGCCGAAGAGATCTACGGCTACCCCAATTTCGTCTGCGACACCTCCGGCTCGATCTGCGAGGTGGTCGAGGCAGGGAATCCCGACGATCCGGTGATGCAGCAGCTGTCCCAGACCTTGCTGATGGTCTGGATCAAGGGCTCCGACGCCCATACGGCCGAGCTTGTCCGCCGCTTTGACCGCGCGCCAAAGCCGATGTATTACCAGCCGCACTTTCTTCATGCAGCATGGGAAGAATACCGCGCAACTCATTCTGTGACCGAAGAAAACTGCGATCCCGACCACTTCGTCCGCTGGACCTATGCCCGCGCCCTGGCCCATCGCCAGCCGCGATATGCCGCCATGGCACGCTGGGGCGTCACCGTCACGGCGGAGGAGGTGGCCGAAGTCCGCTCTGCCGCCGATTTCGATGCACTCATGGCCCGCGCCATCGACCGGGCCTGACCTTGCAACCCTGATGAGAACCGCCTAGCTCTTCCCCTTCCGAAGACCCAAGGAACCGAGCCATGCCGATCACGCTTCCCGAAACCCTGCCCGCCTATGACGTGCTGCGGTCCGAGGGCGTCATGGTCATGTCGCCGACCCGCGCCGCGCATCAGGACATCCGGCCGCTGCGCATCGGGCTGCTCAACCTGATGCCGAAGAAGATCCAGACGGAAAACCAGTTCGCCCGGCTGATCGGTGCCACGCCCTTGCAGATCGACCTGCAGCTGATCCGCATGTCGGAACACCAGACCAAGAACACCGCCGCCGAGCACATGGCCGCCTTCTACCGCCCCTTCCAGGAGGTCAAGGGCGAGAAGTTCGACGGCCTGATCATCACCGGCGCGCCGATCGAACATCTGCCTTTCGAGGAAGTCACCTACTGGAAGGAACTCTGCGAAGTCTTTGACTGGACGCAGAAAAACGTCCACTCCACCTTCGGCGTCTGCTGGGGCGGGATGGCGATGATCAACCATTTCCACGGCGTGAAGAAGCACATGCTGGACCACAAGGCCTTTGGCTGTTTCCGGCACAAGAACCTTTCGCCCACCTCGCCCTATCTGCGCGGCTTTTCGGATGATTTCGTCATCCCCGTCAGCCGCTGGACCGAGATGAAACAGGCCGAGATCGACGCCGCCCCCGGCCTCAAGACGCTCCTCGGCAGCGATGAGGTAGGCCCCTGCCTGGTCGAGGATGCCGCCCACCGTGCGCTCTATATCTTCAACCACTTCGAATATGACAGCGACACGCTGAAGCAGGAATATGACCGCGACGTCGCGAACGGCACGCCGATCAACGTGCCGATGAATTACTACCCGGATGATAATCCCGCACTTCCGCCGCTGAACCGCTGGAGAAGTCACGCCCACCTTCTATATGGCAACTGGATCAACGAGATCTACCAGACCACGCCATATGACATTGAAGAGATTGGCCACTAGCTTCCTCATCGCGGCCCTTGCCCTTGCCGGTCTCACCCACTGGCGCGCCTCGGCACGCGAGGCCGCCGCCGAAACCGCCTTTCCGCCGACCGGCCAGTTCGTGGCCGTCGACGGCAAGCGCCTGCACTTCGAGATCGCAGGCCAGGGCCCCGATCTCGTCCTGATCCACGGGGCCTCGGGTTCGCTGCGCGACCTGACCTTCTCCTTGCGCGACCGGCTGACCGACCGCTTCCGCGTGATCGCGATCGACCGGCCGGGCCTTGGCCATTCCGATCCGCTGGAGGATACCAGCCTCGCCGCACAGGCGCGCCACATCAAGGCAGGTCTCGCGCAGCTTGGCGTCACCGAGCCCGTGGTCCTTGGCCAAAGCTACGGCGGCTCGGTCGCGCTTGCCTGGGCGCTGGAGGGCGGCCCGAAGGCGCTGGTCCTGGTCGGCAGCCCCGCACTGCCCTGGCCCGGCAAGCTGGACCCCTGGTATCGGCTGACCGACACCCTGCCCGGACGCCATCTGGCGATCCCGCTCGCCTCGGCCTTCGTGCCGCAAAGCTACGTCGCCTCGGTCACCGCCTCCATCTTCGCCCCCGATCCGGTGCCCGCCGGCTATGAAGACCACATCGGCGCCCCCCTGACCCTGCGGCGCGAGACCTTGCGGGTGAATACCAGTCAGATCAACGCCTTGCGGGCCGAACTTGTCACGATGGAGCCGCGCTACCCCTCGCTCACCCTGCCGGTCGAGCTGATCCACGGGACCGCAGATACCATCGTCCCGCTCGACATCCACTCCGCGCCCCTCTCGCAGCTTTTGCCGAAGGCCACGATCACCATTATCCCCGGCGCGGGCCACATGCCGCACCACACGCACCCGGATCTGGTGATCGCGGCCATCCTCCGCGCCGCATTGCGCTGACCGGCCCAATCGCCATACTGGCGGCAATGTAAGGAGGATTCAGATGGCCCTGCCCTTCGACGGCGCGATCAGCCGCTACTTCCGCGAGGGCGCGCCGAAAGAGGTGCGCAAGGCGATCGAAGCGGCCGGGAAGGACGACATCCTGACCGCCTCCTATCCCTACCGGGAGGAGATGAAGGGCAAGGACTACGCCGCCCGGATGGAGAGCTTGCAGATCGAGCTGGCGAAGATGCAGGCCGGTCTCAAGGTCTCCGGGCAGCGGCTGGTACTGATTTTCGAAGGCCGCGATGCCGCCGGAAAGGGCGGCACCATCAAGGCTGTGACCGAGAACCTGAACCCCCGGCAGGCCTATGTGGTGGCCCTGTCCAAGCCTACAGAGCGCGAAAGCCAGCAGTGGTATTTCCAGCGCTACGTCGACTGGTTCCCCGCGCGGGGCGAGATCGCCCTGTACGACCGCAGCTGGTACAACCGCGCGATGATCGAGCATGTCTTCGGCTTCTGCACGCCGGAGCAGCGCGCCAAGTTCTTCCGGCAACTGCCCGAATTCGAACAGATGATCGTCGATGAGGGGATCATCTTCCGCAAGATCTGGCTGGAGGTCGGCCGGGCCGAACAGCTGCGCCGTTTCCTCGCCCGCGAGGCGGATCTACTGAAGCAGTGGAAGCTCTCCCAGATCGACGTGGACGGGCTGGCGAAGTGGGACGACTATTGCGCGGCGATCGACGAGACGATGGAGAAGACCCACTTCAAGCACGCGCCCTGGACGGTGATCCTGTCGGACGACAAGAAGCGGGCGCGGATCGCGGCGGTGCAGACGATCCTGTCGTCGGTCGACTATGCCGGGAAGGATGAGGCGGCCATCGGCAGGGTGGACGGCCAGATCTGCGGCGGGCCGACGCTGCGCACATGAAACGGGGCTATCACCACGGCAACCTCCGCCAGGCCCTGGTCGAGGCGGCGCTGGCCTTGATCGCGGAGAAGGGGCCGCAGGGGTTCACCCTGTCAGAGGCGGCGAAGGCGGCGGATGTGACGCCGGCGGCGGTCTACCGGCACTTCGCCGGGCGGGACGACCTTCTGGCCGAGGTGGCGCGGCAGGGGTTCGACATTTTCGCGGCCCTTCTGGAATATGCCTATGATGGGGGGCGGCCCTCGCCGCTGGCGGCCTTCGAGGCGACGGGGCGGGCCTATCTGGCTTCGTGCGGAAGTATCCCGGCCACTATCAGGCGATGTTCGAAAGCGGGCTCCAGCCGGGGCAGCATCCGGGGCTGGCCTCGGTCGCGGGCAAGGCGCGGGCGACGATGGATCTGGCGGCGGAGGCGCTGGTGCGGGGCCTGCCGGAGGGGCGGCGACCGCCTGCAAGCATGGTCTCGGCCCATGTCTGGGCGGTCAGCCATGGGGTGGTGGAGCTGTTCCTGCGGGGGAACGGGGGGGTGCAGCCCTGGCCGCCGGAGGACCTGCTGGAGACCGGGATCGGGATCTATCTGCGGGGCCTGGGGCTGCTGTCACCGGACCGATGAGCCGATGTGTCCACGGTGGACAAACGCGCGATCGCAAGCAATTTCAACAGGATGCCCGTGGGCGTTAGGGAATTCTTAAGGTCTTCCCACAGCCCCCGCAGCACCGCTCGCCGTGGACTTCGTTCCCCCGTACGAGGGTGGCCCCGCGACGAGGAAACGGCGTCGAACGAGGAGTAACTCCTAGCGGAACAGGACCAGGGCCTGCGGGCTCCACGCCACGCGGACCTTGGCGCCGACCTCCAGCACCGGACGCCCCGGCACGTTGCGCATCGACAGCCGCACCTCGACATCCGTCCCGCCGAGATACACGTCGTAATAGGTCATGTCGCCGAAATAGATCACCTCGTCGATCACGCCCTCGGTCTCGCGCTCGGCGGCCGGCTGGCCGTCATAGAGGAGCGTCAGCGTCTCGGGCCGGAGGCCCACCACCGGCGTCTCGCCGGTTCGGGCCGGGGCCTGCGAAATGTCCAGCGTGGCGCGGCCAAGGCCCTTGGCCTCGACCTCGACCTTGTCGCCGGATTCGGACAGGATCTCGGCCGGGATGAAGTTCATCGTGCCGATGAAATCCGCGACCTTCCGCGTCGCCGGGCGACGGTAAAGCGTTTCGGGATCGGCGAGCTGGGCGATCTCGCCCTCGAACATCACGGCGATCCGGTCGGACATGACCAGCGCCTCTTCCTGGTCATGGGTGACGAGGATGAAGGTGATGCCGACCTGACGCTGGAGCTTGATCAGCTCCACCTGCATGTGTTCGCGCATCTTCTTGTCGAGCGCGGAAAGCGGTTCGTCCAGAAGCAGGACCTTGGGCTTCAGGATCAGCGCCCGCGCCAGCGCCACCCGCTGCCGCTGGCCGCCCGAAAGCGCGTGGGCCGCGCGGTTGCCATAGCCCTTGAGGCCCACCATCTCCAGCGCCTCGGCCACGGCCTGGGCCTTTTCGGCCTTGGAGCGCGGGTCGCGGCGCAGGCCGAAGCCCACGTTCTCGGCCACCGACATATGCGGGAAGATCGCGTAGCTCTGGAACACCATGTTCGTCGGACGGACGTTGGCGGGCACCCCGGCCATGTCCTTGCCGTCGATCATCACCACGCCCGAGGAGATGTCCTCGAACCCGGCGATGGTGCGCAGCAGCGTGGTCTTGCCGCAGCCCGAGGGGCCGAGGAGCGAGAAGAACTCCCCCGCCTTGATCGTGCCGTTGATCCCGCGCAGGGCGTGGTAATCGCCATAGTATTTGTGGACGTCCTTGAACTCGATCATCGTCGGACGGTCAGCGGAAAAGGTCACAGGAAGCCTCCGGAATCTTTGCCCCCGGCCTTGGCGACGCCGCGGCGGCGGAAATACTCGGCAATGCCAAGCAGGATGATCGAGAAGAGAACCAGCAGCGTCCCCAGCGCCAGCATCGACGGCACCTTGGCGGGGAAACGGAACTGGCCGAAGATGTAGACCGAGAGCACCGGCTTGCCCGAACCGAGGAAGTTGGCAAGCACGAATTCGTCGATCGAGATGGTGAAGCAGATCAGGAAGCTGGCGATGATGCCCGGCATGACCAGCGGCAGGATGATCAGCCGGAAGGTCGCGGCCCGGCTTTCGCCAAGGTCAAGCGCCGCCTCTTCCAGCGACCTGTCCAGCGACTGGAAGGCCGAGGTGAGGATCGCCACGGCGAAGGGCATGCAGAGCAGCACATGGCCCATGATGATCGTCAGCATAGACAGCGGCACCGACAGCGACAGGAGCACGATCAGAAGCGCCATGGCGACGACGATGTCGGGCAGGACCATGGGCAGCATGATCAGACCCATCGCCGCGGGCTTGCCGGGGAAGCGATAGCGGACCGAGGCCCGCGCGGCGAAGAGGCCGAGGATGGTGGCGATGGTCGCGGTCGAGAAGGCGATCACGAGGCTGCGCAGCAGCGCCGAGCGCAGGTTCGCATCGGCCCACATCTCGCCGAACCACCGGGTGGTGAAGCCCTTGAGCGGGAAGGCCACGACCTGCGAATCGTTCAGCGCGAAGACCGGCAGGATCAGGATCGGGGCGTAGAGGAAGACCAGGTAGATGACGGCGTAGACGCCAAGGCCGGTGCCCTGCTTCATTTGCGGCCTCCGAGATAGCGCTTGTTCCACAGGACGAAGAACACCGAGATCAGCGCCACGATGGTCATCGCCGCCACCGCGATGGCCGAGCCAAGCGCCTGGTCGCGCTGTTTCAGCATGGCGACCTCCATCAGGTTGGCGATCATCGGGGTCTTGCCGCCGCCGATCAGTTCCGGCGTCACATAGTCGCCCACGGTCGGAATGAAGACGATCAGCACGGCCGCGACCACGCCGGGCAACGACAGCGGCAGCGTCACGCGCAGGAAGGTCATCAGCCGGCTTTCGCCAAGATCCTGCCCGGCCTCGAGCAGGCTGCGGTCCACCTTCTCGAGGCTGACGAAGATCGGCAGCACGGCGAAGGGGGCATAGGCATGGGCCAGCGTGATGATGATCGACAGGACCCCGTTCGACAGGATGTTCGGCTGGGTGTCGGTGATCCCGAGCCCCATGACCACGGAATCGAAGATCCCGTCATAGCCGAGGATCGTCCGCCAGAGCGCGACGCGGATGATGTAGCTGGTCCAGAACGGGATGGTGATCAGGAACAGCCACAACGCCTTGCGCGAGGGGGCGACGTGGAACGAGACGAAATAGGCGATCGGATAGGCCAGCAGCACCGTGGCGAGCGTGACGAAGAAGGACACGGTCAGCGACCGGAACATCAGCGCGCTGTAGACCGGCCTGGTCACGAGGTCGTAGTAGTTTTCCAGCGTCAGGGGGAGCGAGACCCGCCCCCTCTCGCCGGTGAGGACCGAATAGACCAGCACCGTGGCAAGCGGCGCGGCAAGCATGAGGATCGCGTAAAGCGCGGGCGGGCTGATGAGCTTGAGCCCCGCCCTGGCCTCGGAACTTGGCGTTTGCGCCATGATGCCCCCTGTCCCGGCTGCACTGCGGCAGCCTTTCGATTTGATCAAATTAAACCGATGGACCGGCTCAAGGCAAGAGGGCCATCACCGGGGCATGAAAACAACCCCGCCGTCCCCTAGCCCGCAACACGTTCTATGACAATCGCCCGTTTTTTCAACTCGTCGTGCAGGGTGGGCACAACGCGCAGGCTGCCGACGGCGACGCGGAGGGCGTCGCTGATCCGGTCCTCGGACGGGTTGGAGGTGGCGACGCGCCAGACCATGCGGCGGGCGACGCCGTCGTCATAGACGATTTCGGTCGCGCCATGGCGGGTCTTGCGCCAGCCAAGGAAATCGGCGCCCCCGTGGGGGGCGTGGAAGGATTGCAGGCCCATTTTCGGACTCTCGCGGTTTGACTGCTCTATCGGACACAATCCGTCAGGTCGCCAGCCCCGGTCAATCCACGCGCCGACTCACAAGCCTGTGAGCGAGTCCCTTCTGCAACAGGTCGGGAATTCAGACCGAAAGATCGGCGGGCGGACGGGCCAGAAGATCGGCGAGGCGCTGGATCGCGGCCTCGAAATCGGCGCGGGGCTGGTTGGCGGCGATGGCCATGCGGATCGCATTCGGGGCGCGGGCGTGGACAAGGGCATATTCGTCGGCCGAGCGGACGAGGACCCCCCGCGCCTCGGCCGCGCGGAGGAAGGCCGAGGCGCGCCAGCCGATCGGCAGGCGAAGCCAGACGAAGGGAACGCCCGGCTGCCAGGCCAGGTCATAGGCGCCAAGCCGGTTGACCATGATCTGCTGGCGTGCCGCGAATTCGGCCTGCACGGCGGTGCGGATCCGCTCTGCCGCGCCCGAGCGGAAGAGATGCAGCATCAGGTCGGCCACCGGGCGCGAAAGCGCGAAGAACCCGTGCTGCGCCGTCAGCCGCCCGGCCTCGCCCATCCCGGCGGGGCAGATGACATAGCCAAAGCGCAGTGCGGCCGAGATGGTCTTGGACACCGACCCCACCAGCCAGACCCGTTCCGGCGCCAGGGCGCGCAGGCTGGGAATGTCGCTTTCGGCCACCGAATAGCAGTCGTCCTCCAGCACCTGCAGGTCGTAGCGCCGGGCAATGGCCGCGATCTCCTGCCGGCGCTTCACCGGCATCCGGCCCGTCGTGGGATTCTGCGCCTCGGTCGTCAGGCACAGGACCTGCGCGCCGTGGCGGCGGCAGGCTGCCTCAAGCGCCTCGGGCACGATGCCCTGTTCGTCGATCTCGACCGAAACGACCTCGGCCCGGGCCGCGCGGGCGGCGTAGCGGAAGCCGGGATAGGCCAGATCCTCGATCAGCACCACGGGCCGCTCGCCGCGCAGGCAGCAGTCGAAGATCAGCGAGATAGCATTCTGCCCGCCATGGGTGAGCGCAACGTCGTCGGGGCCGATGGGGCCAAGGATGCGGTCGCCCATCCAGCCCACGATCTCGGCCCGCAGCGCGGTCTCGCCCATCTGGCTGGTATAGTCGAGCCAGCCCTGCCCCGTCGCCGCCGCCATCTCCAGAAGGGCGGCCCGGAACGCCTCGGCCTGGCCGACCTCGGGCACCAGCGGCGGGCGAAGGTCGATGATCCCGGTCGAGCCGCCGGTGACACGTTCCGTATACAAAGGCTGGGTGGGGCCAAGGCGCGGGGATTGTGCGGCTACAAAGGTACCGCGGCCCACGGTCGCCTCAAGCAGCCCCTCTTGCGTGGCCAATTGATAGGCACGAGCGACGGTTCCGGGGGTCAGATGCAGCCGCCAGGCCAGATCCCGGACGGTCGGCAGTTGCGAATTCGCCGGCAGTTCGCCGGACCTGATCGCCTCCCGCAGGGCACGGCTGAGTGCGAGGTACTTCGGGCCGGGAAATTGAGTCAGATCCGGCGCCCAACTTGTGTCAGTCACAATAAACCTCTGGCGACTCATTCGGGGGAATTGTACATTGTTACTATAGTCGATTGGCTATTGTATCAACACAAAATCCGCAGGAGACCGCCGTGCCCCAGACAATGCTTCATACCGCCCTGCCCCACCGGACCAGCCTGCTGGCCCGCCTGGTCCGCGCGCTGAACGAAGCCCGCTCCCGCCGACGGGAGCGTCTGTCGCTGGCGCGGCTGGACCCGCATCTCCTGCGCGACATCGGCCTTGCCCGGGACGAGGCGGCGACCGAAGCCGCCAAGCCGTTCTGGCAACCCTGACCCCGAAGACCCCTCTTCTTACCCCTGACTGGGCCGGATCGATCCGGCCCTCTTTTTTTGCCGTCGCGGCAAAGGAAAAGGCCCGCCGGAGGGGCGGGCCTTTCGGATCGTCTGTCGGAGGCTCAGCGCTTCGAGAACTGGAACGAGCGGCGGGCCTTCGGCTTGCCGTACTTCTTCCGTTCGACGACGCGGCTGTCACGGGTCAGGAAGCCCGCGGCCTTCAGCGCCGGACGCAGCGAGGGTTCGTAAAGCTGCAGCGCCTTGGAGATGCCGTGCTTCACGGCGCCAGCCTGGCCCGAGAGACCGCCACCGGCGACGGTCGCGTAGACGTCGAACTGGCCTTCCACATTCGCCACGGTGAAGGGCTGCTTCAGGATCATCTGCAGCACGGGACGGGCGAAGTAGACCGCCATTTCCTTGCCGTTGACCACGACCTTGCCCGAGCCGGGCTTGACCCAGACGCGGGCGACCGCGTCCTTGCGCTTGCCGGTCGCATAGGAGCGGCCCAGCTTGTCGCGGACGGGCGCGCGGGGAGCGGCTTCGACGGCGGCGGGAGCGGAGCCGACGGCCGATTTCAGGTCATCGAGGGATTTGATATCGGCCATGATCACGCGCTCCGGGTGTTCTTCGGGTTCAGGACCTTGACGTCCAGAACGGTCGGCTGCTGCGCCTCATGCGGATGCTCGGCCCCGGCGTAGACGCGGAGGTTGGTCATCTGCTGACGGCCCAGACGGTTGCGGGTGATCATGCGCTCGACCGCCTTGATCACGACGCGCTCGGGGTGGTTGCCTTCCAGCACCTGCCGCGCGGTGCGCGACTTGATCCCGCCCGGGTGGCCGGTGTGCCAGTAGTAGACCTTGTCGTCGCGCTTCTTGCCGGTCATCTGCACCTTGTCGGCGTTGATGACGATGACATTGTCACCCATGTCCATGTGGGGGGTGAAGGTCGGCTTGTTCTTGCCGCGCAGGATGTTGGCGACGATCGTGGCGAGGCGGCCCAGAACGACGCCCTCGGCGTCGATCAGGATCCACTTCTTCTCGATGTCCGCCGGAGTAGCGGTGAAGGTTTTCATCGGTGATTCCTAACGAAGATGAGGGCCAGACGGCCCCCGGCAATTCGGATGCGGGCTTATCGCCGAAGCACCCCGCACCGTCAAGCGCTAGTACCAAGATTTACCTGAGCAAAATCAGTGTCTTGCAAGAACGGTATAATGATACCCCAACCCTGCGGTTTCCTTTTGGCGCAGATATCCCGCCGGAGGCGCCGCCGCTTCCGCCAGGCGCCCGTCCCGGTCAGCGCAGTTTCGGCGGGCGCGAGGGGTCCATCCCCGGAGCGGCGGGAGACAGGTCCTGCACCTCGGGCACCGGCAGGTCGAAGCGCAGCGCCACCCGCGCCATCGCCTGCGCCACCGGCGCGCCCGAGGCGAGAAAGACCACGTCCAGTTCCCCGGCCTCGATGCCCGAAAAGACCAGCGCCTCGTTCATCGCGCGCGCAAGGGCCGGTTCGGCCCCCTCGGCCGCATCGATCAGCGCCAGAAGATGCCCGCGCCGCCCGCCCTGATAGACCACCCCGGCCAGAAG
>JARFTV010000033.1:0-37193 GCA_029289325.1 Alphaproteobacteria bacterium
GCGAGGATTGCCGACGAGGCGCGACGTCAAACGAGGAGGGGTCAGCGGGGCAGGATGCGGAAGCGGCTGCCCTCGGCTTCGACACGGGCGGCGGGCCAGACGAGCGACTGGAAGAGGCGGGCGAAGACTGCGGCGTGCCAGGGGCAGGGTTTTCCCTGAAACGCCAGCGGGTTCGCGGTGATATCGAAGGTCAGGGGAAGGCGGGAGGTGACGCGGAACCGGCCCGAACCCGCGAAGGTCCAGGCGTGGCGCGTGATGGCGAAGGTCAGGAGGCGGGCGCCCAGCGGGGCGGGCAACGCACGGATCAGGACCTGCGCGGGCCGTGGAATCCGGTGGGCGAGGATGTAGTCCGCGGTCCCCTGCCCCGCCGCGGCGAGGATCGCGGGCGCGCGGTCGCCGCAGCCCGCCCAGACAGCCAGATGGGCGGCGCGGCACTGGGCCTCGGGCCACATGCCGGCATCCGCGGGCGGCAGGGCGATGTCACGCAACAGCCGGTCGCGGGCCGGCCTGCCCTCCAGCCGGTCCAGCACCGGCAGCAGTTGCAGGATCGCATTGGGGCCGATCCTCGCCTCAGCGGACTGCGCCCCCATCCAGCTATTCCGCCGGTTCCTGCATCTGCCGCTGCCCGCCGCCGCAGGCCCGGACCTCGGCCCCGTCGGGCAACCGGAACTCGCCGGAGCGTTCCACGGCGCGGTCCTTCATCTGGGCACGGACGGCCTCTTGCCGCTCCCTGTGCTTGCGGCTTTTCTCGGCCGAAGCCTCCCAGTCGGCCATCTGCGCCTCGGCGATGGTGCGGGTGGTGTCGAAGCCGAAATCGAGCTTGTCGCGCTTTACGGGCTTGAAATATCCATGTTTTCCAAGGTCATAGAAGCTGCGCTGCACCCCCGCTTTCAGGAAGGCCTTGAGGCAGCCGAGGAGATAGCGCCTGCGAAACCCGGTCCCGCGCCAGGGGTAATGGAACAGCGCCTTCTTCATGTAGAAGCGGCGATAGTTCTTCAGCACCCCCTCAAGCAGTGCCCCCCGGGTCATCGCGGCGGGCTTCATGATCGGCGTTACGAAGTTGTATTTCGAGTAATCGAACACCTCGACCTGATCGCGGATCTCCTGGAACAGCGGCGTGAAGGGCCAGGGCGTGTACATCGCCCAGTTGGCAAGGTCCGGCTGCCAGTCCCAGGCCATGCGGTAGGTTTCTTCCAGCGTCTCGGGGGTTTCATTGTCGAGACCGACGATGAACTGCGCCTCGGTGAAGATGTCGGCGTCTCGCAGAAGGCGGATCGCCTCCTTGTTCTGGGCGACGGTGGTTTCCTTGTTGAACAGGTCGAGCTTGAGCTGCGCCGCCGCCTCGGTGCCAAGCGAGACATGGACCAGCCCGGCCTCGCGGTAGAAGCTGAGAAGGTCGCGGTCGCGCCAGATATCGGTGACGCGGGTGTTGATGCCCCATTTCACCCGCTTGTTGAGACCGCGGTCGATCAGTTCCTGGCAGAATTCGACAAACTTCTTCTTGTTGATCGTGGGCTCCTCATCCGCGAGGATGAAGAAGCCGACGCCGTGGCTAGTGACCAGATCCTCGATCTCGTCGGCGACCTTCTTCGGGTCGCGCACGCGGTAGTCGCGCCAGAATTTCCACTGGCTGCAGAAGGAACAGGTGAAGGGGCAACCCCGCGCCATGTTGGGGATCGCGACCTTCACGCCGAGCGGGATGTAGATATAGCTGTCCCAGTCGAGGATGGACCAGTCGGGCTTGATCCCGTCGAGGTTCTTGACCGTGCTGGCGGCGGGGGTGGCGATGATCTCTTCCCCGTCGCGGAAGGCGAGGCCCTTGATCTTGCGCCTGTCCTCGGGCCAGCGGCCGTCGCGGATCGCCTCGGCCAGCGCGACCATGATCTCCTCGCCCTCGCCACGGATGATGACATCGATCCAGGGCGCCTCGGACAGGACCTGGCGGAACATGAAGGTGGCGTGGATGCCGCCAAGGAGGCGGATCGCGTCGGGGACGACCTCCTGGGCCAGCTTCAGGACCGCTTCCGCCTCATAGATTGCGGGGGTAATGGCGGTGACGCCCACCAGATCGGGCTTCAGTTCGGCCAGCCGCGCGCGCAGCGTGGCGTGGTCGAGGTGGTAGGTCATGGCGTCAAGGAAGTGGATGTCGTCGAAGCCCGCGGCCCGCAAGGAACCGGTCAGATAGGCGACCCAGGCCGGGGGCCAGTTCCCCGCGATCTCTGCCCCGCCCGAGTGGTAATTGGGATGGACGAAAACGATCCGCATGGCGGGCCCTCCTGATCTGTCAATGTATGTTGACAGATCAAGTGTCAGTCCAGTTTGACATGGATCAAACCGGCCTATTCGCCATCCTTGTTCAGAAGACCATATTTGCGCAACTTTACGTAAAGCGATTGCCGCGACAGGCCCAGCATGTCAGCCGCTGCCACCCGGTTGTTTCGGGTCAGTTCCAGCGCGGTCTCGATGCACATCTTCTCGATCACATCGGTGGTCTCGGCCACGATGTCCTTGAGGGTCGAGGACCCGACAAGCTCCATAACGGACCGCGAGCCTTCGTCGGTCACGCCACCGCCCGCCCGGCGCAAGGCATCGGCGCGGCTGGAGTCGCGGACCACCAGCACCAGCACCGGGTTCGGCCGGTCGTTCAGCCAGCTGGCCGACAGTTCGACCGCGATCTGACCGGAGAAATCGGTGGTCAGGCGCGTCGCATACAGCCGCAGCTGGCCGGTGCGCTTGACGTTGTCCAGCAGGACCCGCAGGTCGATCTGGCCACGGACCAGATAATCCGCGATCGACCGGCCGCGCACGGCCCCGATGCCGCTGGCGTCGGTCATGTTCAGGAAGGCTTCGTTCGCGGCGCGGATGACGCCCTCGGCGTCGGCGAAGACGATCCCGTCCACCCCTTCGTGGTAAAGACGCTGCAGATTCTCGCCCAGATCGTCGCTGGCCTGCGCGGTGCGTTCTTCGGGATCGATGAGGCAGATCAACAGCCGCTCACCGGCCGCGCGGAACAGGCGCGGCGTGACCAGCACCCGGCGTTGCGACCGCCGCGCCGTCACCTCGACCGGGGTGGCCGAATCCACCGCCGCGGCATTGGACAGCGCCTCCAGGAACTCCCCCCGGCGACGGCCATCGAATTCCTGCGCCACGGCCGAGCCCATGATCTCGGCACGGGTACCGCCCAGCATCAGCGCGGCGGCCGGGTTCAGGTCGGCGATCCGGCCGGTGGCCATCGAGACCAGCATCACCGGGTCGCGCGTCGTCTCCATCAGCACGCGGTATCGCGTGTCGAGTTCGCGCTGCGCTTCATAGTCGCGCTCCAGCGCCAGTTGCGCGGCCACCAGTTGCTGCTGCACTTCCGCAAGGGGCCGCAGGTCGCGGCCCATCATCAGGAACGAGCCATCGGTCCCCAGCAGATGCAGAGAATATCGGACCGGGAACTCCCAGACGTTCTCGCTGACATGGTTCAACTCGACCGCCACGGCCGACCGCCCATTGACGGCCATCTCCCCGAGCCGCGCAAAAAGCTTGCGGCGGCTTTCATCGGTCAGCAGCTCGTCCAGCAGCATCCCCTCCCAGTCGGTCAGCTGACCGAAGGTGCGATGCGTCGGATTGACCAGCACCGTCAGCACCCGCCGGTTGGGCGCGACCAGAAGCGAGATGTCGGCCGCCATGGTCAGGACCTCGGTCATGAGATCCGGGCCGATCACGGGCAGCTTTCCCGCATTCAATAGATGACGTCCATCCGTCGTCACTTGGGTTCCAACCGTTGTCCTTGGCCCACCTTGGCGGGCTGTGCCCCTGTCATCGCAACCTGAGCTGCGCTGGCGATGTTCCCAGGCCCGCCAGCGCCTGCTCGAGATCATTCGTCGCCAGATCGGCGCCGGTCGCCTGCAGTGTATCCACCGGACGGTCCAGAACCGCCCCGCCGACGACAATCCGCATGTCCCCGCCCGATCCCTTACGCAACGCTTTTACCAGCCTGCGACAAAGATCAAGTTTCTCCTCGCAAGCCACCGAAATCAAAGCAGCATCGTATTCCTGCTGCTGCACCGCCGCACCAATTTCCTGCACTGTTGCGCCCATCCGGAACCGGACCGAGGCCCCCCGACGGCGCAACTGCGCCAGAACCACCATCGCCCCGAACGTGTGCTGCTCGCCCTCGGGCAGAAGCAGGAGCACGCTGGGCTGCCCCGCCACAGGCTCCGTCCGTTCGGCCCAACCCCGGCCGATCCGGTGCAGAAGCGCCTGCATCCGGGCGACGCCGATGCTGACCTCCGAGAAGCTCGCCTCGTCATCGACCCACTGGCACCCAAGCTCACGCGCCGCCTGCGGCAGGTACACATCCACCAAGTCCACGTCGCCGACCCGCGCCCGGCGCAGATCGGCCCGCAAGGCGGCAAGGCCGTCCTCCCCGCCGTCCAGGGCCGCGCGGACCAGCGCGGCCACCAGTTCCGGCTCGGCCGTCCGACGCGGCGGCCGCCCCGTCAGGCGCGCGACGACTGACCGCGCCAGTGCTGAGACGCCGTCGCTGTCCCGATCCATCTGGCCGCCATGCTGGCTGTCGCGCATCCTGCTCTCCGGCCCGGCCGCAAACCGGACCAAGTCCGCCGCAGCGACACCTGCAAGGCCGCCAAACCGGCCCATGCTGTCTTCTCCAATGTCCGCCAAGGCGTCCGCGATGTCAAAGCAAATTGACACCCTGCGGCAGCCCGCCACCCTTCCGGCTCCCCAGCCGAAGGAAGACAAGCAAAAACAACGGGTTCTCGTCAAGCCCCCCTTTGTCGACCCCATCGGGCTGCTGCAAGGACTGTCAAGTGACCTAGTGTAAGTTTATATTGACACTCGCGCGGCTGCGACTAGGCTTTGCGCAAGGACCTTCCCCGGAAAGGGGCCAAATGACCATCCAGATCGCCCAAGCCCCTGCCCCCCGGACCCGGCTGTACACGGCCGAGGAACGGGCCCGCCGCGACAGCACGCGCTGGACGCTGGTGCAGGGCATCCTGGCCCCGGCGCAGTTCCTGGTCTTCGCCGTCTCGCTGGTGCTGGTGGTCCGCTTCCTCATGACGGGTGAGGGGTACTGGGCCGCGACGGTCTCGGTCCTGATCAAGACCGGCTTTCTGTATCTGATCATGGTGACCGGCGCGATCTGGGAGAAGGTTGTCTTCGGCCAGTACCTCTTCGCCCCCGCCTTCTTCTGGGAGGACGTGTTCAGCTTTGCGGTCATCGCCTTGCATTCCTTGTATATTTACGCGCTTTGGACCGGGGCCTTCGCGCCCGAGGGCCTGATGCTGACGGCGCTGGCGGCCTATGCGGCCTATGTGATCAATGCGATCCAGTTCGTCCTGAAACTGCGCCGCGCGCGGCTGGATGAGGGGAGCGCGGCATGAGCCTTGACGCCCCTCTCCGCTCGTGCCGCGACACGCCGGTCCTGAAGGAACGCGGCCAGCGCGAGGTCTTCTGCGGCCTGACCGGGATCGTCTGGCTGCACCGCAAGATGCAGGACGCCTTCTTCCTTGTGGTGGGCTCGCGGACCTGCGCGCACCTCCTTCAGGCGGCGGCCGGGGTGATGATCTTCGCCGAGCCGCGCTTCGGGACGGCGATTCTGGAAGAGAAGGATCTGGCCGGTCTTGCTGACGCCAATGCCGAACTGGACCGCGAGGTCGCCCGGCTTCTGTCACGTCGGCCTGACATCCGGCAGCTGTTTTTGGTGGGCTCCTGTCCCTCGGAAGTGATCAAACTTGACCTCGCGCGGGCGGCGGAACGGCTGAATGCGGCCCATGCGCCACATGTCCGGGTGCTGAATTTCTCCGGTTCGGGAATCGAAACCACCTTCACCGAGGGCGAGGATGCCTGCCTTGAGGCGATGGTTCCCGCCCTGCCCGGCACCACCACGCCGGGGCTCATGGTGGTGGGGGCGCTGCCGGATGTGGTGGAAGACCAGATGCTGGCGCTTCTGTCGGCCATCGGGGTTCCGAACGTCACCTGCCTGCCCGCCCGCCGGTCGCAGGACCTGCCGGCCGTCGGGCCCGAGACCAGGGTGGCGCTGGTCCAACCCTTCCTCGGCGCGACCCATGCGGCCCTGGTCAAGCGCGGCGCCAAGGCCATCCCCGCCCCCTTCCCCTTTGGCGCCGAGGGCACGACGCTGTGGCTTCACGCTGTCGCGGCCGCCTTCGGCATCCCGCTCGACAGGGTGGAGGCCGTGATCGCCGCCCCCCGCGCAAGGGCGGAACGGGCGCTTTCCACCGTCTCCGAGACCCTGCGCGGCAAACGCATCTTCTTCTTCCCCGACAGCCAGCTGGAAATCCCGCTGGCCCGGTTCCTGGCCCGCGAATGCGGCATGGTCCCGGTCGAGGTCGGCACCCCCTATCTCCACCGCGAACTCATGGCCCCTGAACTGGACCTGCTGCCGGAAGGCCCGACCCTGTCCGAGGGCCAGGACGTCGAACGCCAGCTCGACCGGGTCCGCGCCGCGCGGCCGGACCTGACGGTCTGCGGCCTTGGCCTTGCCAATCCGCTGGAAGCCGAGGGCCTGGCCACGAAATGGGCCATCGAACTGGTCTTCACCCCGGTCCATTTCTACGAACAGGCCGCCGATCTTGCGGGCCTTTTCGCAAGGCCGCTGCGCCGCCGCGCCCTTCTTGGGGAGGCTGCGGAATGAAGCTGACGCTCTGGACCTATGAAGGCCCGCCCCATGTGGGAGCCATGCGGATCGCCACGGCGATGAAGGGGCTCCACTACGTCCTACACGCCCCGCAGGGCGACACCTATGCCGACCTTCTGTTCACGATGATCGAGCGGCGGAACCACCGCCCGCCGGTCACCTACACCACCTTTCAGGCCCGCGATCTGGGTGCGGATACCGCCAATCTCTTCAAAGACGCCGCCCGCGACGCCTTTGCCCGCTTCCAGCCGCAGGCGATGATCGTCGGGGCCTCCTGCACCGCCGAACTGATCCAGGACGACCCCGGCGGCCTTGCCGAGGCTTTGGCGCTGCCCATCCCGGTGATTCCGCTGGACCTGCCGTCCTACAGCCGGAAGGAAAACTTCGGGGCGGACGAGACCTTCTTCCAGATCGTCAAGGCGCTGGCCCGGCCCGTGGCGCGGACGGACGCCATGACCTGCAACCTGCTTGGCCCGACGGCGCTTGGCTTTCGTCACCGCGACGACGTGACCGAGCTGACGCGGCTTCTGGCTGCGATGGGCATCGCCGTGAACGTCTGCGCGCCCCTTGACGCCACACCGGCAGACATCGCCCGGCTGGGTGCCGCGCATTTCAACGTGCTGATGTATCCCGAGACCGCCGAAACGGCCGCCCGGCATCTGGAAAAGGCGCTTGGCCAGCCCTTCACCAAGACCGTCCCGATCGGCACCGGGGCCACCCGCGATTTCCTGGACGAGGTTGCAACGATCACCGGCCTGCCCGTCCCGCCCGAGACCGGCCTGCGCCAGCCCTGGTATGCGGCCAGCGTCGATTCCACCTATCTGACCGGCAAGCGCGTCTTCATCTTCGGCGACGGCACCCATGCCATCGCCGCGGCCCGGATCGCGGCGCGGGAGATCGGGTTCGATGTCGTGGGCCTGGGCTGCTACAACCGCGAACAGGCCCGCCCGGTTCGCGCCGCGGCCAAGGCCCATGGGGTCGAGGCGCTGATCACCGACGACTACCTCGAAGTCGAGGCCGAGATCGCGCGACTGCAACCCGAGCTGATCCTTGGCACGCAGATGGAACGCCACATCGCCAAGCGCCTCGGCATCCCCTGCGCGGTGATCAGCGCGCCGGTCCATGTCCAGGACTTCCCCGCCCGCTATTCGCCCCAGATGGGGTTCGAGGGGGCGAATGTCATCTTCGACACCTGGGTCCATCCCCTGGTCATGGGGCTGGAAGAGCATCTTCTGACCATGTTCCGCGAGGATTTCGAATTCCACGACGCCGCGGGTCCGAGCCATCACGGCGGCAAGGCGCAACTGCGGGCCGGAGCGCCGGTTGACGCGGCGGAGGCCTCCGGCGGGGATATTTCCGCAAAGATGAAGGGCGAGGCCACGGACGGGGCCGAGGTGATCTGGCTGGCCGAGGCCGAGCGCGAGCTTAAAAAGATCCCCTTCTTCGTGCGCGGTAAGGCCCGGCGCAACACCGAGAAATTCGCGGCCGACAAGGGTGTGACCGCGATCTCGATCGACACCCTGTACGAGGCGAAGGCCCATTATGCGCGATGACGGGCACATCCGGGCGGTGGAAACGAAGGCAGGGGGCCTGCCCTATCGCTTTGTCATCCTGACTCTGGATGCCCATTCCGCCGGGCCCGCCGCCCGGATCGCGCCGCGGTTGCAGCGCGATTTCAAGGGGATCGAGGTTTCGGTCCATGCCGCGGCCGAATGGGCCGAGAACCCCGCCGCGCTGGAGCGGGCGCGGCAGGCGGTGGCCGGCGCGAACATGGTCGTCGCAAACCTGCTGTTCCTGGAAGAGCATCTGACCGCAATCCTGCCGACGTTGCAGGAGGTCCGGCCCCGGCTTGACGCGATGGTGGGCGTCATTGCCGATCCGCAGATCGTGAAGCTGACGAAGATGGGCGATCTGGACATGTCCAAGCCCGCGTCGGGGGCGATGGCGTTTCTCAAGAAGCTGCGCGGATCGAAGGAGCCTTCGGCCTCGTCCGGTGAGAAGCAGATGGCGCTTCTGCGGCGCCTGCCGAAGATCCTGCGCTGGATCCCCGGCAAGGCACAGGACATGCGCGCCTGGTTCCTGTCGATGCAATACTGGCTGGGCGGGTCGGACGACAATCTGGAGGCGATGATCCGTTTCCTTGTCGGGCGCTATGCCAGCCGTCCGGGCTGGCAGGGCGCCAAGGCGGCGGCGCCGGTCGATTACCCGGAGGTCGGGCTTTACCACCCCGCGCTGAGGGACAGGATCACCACCGAGGCGCGGGATCTGCCCCGGCCAAAGGGCGCAACGGGGACCGTGGGTCTTCTGATGCTGCGCTCCTACATCCTGTCGGGCGACACGGCGCATTACGACGCGGTCATCCGCGCCTTCGAGGCGCAGGGGCTGGCCTGCGTCCCGGCCTTCGCCGGGGGGCTGGACGGGCGTCCGGCGATGGCCACCTATCACCAGGGAAAGGTCGATGCGCTGGTCTCGCTGACCGGATTTAGCCTGGTCGGGGGGCCGGCCTATAACGACAGCCCTGCCGCGGTGGCGGCGCTGGCGGCGCTGGACGTGCCCTATCTGACGGCCCATCCGCTGGAATTCAAGACGCTGGGGCAATGGGGGGCGTCCTCTGCCGGGCTGGGTCCGGTCGAGACGACGATGCTGATCGCCCTGCCCGAGATCGACGGCGCGACCAATCCGACCGTCTTTGCCGGACGGCACGGCGCGGGCGGCTGCGCGGGCTGTGCGCGACGCTGCAGCGCGCCGGCCGAGGCACTGGCGACGCGGACGATGCAGCCCTGCCCCGAGCGGATCGCGGCGCTTGCCGACAAGACGGCACGGCTTGCGCGGCTGCGGCGGCTGGCGGCGAAGGACCGGCAGCTCGGGATCGTGCTTTATGGCTTCCCACCCAATGCGGGCGCAGCGGGGACGGCGGCCTATCTGGGCGTCTTCGAAAGCCTTTTCAACACCTTGCACGCCCTTGCGGGCGAGGGCTATGACCTGACGCCTCCGGATTCGGTCGAGGTCCTGCGCGAGGCGGTGTTGGGTGGCAATGCCGCCCGCCACGGGCAACCTGCCAATGTCCACACCACCATTCCGGCGGCCGAGATCGTGGCGCGCACCCCCTGGCTGAAGGAGATCGAGGCCAGCTGGGGCCCCGCGCCGGGCCGGGTGCAAAGCGACGGGCGCGGCGTCCATATCCTGGGCGCGCGGTTCGGGAAGGTCTTTGTCGGGCTCCAGCCGCTCTTCGGCTATGAGGGCGATCCGATGCGCCTTCTCTTTGAAAAGGGTTTCGCGCCCACCCATGCCTTCACCACCTTCTACCGCTGGCTGCGCGAGGATTTCCACGCCGATGCAGTGCTTCACTTCGGGATGCACGGCGCGCTGGAGTTCATGCCGGGCAAGCAGGCGGGCGTCTCGGGCGAGTGCTGGCCGGATCGCCTGATCGGCAACCTGCCGAACATCTACCTTTATGCGGCCAACAACCCCTCCGAGGCGACCTTGGCCAAGCGGCGGTCGAACGCGATCACCGTCACGCATCTGACCCCGCCCCTGGCGCGGGCGGGGCTTTACAAGGGGCTGGTCGACCTCAAGGACACCCTCACCCGGCTGCGCGGGCTGGCGCCCGAAGCCGCGGAGCGCGAGGGGCTGGAAGGTCTGGCGCGCGACCAGGCCGCCGCGCTGGACCTGACCGGGGATGTCGAGGCGCTGTGGCTGAAACTGCTGGAAACCGAAGGCGCGCTGATCACCGATGGGCTGCATGTCCTGGGCCGCAGCCCCGATGCGGCGACGCTGGCCGAGCTTCTGTCGCTGCTGCCCGAGGAGGCACGCGAGGCGGCCGCGCGGCATCTGACCGGCGATCATGAGATGACGGCGCTGATGCGAGCGCTTTCGGCGCGGTATATCGCTCCGGTCCCCGGGGGCGACCTGATCCGAAGCCCGGCGATCCTGCCCACGGGGCGCAATATCCATGCCTTCGACCCGTTCCGCATGCCCACCGCCTTTGCGCTGGCCGATGGCGCGGCGCAGGCAGAGCGGCTGTTGGATGCCCATCCCCGGTTGCCGCAATCGGTGGCGCTGGTGCTTTGGGGCTCGGACAACATCAAGTCGGACGGCGGCCCGATCGCCCAGGCTCTGGCGCTGATCGGGGCGCGGCCGCGCTTTGACCATTACGGCCGGCTGTCCGGGGCCGACCTGATCCCGCTGGCCGAGCTTGGCCGGCCAAGGATCGACGTGGTGATGACCCTGTCGGGCATCTTCCGCGACCTTCTGCCCCTGCAGACCCGGATGCTGGCCGAGGCCGCCTGGAAGGCCGCCAGCGCCGACGAGCCTTTGGCGCAGAACTTCCTGCGCGCCCATGCGCTGGCCTATGCCGATGAGATGGGCGTCGACCTCGAGACGGCCGCGCTGCGGGTGTTCTCCAACGCCGAGGGAACCTATGGCGCCAACGTCAACACGCTGGTTGGCCAGTCGGCCTTTGGCGACGAGGACGAGCTTGCCGATGCCTATGAGGCCCGCAAGGGCTTTGCCTACGGGATGAACGGCAAGCCGGTGAAAGCGCCGCAACTACTCCAGAAGGCGCTGCGCGACGTGGATCTGGCCTATCAGAACCTGGAGTCGGTGGAGCTGGGCGTCACCTCGGTCGACCACTACTTCGACACGCTGGGCGGGGTGGCCCGCGCCGTCCGCCGGGCTCGGGGCGGCGAGGCGACGCCGGTCTATATCGGCGACCAGACGCGCGGCGGCGGCAAGGTGCGCACGCTTGCCGATCAGATCGCGTTGGAAAGCCGGTCGCGCACACTGAACCCCAAGTTCTACGAGGGACTTCTGCGCCACGGGGCCGAGGGTGTGCGCCAGATCGAGGCGCATGTGACGAACACGATGGGCTGGTCGGCCACCACCGGCCATGTCGAACCCTGGGTCTACCAGCGCCTGTCCGAGACCTTTGTCCTGGACGCGGCGATGCGAGAGCGGCTGGCGAAGCTGAACCCCGAAGCCTCCTCCCGGATGGCGACGCGGCTCCTGGAAGCCTCGGACCGGCAGTACTGGCAGCCCGATGCCGAAACCCTTGCCGCGTTGCAACAGGCGGCAATGGACCTTGAAGATCGCATGGAAGGGATCGCGGCGGAATGACCCAGCGCATCGCCCTTCAGACCCGTCGGAGCGGGGGGCCTGCCCCCCGCACCCACTGGGATATTTCTGCAAAGATGAAAGGGGCCACGCCATGAGCCCGAGAGATGAAATCCCGAACCTGCGGGGGCTGGACGGCGACGGCTCGGTGCAGGTGCATCTGGACCCGACACAGAAGATCGAGGGGGCCAAGGTGTTCTCGGTCTATGGCAAGGGGGGGATCGGGAAATCCACCACCTCGTCGAACCTGTCTGCGGCGTTTTCCATGATGGGCAAGCGCGTGCTGCAGATCGGCTGCGATCCGAAGCATGACTCGACCTTCACCCTGACCGGGCGGTTGCAGCCCACGGTGATCGACATCCTGAAGGAGGTCGATTTCCACGCCGAGGAACTGCGTCCCGAGGATTACGTCGCCACCGGCTTCAATGGCGTGAAATGTGTCGAGGCTGGCGGCCCCCCGGCGGGCACTGGCTGCGGCGGCTATGTCGTGGGCCAGACGGTGAAGCTCCTGAAGCAGCATCACCTGCTGGAGGACACCGATGTGGTGATCTTCGACGTCCTTGGTGACGTGGTCTGCGGTGGCTTTGCCGCGCCCTTGCAGCACGCCGACCGGGCGGTGATCGTCACCGCGAACGACTTTGACAGCATCTATGCGATGAACCGGATCATCGCCGCCGTTCAGGCCAAGTCGTCGAACTACAAGGTGCGGCTGGCCGGTTGCGTCGCCAACCGCAGCCGCGAGACGGATGAGGTGGACCGCTACTGCGCCAAGGTCGGCTTCAACCGGCTGGCGCATATGCCGGACATCGACGCCATCCGCCGGAGCCGGCTGAAGAAGAAGACCCTCTTCGAGATGCCGGACGAGGAGGACATCCTGATCGCCCGCGCCGAATACCTGCGGCTGGCCGAGACCCTGTGGCAGTCGGTCAACCTGCCCGAGACCTTCCCCGAGCCGCTGCCTGATCGCGAGATCTTTGAACTGCTGGGGTTCGACTGATGCCCGACTACGCCCGGACCCGCGCCCGCGTCGAGACCTACTTCGACCGCACCGCCACCAAGGCGTGGGAGCGGCTGACCTCGGATGCGCCGGTCAGTCGCATCCGCCAGACGGTGCGCGAGGGGCGCGACCGGATGCGCGCGCTGATGCTGTCGCGCCTGCCGCAGGACCTGCGCGGGATGCGGGTGCTGGATGCGGGCTGCGGCACCGGGATGACGACCGAGGACCTCGCGCGGCGCGGGGCGACGGTGGTGGCCGCCGACATCTCGCCCAAGCTGGTCGAGATCGCGCGGGATCGGCTGCCGGTGGCACTTCGGTCGCAGGTGACGTTCCTCGCGGGGGACATGACCGACCCGGCACTTGGCGGTTTTGATGCCGTCATCGCGATGGACAGCCTGATCTACTATGCGGCCGAGGACATCGGCCGCACCCTGCGCGCGCTTGGCCAGAGGTCGGGACAGGTGGTGTTCACCGTCGCGCCCCGGACGCCCCTGCTGATGGTGATGTGGCACGCCGGGAAGCTCTTTCCGCGCGCGGACCGCTCACCCGTGATGATCCCGCATGGCCTTCGCGACCTGAGCCGGGCCACCGGACCCGGCCTGTCGCATGTCGGTCGGGTGGCCCGGGGCTTCTACATCTCGGACTGTCTGGAGTTCCGGCCATGATCCTGAAACGGAACCATATCAAGGCCCTCTCTCCCGCCTGGATGCCCTTTGCCGAGGCCGCATCCGAGGGGCTGCCGGTGGCGCAGCTCTTGCGGCTGTCCCTGTTCCAGGTGTCGGTCGGCATGGCGACGGTACTGCTTCTGGGCACGCTGAACCGGGTGATGATCGTCGAACTGTCGGTCCCCGCCGTGATCGTGGCCGCGATGATCGCGATTCCGGTGCTGGTGGCACCCTTCCGCGCGCTTCTGGGCCATCGCAGCGACACCCACCGCAGCGCGATCGGCTGGAAGCGGGTGCCCTACCTCTGGTTCGGCTCGCTCTGGCAGATGGGCGGGCTGGCGATCATGCCCTTTACGCTGATCGTGCTGTCGGGCGATCAGACCCACGGGCCCGCCTGGGCGGGTGAGGTCTTTGCGGCGCTGGCCTTCCTGATGACCGGGATCGGGCTTCACATGACGCAGACGGCCGGGCTGGCGCTGGCATCGGACCGCGCGACAGACGAGACGCGGCCGAAGGTGGTGGCGCTCCTCTATGTCATGTTCCTGCTGGGGATGGGCGGGTCGGCGATCATCGTGGGCTTCCTGCTGCGCGACTATGACCCGATCACGCTGGTCCGCGTGGTGCAGGGCTGCGGCGTGGCCACCCTGGTCCTGAACCTGATCGCGCTCTGGAAGCAGGAGATCGTCCGCCCGATGTCGCGGGAGGAACGCGCGGCCCCGCGTCCGAAGTTCCGCGATGCCTGGGCGGACCTGATGGCAGGCGGCCAGGCCGGGCGGCTGCTGGCGGTGGTGGTCCTCGGCACGCTGGCCTTCAACATGCAGGACGTGCTGCTGGAGCCTTACGGCGGCGAGGTGCTGGGCCTGTCGGTCAGCAAGACCACGCTTCTGACTGCCGTCTATGCGATGGGCGCGCTGGTCGGGTTCCTGACCGCGGCGCGCTGGCTGGCGGCAGGGCGCGACCCCTACCGCACCGCCGCACGGGGGATCCTGGTGGGCCTCGTGGCCTTTCCTTGCGTGATCTTCGCCGGGCCGCTGGACAGCGCCAGCCTGTTCTACCTTGGCGCGGCCCTGATCGGGATCGGCGCCGGGCTTTTCGCCGTCTCGACCCTGACCGCCGCCATGGCGCTGCAGACCACGGGCACGGGCGCCGGCCTCGCGCTTGGCGCCTGGGGCGCGGCGCAGGCCACGGCGGCAGGCTTGTCGATCTTCCTTGGCGGCGCCTTGCGCGACGTCGTGGGCCACCTTGCCGCGAGCGGCGCGCTTGGCCCGGCCCTCACCGACCCGACCCTTGGCTACAGCTTCGTCTACCACGCCGAGATCGGCCTTCTCTTCCTGACCCTCATCGCGCTCGGCCCTCTGGTCCGCGTGCGGCCCCTGACTGCAACCCCGACCTCTGGCGACCGCTTCGGCATCGCCGAATTCCCCACCTGAACCACGGAGGACAACCCAATGGTAGGTGTCACCTTCTTCGGCAACTTCGACCTCGCCAGCCTGTCGATCTGGCTGTTCTGGGGCTTCTTCGCCCTGTTGATCTACTACCTGCAGACCGAGAACATGCGCGAAGGCTATCCCTTGGAGCTTGAGGACGGCTCGACCGCCCCGAACCAGGGCCCCTTCCCGGTGCCGAAGCCCAAGACCTTCCGCCTGCCGCATGGCAAGGGCGAGGTCACGGTCCCCTCGGTCGCGAACGAGGTTGCGCATCGCCGCACCGACCTCGCGCTGGCGCGCACCGCCGTGGGCGAAGGCTTCCCCCATGCGCCGACCGGCAACCCGATGGCCGATGGCGTCGGCCCCGCGGCCTGGGTGCCGCGCCGGGACGAACCCGAGCTGGACGGCCACGGCCACAACAAGATCGTGCCGCTCAGCCAGCTTGAGGGCTTCAAGGTCAGCGCCGGGCGCGATCCGCGCGGGCTGCCGGTGCAGGCTGGCGACCTTGAGGTCGTGGGCCGGGTCTCGGACCTTTGGGTCGACGCGCCCGAGCAGCTGGTCCGCTATGTCGAGATCGACCTGAACTCGGGCGGGAAGCGGCTGGTCCCGCTTACCCTCGCCCGGATCTGGGAGGACCGCCTGCGGGTGAACTTCCTTGCCTCGGACAGTTTCGAGGGCATCCCGGCCACCAAGTCAGGGACCGAGGTGACGAAGCTCGAGGAAGACAAGATCTCGGCCTATGTGGCGGGCGGCTGGATGTATGACGCCCCGAAGCGCAAGCGCGGGTTCTGACACCGACAGGTCGCGGCCCGCGCCCGGGCCGGGACCTTTCCCCAAAGCAACGGAGGGTCTGACATGTCGGACCATGACGACTTCGCCTTCGACGCACTGCCAGGGCTGCCGGAACGGCCCCCGCAGGGAGAGTTGATCCTGTGGCAGGGCCGCCCGGATGCCTGGGCCCTCGCGCGGGATGCCTTCAAGCTGCGCTGGTTCGCCAGCTACTTCGCTCTCATCGTGATCTGGCGCGCCGGGTCGGCCTTTGCCGATGGCGGAGCACCCCTCGCGCTGGCGATGGGCCTGCCCTACCTGGTGCTGGGCCTCCTTGGCCTTGCGGTGATCTATGGCCTGGCCTGGGCACAGGCCCGCTCCACCACCTACACCCTGACCACCGCCCGTGTCGTCCTGCGCGTGGGCGCGGCGCTGCCCGTGACCTTCAACATTCCCTTCGCGCAGGTCGGCGCGGCCAGCCTGGACCTGCGCCGCGACGGCACGGGCACCATCGCGCTGGACACGACCGGGGAAAGCCGGATCTCGGTTGTCGCGCTTTGGCCGCACCTTCGGCCCGGCCATTGGCAGAAGACCCAGCCCGCGCTCCGCGCCATCCCCGATGCCGCGCGGGTCGCCCGGATGCTGGCCGAAGCCGCCGAGGCACGGCTGACGCAATCCAGCCTCACCCTGACGCCGGACGTCGCTCCGGTCGCGGCGGAATAGGGGGCAGCGATGGCAAATACCCCCTCCCCCACCTTCAAGTCGCGCGAGAAGGAGATGGTGCCGCGCACCCTCCTCTGGGCGATGTTCGGCCTGGCCATGTCGACCTTGGCGATCACCAGCTTTGCCGTCCTGACCGGCCACCCGACCGTGGGCCAGCCGCAGGCCGGCACCGTCAAGCGCGAGGCCTGGATCATCCTGGAAGGCCATGACGCCCAGGCCGTGACCGTGCGCAAGACGGATGGCACGATCCTGCTGGACCTGCCTCACGGCGGTTTTGTCACCGTGGTGCAGAACGGCATGGCCACCGAACGGAAGAAACACCGCGTCGACCCGCTGAAACCCCTGCGGATCGTCGAATACGAGAACGGCCGTCTGGCCGCCGAAGACCCCGAGACCGGCTGGAGCGTCGAGCTTTACGCCTTCGGGGGTGACAACAAAGCCGCGTTCGAACGGCTGCTCGATCAATCAGAATAGGGAACCACCACCATGGGATTGTTCACCCGAACCAAGGAAAGCGTGCCCTGCACCGTCGAGGTCAGCCACCGCTTTGACGCGCTTCACGCCCACGTCCGCTTCAACAACGGCGCCGTCGTCCACCCCGGCGATGAGGTCCTCGTCCACGGCGCGCCTGTCCTGGCCGCCTATGGCGAGGTCATTGTCGAGGACCGCACCGCCACCATCACCCGCGCCACGCCCATCGAACGGCTCTGGACCCGGATGACCGGCGATTTCGGCTTCATGGAACTGTGCGAATTCTCCTTCTCCGAGGAGGTCCGGCTATGAACGCACATGCCACCACGCATGAGGAACTGCACGCCGAGGTCGCGGGCCAGTTCGACACCACCGCGATGGCGACGGAAACCACGCTTCTCAACCCGCGCTTCTACACCACCGACTTCGACGAGATGGACCGCATCGACGTAACGCCCGTCCGCAAGGAATGGGACGTGCTGATCGCGCAGATGAAATCCGACCCGAACAAGGGCCATTTCAAGAAGAACGCCGACTGGGACCAGATCGACTGGGACGGGATGGAGCCGGGCCTGAAGGCCGAATTCATCGACTTCCTCGTCAGCTCCTGCACCGCCGAATTCTCGGGCTGCGTGCTGTACAAGGAAATGAAGCGGCGCGGGGCGAACCCCGATATCTGCGAACTGTTCAGCTACATGTCCCGCGATGAGGCGCGCCATGCGGGCTTCATCAACGACGCCCTGCGCGAGGCGGGGGTGGCGGTGAACCTGGGCTTCCTGACCAAGGCGAAGAAATACACCTACTTCCGCCCCAAGTTCATCTACTACGCCACCTATCTGTCGGAAAAGATCGGCTACGCCCGCTACATCACCATCTTCCGCCACCTCGAGGCGAACCCCGACAAGCGGTTCCACCCGATCTTCAAGTGGTTCCGCGAATGGTGCAACGATGAGTTCAGCCATGGCGAGGCCTTCGCACTTCTGATGAAGACCGACCCGAAGCTGACCGAAAGCTTCGTCAACAAGCTGTGGATCAAGTTCTTCCTGACCGCCGTCTACTCCACCATGTGGGTCCGCGACCATGCCAGGCCGGAATTCCACAAGGCCCTTGGCGTCGACATCGAATGGTACGACCAGGAGGTGTTCCGCAAGACCAGCACCATCAGCCGCCAGATCTTCCCGATCGAGCTGGACATCGACCATCCCCGCTGGATCCCGCGGCTGAAGGCGATGAACCGCGCCTTCCTGGCGATGGATGCGGCGAAACGGCAGGGCGGTGTCGCGGGCCGGCTGAAAGGCTGGGCGGCGGCGGCCCGCGCCGCGCTGGCCTTTGCCAGCCTCTACACGATTCCGGTCAAACGCCACGCCCTGCCGGCCACGGTCCGGCTGGAGCCGTCGTATTGACCGACACGCTTCATACCGCTGTTCCGGCAGCGGGCGGCCTCGCGGAATGGGCGCGTTTCGCAGGCTGGTGCGGTCCTCCCTCACGGGGGGGCCGCACATGAGCAATCCCTGGGCCGCCGCCTTGATCACGCTGTTCCTCTGGTGGTTCTCCACTGGCGCGATCCTGTGGCGGGTCCGGCACGCCGACCGGGCGGGAGGCGGGGCGCATCAGCTCTCTGTCCTCCTTGGCCTGCCGCTCCTCCTTGGTGGCACGGCGGGCCTCGGCCTGTCGCTAGACGACGAAACCACGGTCGGGACCTATACCGCCTTTCT
This sequence comes from Alphaproteobacteria bacterium, assembly GCA_029289325.1. Classification (GTDB taxonomy): domain Bacteria; phylum Pseudomonadota; class Alphaproteobacteria; order Rhodobacterales; family Rhodobacteraceae; genus Tabrizicola. The sequence goes on from JARFTV010000033.1 coordinate 18,543, forward strand.
TTCCGCGCTGGCGCTTTGGGGCTGGATCGAACTTGCTTTCCTTTCCGGCGTCATCACCGGCCCCAACCGCCAGCCCTGCCCGCCCTTCGTCAAAGGCTGGGACCGTTTCCGGCGCGCCACCCTGACCATCCTCTGGCACGAGGTCGCGCTGATCGCCGCGCTGGCGCTGCTGGCCCATGCCTCGCGGGGGGCGACCAATACGATCGGGCTGTGGACCTTCGCCATCCTCTTCTTCGCGCGCCTTTCGGCCAAGCTGAACCTCTTCTTCGGGGTGCCGCGCATCCATACCGAATTCCTGCCGCGCCCGCTGTCCCACCTTGCCAGCCACTTCCGCCACGCGGGCATGAACTGGGTCTTCCCGATCTCGGTCACGGCCTTGACCTTCGCCACCGCCTGCTGGCTGGAGCGCGCCGTCGCCGCCCCGACCGAGGCCGCGCTGGTCGGCCATATCCTTCTGGCCGTGCTGACCGCGCTGGCCCTGTTGGAACACTGGTTCATGGTCCTGCCCCTGCCCGACCAGAAACTCTGGCGCTGGATGCTGCCCGCCAGCCCCGCCACCGACCCTTCCCTGACGCCAAGAAAGTGACGCCAATGGACTTCGCCAAGCACTTCCAAGCCCAGCTCGCCGCCCTGAAGGACGAGGGCAACTACCGCAGCTTCGCCGATCTGGAACGCCGCTGCGGCGCCTTTCCCAGGGCGAACCGGCATGGCGCCAGCATCGAGGAAGTGACGGTCTGGTGCTCGAACGACTATCTGGGCATGGGCCAGCATCCGGATGTGGTGGCAAGCATGGTCGAGACCGTGCAGGCTTGCGGAACCGGCGCGGGCGGGACGCGCAACATCGGCGGCAATTCGATCCAGCACCGCGCGCTGGAGGCGGAACTGGCCGACCTGCACGGGAAAGAGGCCGCGCTTCTGTTCACCTCGGGCTATGTCTCGAACTGGGCCGCGCTGTCCACGCTGGGTGCGCGGATCCCGAATGCCGTGATCCTGTCGGATGAGAAGAACCACGCCTCGATGATCGAGGGCGTGCGCCATTCCCGCGCCGACAAGGTGATCTGGAAGCACAACGATTGGCGCGACCTTGACCGCAAGCTCAACGCCGTTGGCGACCGGCCGAAGATCGTGGCCTTCGAGTCGGTCTATTCGATGGACGGTGACATCGCCCCGATCCGCGAGATCGTCGAGGTCTGCGAGGCGCATGGTGCGCTTTCCTACATCGACGAGGTCCACGCCGTCGGCATGTATGGCGACCACGGCGGCGGCGTGACGGAGCGCGAGGGGCTGGCGCACCGGATCGACGTGATCGAGGGCACGCTCGGCAAGGCCTATGGCTGCGTCGGCGGCTATATCACCGGCTCGGCCGCGCTGGTCGATTTCGTCCGCAGCTTCGCCAGCGGCTTCATCTTCACCACGGCCCTTCCCCCTGCGGTGGCGGCGGCCGCGACGACCTCGATCCGGCACCTGAAAGGCTCGGGCGAGGAACGCGCCCGCCAGCAGGCCAATGTGGCCGAGGTCCGCCGCCGCCTGACGCAGGCCGGCATCCCGCACATGGCCAATGACAGCCACATCATCCCGGTCCTGATCGGCGATCCGGTGAAGTGCCGGATGCTCTCGGACATCCTGATGGCGGAATGGGGGATCTACGTCCAGCCGATCAACTATCCCACGGTCCCGAAGGGCACCGAACGGCTGCGGATCACCCCCGGCCCGCATCACTCGGCCGCCGATATCGACCATCTGGTCGCCGCGCTGACCGCCTTGTGGAGCCGATGCGCGATTTCCCACGCGGTCGCGTGAATTTGTGCGGGCGGGACTTGCCATTCCCTGCACGCGCCACAGTATTGTGCCGAAACCGAACCCGGGAGGACCCCATGCGTTTCACAGTGACTGCCCTCGCCTTCGCCAGCCTTGCCGTGCCAGCCTTCGCAGATGTCGAGGCGGGCGCGAAGGTCTTCAACCAGTGCCAGACCTGCCACGTCATCCAGAACGAGGCGGGTGAGGTGCTGGCCGGCAAGAATGCGAAGACCGGCCCGAACCTCTATGGCCTGCCCGGCCGGGTGATCGGCGGTCTGCCGGACTTCAAATACGGCAATTCGATCGTGGCGCTGGGTGAGACCGGCGCGGTCTGGGATGAGGCGAGCTTTGTCGGCTATGTGCAGGACCCGGCCAAGTATCTGAAAGAGGCGCTGAACGACAGCAAGGCGACCTCGAAGATGTCCTACAAGCTGCGCAAGGCCGAAGACGCAGAGCATGTCTGGGCCTTCATCGCGTCGCTCTCGCCCGCTCCGGCCGAAGGCGACGAAGCCGAAGCCCCGGCCGAGGGTGAGGCCGAAGAGGCTCCGTCGAACTGATCGGCTTTTGGATCGACCTTTGCCCCCGGGACCGAAAGGCCCCCGGGGGTTTCGTTTTTCTGCCGGAAGGTGGGCGGATCGCCCACCCTACTCCCGCGCCGCATGATGGACCGTTCGGCAAGACGCGCGAACACGTCCTTGAACTCCCCGGAGGGCCGCCCCGCGCAGCGCATAATTGCCCGTAGGGTGGGCGATCCGCCCACCCCCACGGCATCGTCCCCGACCCGCTTTAGCGAAATCTTGAACCTTTCAGGTGATTCTGTCCGCAGGACATCCTGGAGGATAAAGATGACAGCACCCCGCCTCACCCTGGCCGACGAACTTGCCGAGATCCGGGCCGAAATCGCCCGCCTGAAACGCCGCGAAAGTGCGCTGGCCTCGATCGAAGACCACTTCCCGGTCGTGCCGGTGTTCCGTCCCGGCTGGCCGATCCACCGCAACAGCGCCAAGCACCCGATCCGAACCCAGGACCAGAGGCCGCAGCCCGGCCACAGCCACGCCTGACCGTCAGGCCCGGAATCGTTCGTCCACCGGCACCGACAGCGCGGTGGCCAGGGCATTGGTCTGGCTGGCCAGCGCGATCACTGCCAGCAGTTCCGCATGCATCGCCGGGGTCATCCCCTTGGCCCTGGCGGCCGCGGTATGGGAATGGACGCAGTAATCGCAGCCATTGGCCGTCGAGACGGCGATGTAGATCAACTCCTTCACCAGCGGGTCCAGCGCGCCGGGGGCCATCACCACCTGCAGCCTTTCCCATGTCGCCTTCAGCGTCGCCGGGTCATGCGCCAATGCGCGCCAGAAGTTGTTGACATAGTCCGTCTGCCGCTTGGCCCGGATATCCTCGAAGACGGCGAGGGCCTCGGCCCCCGCCTCCTCGTCCCGCATGAGGGGGACAACCGCCATCAGAGTACCGCCATCACGCGCGCCGGCCCGCCCGTGCCCTGCTTGTGCTTCGGCGCGCCGATGAAGACCGTGGCTCCGGTCGCGGGCAGCTGGTCCAGGTTGGCAAGATTCTCGATCCCGAAGCGCCCGCCGGGCAGCCAGCTGAAATGGACAGCGAAATCCGCAGAATTCCCTGGGTCGAGCGACAGCGTGTCCACCCCGATGCACGCCACATCCATCCCGGCCAACATGTCCGTGGCCGCCTTCGAGAAGCCGGGGAAGGCGAAGGCCCCGTCCGGCGTGTTGCGGAAGGACGGATCGCCGACCTTGGCCGCCCAGCCCGAATGCATCGCGACACAGGCCCCCGCCGGGATCACCCCGTTCGCGCTGACCCAGGCCTCGATGTCCTCGGGTTCGACCATGGCATTGGCATCCTCGGCCGCCTTGGCCGTCAGATCGATCACGCAAAGCGGGCAGACCAGCCGCTCGGGCGGCAGGTCGGCGACCGAGGTGCCGTCGGCGGTAAAATGCAGCGGCGCGTCGATATGGGTGCCGGTGTGCTCGTAGATCGTCAGCTTCCAGAGCTGATAGCCGGAATCGGCGAATTTCACCGCAGGCTCATACAGGATGCCGGGATTGCCGTCGAAGGTCGGGAAGGCCCCGTCATAGGCATGGGTCAGGTCCACCACCTTGCCCGACGCCTGCGCGAGCGCGGGTTTCGCGGTGGACAGGCCGCTTGCCACCACGGCAGCGGTCGTCGCGGCCGCGCCGGTGAACAGCGCCCGGCGCGACAGCATCGAGGCCTTGATGTTTTCGATCAGACAGGCATCACACATCGGGTCTTCTCCCTGGTTGGTCTGGCGCAAGCCTCCTCCTGCCGGGGCCGTTGCGTCAAGCGTCATCCGTCAGGGCTGGATCAGCTCGCGCAGCCGCGCCACGCCCCTTGCCACCAGGTCGGGATCGCCCCGCGCCTCGACGTTCAGCCGCAGAAGCGGCTCGGTGTTGGAGGCGCGCAGGTTCAGCCGCCAGTCGCGGAAATCCAGCGACAGACCATCGGTCCAGTCCTCCGCCCGGGCCTGTGGCGCAAGCGCGGCGCGGACCCGGTGCAGCATTTCCATCGTATCCTGCACGGTGAAATTGATCTCGCCCGACGAGGGATGGTCGCGCCGCAAGGCGCTGGCCATCTCGGCCAGGCCCTGGCCTGTCCGGGACATCAGCCCCGCGATCAGCAGCCAGGGGATCATCCCGGAATCGCAGCACAGGAAGTCGCGGAAATAGTGATGCGCCGACATCTCGCCGCCATAGACCGCGCCATGGGCCCGCATCACGGACTTGAGGAACACATGGCCCGTTGGGGCAAGGACCGACCGTCCCCCGGCACGCTTGACCGTATCCTGCACCGCCCAGAGGACACGGGGGTCATGAACAACCGCCGCGCCGGGGTGGCGGGCCAGCTCTGCCTGCGCGAGAAGCGCCACGACATGCTCGCCATCAAGGAAGGCTCCGCTCCCGTCGAACAGGAAGCAGCGGTCGAAATCGCCGTCGAAAGCCACGCCCATGTCCACTCCGGCCGCGCGGACCGCGGCCTCTGTCTGGGGGCGGTTCTCGGGCAGAAGCGGGTTCGGGATGCCATGCGGGAAGCTGCCGTCGGGCTGATGGTGAAGCCGTACGAGATCCAGCCGCGCGCCATGGGCCGCCAGCCCCTCGGCCAGCGCGTCCAGCGTCGGCCCCGCGGCCCCATTCCCGGCATTGACCAGCACGCGGATCGGTCCGACCGGCCCGACCAGCCGCGCGACATGCGCCACATAAGCCGCCCGGACGGCGCTGGCATCTTCGACCGAACCGCCAGGAAGACGGTCCGCCTCTTGCGCGGAGAGCGCGCGCACCCCAGCAAACTCGGCATCCGACAGCGGGACGGCCCCGGCACCAACCAGCTTCATCCCGTTGTAATCGCCGGGATTATGCGAGGCGGTGACCATGATCCCGCCGTCCGCGCCCAGATGGGCGGTGGCGAAATACATCTCTTCGGTCCCGGCCAGACCAAGGTCAAGGACCCGCACCCCCTGCCCCCCCAGCCCTGCCGCCACGGCCCGCGCCAAGGCGGGGGAGCTTTCCCGGCTGTCCCGCGCCAGCACCACCGATCCGGCCCCAGTCACCCGGGCGAAGGCAGCGGCAATGCGGTGCGCCAGGATCTCATCAAGATCGATCCCCAGCCGGCCGCGGATGTCATAGCGTTTGAACGGGCTCATCCGCCGAAGGGATCACCCCCGCGCGCCGTAGTAAAGGCCCACGACATGCTCGGCCTCGGCAAAGAAGAGCCAGCGGGCGGCCAAGGCCCCGGCGAGGTGCAGGAAAGCGGCCAGCGCGATGCCCCAAGGTCCGAGGGGGAAAAGCAGGAGGATCGCCGGCAGGATCGAGGCCAGCGCGAGGGCGAGCTTGCGTAGCTTGGCGGCATGTTTGCGGCCGACGACGAAGATCATCTCGCGTTTCAGATAGTTCCCCGCCGTATGCGCAGGGTCGAAGACGGCGGGAACTCCCAGCCGGTCAAGCCCCGTCGCGGTGCCCATCGTCTGCCCGGCGCGGGCGAAGGCCCCGTCACCGACCTTCCACAGGGCAAACAGCACGGCCCCCAGGGTTAGAAGAAGGATCGGCGCCCAGCCACGGGCCGAAAGCATCGCCCCTCCGGCCAGGGCGAAGGTCAGGAACATCACCGGGGTCAGCCAGTGATGCCAGCGCGGGACGGCCCGGATCTGGGTATAGATCATCGCGGTGGTAAGGACGGTCAGCAGGGCCAGCGCGCCGCCGATCTGGCCGACCAGCTGCGCAAGACCCAGCGCGAAGATGTCGGACAGGGCGACCGGCGCCAGGATCAGCAGCGTGGCGACCGAGGCCCAGGCCTCGCGGCTCAGCCAACTGGTGCGCCACTGCGTGAAGGCCTTGAGCGCGTTCTTCGGATTGCCGAGGTGGAAGGTCGAGGCGACCAAGCCCGCCACCGCCAGCCCGTAGCCAAGGCCCCAGAGGAAGAAGGCCGTCCAGCCCGTGGCGTTCAACGCCCCCCACCCCAGGAAGGCGAGGAAGCCGAAACCGAGGCCGGAGAGGGTGGAGAAGAGGACGACCGAGGGCGCGGGATGCATCAGATCTTCCCCAGCATCCGGTCAAGCCAGCCCGCGATCCCGGTGGCCTTGATGTCCATGAGCGGTGCCAGCGGGCTTGCCTCCCCCGGCCCCTTCCGGCGCGGCGGGAGGTATTTGTTGGTGGGTTTGGTTCCCATGTCGGGCATCAGGTCATAGCCGCCGCGCTGCGCCACGAGCTTTGACACCTGGCTTTCGGGGTCGGCCAGATCGCCGAAATGCCGCGCGTTGGTCGGGCAGGTGCGGACGCAGGCGGGCTCGCGGTCCTCCTCCGGCAGCGTCTCGTTGTAGATCCGGTCCACGCAAAGCGTGCATTTCTTCATCACCCCCTGCGCCGCATCCATCTCGCGCGCGCCATAGGGGCAGGCCCAGGCGCACAACCCGCAGCCGATGCAGGCGTCCTCGTTCACCAGCACGATCCCGTCCTCGGCCCGCTTGTAGCTGGCCCCCGTGGGGCAGACCGTGACACAGGGCGCGTTGTCGCAATGCAGGCACGAGCGCGGGAAGGTCACGACCTGCGCCGGGCCTTCGGGAACGGCGACCTGGTAAGAATGGACGCGGTTCAGGAAGGTGCCCGAGGGGTCGGCGCCGTAGGGGTCCTGGTCCGAGAGGCCGATGCCGGCGTCATTCCAGCCCTTGCAGGCGGTGACGCAGGCCTGACAGCCGACGCAGGTGTCGAGGTCGATCACCAGGCCGAGTTTCTTTTCGGTGGTCTGCGGGAGGGCCGTCATCGCCCCGCCTCCCCGCCGGGGACCAAAAGTTTTCGAAAACTTTTGGCAAGATTCTTCGAAGAATTTTGGCCCCGGCCGCCACCGGCGCGCGGGGGGTCGGGGAGGCGTTCGAACATCGGTTCCACCATGCCGCGCGGATGGTCCTCGGCCGCAACCCGCTCCACCCGCACCCGCTGGTCGAACCAGGCGGCCTGGCCGGTGATGGGGTCGGAGTTCGACAGCCGCACCTCGTCGCGGTCCGGCAGCAGTTCCGAGATCAGGTGGTTCAACAGGAACCCCGTCGTCGCCTCCGGCGCATCGGCATCCAAGGCCCAGGCCCCCTTGCGCTTGCCGATGGCGTTCCAGGTCCAGACGGTGTTCTCGTTCAGCGCGGCCATATGGGCCGCGGGCACCACAATGGTGCCGGCCCGCGACGAAACCCGCGCCCAGTCGCCGTCCTCGAACCCCTGCGCCTCCCAGATCTTTGTCGGCAGATACAGGTAGTTGCGCCCCTTGATCTGCCGCAGCCAGGCGTTCTGGCTGCCCCAGGAGTGGTACTGGTCCATCGGCCTTTGTGTCAGGGCATGAACCGGGTAGCCGAAGGCCGCATCCTCGTCGCCGTAGGGCGCGTACCAGATCGGCAGCGGGTGCATGGCCTGCTTCAGCCGGGCGCGCAGGTGGTCGGGAGGCTGGCGGGGGCCGTGGCCCTCGGCGGCCAGCTGGAAACGGCGCATCGGCTCGGACCAGATGTTGAAGAGGTAGGGCTGCGGGGTTTCGTAGAGGCCAAGGCGGACCGCCCAGTCCTGGTAGGCCGCGTTCCAGGGTTTGTAGAAGGCGGCCTCCTCGGGCACATGGACCTGGTAGAAGGCGCCGTTCTCGATGTAGCGCGCCAGCTGGTCTGGGTTCGGCGCGCCGCGCCCCTCTGCCTCGCCATTCTCCCGGAAGCCCATCAGCGGGCCAACGCCCGGACGGCGCTGGTGGTTGGCGATGTAGTCGGCGTAGTCATTGTATTTCGCCGTCCCGTCTTCGTTGACCATGCCCGGCAGACCAAGACGCGCGCCAAGCTCCAGCAGCACCGACTGGAAGCAGCGCACCTCGCGGTCGGGTTCGATGACCGGCCAGCGGACCGCATCCCCCGCCGCATCGGGCTCGGAAATCGGGCGGTCCAGCAGGCTGATGCAGTCGTGGCGTTCCAGGTAGGTCGTGTCGGGCAGGATCAGGTCGGCATAGGCCACCATCTCGGAGGCATAGGCGTCGGAATAGATGATCCGGGGGATGACATATTCACCATCCCGCTCCTCCGTCAGCATCTCCATCACGCGGGCGGAGTTCATGCTGGAGTTCCAGGACATGTTCGCCATGTAGAGGAAGAGCGTGTCGATCTCGTACGGGTCCCCGGCATGGGCATTGGGGATGACCATATGCATCAACCCATGCGCCGAGAACGGGTTTTCCCAGGAAAACCCCTTGTCGATCCGGGCCGGGCTGCCGTCGGGCAGAAGGCAGAGGTCGTCGGGCGAGCGGACATAGCCCAGATGCGGGCCGGTCAGCGGCTTCCCGGGGGTGGTCACGAAATGCGGCGTCGGGTGCGCCTCGACGGGCTTGGGGTATGGCGGTTTCAGGCGGTAGCCGCCGGGGGTCTCTACCGCGCCCAGAAGGATTTGCAGCAGATGCAGCGCCCGAGCAGTCTGGAAGCCGTTGGAATGGGCCGAAATCCCCCGCATGGCGTGGAAGCTGACCGGGCGGCCGGGCATGTCGGCATGTTCGTTGCCCCGGAAGTCGGTCCAGGGGCGGTCGAGCGTGATGGCGTGATCGAAGGCGGTTTCCGCAAGCTCGGCGGCCAGCTGGCGGATACGGATCGCCGTGACGCCGCAGCGGGCGGCGACGGCTTCGGGGGCATAGTCGGGCTTCAGATATTCCTCGACCATATGGCGAAAGACGGTGCGGTTCCCCCGCCATTCTGCGCCGAGGTCCGGCTCAACCCCCTTCCCGTCCCAAGGCGCGGGATGGCCGGTGCGGCGGTCGATCACGAAGGGCTGGCTTTCGGCGTTGCGCACGAAAAGGCCCTTCTCCGGTCCGTCCGCCTCCGTCACCAAGAGCGGCGCGTTGGTCCATTGCGCGAGGTAGTCGAGGTCGATCTTCCCCGCCTCCAGCAGGCAATGGATCAGCGACAGGATCAGAAGGCCGTCCGTCCCCGGCGTGATCCCGATCCAGTCATCGGCCACCGCCGAATAGCCGGTCCTGACCGGATTTACCGAGATCACCCGCGCGCCCCGGGCCTTCAGCTTGCCGATGCCGATCTTGATCGGATTGGAGTCATGGTCCTCGGCCACGCCGAACATGACAAAAAGCTTCGTCCGCTCCCAATCCGGCTGGCCGAACTCCCAGAAGGCCCCGCCGATGGTATAGATCCCGCCTGCCGCCATGTTCACCGAACAGAAGCCCCCATGCGCGGCATAGTTCGGTGTCCCGAAATTCTGCGCCCACCAGCCTGTGAGGCTTTGGCTCTGGTCGCGCCCGGTGAAGAAGGCGAGCTTCTCCGGCGCGGTTTCCCGCAGGGGCTTCATCCAGGCGACTGCGGTGAATAGCGCCTCCTCCCAGGAAATCTCCTCGAAGGCCCCCGATCCCCGGGGGCCGACCCGGCGCAGCGGCGCGCGCAGCCGGCTGGGGGCGGTGACCTGCATGATCCCGGAGGCCCCCTTGGCGCACAAGACGCCCTTGTTGATGGGGTGGTCCCGATTGCCCTCGATATAGGCGACGCGGCCAGATTTGAGGTGGACGTTGATCCCGCAGCGGCAGGCACACATGTAACAGGTGGTCTGACGGACCTCGTCCCCGACCTGTCGCTGGGTCTCCACCCTTGGCTGGTTCACGCGTCCTCCCTTGCCCTTGCCGCCTGCGCCTCAATCGCAATCTGGCGTTCCTCGTCGGCCGGCACAAGAAGGATAGCGACGCGGGATGTCGGATCGTGCAGATGGGTTTCGTTCCGGGCGTTGGCCCCAAGGTCAGGAGATACTCCCAGAAAGCCAAGGCCCGAGAGAATTTCCTTCCGCATCCAGGGATCGTTCTCCCCGATCCCGCCCGTGAAGACCACGGCGTCGAGGCCCCCCATCGCGGCCACCATCGACCCGGCATGGCGCACCGCCCAATAGGCGAAATGCTGCAGCGCAAAGCGCGCCTCCGGCGTCCCGGCCGCGTGAAGCGCCCGCATGTCGCTTGCCCCGGCAAGGCCCAGGAGCCCGCTTTCCCGGTTCAGGATCCGGGCCGCACCCTCCAGCCCATGCAGTTCGGCCAGCCGCAGCACCGCGTTCCCGTCGATCGCCCCGGTCCGCGTCCCCATCGTCAGCCCGTCCAGCGGCGAATAGCCCATCGTCGTCGCCACCGAGCGCCCGTTCACGATCGCGGCCAGCGAACAACCGTTGCCGAGATGGCACGCCAGAAGCCGCTCGGGCAGCTCACCCCGCGCCTGCAGGATCCGCACCAGGGCGGCGAAGCTGATCCCGTGAAAGCCATAGCGGCGAAGACCCCGGTCCCGCTCCGCCTTGGGCAAGGCATAGGTGGTGGCGACGGCCGGGTTCGTGGCATGGAAGGCCGTGTCGAAGGCCGCATATTGCGGCAGATCCGGCATAAGGTCGGCAAGCGCCTGGATTCCCACCAGATTCGCCGGGTTGTGCAAAGGTGCCAGCGGCACGCAGGCCCGAATCTGCCGGATCACCTGTGGCGTCACCCGGCAAGTGGCCGTGAGGTCGGCTCCGCCATGCACCACCCGATGCGCCGCCGCCGTCAGCCGGTCCATCGCCACGCCGACCTGCGCCAGCCCCTCGGCCATCGCGGCGTGATGGCCGTCCGGTCCGATCTCGCCGACAAAGGCCTTCGCCACCTCCCTCTCCCCGTCGAAGAGCTTCAACTTCAGCGACGACGACCCCGCGTTCACGATCAGCCACATCAGATCAGCGCCTTTCCCAGACCGAGGACGGCAAGCCCCGCCAGAAGCCCAATCGCAAACCGGCGGAAGTCCTGCGGATCCGTCCCGAAGAAATGCCGTCCCCCAAGCCAGTTGCCAAGAAGCGTGACCGGCAGGGCAAGGAGGGAGGCCCAGAGCGTATCCCAGCTGACCAGCCCCGCAAGCCAGTAAAGCGGGGCCGAGTAGACATCGAGCAGCGGGAAATAGGCGATCAGCGTGGCCCGGAACACGGCCGAGGGCATCGGCTGGGCGGCGAAGAAGGCCGCGACCGGCAGCCCGCCCATTCCCGGCGCATTGGCAAGGCCCGAGATCACTCCGGCCAGCCCGTTCGGCGACCCGCGCACCTCGGAGGAAAGGCGCCAGCCGGCAAGCAGGACGACGCACATCAACAGCACATAGGCCGAGATCACCGCCCGCGCGGTGTCCTCGCTGACCCCGGTCAGCACCCACAGACCAAGCGGCAGGCCCAGTGCCGCGCCGCCCATGAGCCATCCGACCCGCCGCCAGTCCACGTCCGGACCGGCACCCTTTGCGGCCTGAAGCGACATGACTGCTTCCAGAATGACGACGACCGCGACAAAGTTGAGGGGATTGGTGACAAGACCAGCTGCGGCGATCAGCAGCGCCGAAAAGCCGAAGCCAGAGTAGCCGCGCACGAAACCGGCGATCAGGCAGGACAGGGCCAGCCAGGCCAGAGCGGCGGGCCCAAGGTCAAAAGGCACGGACACCCCCCGGAATCCTGGCGGAAGACTCCTGCCTCACCCTGCCACCTGCGGCCGCATGTCTTCCCGAGTGATGCCCGCGACCGTGACCGGCTTCTTCATCGCATCGCGGCGGAACGGCTCCCCCAGTTCCTGGTTGATCAGCGCCTCGATCAGTGTCGTCCTGCCCGCCATCTGGTCGGTGATCGCCTGCCGCAGCGCCGCGGCAAGCTCCTCCATCGTCCGCGCCTGTACGCCTTGCAACCCGCAGGCCCTTGCGATCCCGGCGTAACTGACCCCGGTGTCCAGCTCGGTGCCGACGAAATTGTCATCATACCAGAGCGTGGAGTTCCGCTTCTCGGCCCCCCACTGGTAGTTGCGGAAGACGACCATGGTGATCGCCGGCCATTCCTTGCGGCCGATGGCGGTCAGCTCGGTCACCGCGATCCCGAAAGCGCCGTCGCCCGCAAAACCGACGACGGGGGTATCCGGGCAGGCGATCTTGGCCCCGATGATCGCCGGCAATCCATAGCCGCAGGGGCCGAAGAGGCCGGGGGCAAGATATTTCCGGCCCGCCTCGAAACTGGGATAGGCGTTGCCGATGGCGCAGTTGTTGCCGATGTCACTGGAGATGATCGCCTCTTTCGGCAGCACGGACTGGATCGCGCGCCAGGCCATGCGGGGGCTCATCCAGTCGGGCTTGGCCGCACGGGCGCGTTCGTTCCAGCTGGTTCCGGGATCGTCCTGTTCGTGGTCCATCGAGGACAATTCCTGCGCCCAGGCGGATTTTCTTTGCGCGATCAGCGCCTTGCGTTCCTCCCTACCTGCATCGCCCGCGGTTTTCGACAGCCGCGCGAGGAGGCTCTCCGCCACCTTCTTCGCATCGCCCACGATCCCCACCGTCACCGGCTTCGTCAGCCCGATCCGGTTCGGGTTGATATCGACCTGGATGATCCGTGCCTCACGCGGCCAATAGGCCAGTCCATAGCCTGGAAGGGTTGAGAAGGGGTTAAGCCGCGTCCCCAGCGCCAGGACCACATCCGCCTGCCGGATCAGCTCCATCGCCGCCTTCGACCCGTTGTAACCCAAGGGTCCCGCGAACAGCGGATGCGACCCGGGAAAGGCGTCGTTGTGCTGATACCCCACGCAAACCGGGGCGGTCAGGCGTTCGGCCAGCGCCATCGAGGCGGGGATCGCGCCCCCGATCACCACGCCCGCGCCGTTCAGGATCACCGGGAACTTGGCGCTGGACAGAAGCTGCGCCGCCTGGGCGATCGCCTCCTCACCGCCCGAGGGCCGCTCGAACTCCACCACCGCCGGAAGGTCGATGTCGATGATCTGGGTGAAATAGTCCCGTGGCATGTTAATCTGCGCCGGAGCGGACTGGCGCTTGGCCTGCAGGATCACGCGGTTCAGCACCTCAGCCACGCGCGAGGGATCGCGGACCTCCTCCTGATAGCAGACCATATCCTTGAACAAGGCCATCTGCTCCACTTCCTGGAAGCCGCCCATCCCGATGGTCTTGTTGGCGGCCTGCGGTGTCACCAGCAGCAAAGGCGTGTGATTCCAATAGGCTGTCTTCACCGCGGTGACGAAGTTGGTGATGCCCGGCCCGTTCTGGGCGATCATCATGCACATCCTGCCCGAGGCACGGGTGAAGCCGTCGGCCATCATCCCGCCCGAGCCTTCGTGGGCGCAGTCCCAGAAGGTGATGCCGGCCTTGGGGAAGAGGTCGGAGATCGGCATGAAGGCCGAGCCGATGATCCCGAAGGCATGTTCGATCCCGTGCTGCTGGAGCACTTTGACAAAGGCTTCCTCGGTCGTCATCCGCATCGCACTCTCCGGTCACCCAACTGGTCGCAAGCAGCCTACGACCGCGCCAGTTCGGGCCTTAGGGCCAGTTCTTCCGGCCCTCTATGTCCAATCCAGCCACTCGCTTTACGCCGCGGGACGCCCTGCGGGACGTGACGCCGGTCATCGGCGGGCAAGCGTCGCGGCGATCCGTGCGATACCTTCGGGGATGCGCTGCGGGGCGATCGAGGAATAGGCGAGACGGTAGAAATTGCGCGGCCCATCTCCGGCAAAGAAGGCGCGACCGGGCTCGATCAGGACGCCCTCGGTGCGGAGCCTGAGGGCCAGCGTCTCGGTGTCGACGCCATCTGGCGCGCGCATCCAGAAGCTGGAGCCGCCGAAGCCGCCCTGCCCTGCCACCGTCAGCCCCTCGGCAGCGATGGCCTCGGCCATGACCTGGCGGCGGCGGCGGTAGGCGTTCTTCATCCGGTTGACCAGCGCGTCGTAGTGGCCGAGGCCAAGGAAATAGGCCATCGTCCGCTGGATATGGCCGGGCGGGTGCTTCAGCATGAGACCCCGCAAGGCGCGGGCTTCGGTAATGAATCCCGGCGGACCAACGAGATAGCCAAGGCGCAGGCCGGGGAAGACCGATTTCGAGAAGCTGCCCGCGTAGATCACCCTGCCGTTCCGGTCCAGGGATTTCAGCGCCGGGGCGACGGGTTTCAGGAAGGACATCTCGAATTCGTAATCGTCCTCGATGATGACGAAACCTTTTGCCTCTGCGGCCTCCAGCAGGGCCACGCGACGGTCGACGGGCATGGTGGCGTTGGTGGGGCACTGGTGCGACGGGGTGGTGAAAACCACTTCCGCATCAATGGCTTGCGGCGGCAGGCCCTGGGCGTCCACATCCACGGGAACCGCCGTGGCCCCGGCGGCCGAGACGATGGCGCGCCAGGCGGGGTAGCCGGGGTTTTCGACCACGGCGCGGCGATCCGGACCAAGAAGCGCGGTCGCGGCGATCCAGAGGGCGTTCTGCGCGCCAAGGGTCAGAAGAACCTCGTCCTCACGCGCGGCAATCCCGCGGCGGGGGAGGATGGTGCGGAGAAGTTCCTGGATCAGGAGGGGGTCGTCGCGGTCGTAATAGTCGGTGGTCAGCGCGGCGAAATCGCGCTTGCCAAGGGCCCGCAGCGCGCATTGCCGCCAGTTCTGGTGATCGAAGAGCGTGGGATCGGCCTGGCCGTAGATGAAGGGATAGGGGTAGCGGTCCCAATCCTCGGGCCGTTCGACACGGGTGGTGAGGGTGAAGCGACCGCCGGTCAAGCCCTTGAAATCAATCGCCTCCGCGCGGGCCTCGGCCTGCGGGAATTCGGGCGCAAGGGGGGCGGTTTCCGAGACGAAATAGCCCGAGCGGCCCGCCGAGGTGAGGTAGTCGGAGGAGACGAGATCGGCATAGGCGAGCGTCACGGTGATCCGGCTGACGCCGAGGTGTTCAGCCAATCCCCGGGACGAGGGCATCCGGCTGCCGGGCCGGAAGCGGCCGGTCAGGATGCCTTGGGTGACCATCGTCCGGATCTGCTGTTGCAGCGATCCGGTGGCACCGGGCGTCAGGTAGAAGGCTTCGACGGGGATGGCGGACATGAGTCCAGATGAGGGGTGTCGGGGCGGTTTAGTCAAGCCAGATCAGAAGCGGGGCCGCAGGCGGGCAACTGCTTGGAAACGCTGGGTTAACGGGGGCTGATGGCGGGTTTTGGCCCGTCTGGATGGCGTCTGGCACCTGTCTGGCATCTGTCGGGCACGGCGTCGGGCGGGCGAGGCGTTAACCATGGGCGCGCGAATCGCGGCGGCCCCCCGCCGACCTGACGGAATTTCGGGCCGTCCTGCCGGGAACCGCACCCCTGCGCGGCGCGGCCCCTGATAGGCTGCGACGCAACGGCAGACCGCCTGCAGGAGAGATGTCCCGTGACCAAGACCTATGCCATTCTTGCCCTGGCGATCCTCGCCGAGGTGATCGCAACCACCGCCCTGTCGCGGTCCGCGAGCTTTACCAGACTCTGGCCCAGCGTCGTCACCGTGGTCGGCTACGCCATCGCCTTCTGGCTTTTGTCCTTCCCGCTGCGGGTGATGCCGACAGGGATCGTCTATGCGATCTGGTCGGGGATGGGGATCGTGCTGATCAGCGCGGTCGCCTGGATCTGGTATCGCCAGACGCTGGACACGCCCGCCCTGATCGGGCTGGCGCTGATCATCGCCGGAGTGCTGGTGGTGAACCTGTTCTCGAAGTCGCTGACGCATTAGGAGCGAAAAAGGGTGCCCCATGAGGGGCACCCTATCCAGCCGCAAAGGCCCTTGGTCCTTATCCGAAGACCCGCGTGAGCGCGCCGTCGATTGCCGTGGTGATCTCGTCGATGTCGTCCTTGGTCGCGATCAGCGCAGGCGACAGGCACAGGGTGTTGTTCAGGCCCGGAAGGCTGCGGTTGGTCGCGCCGATGATGACGCCCTGCGCCATGCAGTCGGCGACGACGGCCTGCACCTTCTTTTCATCGGCGGGTTCCTTGGTGGCGCGGTCGGCCACCAGCTCGGCCCCGAGGAAGAGGCCCTTGCCGCGCACGTCGCCGATGACCTTGTGCTTGTCCATCAGCGCGGCGAGGTTCGACAGGCAGTAGTCGCCCATCGCCACGGTATTGGCGAGAAGCCCCTCATCCTCGATGATCCGCATGTTCTCCAGCGCCGCCGCCGGGCCGCTGGTGCAGCCGCCGAAGGTGGAGATGTCGCGGAAATAGCTCATCGGGTCGTTGGGATCGTCCTTGAACATGTCGAAGACGGCTTCCGTGGTCACGGTGCAGCTGATCGCGGCATAGCCCGAGGCGACGCCCTTCGCCATGGTCACGAAGTCGGGCTGGATTCCGTAATGCTGGTAGCCGAACCAGGTGCCGGTGCGGCCGACGCCGCAGACGACTTCATCAATCGCCAGCAGGATGTTGTATTTCTTGCAGATTTCCTGCACCCGCTCCCAATAGCCCTGGGGCGGGACGATGACGCCGCCGCCAGCGGTGACGGGTTCCAGGATCAGGCAGCCGACGGTGTCGGGGCCTTCGCGGAGGATGACCTCTTCGATCGCGTCAGCGGCGCGCTGGCCGTAGTTTTCCACGTCCCACTGCTTGCGGTATTCAAGGCAATGCGGGACACGGACGAAGCCGTCCGGGAAGGGCCCGTATTGCATGGCGCGCTGGTCCTGACCCGCGCTTGCCAGGGCAGCGATGGTCGTGCCGTGGTAGTCGCGGTCGCGGTAGAGGATCTTCCACTTCTTCCCGCCGTGATGCCGGTGGGCGATCTGGCGGACCATCTTGTAGACCTTCTCGTTCGCCTCGGAGCCCGAGTTCGAATAGTAGACGCGGGACATGCCCGGCATCTTCTCGATCAGGCGCTTGGCGAAGACCGAGCCGGGGATCGAGCCCGCGGCACCGGCGAAATAGTTCATGCGGACAAGCTGGTCGCGGACGGCATCGGCGATGGAGGTGCGGCCGTAGCCGACGTTCACGGTCCAGACGCCGCCCGAGACGCCGTCGATATGCTCCTTGCCCTTGGCATCCCAGACGCGCATCCCCTTGCCCTCGACGATGACGCGGGGGTCGACGGTTTCGTACTGCTTGTGCTGCGAGAGATGGTGCCAGACATGGGCGCGGTCGGCCTCGACCACTTGCCCGATGTCGTTCAGTCCTGCGAAGCCTTCCATGGCCATCGTCCTTTTCGTGTCAGATCGGCGCGCATCATCCTGCATCCTGCGGCGGGAGCTTAGGACCAGAGGCGGGCGTTGCATAAGTCCAGTGCGGCAGGATGCCGGGTTGAGCATCCGGGCCGCGCGCTAGATGCTGGGGAAGACGAGGGGGCGCGACGTGCTGCAGATCGATGATGTTCACAAGTCCTATCCCACGGCCGAGGGGGCGGTGGCGGTGCTGAATGGCGTCAGCCTGGCGCTGGCGGCGGGGGAGAGTGTGGCGCTGACCGGGGAGTCGGGGTCGGGCAAGTCGACGCTGCTGCATCTGGCGGGGGGGCTGGACCGGCCGGACCGGGGCGAGGTCGTCGTCGGCGGCACGGCGCTGTCGGGGCTGGAGGATGCCGGGCTTGCCCGGGTGCGGCGGGACCGGATCGGGATCGTGTTCCAGCAGTTCAACCTGATTCCTTCGCTGAACGTGGCGGCGAACCTGAGCTTTCAGGCGCGGCTGGCCGGGCGGCAGGATCCGGCGTGGCTGGCGCATCTGGCGGGGGCGCTGGGGCTGGCGGGGCTTTTGCAGCGCTACCCGGACGAGCTGTCGGGGGGCCAGCAGCAGCGGGTCGCGATCGGGCGGGCGCTGGCGGGGCGGCCGGGGCTGATCCTGGCGGACGAGCCGACGGGGAACCTGGACGAGGCGACCGGCGAGGCGGTGCTGGCGCTGATGCTGGAGCTGGTACGCGCCAGCGGCGCGGCGCTGCTGATGGTCACCCATTCCGAGCGGCTGGCCGCGCGGCTGGACCGGCGGCTGCACCTGCGTGCGGGGCGGGTCGCGTGACGGCGCTGTCCGCCCTTCTGTCGCACTGGCGGCGGCATCCCCTGCAACTGGCGATGCTGCTTCTGGGCCTCGCGCTGGCCACGGCGCTTTGGTCCGGGGTGCAGGCGATCAATGCCGAGGCGCGGGCGGCCTATGCGCGGGCGGCCTCGGTCCTGGGGCAGGACCGGCTGGACCGGCTGGAGGGGCCGCTGACCATCGCGCGGTACGCCGAGATGCGGCGGGCGGGCTGGCCGGTCTCGCCGGTGCTGGAGGGGCGGGTCGGCGGGCTGCGGGTGCTGGGGGTCGAGCCGCTGACCCTGCCGCGCGAGGCGGGGGTCGCGGGCCTGCCGGGGCTGGGTGACGCGGGGGGCCTGCTGGCGGGGCAGGTCGCGCTGGCCCATCCCGAGACGACGGCCGAGCCGCTTGCGGGGCTGGAGATCATCCGGTCAGAGGACCTGCCGCCGGGGACGGTGCTGGCCGATATCGGGCTGGCCGAGCGTCTGCTGGGCCAGAGAGGCGAGATCACGGCGCTGATCCTTGACCCTGCGCGTCCCCTGCCCGGTCCGCTGCCCGAGGGGCTGACCCTGCGCCC
>JARFTV010000033.1:37203-44801 GCA_029289325.1 Alphaproteobacteria bacterium
ACCGACAGTTTTCACCTGAACCTGACGGCCTTCGGTTTTCTTGCCTTCGCCGTCGGCATCTTCATCGTCCATTCCGCCGTGGGCCTTGCCTTCGAGCAGCGCCGGCCGGTGTTCCGCACCTTGCGCTCACTGGGGGTCTCGGCGCGGGGGCTGGCGGGGTTGGTGCTGCTGGAGTTGCTCGCCCTGGCGCTGGTCGCGGGGGTGGCGGGGGTGGTTCTGGGTTATGGGATCGCGGCGGCGCTTCTGCCGGATGTGGCGGCGACGCTGGGCGGGCTTTACGGCGCGGCGGTGCCGGGAAGCCTTGGGCTGCGGGCGGAATGGTGGGCGGCCGGGATCGGGATGGCGCTGGTGGGAACGCTGGTCGCGGCGGCGGGGGGCCTGTGGCAGGTCTGGCGGCTGCCGATCCTGGCCAGCGCGCAGCCAAGGGCCTGGGGCCGGGCCAATGCTAGGGCACGGCGGGCGCAGGCGGGGGCGGGTCTGGCGCTGTGGGCGGTGGCGGGTCTGGCGCTTGCCTTCGGTCAGGGGCTGTGGGCCGGGTTCGCGGTGCTGGCGGGGTTGCTGCTTGGCGCGGCGCTGGTCCTGCCCTGGGCACTGTCGCGCCTGCTGGCGTTGGCCGAGGGCGGGGCGCGGGGCGTGGTCGCGGGCTGGTTCTGGGCCGATACGCGCCAGCAGTTGCCAGGCCTGTCGCTGGCGCTGATGGCGCTGCTGCTGGCGGTGGCGGCGAATGTGGGGGTCGGAACCATGGTGGCGAGCTTCCGGACGACCTTCACCGGCTGGCTGGACCAGCGCCTTGCCTCGGAGCTTTACGTCACCGCACCGGATGCGGCGACGGCAGTGGCGCTGCAGGTCTGGCTGGAGCCGCGCGCCGAGGCGGTCTTGCCGATCGTCGAGGCGGATCAGATGCTTGGCGGTCAGCCCGGCAGCGTCTATGGCGTGGCGGATCACGCGACCTATCGGCAGAACTGGCCGCTTCTGCAAGCCGCGCCGGGGGTCTGGGACCAACTGGCCGAGGGCACGGGGCTGCTGGTCAATGAACAGATGGCGCGTCGGCAGGGGCTGGCGCTCGGGGATCCGGTCGTGCTTGCCGGGGGGCCGCTGCCGGTGGCGGGGGTCTATTCCGACTATGGCAACCCCTCGCCGCAGGTGATGCTGGGGCTTGCGGCCTTCCGCGACCGCTATCCGGGGGTGCCGGAGCTGCGCTTTGCCCTGCGGGTGGCGCCCGCGCAGGCCGGGACGCTGGTCGAGGAGATGCGCGCCGCCTTCGGGCTGGACGAACGGGCGGTGCTGGATCAGGCGGCGGTCAAATCCTTCAGCCTGCGGGTCTTCGAGCGGACCTTCGCGGTGACCGGGGCGTTGAACCTCTTGACGCTGGGGGTCGCGGCGCTGGCGATGCTGGCAAGTCTCGTGACGCTGGCGGGGCTGCGCCTGCCGCAGCTGGCGCCGGTCTGGGCCATGGGCCTGACGCGGGGGCGGCTGGCGGCGCTGGACTGGGGGCGGACGCTGGTGCTGGCGGCGCTGACGGCGGGTCTGGCGCTGCCCTTGGGGCTTGCGCTGGCCTGGGTCCTGCTGGCGGTGGTCAATGTCGAGGCTTTCGGCTGGCGACTGCCGATGCAGATCTTCCCCGGCGACTGGCTGCGGCTTGGGCTTGCCGCGCTGGCGGCGGCGGCGGTCGCGGGCGCCCTGCCCGCCTTGCGGCTGGCGCGGACGGCTCCGGCCGCGATGCTGAGGGTCTTTGCCAATGAACGCTAGGGTTTTCCTTGCCGCGCTTCTGCTTGGAGGCCCCGCGGGGGCGCAGGGCTTCGCCGACATGGGCGCGACGGTCGAGGGCTTTGCCCTGCCCGATCCGGCCCATGTCATGGAGTTCCCCGCCGACCACGGGGCGCATCCCGCGTTCCGCATCGAATGGTGGTATCTGACCGCCAACCTGACCGCCGAGGACGGCACCGAGATGGGGGCGCAATGGACCCTGTTCCGCACCGCTCTGGCCCCCGGAGAGGACGAGGGCTGGGAGAGCCCGCAGCTCTGGATGGGTCATGCGGCGCTGACGACGCCGGACGCGCATCATGTGGCCGAACGGCTGGCGCGTGGCGGCGTGGGTCAGGCGGGGGTCACGCTGGAGGGCGGCTTCCGCGCCTGGATCGACGAGTGGGAGATGCGCTCGCTTGCCGGGGCGGAGGAGGATGCGCTGGACCGGCTGGCGCTGACGGCGACGGGCACGGGCTGGGGCTATGCGCTGGAGCTGGAGGCCGAGGGGCCGCTGGTCGCGCATGGCGCGGGGGGATATTCGGTGAAGTCCGAGGGCGGGCAGGCAAGTCATTACTACTCGCAGCCCTTCTACCGGGTGACAGGGCGGCTGGACCTGCCGGAGCGGCCGGTCGCGGTGACCGGGAACGCCTGGCTGGACCGGGAATGGTCGTCGCAGCCGCTTGCGGCGGATCAGACCGGATGGGACTGGGTCTCGCTCTCCTTTGACGGGGGCGAAAAGCTGATGGGGTTCGTGCTGCGGGACGGGGGGGCGGGGTTCAGCTCGGGCACCTGGATCGAACCGGACGGGACCCCGCATCCGCTGGAGCCCGGCACGCTGCGGGCTGACCCTTTGCAGACCCATCGGGTCGCGGGGCGCGAGGTTCCGGTGGCATGGCGTCTGCGGTTGGAGGAGCGGGGGCTGGACGTGACCCTGCGCGCGCTGAATCCGGGGGCCTGGATGACGACCTCGGTTCCCTATTGGGAGGGGCCGGTGCGGATCGAGGGGAGCCACCCCGGACGGGGCTATCTGGAGATGACGGGCTACTGAGCCCCCAACTGCCCCTTGCAGCCCGGACGGCGATCCGCTATCCCCACCCTACTCCTCGCGGCGGGTTGGCGGAGAGGTTACGCAGCGGATTGCAAATCCGTGTAGACCGGTTCGATTCCGGTACCCGCCTCCACCTTCCCCCGTCGGTATACTGTCCTTTCACGCTGGCGCGTAGGGCATGGCGCGCAGGTCCACCGCCTGCCCTGTCACCGCGCTTTGCTGGGCGGCCATGCCCATGGCGACGGCCCACCAGCCATCGGTCAGCGAGACCTCGGGGGCCTGCGCCCCGCGTGCGGCACGCTGGAAACCCTGGTGCTGGTAGAAGGTCGAGCCGTTGTGGTCCCCCGCCGCCAGAAGCGCGGGGTCTACCGGAATCTCGAGCTCCACCGGTCCGGCGGGCTGGCGCGGGCTGACGATGACCTTGGGGACCGGGGCCGGGCCAAGATGGGCGGGCCAGAAGCGACCGGGGCCGGGCACGAGACATTCGATCTTGCCAAGCGGGCCGAGGGCCGAGATTTCCTCCTGATACCGGCTGCCTTCGGCGAACATGCAGAGTTCCAGCATCGCGCGCAGGCCGCTTTCGAAATCGACGATCACATAGGCATGGTCCCAGATGTCCGACCTTTGCCCGGCATAGACCTCATCCAGATGGTTCACCGCCTGCCCGCCCGAGGCCATGACGCGGACGGGGTTGCAGCCTGCCACAAGGCGCATGAGGTCGAAGAAATGGCAGCATTTTTCGACCAGGGTGCCGCCGGTGTTGCGGTTGAAGCGGTTCCAGTCGCCCACTTTCTCCAGAAAGGGGAAGCGGTGTTCGCGGATCGTCAGCATCCTGACCCCGCCGGTGGCCTTGTCGGCCTCACGCAGGAGATGGGCCACGGGCGGCATGTAGCGATATTCCATCGCCACCCAGATCGGCGCCGGATAGGCCGCCCGCAAGGCGGCAAGGCGGGGGGCGTCGGCCGGATCGGTGAACAGCGGCTTTTCGCAGAGGATCGGCAGCGGGCGGAGGCGCGCGATCTCTTCCAGTTGCGCGAGGTGCAGGTGGTTGGGGCTGGCGATGAGGAGGCAGGTCACGTCCTCCACGGCCAGAAGCGCGGCCAGAGAGCCGACCATCCGCGCCTCGGGCACCAGCGCGGCGGCGGCGGCGGCCATTCCCGGATCGGGTTCGAAGATCGCGGCCACCGAGGCCCCGTCCAGCAGGGCGATGTTGCGCAGATGCTCCTGACCCATCATGCCGCAGCCGATGATCCCGTAACGCATGAGGCTTGGTCCTATTTCAGGCGCGCGACATAGCGCACGGTTTCAGGGTCATACCAGGTGAAGGAGGCTTCGACCGAACGGCCGTCCTGCGCCCAGCTGATGCGGGTGATGAGCGGCAGCGGCGTGCCGGGCGGATGCGGAAACTCGGCCGGGGCCCAGTCGGGCAAGGGGCCTTGGCCGATGCTGTCCTCGGCGCGCGAGATCCAGATGCCAAGGCGCTGACGGTAGAAGAGATAGAGCGATTCCGACAGGTCGTCGGCGGCGATGCGGTCGGCTTCGGCCCCGTCCAGCCAGATTTCCTCCACCGCCGCGACCCGGCCTGACAGGAAGCGCAGGCGACGGATGCGGTGGCCCTCGGCATCGGTGCCGAAGGGGGGCAGCGCGGGGCTTTTGCGGCAGCGATCGACGGAGAGGACGCGGGCGGTGGGCAGGCCGCCCCCCTCGACCCGCTCCAGCCGGAAGAGGGCGTAGACCGAGGCCGCATCCGCCTTGGCGCGGATATAGTTGCCCGACCCCTGCACCCGGTCGAGAAGCCCCTTCTCGGTCAGCGACTTCAGGGCCTGCCGCAGGGTTCCGACCGCGATTCCCAAGGTCGCGGCCATATCGCGTTCAGGCGGCAGACGTTCACCGTCGATCAGGCGACCGGCCGCGATATCGCGGATCAGAAGCTCGGCGATCTGCTGGTAGAGCGGCAGGGAACCGGGGTGGGCCATTACGTCGCATCCGGAATTGATACAAGATTGATCTACATCAAAGCGGATGCTACGCAAGTGGAAAGCAAACGGGGGGAGACAGAGAATCATGTCGGTCGTTCCGATCACCTCGCCCGACCTGGACGCCTGCGAGGTCAGCTGGTTCGCAGCACTCTGTTCCGACGACTACCAGTTCCTGGGCGTCCCGGATGGCGACCTGCGGTCCAGCTGGGAGCATTGCTCGGACATCGTGAAACGGGCCGAGGGGCATGGGTTCCGCAACATCCTCTGCCCGTCCTCCTATCAGGTTGGGCAAGACACGCTGTCCTTTGTCGCGGGCTGCGCGACGATCACCGACCGGATCAATTTCCTGGCCGCGATCCGCTGTGGCGAGATGCAGCCGGTGATGCTGGCGCGGACAGTGGCGACGCTGGATCACATGCTCAAGGGGCGGCTGACGCTGAACGTGATCTCGTCCGATTTTCCGGGAGAGGTCGCCGACAGCGCCTATCGCTATCGCCGCAGCCACGAGGTGGTGGAGATCCTGCGTCAGGCCTGGACGCGGGACCACATCGAATACGCGGGCGAGGTCTACCAGATCGCCAAGCTGACCGCCGATCCGGCCCGACCCTACCAGCAGAACGGCGGACCGCTCCTGTATTTCGGCGGCTATTCCCCCGACGCGCTGGAGCTTTGCGGGGCGCAATGCGACGTCTACCTGATGTGGCCCGAGCCGAAGGAGGTTCTGGTCAAGCGGATGCAGGACGTCCACGCAAGGGCCGAGGCGCATGGCCGCACGCTGGATTACGGGTTGCGCGTCCACATGATCGTCCGCGACACCGAGGCCGAGGCGCGGGACTATGCCGACCATATCGTCTCAAGGCTGGACGACGAATACGGCAAGCTGATCCGCGACCGGGCGCATGACTCGATCAGCCTCGGCGTGGCGCATCAGGCCCGCGCGCGGGAGCTGGCGGACCAGTTCGGCTATGTCGAGCCCAATCTCTGGACCGGGATCGGCCGGGCGCGGTCGGGCTGCGGGGCGGCGCTGGTCGGGTCGGTCGATCAGGTCCTGTCGCGGATCGAGGAGTATCAGAAGATGGGTATCAGGGCCTTCATCTTCTCGGGCTATCCGCATCTGGACGAATGCGATCACTTCGGAACCAAGGTGATGCCGCAGCTGAAGACCTGTTCCCTGCCCCATGCCTATGGCCGGGTTCCGGCCACCACCCCCGCCACCCCCCTTGGCACCGGAGTGCGCCGCTGATGACGATGGAACGTGTCCCCCTAGGTCCGATCAGCCTGTCACGGCTGGTCTATGGCATGTGGCGGCTGGGGGATGACCCCGACACCTCGCCCGGTCATGTGCAGGCCAAGGTCGAAGCCTGCCTGGCCCAGGGCATCACCACGATCGACCAGGCCGATATCTACGGCGGCTACACGGCCGAGGGCCTTCTGGGGGCCGCGCTGAAGGCCGCGCCGGGGCTGCGCGACCGGATCGAGATCGTGACCAAATGCGACATCGTCGCGCCGGTCGGGCGGCATTCCGCGGCGCGGGTGAAGCATTACGACACCTCGGCCGCGCATGTCACCGCCAGCGTCGAGGCATCCTTGCGCGAAATGGGCACCGACCGGATCGACCTGTTGCTGATCCACCGCCCCGACCCGCTGATGGACCAGCACGAGACCGGCAAGGCTCTGGACGGGCTGGTCGCGGGCGGCAAGGTGCGCGCCGTGGGGGTGTCGAACTTCCGGCCTTGGGATTTCACCTTGCTGCAATCGGCGATGGCGACGCCGCTGGTCACCAACCAGATCGAGCTGTCGCTTGGCGCGCGTGCCCCTTTCACCAATGGCGACCTTGCCTTCCTGCAGGAACGCGGGATCGCGCCGATGGGCTGGAGCCCCTTGGGCGGCGGACATCTGCGGGCCGAGGCGACGGCGACGCTGAGCGCGCGGCTGGACGCCCTCGGGGCCGAGGCGGGCACCGACTGGACCGCCGTGGCGGTGGCCTGGCTCTTGCATCATCCGGCGCGGGTGATCCCGGTCCTGGGCACGAACACCCTGTCGCGCATTGCCCGGATCTCGGACGCGCTGCGGGTGCCGATGGACCGGCAGACCTGGTTCGAGCTCCTGACGCTCGCCCAGGGGCATGAGGTGGCCTGATGGCGGACGGCGGGATGCCAGCGGGGGGCGTGGCGCCGGATGCGGCCAATCCACGGGCGTTCCGCGATGCGCTTGGGCGGTTCGCGACCGGGGTGACGGTCGTGACCATCGCGGGGCCAAAGGGGCCGCTGGGCTTGACCGCCAACAGTTTCGCCAGCCTGTCGCTGGACCCGCCACTGGTGCTGTGGTCGCTCGCCCGGTCCTCGCGACGCTTTCCCGCCTTTGCCGCCGCCCGGCATTACGCGATCCATGTGCTGGCGCAGGATCAGGGCGCTTTCGCTGCGCGGTTTTCAAGGGGCGGCCCGGACGACGCCGAGCCCGACTGGCAGCGGAACCCCGAGGGCGTTCCGGTCCTGCCGGGCGTGCTTGCGCGGTTCGACTGCGCGCAACATGCGACGCATGACGGCGGCGATCATCTGATCATCGTGGGACAGGTCCTGCGGCTGGCGCATGAGGAGGGCGAGCCGCTGGTCTTTGCGAAAGGCAGGTTCGGACGCTTCACGGCATGAACATCCCCCGCAACCGGGGGCGAAGGGAGGAGAGTTGACGGCACTTCTGGCCATCTGCAACGGCCTTGGCCTGGTCACCGGCGCGCTTCTGGCGCTTGGCCGCTGGACCGGAGCCGTCTGCCTGGGCCTGATGGTCGTGGTCATCCTGGTGCAGGTGTTCTTCCGCTATGTCCTGAA
>JARFTV010000078.1 GCA_029289325.1 Alphaproteobacteria bacterium
CCGGATCGCGGTGACGGTGCAGCTGACATCGCTGGCCGAGGATATGGCGGACGGCTACCGGCAAGGCTTCGGCGCGGGGCTGGCGAACCTGGGCGGGGTGGCCGAGCGGACCATGGTGCTGAACCGGGTGATCAAGGCTCCGGTCGGCGTGGTCTGGGGGGCCTGGATGAATGCCGAGACGCTGCCGAAATGGTGGGGGCCGGACGGGTTTTCCTGCCGGACCAGCAGGATCGACCTGAGGGCCGGCGGCGAGTGGGTCTTTGACATGATCGGGCCGGATGGGACGGTCTATCCCAACCACCACAAATACGGCGCGGTGATCCCCGAAGCGCGGCTGGATTATACGCTTCACTGGGGGGAGAACGGGCCGAAACACGCGGATGCCTGGGCGAGCTTTGCCGAAGAGGACGGGGCGACGCGGGTGACGCTGGGGATGGTCTTTGCCACGGGGCAGGAATTCCGGGATGCCAAGGGCTTTGGCGCGGTGGAGCTTGGCTTGCAGACGCTTGGCAAGCTGGCGCGGTTCGTCGGGGCAGGGTGACGGCGCGGCCGGAGAGGGCGACAGGACTTCCGTCACGCCTTGCGGTCTGAGCCCGGCTTGCGCCCGGCGCGGCAGCGGTCAGAGCAGTAGCGGACCTCCTCCCAGTGCTTTTCCCATTTCTTCCGCCAGGTGAAGGGCTTGCCGCAGGTCGCGCAGGTCTTCTGCGGCAGGTCGGATTTCTTCACGCCGCGCGGCATCTTACAGGTCCAGCGTCAGCTGCGCCGAGGGCGCGCGGCGGCGGGGGCTGCGGTCGTTGACGAAGCGGGCGTCGGCGCGGCTGGCATGGCGCTGGACGATCCCGGCGGCCGTGGGGGCAAAGCCGGGGGCGCGGCGGGCGGTCCAGATCGCGTCGCGCGCGGCGCGGGCGGCGGTGGCGATGTCGACGATGGGTTCGGGATAGCGCTGGCCGAGGAGGCGGCGCGCCTCGGGCCATTTCCACGGCTCGTGCAGGAAGGCGTCCGGGACCGGGGCCAGTTCCGGCAGCCAGCGGCGCGTGAAGGCCCCGGTCGGGTCCTGGTCAAGGCCCTGTTTCACCGGGTTGTAGATGCGGGGGATGTTGATCCCGGTGGTGCCGGATTGCATCTGGACCTGCGGCCAGTGGATGCCGGGTTCGTAGTCGGTGAACATCCGCGCGAGGTGCTGGCCCGTCACCCGCCAGTCGAGCCAGAGGTGATACGACGCGACCGAAGTCACCATCGCCCGCATCCGGAAGTTCAGCCAGCCGGTGGCGCGCAGGTAGCGCAGGCAGGCGTCAAGGAAGGGGAGGCCCGTCTCGCCGCTGGTCCAGGCGGTCAGGCGGGCGGCGTCGGTCTCACGCGGGCGGGTGATCGCCTGCGGGTGCAGGTCGCGGATCTCGATCGAGGGTTGGTCCTCCAGCTTCTGGATGAAATGGTCGCGCCAGGCGAGGCGGGACTGGAAGCTGGAAAGCGCGCCGCCCCAGCGCCCGCCGGGGCGTTCGGCCTGCCGGGCGGCGGTGGCCTGAACGACCTCGCGCACGGAAAGCGTGCCCCAGGCGAGGTGGGACGAGAGGCGCGAGCAGGCGCGCTCTCCGGTCAGGGGGGAGGACATGGCCGTGCGGTAGGGTTCCCCCCGCCGGGTGAGGAAGCTGTCGAGAAGGTCAAGCCCCCGGGTGCGGCCACCAAGCTGGCGGTGGGGGCAGGGGTCGGCCGGCAGTTTCAGCGCGCGGGCCGAGGGGATCTGGCCGGGCTCGACCCCCGGAACCGGGCGCAGGGCGGGCGTGGGCAGGATGGCCCCGGCCATGAAGCCGTCGCGTCGGGCCGCCCAGCCGTCGCGGTCGGGAAGTCGCCGGGTGACGCCGGATTGCGGCAGTTCCGTCCAAGGTATGCCCGCCCCCTTCGCCCAGGTCGCGACGGTGCGGTCGCGGGCATAGGTGGCAAGGTTCCCGGTCTCCTCATGGCTGACGATCCGGGCGATGTGGTGCTGGCGGCACAGGCGGTCGAGAACCTCTACCGCCTCGCCCACGCGGACGACCAATGGCAGGCCGATCCCCGCCAGCGTCTCACGCAGGTCGGCAAGGCTTTCGGAGACAAACTCCCACTGCCGGGCCGAGGCATCGGGCAGGGACCAGATCGAAGGCTCGACGATATAGACCGGCAGGACCGGCCCCAGGCTGGCCGCAAGGGTCAGGGCCGGATGGTCATGGGCGCGCAGGTCGCGTTTCAGCCAGACGAGAACATTCATGGAACATAGATCTAGCGTCTGCGCCGGATTCGTAAAGCACCCTTTGCGGGTCGCGCCCACTTGCGCCTGCGGGCCAAGGCCTTAGCTTTGGCCGAAAGGGAGCCTGCCATGACCGACGCGCCGACCACTGTCCATCTGGCCGATTACCAGCCTTTCACGCATCTGGTCGATCAGGTGGAGCTGTCCTTCCGGCTGGCGCCGCAGGCGACGCGGGTTCAGACGCGGCTGCGCCTTTCCCCGAACCCGGCGCGGCCCGGCCACCATCCGCTGCGGCTGGATGGCGAGGGGCTGCGGCTGATCTCCTGCACCGTGGACGGCCTGCCGGTCGCGCCAGAGCTGGATGCGAAGGGACTGACCCTGTCGGCCGCGGACCTGCCGCTGGACGGCTTCACGCTGGAGACCGAGGTCGAGATCGCACCCGCCGACAATACCGCGTTGGAGGGGCTTTACATGTCGAAGGGCATGTACTGCACGCAATGCGAGGCCGAGGGGTTCCGCAAGATCACCTATTACCCCGACCGCCCGGATGTGATGGCGCGGTTCAAGGTGCGGATCGAGTCGGACCTGCCGGTGCTTTTGTCGAACGGCAATCCGGTCGCCAAGGGGCCGGGCTGGGCGGAATGGGACGATCCCTGGCCGAAGCCGGCCTATCTGTTCGCGCTGGTCGCGGGTGATCTGCGGGCGCGGTCGGACCGGTTCCGCACCTTTTCGGGCCGGAAGGTCGATCTGAACATCTGGGTCCGACCCGGCGACGAGGGCCGCTGCGGCTATGCGCTGGACGCGCTGGTCCGGTCGATGAAATGGGAAGAGGAGGTCTATGGCCGGGAATACGATCTGGACGTGTTCAACATCGTTGCGGTCGATGATTTCAACATGGGCGCAATGGAGAACAAGGGGCTGAACATCTTCAACAGCCGCTATGTGCTGGCCAGCCCCGAGACTGCGACCGACGACGATTATGCCCGGATCGAGGCGATCATCGCGCATGAATACTTCCACAACTGGACCGGCAACCGGATCACCTGCCGGGACTGGTTCCAGCTTTGTCTCAAGGAGGGGCTGACGGTCTTCCGCGACCATCAATTCTCGGGCGACATGCGCTCGGCCGCCGTGCGGCGGATCGAGGATGTGGTGGTCCTGCGGGCACGGCAATTCCGCGAGGATGCGGGGCCGCTGGCCCATCCGGTGCGGCCGGAAAGTTTCGTCGAGATCAACAATTTTTATACGGCCACGGTCTATGAAAAAGGCGCCGAACTGATCGGAATGCTGAAGACCTTGGTCGGGGATCAGGGCTACAAGAAGGCGCTGGACCTCTATTTCCAGCGCCATGATGGCGATGCTGCGACGATCGAGGACTGGCTCAAGGTCTTCGAGGACGCCACTGGCCGGGATCTGACTCAGTTCAAGCTCTGGTATTCCCAGGCCGGGACTCCCCATCTGAAGGTGTCCGAGGATTGGCGTAATGGGGCCTACACGCTGACCTTCACCCAAGTGAATCCGCCAACCCCAGGCCAGCCGAAGAAAGAGCCCAAGGTCATTCCGATCAATGTGGGCCTTTTGAATCCGAACGGCGACGAGGTGGTGCCGACCACAACGCTGGAGATGACGAAAGCGAAACAATCCTTCCGGTTCGAGGGGCTGGCGGCGAAGCCCGTCCCCTCGATCCTGCGCGGGTTTTCGGCTCCCGGGGTGCTGGAGCGGAAGGCCCCTGCAGAGGAGCGCGCCTTCCTTCTGGCGCATGACACCGACCCGTTCAACAAATGGGAGGCCGGGCGGGTCCTGGCCAAGGAGGTCATGGCCGAGATGGCGCTGAAAGGCGCTCCGGTCAGCCGCGAGTGGCTGGATGCGGTGGCGGCGGTGACCTTTGACGAAAGCCTTGATCCGGCCTTCCGGGCACTGTGTCTGCGGTTGCCGGGCGAGGACGATCTGGCGCAGACGATCCACGGCATGGGCCGGGTCCCGGATCCCGCGAAGATCCACACTGCCCGGCGCGAGATGGTCGGAGCCCTGGCGGTCCGGCTGGGCGAGGGATTGTCGCGGCTGTACAACGATCTGGACGATGGCGCGCCCTTCAGCCCCTCGGCCGAGCAGGCAGGGCGGAGGGCGCTGCGGTTGGCGGCGCTGGCCTTGCTGACGCGGCGGGACGGGGGAAAGCTCGCGGCGGCGGCCTATGCAGGCGCGCGCAGCATGACCGAGGAGATCGGGGCGCTTTCGGCGCTGCTGGATATCCGCGAGGGACAGGCGGAGTTGGCGGCCTTTGCCCGGCGCTGGGGCCGGGACGCCAATGTGATGGACAAGTGGTTCGCTCTGCAGATCGCCCATGCCGAACCGGCCGAGGCGGCTGATCTGACCGCGCGTCTGACCGCGCGCGAGGATTTCGACTGGAAGAACCCCAACCGCTTTCGGTCGGTCATCGGCGCGCTGGCAGCGAACCATGCGGGGTTCCACCATCGATCGGGCGCGGGATATCGTCTGGTCGCCGACTGGCTATTGCGGCTGGACCCGCTGAACCCGCAGACGGCCGCGCGGGTGTCGACGGCTTTCGAGACATGGCCGCGCTATGACGCGCCGCGCCGCAAGCGGGCCAAGGCAGAGCTGGAGCGCATCCTCGCGGCGCCGGATCTTAGCGGCGATCTGCGCGAGATGTTGGAGCGGATGCTGGCGGCGGGCTGAGCGAGACTCAGGTCGCCTTGCAGTAGGGCTGTTCGCGGGTCCAGGCGGCCATCGCGGCCCGCTTCTCGCGCGAGCGCAGCGGCGCCCAGTCTCGGCCGATGCCATGGGCGCCACCACCGGCAACGACGCCGTCCTTGGCGACCTGGGTCGACATGATCTCGACCGCGCATTCCAGGTTCTGCTCGCCGTCCTTCAGCGCACTGACCGAGGTCGCCTCGCAGCCGTAATTCCGGGCCGAGCGCGGGGAGATCTGCATGAGGCCGATCCAGCGCCCGCCGCCGCCCGAGGCGCGTTCGTTCCAGGTGCTTTCATATTTCGCCACCGCCGACAGGAGCCCGGCCCAGAAGGCGCGTCGCTCTTCCACGCCCGCTTCGGGGTATCCGGGGCACCAGGTTGCGATGTCCGCGGGGACACGTTCCGAGAGAATCGGGTCCTTGGTCGAGATCGCGACGATGGTCGATTCGGTCCAATCCTCAGCCTCGGGGCGGTGGTCCCACTGCATGGGAGGCGCCACGAATGACATTTTGTCCGAAGAGCCGGTCTGCACGCAGCCTGCAAGCGAAGTTACCGCAACCATTGCCGAAATTCCGGCAATCCGCCACGACCTGACACCTGAAATCCACTGCATTTCCATCATTCCGCCCTGATCTGAGCCATCCTTCTTCCCAACGGCAGCTCGCTGCTCTGCCCCAGGAATTCCGCGATGCTGATTACCCCCGCCCTTCTGCATGTGAAAACCCGCACCGGTCGGCATCGGCAGGAAGATGCCGTCATGCTGCGCTCACGGGGCGAGGACTCGCCGTTCCGGGTGGAGGGGATGTCGGCCGATCTGGTCCTGTCCCGGCTGGACGCCACCGTGATGCGAATGGGTCCCGAGGCGACGGAGTGGCACTGTGTCCGCGAAGATCACGCTGCGATGGCAGATGCCGGAGAATGGGCCGATCTACTTGAGACGATGCGGTTTGCCGACCAGGAGCGCAGCATGGCCTCGGGGGGGCGGAGGGTGGCTGCGCTGATCAGCGAGGGCGTGCGCGCCGGGCTGACCGAGGCATTGGCGCGGCGCGACTGGCGGCGCGCCCGGACGGAGCTTGATCGTTTCGAAGCCGTCATGGCGATGCATCCCGAGGATTACGCCGCCGGATATCTGCTGGCTCAGGCCCATCTCGACATCGGGGCGGCGATGCTGGTGGCGGCCAGCCAGGGACAGCTGTCGCGCGAACTGACGACGCAGAGTGCCACGCATTACGCCGCGGCCGAGGAGATCCTGACCGCCTTCGACCCGATCGAGCAGCTCTCGCCGCTTCTGGCCGGAAGCCGCTATCTTCTTGTACGGGGAATCGAAGAGGGGGCCGAGCTTTGCCGCGACTGGTTCGAGGACTGGTGCGACCTCGACCCCGAAGATGCAGAGGTCCATGCCACCCACGCAGTGCATCTCTTGCCGGACTGGTTCGGCACCCTTGGTGCCTTCGAGAAGGAGGCGCGCCGCGCGGCCCTGATGACGCAAGACAGCACCGGACGCTCGGCCTATGCCATTTTCCACATGGCCGCGGCCGAGGCGCTGGGCGATTTCGTCCCGACGCTGGACCTTGAATTCTTCATCGAGGCGCTGGGCGATTATCAGGACGCGACCGGCTGCCAGCACCGGGCGAATGTGGCTGCAAGCCTGCTGACCCGGATGGTCCGCGATTACCGCGAGGCGGGGCCTTCGGCAAACTGGCACCTCACCAAGGCGCGTGCGGCCCTGTCGAACGTGCTGTGGAACCGTCTGCGCGAGATCCATCTGGACAGTTGGCCCGACGGTGCGGATGCGCTCGCCTATGCCCTGGCCGAGGTCTTTGGGCCCGCCCTGGAGCGCGGCGCCCGCATCGTCCGCTGGGGCGAGGGGCTGGGAAGCCGCATTCCCCGCGGCTGACGCCCCCCTTGCTCCGCGCGGCCTTGCGGCCTAAACCCGGCGCCGAGGACCATCTGGAGACAGCCATGCTCGACCTGACCTATACCGCGCCCGCGCCCAAGGTGATCGCCGGGGCCAAGCACGATTGGGAACTGGTCATCGGGATGGAAATCCACGCCCAGGTGTCGTCCAACGCCAAGCTGTTCTCCGGCGCCTCCACGGCCTTCGGGTCGGAACCCAATTCCAACGTCTCCTTCGTCGATTGTGCGATGCCGGGGATGCTGCCGGTGATCAACGAATTCTGCGTCGAACAGGCAGTGCGGACCGGGCTGGGACT
This sequence comes from Alphaproteobacteria bacterium, assembly GCA_029289325.1. GTDB lineage: Bacteria > Pseudomonadota > Alphaproteobacteria > Rhodobacterales > Rhodobacteraceae > Tabrizicola. The sequence goes on from JARFTV010000078.1 coordinate 7,144, forward strand.
GAAGGCCCAGATCAACCTGGTCTCGGCCTTCGACCGGAAGAACTATTTCTACCCTGACCTGCCGCAGGGCTATCAGATCAGCCAGCTTTACCACCCGATCGTGGGCGAGGGCGAGGTGATCGTGGACATGGGCCCCGGCGTCGCGCGCCGTGTGCGGATCGAGCGGATCCACCTGGAACAGGACGCGGGGAAATCCATCCACGACATGGACCCGAACCTCAGCTTCGTCGACTTCAACCGCACCGGCGTCGCGCTGATGGAGATCGTCAGCCGCCCCGACATCCGCGGACCCGAGGAAGCGGCCGCCTATGTC
>JARFTV010000003.1:0-17157 GCA_029289325.1 Alphaproteobacteria bacterium
GGCCGAGATCGTGGGCCTGCTGAAAACCGGCTCGGCCTTCTACGCCCCCGCCGCCTCGGCCGTCGAAATGGCCGAAGCCTATCTCAAGGACCAGAAGCGCCTGCTGCCCTGCGCCGCGCATGTGAAGGGCCAGTACGGGCTTGACGGGCTTTACGTCGGCGTCCCGGTCATCATCGGCGCCGGCGGGGTCGAACGTGTGGTCGAGGTCAAGCTCGACGCCTCGGAAAAAGGCATGTTCGACAAGTCCGTCGACTCGGTGAAGGGCCTCGTTGCGGCCTGCAAGGGCATCGACGCAAGCCTCGCCTGATCCAGTGCGCTTTGCCTGACTTGAATGCGCAGCCCCCGGCTGCGCATTTTCATTTCCGATCACCCGTTTTCCCGTGAAAGGCCTTTGCCATGAAAGCCGCCCTCCTTGCCCTTCTGGCGCTCGCCGCCGCTCCAGCCGCCGCCCAGGGCCTCGGCGAAGAGATCGCCGCGCAGGGCATCGCCCCCACCCTCGCCCGGCTCAAGGCCCAGCCTGAACCCGCGCTCGAGGACATCTTCGCCATCGGCGGCCTGCATTTCCTCTCCGGCATCGAACGCGCGCTGCAACTGCAATGGCGCAGCGGGATGGACGCGGCGACGGGCAACGCGGGCGAGACGCTCGACCTGCCGCTCCTGCGCCTGCCCCTTCCGCCGAACCCCGCGCCCGAGCCCTTCCGGGGCGCGCTCGTCAGCCAGCTTTTCGCCGATCTCGACGCCGACATGCAGGCCGCCCGCACCGCGCTCGCCATCCTGCCCGAGGGTGAGGATTTCGGGCTTGAGATCAGCCTTGCCGACCTCTGGTTCGACGTGAACGCGAACGGCACCCGCGAGGCCGAGGAGACCGCGCTCAACCTCGTCGGGCGGCAGGTGATGGGCTGGCAATGGCAGGACCCCGATCCCGCCGCGCCGCCGCTGGTGGTCCGCTTCGACGCCGCCGATGCCGCCTGGCTTGCGGCCTATACGCATCTGATGTCCGGGATCGCCAACGCGATTCTTGCCTACGATCCCGCGGCCAGCATTGACCGCACGCTTGCGGCGCGCGCCAGCATCGGCGAGACGCCGAAGGACCCCTACGGCTATTTCGACATCGAGACCTTCGTCGATGCTTTTGCCATGCTGGAAGGCGCGGTGAACCAGCCCCCCGACGCAGCCCGCGCCCGCGCCGCGAAACAGCATTTCCTCGCGATGATCGCTGAGAACCGCCGCTTCTGGGCGCTTGTCGGCGCCGAGATGGACAATGATCGCGAATGGATTCCGAACCATCGCCAGACCTCGGCCCTTGGGTTCGCCCTGCCGCCCGGCACCGGCGAAAGCTGGCTGGCCGTCCTCGCCGATGGCGAGGCGCTGCTGGAGGGCCGCCTCCTTGTCCCCTACTGGCGCGGCCCCGAGGGGCAGGGCCTGAACCTCGGCCGGATGTTCGACGACCCCGCGCCGGTCTCGATCACCGGCTGGATCCAGGGCTGGGCCGCCGTGCCCTATCTGGAAGCGGGCCCGGTGATCGACAGCGCCAGCTTCCGCCAGTTTGAGGCGCTGATGGGCGGCGATGCCGGGCTGATGATGGTCTGGCTGAACTGACGGCCGGCCCGCCATGTAGGGTGGGCATATTGCCTACCCTACCTTCCCGCGCCAAAGGCGACCCGCAGCTGTAGGGGCGTGCGAAGCAAGGTAAACGCTTCCTGAACGCCCGCGGCCAACCCCTTGATTTCCCACGCCCCGCCAAGCTGACCACGCTGGACACCCAAGTCGCCCCTTGCCCCGCCTCGCGGAATCCGGCATCCCCGGACCTCACCCACCCCGGAGGCACACCCGATGGACTACTCGAAATCCGGCAACCCCAAGGGCTCCCGCAGCACCCTCCGCGGGCCCGACCACGCCCAGAAGGGCGCGCCCAAGTCGACCACCCCGCCGCGCGAGACGAAGGAACAGCTCCTCGCCCGCATGAAGGCCGCCGCTGCCGCGAAGAAGGGCGACAAGGCCTGACAAGGCTCGCCTCCCCCTACCTCGCCCCCGGCTTCTATGACGAGGCCATTGCGAAGGGCCGCCACCGCGACATCGTCGGCGGCCGCTGGGACGAGACCGGCCGCGTCCAGATGGCCGCCCTCATGGCAGCCGGGATGACCCCCGAGGACACCCTCCTCGACATCGGCTGCGGCGCGCTCCGGCTTGGTCACAAGGCGGTCCCGTTCCTGAAGCCGGGCCATTACTGGGGCACCGACGCCTCGCTCGCCCTGATGCGGCACGGCCGGCTGGCCGAGCTTCCCGACCCAGAAGCCCTGCCGCTCGACCATCTGGTCGAGGACGCCGACTTCGCGTTTCCCGGCATCCCCGAGACGATCACCCTCGCCATTGCCTTCGGGGTCTTCACCCACCTCCCCGCCCCGGCGCTGACGACGGCGCTGACGAACCTCCGCCGTTTCCCGAACCTCCGGGCGGTGCTCTTCACCGTGTTCCTCGCCGATGCGGCGACCTCCACCCGCCAGCCCGACGGCGTGGTCACCCACCCCGACCGCCCGCCCTACCACCAACCCGCAGCCGCCGTCGCCGAGACGATCCGCGCCACCGGCTGGACGGCGACGCAAAGCCCGATGCTCCTCCCGCGCGGTCAGGTGCTCTGGACGGCCACCCCGCCCCAGATCCCGTAGGTCCGGCGCATGTAGTCGATGCAGGCCAGGTTCGCCTGATCGCGGTTCGCCCCCTCGATCACCGATTGATAAAGCGCGTGGTTCAGGGACGACTCCAGGATCTCCGAGGTCTGGTACAGGCTCTTGTCGGCCCAGATCGGGATTCCCCGGCGGGCCAATGTGCCGGACAGCCAGATGTCGTCAACGGCCCAGACGACCGGAGGGATCTCGAAACAGGCGTCGTCGAAGAAGTCCGGCTGGACCATGACGCCGCCATAGCCTTCGGCAATGTCGATGTGACCCGACTGTTCGAACCGTGGCCACAGCGGACGGCGCCACTGTGGGCCGCCCAGTCTACGCCGCATGGTTGCGCCGAACCGGCGCAGCTGAAAATCGAACCGGTGCCAGGGATCGGGCGCCCGCACCGCCTGCGGTTGGGGCCGCGGGCCGCCGTCGATCCCATAGTGCAGCGTGATGTCGAACCCCGCGCCACAGATCGCGGCCGCAGGTTGCAGGCGGCGGACCTCCAGACAGCGGCGCGTCCAGTCCGGTGCCAGGATCCGGTCGTCGTCGATATAGATCAACTCGACCGCCTGCCCCCGCCAAGCGCGCGCCGCTGGCAGGATCTTGGTCGCCGGGCCAAGATCCCGGTCGGTCCGCACGATCCGTACCCCTTCGGGCACCTCGGGCAGGCCACCGCCCCAGTCGGGAAAGCGGCGATAGCTTGCAGGAATGTAAAGCTCCACCGCCTCGGGCCGGGCCTTCTGCCGCAACATCGAGGCAAGCGCCGGACCGATCTGGCCGAAGCGGGGCGGAATGGTCGATAGGGTAATCACATGACGCATGGCTCACTGCTAGGGTTCGTGCATCCGTCTGTAAAGTCCGGTCCGAGAACCTGACTTGCCGCGCCCCGGCCAGCGGGTAATCCTTTCCCCAACCCACACCCGGAGGCTCCGATGCGCGCCCTTGCCCTTGCCCTCACCCTTGCCGCCTCTCCCGTCATGGCCGAGACGCTGTCAGAGGAAATCGGCCGCGCCGGCCTTGGCGCAACCGAGGCGCGGCTTGCCGCCCTCCCCTCACCCACGAACGAGGAGCTTTTCGCCCTGGCCGGTCTGCGCTTCCTGGGCGGGGTCGAGGCCGCGCTGCAACTGCGCTGGCAGACCGGCATCCGCGCCGACTGGTCGGAACTGCCGATCCTGCGCCTGCCGATTCCAGAGAACCCCACGGCACGGCCCTTCGTTCCGGCCGATTTCACCGCCCTCATCACGGGCCTCGACGCCGACATGGAGGCCGCCCGCGAGGCCCTCGCCCGGCTTGGCGACGGCCCCTTCGCGCTGGACATAAGGCTTGCCGACCTCTGGTTCGACATCGACGGCAACGGCCAGCGCGGCAAGGGCGAGGATATCGGCAGCGTGGCGGGCCTGACGCTGGGCGGCGGGCGGATGGTCAGCGCGGCCGCTGCCGATCCGGTGATCACCTTCGACACCGCCGACGCCGCCTGGCTATCGGCCTACACCAACTTCCTCTCCGGCTTTGCCTCCGTCACCCTCGCCTATGACCCGGAACCCGCGATCCAGCGGGTGATGGACAGTTCGGCCGCGATCTACGCGCTTTGGGGCGACACACCGCCGCCCAATGCGCTGGACATGATGTTCGGCCGCCAGGTGGACCGGATCGCCATGGTCCTGCACGCCCTGTCCAAAACCCCCGACAAGGCGCTTGCCGCCGATGCCCATGCCCATTTCCTCGCGATGATCACCGAGAACCGCCGCTTCTGGTCGCTGGTCGCGCTGGAGGAGGACAATCACAACGAATGGGTGCCGAACTCCCGACAGGTGTCCGGCCTCGGCGTCTTCGTGCCGCCTGAGACCGGCGAGCGCTGGCTGGCCGTTCTGGCCGAGGCCGAGCGCGCGCTGAACGGCGAGGTCCTGATCCCGCACTGGCGCTATGGGGCCGAGGCCGGGATCAACCTGAAACGCGCCTTCGAGGACCCGCCCGCCGTCGACCTCGTGACCTGGATCCAGGGCGAGGGGCTTCTGCCCTATGCCGAGAAGGGTCCGCGGATGACGACGCAGGCCTGGAACGATTTCGAACGCCTGGTCTCGGGCGACGCGGTCCTATTCGCGGTCTTCCTGAACTAGGGCGATTCGGCCGGGGTCGCCCCTGTGATCACGGGTTTTGCCCATGTGATCACGCGCCGCAAACGTGTGATCACGTGTTGCATTTTTCCCGAGATTACAGCGCTAACAGGCCCAGATCTCCGTAGGAATACGGGTTGAACCGTGCGATGACGCCACCCAAGTTCACCAACGGACAGGTGCTGCGCCATGAACATTCACGAATACCAGGCCAAGGCGCTTCTGCGCAGCTACGGCATCCCGGTCTCGGACGGCCGTGTCGTCCTGAAGGCCGAGGAAGCCAAGACCGCGGCAGGAGAGCTGGACGGTCCGCTGTGGGTCGTCAAGGCCCAGATCCACGCCGGCGGCCGCGGCAAGGGCCATTTCAAGGAACCGGAAGCCGGGGAAAAGGGCGGCGTCCGCCTGGCCCGCTCGGTCGGTGAGGCCGCCGAATTCGCCCGCCAGATGCTGGGCCGCACCCTCGTGACCCTGCAGACCGGCGAGGCCGGCAAGCAGGTGAACCGGATCTACATCGAGGACGGTTCCGACATCGAAAAGGAATTCTACCTCGCGCTCCTGATCGACCGGCAGTCGAGCCGCATCTCGATCGTCGCCTCGACCGAAGGCGGCATGTCGATCGAGGACGTGGCGCATGACACGCCCGAGAAGATCCTGACCATCACCATCGACCCGGCCACCGGCCTGCAGGACTTCCACGGCCGCCGCGTGGCCTTTGCCCTTGGGCTTCAGGGCCAGCAGGTCAAGCAGTGTGTCCAGATCGTCAAGAATCTCTACCGGCTGTTCGTCGACAAGGATATGGACATGCTGGAGATCAACCCCTTCTGCGTGCTGAAGGACGGTTCGCTGAAACTCCTCGACGCCAAGATGGGCTTTGACGGCAACGCGATCTACCGCCACCCCGACATCGCCGCGCTGCGCGACGAGACCGAGGAAGACCCGAAGGAACTGGCCGCCTCGAAGTTCGACCTGAACTACATCGCCCTGGATGGCGAGATTGGCTGCATGGTGAACGGCGCGGGCCTCGCGATGGCCACGATGGACATCATCAAGCTTTACGGCGCGGAACCGGCCAACTTCCTTGACGTCGGCGGCGGCGCCACGAAGGAGAAGGTGACCGAGGCGTTCAAGATCATCACCTCGGACCCGAACGTCAAAGGCATCCTTGTCAACATCTTCGGCGGCATCATGCGCTGCGACATCATCGCCGAGGGCGTGATCGCCGCGGTGAAGGAAGTCGGCCTGCAGGTCCCGCTGGTCGTCCGGCTTGAGGGCACCAACGTCGACCTCGGCAAGGACATCATCAACAAGTCCGGCCTGAACGTCATCGCAGCCGACGACCTGTCGGATGCCGCCCAGAAGATCGTCAAAGCGGTGAAAGGCTGAAGCCCATGTCCGTTCTCGTGAACAAAGCTACCAAAGTCATCTGCCAGGGCTTCACCGGCTCGCAGGGCACCTTCCACTCGGAACAGGCGATCGCCTACGGCACCCAGATGGTCGGCGGCGTGACCCCCGGCAAGGGCGGGACCGAGCACCTCGGCCTGCCCGTCTTCGACAGCGTGCATGAAGCCGTCGCCCGTACCGGGGCCGATGCGACCGTGATCTATGTCCCGCCGCCCTTCGCGGCCGACTCGATCCTGGAAGCCATCGACGCCGAGATCCCTCTGATCGTCTGCATCACCGAAGGCATCCCGGTCCTCGACATGATGAAGGTCAAGCGCGCCCTCATCAATTCGAAGTCCCGCCTGATCGGCCCGAACTGCCCCGGCGTCCTGACGCCCGGCGAATGCAAGATCGGCATCATGCCCGGTTCGATCTTCTCCAAGGGCTCGGTCGGGGTTGTGTCGCGGTCGGGGACGCTTACCTATGAGGCCGTGAAACAGACAACCGACGTGGGCCTTGGCCAGACCACCGCTGTCGGCATCGGCGGCGACCCGATCAAGGGGACCGAGCATATCGACGTGCTCGAGATGTTCCTTGCCGACCCCGCGACCCAGTCGATCATCATGATCGGCGAGATCGGCGGTTCGGCCGAAGAGGAAGCCGCCCAGTTCCTCGCCGACGAAAAGAAGAAGGGCCGCTGGAAGCCCACCGCCGGCTTCATCGCCGGCCGCACCGCCCCTCCGGGCCGCCGCATGGGCCATGCCGGCGCCATCGTCGCCGGTGGCAAGGGCGACGCGGGCTCCAAGATCGAGGCGATGAAATCCGCCGGGATCGTGGTGGCCGACAGCCCGGCTGGCCTGGGCGAGGCCGTGCTGAAGGCGATCAAAGGCTAACCGGATGAGGGCGGGGGACGCCCCGCCCTTTCCCTATGGCGGTGACACCGCCTCACAAGGAAACGCGCGATGACCGACCAATCCCCCACCGCCGCCTTTGCCGCCTCGTCCTTCCTTGACGGGGCGAATGCCGATTACGTTGACCAGCTGGCCGCCCGCCACGCGACCGACCCGGCCTCGGTCGACCCGCAATGGGCTGCCTTCTTCGAATCGCTCGGCGAAAGCGAGGTCGACACCAAGCGCGCCGCGCAGGGCCCGTCCTGGGCCCGCGCCGACTGGCCGCCGCAGCCCGCCGACGACCTGACCGCCGCCCTGACCGGCGAATGGGCAGCAGCGCCCCCGGCCAAGGAAGGCAAGGCTGCCGGCCAGAAGATCGCCGCCAAGGCGGCCGAGGCGGGCATCCCGCTGTCGAACGAACAGATCCAGCGCGCCGTCCTGGATTCCATCCGCGCGCTGATGATCATCCGGGCCTACCGGATCCGGGGCCACCTGGCCGCCGACCTTGACCCGCTGGGCCTCGCCGACAAGAAGTCGCACCCCGAACTGGAACCCTCCTCCTACGGCTTCACCGAAGCCGACATGGACCGTCCGATCTTCATCGACAACGTGCTTGGCCTGACCCATGCCTCGATGCGCGAGATCATCGACATCCTGAAGCGCACATATTGCGGCACCTTCGCGCTGCAATACATGCACATTTCCGACCCGGAACAGGCGTCCTGGCTGAAGGAACGGATCGAGGGGTACGGTAAGGAAATCCAGTTCACGCGTGAGGGCCGCAAGGCCATCCTGAACAAGCTGGTTGAGGCCGAGGGCTACGAAAAGTTCCTCCATGTCAAGTACATGGGCACCAAGCGGTTCGGCCTTGACGGGGGCGAGGCGCTGATCCCGGCGATGGAGCAGATCATCAAGCGCGGCGGCGCGCTTGGGGTGAAGGAGATCATCATCGGGATGCCGCACCGCGGCCGCCTGAACATTCTGGCGAACGTGCTGCAAAAGCCGTACCGGGCGATCTTCCATGAATTCCAGGGCGGCAGCTACAAGCCCGAGGATGTGGACGGCTCCGGCGACGTGAAATACCATCTTGGCGCCTCGTCGGATCGCGAGTTCGACGGCAACAAGGTTCACCTCAGCCTGACCGCGAACCCCTCGCACCTTGAGGCCGTGAACCCTGTCGTTCTCGGCAAGGTCCGCGCCAAGCAGGACCAGTTGAACGACACCACGGATCGCACCGCAGTCCTGCCGATCCTGCTGCACGGCGACGCGGCCTTTGCCGGCCAGGGTGTCGTGGCGGAATGTCTGCAGCTTTCGGGCATCAAGGGCCACCGCACCGGCGGCTGCATCCATATCATCGTCAACAACCAGATCGGCTTCACCACCGCGCCGTCCTTCAGCCGGACCTCGCCCTATCCGACCGACATCGCGCTGATGGTCGAGGCGCCGATCTTCCACGTCAACGGTGACGACCCCGAGGCCGTGGTTCACGCCGCCAAGGTCGCGACCGAGTTCCGCCAGCAGTTCCACAAGGACGTGGTCATCGACATCTTCTGCTACCGCCGCTTCGGTCACAACGAAGGCGACGAGCCGATGTTCACCAACCCGGCGATGTACAACCGCATCCGCAAGCAGAAGACCACGCTGCAACTTTACACCGACCGTCTGGTCGCCGACGGGCTGATCCCCGAAGGCGAGATCGAGCAGATGAAGGCCGCCTTCCAGGCCCGCCTGAACGAGGAATTCGAGGCCGGCAAGGCCTTCCTGCCGAACAAGGCGGACTGGCTGGATGGCCGCTGGCGGAACCTGCAGACCAAGGACCTGAACAACTACCAGCGCGGTGAAACCTGCATCAAGGCCGAGACCCTGGCCGAGATCGGCGCCGCCCTGACCCGCGTGCCGCCGGGCTTCGACATGCACAAGACTGTCGCCCGCCAGCTGGACGCCAAGGCCAAGATGTTCGAATCCGGCCAGGGCTTCGACTGGGCCACGGCCGAGGCGCTGGCCTTCGGCTCGCTGCAACTCGAAGGCTTCCCGGTCCGGCTTTCGGGCCAGGACTGCACCCGCGGCACCTTCTCGCAGCGCCACTCCGGCTGGGTCGACCAGACGACCGAGGAACGCTACTACCCGCTGAACCACATCCGCCCCGGCCAGGCGCGGTATGAGGTCATCGACTCGATGCTCTCGGAATACGCCGTCCTGGGCTTCGAATATGGCTATTCGCTGTCCGAACCGAACGCGCTGACCCTGTGGGAGGCCCAGTTCGGCGACTTCGCCAACGGCGCGCAGATCATGTTCGACCAGTTCATCAACTCGTCGGAATCGAAGTGGCTGCGGATGTCCGGCCTTGTCGTCCTTCTCCCGCACGGGTTCGAAGGTCAGGGCCCGGAACATTCCTCTGCCCGCCTGGAACGCTTCCTGCAACTCTCGGCCGAGGACAACTGGATCGTCGCCAACTGCACCACGCCGGCGAACTATTTCCACATCCTGCGCCGCCAGCTGCACCGGACCTACCGCAAGCCCCTGATCCTGATGACGCCGAAGTCGCTGCTGCGTCACCCGATGGCGATCAGCCGGGCCGAGGATTTCACCGATGGGTCCACCTTCCACCGCGTCCTCTGGGACGATGCGCAGAAGGGCAACTCGACGCTGAAGCTGAAGGCCGACGACAAGATCAAGCGCGTCGTCCTGTGTTCCGGCAAGGTCTACTACGACCTTCTCGCCGAGCGCGACAAGCAGGAGATGGACGACACCTACCTCCTCCGGGTCGAGCAGCTCTACCCGGTCCCGACCGTCTCGCTGTCGCAGGAACTCGCCCGCTTCCCGAATGCCGACATCGTCTGGTGCCAGGAAGAACCGAAGAACCAGGGGGCCTGGCTCTTCATCGAGCCTGACATGGAGCAGATCCTGACCAAGGTGCGCGGCAAGACCACGCGCATGTCCTATGCCGGCCGCAAGGCCTCGGCCTCGCCCGCCACGGGCCTGGCGTCCCGCCACAAGCATGAACAAGAGACCCTCGTCGCCCAGGCCCTTGGCCTGAACTGACCGAAGACCGGAGAACGACAATGACTGACGTGATGGTGCCCGCCCTTGGCGAATCCGTGTCCGAGGCCACCGTGTCCACCTGGTTCAAGAAGCCGGGCGATGCGGTGAAGCAGGACGAGATGCTCTGCGAGCTTGAAACCGACAAGGTCTCGGTCGAGGTCCCCTCGCCCGTTTCCGGCGTCCTGGCCGAGATCCTGGCCCCCGAAGGCACGACCGTGGCGGCCAACGCCCGCCTCGCCATCGTGACCGAAGGCGCCTCCGCAGCCGCGGCGCCCACCAAGCAGGAGCCGAAGACCACCGATCCGAACATCCAGGCGGCGGGCGAAGTCGGCTCGCCCGGCGCCGGGCATGAAGAGATGCAGCCCCGCAAGGATGTCGAGGACGCGCCCTCCGCCAAGAAGGCCATGGCCGAGGCCGGGATCTCCCGCGATCAGGTCCAGGGCTCGGGCAAGGATGGCCGGGTGATGAAGGAAGACGTGGCCAAGGCCGCCGCGGCCCCGGCCGCAGCTCCGGCCGCCGCCCCGGCTCCGGCACCGGCCTCGGTACCCCGCGCGCCGGTCCCGGCCGAGGACGCCGCCCGCGAGGAGCGCGTCAAGATGACCCGCCTTCGCGCCACCATCGCCCGCCGCCTGAAGGACGCCCAGAACACCGCCGCCATGCTGACGACCTATAACGAGGTCGACATGTCCGGCATCATGTCCTTGCGCAACGAATACAAGGACGCCTTCGAGAAGAAGCACGGCGTGAAACTCGGCTTCATGTCCTTCTTCGTGAAGGCCTGCTGCCACGCGCTGAAGGAAGTCCCCGAGGTCAACGCCGAGATCGACGGCCAGGACATCGTCTACAAGAACTACGTCCACATGGGCGTCGCCGTCGGCACCCCCTCGGGCCTCGTCGTCCCGGTGGTCCGCGACGCCGACCAGATGTCCTTCGCCGCCATCGAGAAGAAGATCGCCGAACTGGGTGTGCGCGCCCGCGACGGGAAACTGTCGATGGCCGAGATGCAGGGCGGCTCCTTCACCATCTCGAATGGCGGGGTCTACGGCTCGCTGATGTCCTCCCCCATCCTGAACCCCCCGCAGTCCGGCATCCTCGGCATGCACAAGATCCAGGACCGTCCCGTCGTGGTGAACGGCCAGATCGTCATCCGCCCGATGATGTATCTCGCCCTCAGCTACGACCACCGGATCGTGGACGGGAAAGGCGCGGTGACGTTCCTGGTCCGGGTGAAGGAAGCGCTGGAGGACCCGCGGCGGCTGCTGATGGACCTCTGATTGCAGAACGACGCTTGACGCACATACTGTCGGGGCGGAACCGGCCCCGACAGCAGCAAGGCAAGGCAAGGCAATGGCCGCACTGCAAAAGCACGACGTCCTTCTGGTGTCGCCGGTCCCACTGCTCGACGATTTCGCCGCCGACCTTGCGGCCACGATCACCGAGCCGGTGGGCCTGGACGTCGAGCTTCGGATCGGCATCCACCTTCCCCGCCGAGTGGCTGCAAACGCCCCAAAAGGTCGGCGCAGCCTGCTGGTCGGGGTGCAGACCGAACATCTCCTGGACACGACGGGACAGCCGATGCGGCAGGCACACTATGCCGACAAGGTCCTGTCGCACTTGGCGCGCTACGACGTAATCCTTGAACTGTCCGAGGCAAACCGCCCGATCTACGCCGACCTGCCCGATGAACTTCGGGCGCGCATTCATTTCGGGCCGCATATCTATCCGTCCGCCATGCCCGTGCTGAACATGCAGCCCGGAAAATCGCTTCTGTTCTTCGGCACCTCGAACCCACGCCGGGCCAAGAAGATCGCCGAACTGCGCGAGGCCGGTGTCGCGGTGGAGGAGGTGCGCAAGCGGACCTTCGGCGATGCCCTGCGCACCCAGATGGGCGCTGGCTCTGCCGTACTGAACCTGCATTTCGATGACGGCATCTATACCGAGGCGCCGCGCATCCTGAAGGCCGTGCTGGCCGGTTTGCCAGTCGTTTCCGAACCGCTTGCCGCGCCCTTCCAGGCCGATGTGCATTACCTGTCGCTTGACAGCGCCACCGCTGGGGCGAAGCGGCTGGCCGAAAGCTACGCCAATCTGGTCCGGTTGTTGGGTACCGACTACACGCTGGCCGGCTTCCTGCGGCACGTCGCGCAAGATCGAAGGGTATTGGCATGACGCGCACCCCTTGTCCGGCTGTCGCCACCCGTCGCTCCCCCGCTTTCACGGCTGCCCAGTGGGCACGGGGACCGGCATGACCGGCACGCCGTCCCCCACATGGCCCGAGCGTGACACAACGCGCCGCGACGTTGCGCTGGTGTCCTGCATGCGCAACGAGGGTCTCTTCATTCTCGAGTGGGCGGCCTATCATAGCCTGATGGGCTTTACCGACATCGTTGTCTTCACCAACGATTGTACGGACGGGTCGGACCTGCTTCTGGATCGGCTGGCAGAACTGGGCTACCTGACCCATGTTCGCCATTCCCCCCCACCCGGCAGCAATCCGCAAGACGCCGCGATGCAGCTTGCGTTCCGGCACCCGCGGGTGCTGGCAAATGAATGGCTACTGCACATCGACGCCGACGAGTTCCTGTTCGTCACGACCGGAGACGGCACGGTCCGCGCCCTGCTCAAGGTGGTAGACCCGGCTGATGTCGTCGCCATCAGCTGGAAATGTTTCGGCAATGCCGGCAAGACCCGCTGGGACGGAGGCAACGTGCTGGAGGAATTCACGCGGTCGCAGGGGCGGCCGATGCGGCGGATCAGCTTCCACAAGTCGCTGTTTCGGCACCGGATGTTCGACTATGGAACCGACCATATGCCGAAAGGCCCCAAGCGCGCCGACATTCGCGTTGTGTCGACCGTGGGAAAGCCGATCGACCCGACCCCTTTGCGCCAACCTCGCAAGTCGCGTTACCTGATGGACTTCCGCAACGTGACCTTCCGCAACGCAGCCATTTACCATTACGCCATCAAGTCTGACGATCTTTACGTGATGAAGAACGACCGCGGCGATGGCCAAGGCAGGACGCATACAAAATACTACATCCATTCAGATGCATACCGCCGCCACAACCGCAATGAGACCGAGGATCGCAGCATTCTGGAGCGTTGGCCCGCAGTCGCCGGACGGCTGCAGGAACTGCGCGCCGACCCGCTGCTGGCGCGACTTGAAACCGCATGCATCCAGGCTTTCCAGGCCAGACGTGACGCAATTCTGACGCCCGAACAGCTTGCAGCATGGAGCTTTCCGCCACCCTCGGCGCAGCCCGAGGAACGAGAAGGCGAGGACGGATGATGTACACGCGCGTCATCTCCATGTGTCTGACCGTCGCGTGCTTCGGCACCTTCGCCACCTCCGCCGCCGCCCAGATCATCCCGACCGGCTCGCCTGCCGCCGATATCGCGCTGACCACGGCGCTCGCGGATCAGCGGGTCTTCCTGACCTGCACCGCGCTGGACCCGCCGCTCCATCAACAGGCGTTGGATCTGTGGCAACAGGACGTCGCCGCCGCCACCGCGGTCCTGACCGACCGTGGCGTCCCGTCCGCCGCCATCCAGGCCTTCACCGCCGCCGCCAAGCCGGACACCCTGGCCCTGCCCCCGGACACGCCCTTCGTCGCGGTGCGCGACTACTGTGCCGCCCAGGAAAACTGGTCCGACCGCTGGTCCCGCCGCGACTTCACCGAATTAGCCACCGCCCTGCCCAAGGCCCTGCCATGACCCCCGAACTCACCGCCCTCGCCCTCGCGGGCCTCTTGCAGGTCGTGCAATACGCCCTCTTTGCCATCCCCGCCAACCGTGAGCTTGGCGTGGGCTATACCTCCTCCGCCCGCGACCGCCCGCCCAGCCGCCAACTCTCCATCACCACCGCCCGGCTGCAACGTGCGCTGAACAACCATTTCGAGGCGCTGATCCTCTTCACCCTCGCCGTCGTGGTGGTCACGCTCGGCAACCAGTCCACAGCCGTCACCCAATACGCCGCCTGGACCTTCCTTGGCGCGCGTCTCCTCTACATCCCCGCCTATGCCCTCGGCTGGCGCCCTTGGCGCTCGGCGATCTGGGCGGTAGGCTTCCTCGCAACCCTGACGATGATCGTGGCCACCCTGTTCTGACCCTTTCATCTTTGACCAAATATCCCCCGGGGGGGGGGGGGGTGGTCACCCCCCCCCCTACCGACCGAACCACAAGGAACCGACCAAATGGCAGATTTCGACACCATCATCATCGGCGCCGGCCCCGGCGGATACGTCGCCGCCATCCGCGCCGCGCAGCTTGGCCAGAAGGTCGCCGTCGTCGAAGGGCGTGAGACTTTGGGCGGCACCTGCCTCAACGTCGGCTGCATCCCGTCGAAGGCGATGCTCCACGCCACCCACATGCTGCACGAGACGCATGAGAACTTTGAGAAGATGGGCCTGATGGGCGCCCAGCCCACCGTCGACTGGGCCAAGATGCAGGCCTACAAGGACGACGTGGTCTCGGGCAACACCAAGGGGATCGAGTTCCTGTTCAAGAAGAACAAGGTCACCTGGCTGAAAGGCTGGGGCAGCATCCCGGCCCCCGGCCAGGTCAAGGTCGGCGAGGAAACGCACTCGGCCAAAAACATCGTCATCGCGACGGGTTCCGAGGCTACGACCCTCCCCGGCGTCGAGATCGACGAAAAGACCGTCGTCACCTCCACGGGCGCGCTGACGCTGGCCAATCCGCCGAAGTCGATGGTCGTCATCGGCGCAGGCGTGATCGGGCTGGAAATGGGCTCTGTCTATGCCCGCCTCGGCACCCAGGTCACCGTGGTCGAATACCTTGACGCCATCACCCCCGGCATGGACGCCGAGATCGCCAAGACCTTCCAGCGCATCCTGACCAAGCAGGGCCTCAAATTCGTCCTCGGCGCCGCTGTCCAGTCCGTCACCAAGACCGATACCGGCGCGACCGTCAGCTACAAGCTGAAGAAGAACGACTCCGAGGCCAGCCTCGACGCCGAGATCGTCCTCGTCGCCACCGGCCGCAAACCCTATACCGCCGGCCTCGGCCTCGAGGCGCTCGGCGCGGAAATGGGCCCGCGCGGCACGATCAAGACCGACGCCCACTGGCAGACCAATATCCCCGGCCTCTATGCCATCGGCGACGCCATCGCCGGCCCCATGCTCGCCCACAAGGCCGAGGATGAAGGCATGGCCGTGGCCGAGGTTCTGGCGGGCAAGCATGGCCATGTGAACTACGGCGTGATCCCCGGCGTGATCTATACCACGCCCGAGGTGGCGAATGTCGGCAAGACCGAAGAGCAGCTCAAGGAAGAAGGCCGCGCCTACAAGGTCGGCAAGTTCCCCTTCATGGGCAACGCCCGCGCCAAGGCGGTCTTCCAGGCCGAAGGCTTCGTTAAGCTGATCGCCGACAAGGACACCGACCGCATCCTCGGCTGCCACATCATCGGCCCGGCGGCGGGCGACCTGATCCACGAGGTGTGCGTCG
Source organism: Alphaproteobacteria bacterium (assembly GCA_029289325.1). Classification (GTDB taxonomy): domain Bacteria; phylum Pseudomonadota; class Alphaproteobacteria; order Rhodobacterales; family Rhodobacteraceae; genus Tabrizicola. Next base: position 15,556 of record JARFTV010000003.1, read on the forward strand.
CGATGGAATTCGGCGCCAGCGCCCAGGATCTCGCGCTCACCTGCCACGCCCACCCGACCTGGTCGGAAGCCGTGCGCGAGGCCGCACTGGCCTGCGGCGACGGGGCGATCCACGCCTGAGCGGGCCGCGCGTCGGTCGAAGTCGTCTCCTCCTCGCCGGGTGATCCCCAGCGAGGAGTGACGAAGTCCTCAAAGAGCTGTCAGTGCGCCGGGCGGATGAAGGTGCCGTTGCGCAGCTCGGTGAAGGCTTGGCGCAGCTCGGCCTCGGTGTTCATCACGATCGGCCCGGCCCAGGCGACCGGCTCCTCGATCGGCGCGCCGCTGATCAGCAGGAAGCGCACCCCCTCTGGCCCGGCCGTCACCGTCACCTCGTCGCCCGCGCCGAACCGCACCAGCGTCCGGTTGCCGGACATGTCGCGGATGTTGACCTCCTGCCCGCGGACTTCCTTTTCCAGAAGCACGCCCTCGGGCCGCGCGGAGTCGCGGAAGCTGCCCGCACCTTCAAAGACATAGGCAAAGGCCCGGCGGCGGGTTTCCACCTTGAAGGTCTTGCGCTTGCCGGGCGCGACGAAGATGTCGAGGTATTGCGGATCGGCCGCGATCCCCTCGACCGGGCTTTTCACCCCGCGATAGTCACCAATCACCACCCGGATCGAGGTGCCGTCATCCTCATGCCGTTCGGGCAGGGCCTCGGCCGGCATGTCCTGATAGCGCGGCGCGGTCATCTTCAGCGCCTTGGGCAGGTTGCCCCAAAGCTGGAAGCCATGCATCCGGCCCTGCGCGTCACCCTTCGGCATCTCCTGATGCAGGATGCCGCGCCCTGCCGTCATCAGCTGCAAGGACCCCGGCCCAAGCACGCCCCGGTTGCCCAGGCTGTCGCCATGTTCGACCGTCCCGGCCAGCACATAGGTGATCGTCTCGATCCCCCGATGCGGGTGCCACGGGAAACCGGCCATATAGTCGCGCGGCCGGTCGCCCCGGAAGTCGTCGAACAGAAGGAACGGGTCCGCCTCGGTCGGGTCCTGGAACCCGAAGGCGCGGTGCAGATGGACGCCCGCGCCCTCGATATGGGGCTCGGCGCGGCGGGTCTCGATCACGGGACGGATGGACATCGGCTGTCTCCTGAATTTCGTTCAGCAGAAGATGGGGCGCGACGGGCGTCTGGCCAAGACGCAAATCCGAGGGGTTTCTGTGCACGAGCGCACTGAAGGCAAGGCCCCTCAAGCACACCGTGCACTCATCGCAGGCCCGCGCGTGAAGTGTACGACCTGCTCGACGCGCCATTTCCAGATCCTGCCGAATCCTTAACGCCCACGCGCAACCCGTTGGTCGCAAACGATAGGCCAAGACTGTCCACCGTGGACACTAACCCGTCAGATGCCGCAGCCCCTGGGTCACGTCGGTCCTGACCGCCAGCCGCAGTCCCGGCTCGTCCCCCGCCTTGAGGGCGGCAAGGATCATCCGGTGGTGGTGCGGCGGCTCCCTCCGCTTCACCTTTTCATAGACCGCCCGCATTGTCGGCCCCAGCTGGAGCCAGACCGTCTCGCACAAGGCAAGCATGGCGGGTGACTGGGCCCGCAGGTAGAGGGTCCGGTGAAACTCC
>JARFTV010000003.1:17167-79669 GCA_029289325.1 Alphaproteobacteria bacterium
CGCCTCGCCGTTCATCAGATTGATCGCCGTCAACCGTTCGATCAGCGCAAAATGGGCGCGCGGAAGGGCGCGGGCAGCCATCTCGGGCTCCAGAAGCGCCCGGATCGCCGCCAACTCCTCGATCCGCTCCGGCGTCAGTTCCGGGGTGGAGATCCGGCCCGAGGACGACAGGGTCAGCGCCCCCTCGGCCACCAGCCGCCGCACCGCCTCCCGCGCGGGGGTCATCGAGACGCCGAACTGCTTGCCCAAGCCGCGAAGGGTCAGCGCCTGGCCCGGATCCAGCTCGCCATGCATGACCTGCTGGCGCAGCGTCCGGTACAGCTTTTCCTGCGCGGCGGCATTGGGATCGGTGGGACGCGGGGTCAGCATGGCGACGAAGGGAACACCCGCCCGCCCCGGGGGTCAATCCTGAAAGCGCAGCCGGTGCAGGGTCTGGCCCTCGGCGTGGAGCCAGCCGCGATGCAGCTTCCAGTCCGGGCAGATCCCGGTCACGACCCGCCAATAGGCTGGCGAATGGTTCAGCTCCACCAGATGCGCGACCTCATGCGCGGCGACATAGTCCAGCACCGCCGGCGGGGCCATGATCAGCCGCCAGGAATACATCAGCCGCCCGTCCGGTGAGCAGGAGCCCCAGCGCGAGCGGGTGTCCCGCAGGGCGAGCTGGCTGTAGCGGCGGCCCACCTGGTCCGCATAGCGGGTCGATGCCTCGGCAAGACGGTCGCGGGCCAGGACCTTGAGCCAGGCCGCCACCCGTGGCCCGACGCGTCCGGCGTCGCCGGGAACGAGGAGGCGGTCGCCCTCCACCCGCAGGGCGCGGCCTGCACCGGGCACCAGTTCCAGCGGCCGCCCCTCGACCGGGATGACCGAGCCAAGACCCACCGGGCGCTGCGCCGCCTCGGGAAGGGCCGAAAGCGTTTGCCGCAACCAGCCCTCATTTCCGCGCAGGAAATCCATCGCCTCGGCCTCACGCGCGCGGGCTGGAATCGAAAGCGTGACCCGGCCATCCAGCCGCGACACCCGCAGCGAGAATCGCCGCGCGCGGGAGGACCGTTTCAGATGCACCTCGACCGGCGGCGAGCCTGGCAGGACCGGCATGGAATTCCCCTTGAAAGCCGGACCGAGGATAGCCATTTCACCCGGCACACAAAAGGCTTTGACAGTCGCCTGCACCTGTGGCAAGCGGCGACATTCCGCGATCCACCGCTCAGAGGGACCACCATGCCCAAGGAAGAATGGGGCACGAAGCGCATCTGCCCGACGACCGGCAAGCGCTTCTACGACCTTAATAAAAACCCGATCGTCAGCCCCTATACCGGCGAGATCGTGGATATCGAATCCGTGCGCCGCAAGATGGCCGCCTCGGTGATCTCGCGTGCCGTGCCTGACAAGGACGACGACGTGCTGGTCGAGGATCTGGAGGCCGAAGACGTGCTGCTGGAAGGCGCGGCCAGCGATGATTCCGAGCTGGACGACGATCTTCTGGAAGACGATGCGGACGACAACGTCTCGCTCGACGACCTGGCGGACGTGCCGGGCGACGAAGAGGAAGTGTAAGGCGGAAGCCGGGCAGCGCAGCGCGAAATTTTCCGCTTGCACCCCCCGGCGACCTAACCTAAACACCCGGCATCGCGACGGAAACGGTGCGATGCTTCTCTCCGGTGGGGTCATAGCTCAGATGGGAGAGCGCTTGAATGGCATTCAAGAGGTCCGGGGTTCGATTCCCCGTGGCTCCACCAAAGAGAGACTGAAAGCGGGGCGGTTCACACCGCCCCTTTTCATTTTCCGCGACCCCGTTCAGGCCGATGCGGCTGGCGGGAAAGCCCCCCACGCAAGTCCTTGAGAACGCTGCGGTAACAGCCCCTGCTGGCCGGGCCCTGGCGGTCTGCCCGGTGTCTGGCATCCGTCGGGCATCCGTCGGGCATCAAGGCCCGCACCGGGGGCGTTCACCATGATTGGCGAATCACTCGGGGAAGCTGCGCCGAGGCCCACCGGCGGTAGTCTTGGGCGCCGCGATGGGGACCACGGATCACGGGCTGCGGCGTGGTGGTGTAGGCGAGGCGGCAGGCCCGATCCTCGGGCCGCGAATCGCGGTCCCCGCACGCTCGTCAGGCACGGGGCATTGACTTTTCCACCGATCACGCCCATCTCCCCCGCAGTCCGAAGCCCGTGCCGCGTGAGCACCGAAAGGCCCGGACATCGGGTTCCCACATCACGCAGGGGCGCCGCCAGCGGCACGGCAACGGACAGGCGTCCGGGGCGAGGGTCGTCTGGCCCCTTGACTGATGGATGATCCCATGACCGGCTTTGCCGACCTCGGCCTGTCGCCGAAACTTCTGAAGGCGCTGGAAAAGACCACGCTGAAACAACCGACGCCCATCCAGGCCGAATCGATCCCGCATATCATGCAGGGCCGCGACCTGATGGGCCTTGCCCAGACCGGGACCGGCAAGACGGCGGCCTTCGGCCTGCCGCTTCTGCACCGCCTGCTGGACATCGGCCACCCGCCGGGGCCGAAGAACGTGCGCGCGCTGATCCTGGCGCCGACGCGCGAGCTGACGACGCAGATCAAGGACAATTTCGAGCAGTTCACCAAGGGCACGGCCGTCAAGGTCACGATGGTCGTGGGCGGTGCCTCGCTGTTCAAACAGGCACAGGCGCTGTCCAAGGGCACGGACGTGCTGGTGGCGACGCCGGGCCGTCTGATCGACCTGCTGGAGCGGGGCGATGTGTCGCTGGAGAAATGCGGCTACCTCGTGCTGGATGAGGCCGACCACATGCTGGACATGGGCTTCATCCACAGCCTGCGGAAGATCGCCAAGCATATCCCGCTGAAACGGCAGACGCTTCTGTTCAGCGCGACCATGCCCAAGGATATCGAGGAAATCGCCGATACCTATCTGCGCAACCCCGTGCGGGTGCAGGTGGCCCCGCCCGGCAAGCCGGTGGAGCGGATCCTGCAGGGTGTCCACTTCATCCCCAACGGGGACAAGGCGAAGCTGCTGGAAGAGTATCTGAAGAAGCACCCCGGCGAGCAGGCTCTGGTCTTCGGCCGCACCAAGCACGGGTCGGAGAAGCTGGCCAAGCTGCTGGCGACCTGGGGGTTCAAGGTCGGCTCGATCCACGGCAACAAGAGCCAGAACCAGCGCGACCGCACCCTGACCGAGTTCCGCTCGGGCGAACTGGATGTTCTGGTCGCGACCGATGTCGCGGCGCGTGGGATCGACATTCCCAGCGTGCGCCATGTCTACAACTATGACCTGCCGAACGTGCCCGAAAACTATGTCCACCGCATCGGCCGCACGGCCCGGGCGGGCAAGGAGGGGACGGCGGTGGCCTTCTGCGCCCCGGCCGAGATGGGCGAGTTGCAGGCGATCGAGAAGGCGATGAAGAAGACGATCCCGGTGATCGGCGGCGCGCCATGGGCGGCCGATGTGGTCGCCGCGGCGCCGAAGCCGGGGCAGAACCGCGGCCAGCGGCCGGGCCGTCCGGGCGGGCAGAAGCCGGGTGCGAAGCCCCCGGCACCGCGCACGGGCCAGAAGCCCAAGCCGAAGCCCCAGGGTGGCAGCTTTGCCCCCCGCAGGCCCGAAGGGCAGAAGCGGCGTCCCGGCTGACCTGCTCTGGGTTCCGTTAACCAATCTGCAAGAACTGGTCGGCCATAAGGGGGCGTCGGCATGTTGCCGACGCAGTGCCGAGTGGCTGGCGTCCTGCACGCCGGTTCGGGTGGGGGTCTTGCCGTCTGTCCTGCAAGGGACGGCGGCAGTCCGCCGGGGTGTGGCGGGCCAGTCGTGATCCGTGCGGCGAAGTTTCGCCATGTACCAGTGCCGGCCCGCCATGCCTTTCCCCCTCCTCCCCCCGCTTGCGGACGGGGCGGGGCTTGGGCTAGGTCGGGCGGACCATGGCAAAGCTGTACTTTCACTACTCGACGATGAATGCGGGGAAATCGACCTCGCTCCTCCAAGCCTCGCACAATTACCGCGAAGGGGGGATGGAGACCTATCTGATCACCGCCCGTTTCGACGACCGCGCCGGAGAGGGCCGGATCGCCAGCCGGATCGGCATCGGCGAGGCGGCGGATACCTTCAGCCCCGGTGAGGACCTGTTCCGCAAGCTGGAAGCCCGCTTTGCGCAGGGTCGCGTCGCCTGCGTCTTCATCGACGAGGCGCAGTTCCTGACGAAAGAGCAGGTCTGGCAGCTGGCCCGGGCGGTGGATGATCTGGGCGTGCCGGTGATGTGCTACGGGCTACGGGTGGATTTCCAGGGCAACCTGTTCCCCGGCTCGGCCGCGCTGCTGGCCTGGGCCGACGAGATGCGCGAGGTGCGCACGATCTGCCATTGCGGCAAGAAGGCGACGATGGTGATCCGGCGCGGACCGGACGGGCGGGCGCTGAAGGAGGGCGAGCAGGTGGTGATCGGCGGGAACGAGACCTATGTCAGCCTCTGCCGCCGTCACTGGAGGGAAGCGGTGGGCGACTGAACGCGGGCGGGCCGGGCGATAAGCACCCCGGCCAGCACGATCAGCGCCATCCCGGCGACGGCCATCCAGCTGAGCGTCTCGCCCCAGAGGATGAAGCCCCAGGCGGCCGAGGCGGGCAGGATCACATATTCGAAGACCGACACGCGCGAAGCCTCGGCGATCTGGTAGGCCTTGACGATCATCCCCACCCCCAGAAGTGAACCCGCGGCCTGCACGAAGGTCCACCACAGGAATTCGCCCGTCGGCCAGACGGCGCCGCGCTGGAGAAAGCCCTCGGCCCCCTCGGGGACGGGCAGCGGCACCAGCCACAGCACCGCCATGCCGATGAGGCCGATCACCCCCAGCATCCCGAAGAACCCGGCGAGGATGGTCTCGGCCGTCTCGCCGGCGCACCATTCGCGCGTGGCGATGTTGCCCATCGCGTAGAGCGCGCCCGAGATCACCGGCAGCAGCGCCGCGAAGGTCGCGCCCGACAGCGCCTCGGGGCCAAGGACGAGGACGACGCCCGCAAAGCCCACGACGACGGCGAGGATCTGCAGGCCGAGGATCGGCCGGCCATAGGCGAACCGCTGGATCAGCAGGACGAAGATCGGCGCGGTGAAGAGGCCCGCCGCCACCTGCGCCACGGGCAGGAAGGCCAGCGCGCCGAAATAGATCACCATCGCCCCCCCGTGGATCGCCGACCGCGCCGCCACGGCTCCGGGCCTTCTTGGCCAGAGTTTCAGACCCAGCGGCAGGGCAACCAGCCCGAGGATCACGAAGGCCATGGCCGTGCGCGTCGCATGGAACTGCCACAGACCGGCGTCCCGGGCGATCACGCGGACATAGTTGTCGGTGAAGGCGATCAGGCTGGCATAGACCAGCACCGCGCCAAAAGCGGCGAGGGTTCGGTTCGGGGTCTGGGTCATCGTATCGGCATCCTTTCGCCGCACAGGACCCGACATGGGCCGTCCCTGCCTGCCCGAACGCGACCAATCCGGCCGATTCCCGGTCGCTGCCGGGCATCGGGCAAGGGTCATTGTCGCCGCCGCCCGGGGCGGCTAAGCTGCGCAAAACAGGCAGAGACCCATTCGGCCGATGACGGCGCTACGAAAGTATCAACGGCTGGAGTGCGGCGGGTTGTGGCGTGAGACGCCGCAGGACCAGCGGCGCGAGGTGCTTGTCCGCTTCGGCGAGGCGACGCTGATCCTGTCCGACCCGAAAAGCGGCGAGGCGCTGAGCCATTGGTCGCTTCCGGCGGTCGAGCGGGTGAACAAGGGCGAGGACGTGCCGATCTTCTCGCCGGGGCCGGAGTCCACCGAAAGCCTGGAACTGGACGATCCCGACATGATCGCCGCGCTGGATGCGGTGCGGGCCGCGGTCAAGGCAGCGATCCCGCGGCCCGGACGGTTGCGCGGGCTGATGCTGGGCGCGACGGCGGCGGGCGTGGTGGCACTGGCGCTGTTCTGGTTGCCGGGCGCGCTGGTGCGGCACACCGCCTCGGTCGTGCCCCCGTCGCAGCGGGCCGAGATCGGGCAGCGCGTGCTGGACGACCTGGTCCGCGTGACCGGCGCGCCCTGCGACAACCAGCTGGGTCTGCAGGCGCTGGCCCGGCTGTCCGAGCGGGTCTTCGGCCCGGTCGACACGCCGATCCTTTATGTTCTGCCCGAAGGGGTGGAGCGTCCGCTGCACCTGCCGGGCGACGCGATCATCCTGCCCCGCCAGATGATCGAGCCGATGAACGGCCCCGAGGCCGTGGCCGGCGCGGCCCTGGTCGAGCGGTTGCGGATGCGCGCCTCTGACCCGATGCTGCCGCTCTTGCGCCATGTGGGCCTGCGCGCGACCTTCCAGTTGCTGACGACGGCCGACCTGCCGACCGCCGCCCTGACCGGCTATGGCGAGGCCGCCCTGCGGGCCGAGCCGCTGCCGGTGCCGGATGACACGGTGATTGCCGCTTTCGAAGCCGCGCAGATTCCGGTCACCCCCTATGCCGTCGCGGTCAACCCGGAGGGCACGGTCACCGGCGGTCTGGCCGAGCGCGACCCTTACAAGGGGCTGGCCCCCTCGCCACTGATCCCGGACGAATCCTGGATCGCGCTGCAGGGGATCTGCAGCCCCTAATCCCGCCGGACCACGATCGCGTCAGGAAATCCCTGTTGCCGGAGCCGGTCCTCGGCGGTCTTGGCTGCCTCGGTCGCGCCCGGAGCCGCGGGATCGGTCGCCGCCTTCCCTGCCACAGGGACCCGGCGGCCCGAGGGCGGGTTGCCGCAGATCGGGACACCCTTGCGCGTGACCCGGGGAAGCCAGATCACCTCGCCCGGACGACCGGCGCGGGTAAACAGGCAGCCCTTGCTGTCGACATATTGCTGCCCGGCATAGTCCGGCGGCGGCAGTTCGGCCGGGCGCAGCGGCTCGGCCCCGGCGGGAAGCGCCAGCGGCACCAGCAGGGCTGCCGCCCGGATCATTTCGTCCCGAACATCCGGTCTCCGGCATCGCCGAGACCCGGCACGATATAGCCGTGGTCGTTCAGATGGCTGTCCACCGCCGCAGTCACGATCGGCACATCGGGATGCGCCTCCTTCATCCGGGCGATGCCCTCCGGCGCGGCGAGAAGGCAGAGGAAACGGATATGCCGGGCCCCGGCCTGTTTCAGCAGCGAGATCGCCGCCGCCGAGGAATTGCCGGTCGCCAGCATCGGATCGACGACGATGGTGATCCGGTCCTCAAGCTGCTCGGGCAGCTTGCAGTAATACTGCACCGGCTGCAGCGTCTCGGGGTCGCGGTAAAGCCCGATGAAGCCGACGCGCGCCGCCGGGATCAGTTCCAGAATCCCGTCCAGAAGACCGTTCCCCGCCCGCAGGATCGAGACCAGCGCGAGCTTCTTCCCCTCGATCGCGGGGGCGTCCATCTCTTCCAGCGGGGTCTCGATGCGCTTGGTGGTCATCGGCAGTTCGCGCGTGACCTCATAGGCCAGCAGCAGGCTGATCTCGCGCAGAAGTTTGCGGAACGACGCGGTCGAGGTGTCCTTCTCGCGCATCAGGGTCAGCTTGTGCTGGACCAGAGGGTGCGACACGACGGTCAGGTGATCCAGCATTCAGGCCTCCAACAGCTTTCCGATCCTTGCCTTGGTATCGGCATCGCAGAAGGCCGCGTCAAGCGACTGGCGGGCGATCTTCCGGAATTGCCCATCGTCCCAGTCAAAGGCACGGTGCAGCGCGTCGTATTCCCGGGCCATGGTGGTGTGGAAGAAGGGCGGATCATCCGTGCTGACGGTGACTTTCACCCCGCGCCGGTCCAGCTCGTCGATCGGATGGTCCCGGAAGCTTTGGTAGACGCCAAGCGTCACGTTCGAGCCCGGACAGACCTCCAGCACGATCCCCTTCTCGGCCAGCTCGTCCACCAGCGCCAGATCCTCGATCGCGCGCACGCCATGCCCGATCCGCTCCACCCCGAGGTCGCGCACCGCGTCCCGCACGCTTTCCGGCCCGCCCCATTCCCCGGCATGGGCGGTCAGCCGCAACCCGGCCTCGCGCGCGCAGTCGAAGGCCCAGCGGAAGTCCTTGGGCGCGCCCATCTTCTCGTCCCCGGCGATGCCGAAGCCGACGATCCAGTCCCCCGCCGTCTCGGCCGCGCAGATCGCGGTCTCCCGCGCCGTCTCGGGGCCGAAATGCCGGATGCAGGTGACGATGCCGCGAAGGGTGATCCCCAACTGCCGCTCGGCCTGATCGGCCGCCTCCTGCATCGCCTGCACGTATTCGCGCCAGGCCCCCACATCCCGCCCGCCGCAGAAATCGGGGCTGAGGAAGGTCTCGGAATAGACCACGCCCGAGGCCGCCGATTCCTCCAGGACCGCAAGCGTCAGCCGCGCGTAATCCTCCGGCGTCCGCAGGGCCGAGGTCGCCGCCTCATAGACCTTCAGGAAGTCCCAGAAGTCCTTGTAGCGGTAATTCCCCTGCGCATCGAAGATGCCGGATATGTCCAGATGCTTCTCTTTCGCCAGCCCCCGGATGAAGGCCGGCGGCGCCGCCCCCTCCAGATGCAGATGCAACTCGACCTTCGGCAATCCGTCCATTGTCATCCTTTCTGCACAAGTATCCTCTGGGGGTCCGGGGGGCGAAGCGCCCCCGGGGGCCGGTCAGAGGAAACTGCGGCCCGGTCCCTGAGACGCCACCCCAAGATGTGCAGCCACCGAGGCGCCGACATCGACAAAGCCCCGCAGGCCCACCTCGCAAGCGCCCTTTCCCCAGCCGACGATCGGCACCCGTTCCCGGGTATGTTCCGTGCCCCGGAAGGTCGGGTCATTGCCATGATCGGCGGTGAAGATCGCCAGATCCCCCGGCCGCAGATGGGCCAGGAAGCGCGGCAGTCCGGCGTCGAACCACTCCAGCGCCCGGGCATAGCCCGAGACGTCGCGGGGGTGGCCGTACAGCGTGTCGAATTCGACGAAGTTCGCAAAGGTCAAGCAACCGTCCTCGGCCTCGGCCCCAAGTCGCACCAGATATTCGAAAAGGTCAGCGTCCGACTTTCCCTTGTGCAAGGCCCCGATCCCGCGCATCGAGAAGATGTCGCCGATCTTGCCCACCGCATGGGTCGCGCGCCCGGCCTCGGCCACCCAGTCCAGAAGCGTCGGCGCGGGTGGCGCGATGGCAAAATCCTTGCGGTTCGATGTCCGCCGGAAATCGCCGCAGGTCCCGGTGAAGGGCCGGGCGATCACGCGACCGACCTTGCGGTCATGCAGCATCGGCGCAAGGTCGCGGCAGAGTTTCAGGAGACGCTCCAGCCCGAAGGCCTCTTCATGCGCGGCGATCTGGAACACGCTGTCGGCGCTGGTGTAGCAGATCGGCCAGCCGGTCCGCAGATGCTCTTCGCAATGTTCGGCGATGATCGGCACGCCCGAGGCGTGGCAGTTCCCCAGGATCCCGTCCGTCCCGGCAAGGCGGCAGACCTCGGCCACGAGGTCGTCGGGGAAGGCGGGGACCGTGGTCGGGAAATAAGTCCAGTCCCAGGGCACCGGCACCCCGGCGAGTTCCCAGTGCCCCGACGGTGTATCCTTGCCCCGCGACACTTCGGTCGCGGCCCCCCAGAGCCCTTCGGGCACCGCCGCGAGGCCCGGCGTCGGCGCGCCCGAGGCCAGCCGGATCGCCGCCCCAAGGCCAAGCCGGTCAAGGTTCGGCATCCGCAAGGGGCCCGAGCGTCCGACCTCGGCCCGCCCTTCGGCGCAGGCTTGGGCGATATGGGCGAGCGTGTTCGATCCTTCGTCGCCGAACGCCGCCGCATCGGGGGCGCCGCCGCAGCCGACGCTGTCCATCACCACCAGAAAGGCGCGAGGCATCAGGCGATCCTTTTCTGTATCAGGGCCGGTTCGCCGGGCACCTCCGGCACGATCCGGTAGGCGGCCTGCACCCTCGCCACGGCGGCCCGCGCCGCGTCGTCGGTGGCGGCATGGACCATGGCCAGCGGTACGCCCGCGCCCGTTTCCTCGCCGATCCCGGCAAGGTCCGAAAGGCCGACCGAGGGGTTGATCCGGTCCTCCTCCCGCAGCCGGCCACCGCCCAGATGGACGACGGCATGGCCCAGCGCCTCACCGTCGATGGCGGCGACGAAACCATCGGCCGGGGCCGGGACTTCCAGCATCACCGGGGCCGAGGGGAGCCGGTCCGGCCAGCGTTCCACGAAATCCGACGGCCCGCCCTGGGCCGCGACCATCCGGCCGAAGATCTCGGCCGCGCGACCGGACTGTAGCGCCTCGGCGATGCGGCCTCCACCATCCGCGGCATCGGCGGCAAGACCGGCCAGCGCCAGCGCCTCGCCACCCAGCGCGACGGTCAGATCCCAGAGCGCGGTGTTGACCGAGGTACCGGTCAGCGTCTCCATCACTTCGATAACCTCCAGCGCATTGCCCGCCGCGGTGGCCAGGGGCTGCGACATGTCGGTGATCAGGGCCGAGGTCATGCAGCCCGCGCCCTGCGCCGTCGTGACCAGCGAACGCGCCAGCGCCTCGGCCCGTTCGGGCGTCTTCATGAAGGCGCCCGAGCCGCATTTCACGTCCAGAACAAGGGCTTCCAGCCCGGCGGCGAGCTTCTTGGACAGGATGGAGGCGGTGATCAGATCGATCGATTCCACCGTGCCCGACACGTCGCGGATCGCATAAAGCCGCTTGTCCGCCGGGGCGAGGTCGGCGCTGGCCGCGACGATGGCGCATTTCACCCCGTCGATCTGCTTGCGGAACACATCCTCGGACAGGCCGGTGCGGAAGCCGGGGATCGCCTCCAGCTTGTCCAGCGTCCCGCCGGTATGCCCAAGCCCCCGGCCCGAGATCATCGGCACATAGGCCCCGCAGGCCGCCAGCGCCGGGGCAAGGAGAAGCGAGGTGCAATCCCCGATTCCGCCGGTGGAATGCTTGTCCACCACCGGGCCGGGCAGGTCCCAGCCCATGACCTTGCCGCTGTCCCGCATCCCCCGGGTCAGGGCGACCCGGCCCTCCTCGCCCAGGCCCTTGAGAAGGACCGCCATCGCGAAGGCCCCGGCTTGGGCATCCGTCACCACGCCCGAAGCCAACCCGGCCGCGAACCAGCGCAGGTCGTCGCCCGAGGGCTGCCCGCCATCGCGGATCACCGCGATGATGCTGCGGGCGTCGGTCATGTCCGCTCCATATGCGCGGCGGTGAAGACGCCGGGAAGAAGCTCGGCCACGGTCATCACCTTCTGCTTGCCGTCGGTGGTGCAAAGGGTGACGCGCACATCCTGGTCGGCGAATTCGGCGATCTTCTGGCGGCAGCCGCCGCAGGGCGGCACGGGGTCGGGGCTGTCGGCGATGACGCAGACCTCGGCGATGCGGGTGTCGCCGGCCGCGATCATGGCCGCGATGGCCCCGGCCTCGGCGCAGGTGCCCTCGGGGTAGGCCACGTTCTCGACATTGCAGCCGACATGCACCGCACCCGTGGTGGAGCGGAGCGCGGCCCCCACCTTGAAGCGCGAATAGGGCGCATAGGCCCGTTCCCTGACCGCCGTGGCCGCCTGCAGAAGCGTCATCCCGTACCCCGTTTGACCGTTTGGTCAGAGTGTGGGCCTGCCGCGCGATTTCTGCAAGCCGGGGAAACCCTATCAAGCAGGTCGTGCACTTGTCGGGGGGTGCCCCACGGTGAGGAGTGTTCGACGAGCGGTCGAGTCAGCCCACCACCCGCGTCTCGGGATTGCCCGGCAGCGTCACCTCCAGCAGCTCCAGATCCGCCGTGCAGGCGCTGTAGCGCGTGGCCATGCCGGGCGGGATCACGAAGGCGTCGCCGGGTTCAAGGCGGAAGGGCTCCTTCCCCTCACCCTCCAGCGTCATCCCGCCCTGCATGACGAAGGTGAAGAGGATATCGCCGTCATGCACCGTCCAGGGCGCGGGGCCGGTGGGGCGGGCGACCATGACCGAGGCGACGCCCTTGGTCGCGGCATGGATGGTCGTATCCCGCGCCTCGAAGCCGGGGATGCGGAAGGGGGCAAACACGCCTTTCGCGCCGATGTCATGGACGAAGCGCTGGCCCTCCCACTCTCGCTCGGGGCGGTAGTGGGGGGTGGGCAGCACCATGTCGTGGTCGATCTCGGTGATGTGCTCGGCCGGGACGCCGATCTCCACCACCTGCACGCCTTCGGAATGGAGGACCTTGTGGCGGATGCCCGGCGGCTGGATGAAGCAGTCGCCGGCATGGATGCGGCGCACGTCGCCCTGGTCTTCGTAAAGCACGTCCACCCAGCCCGCGACGCAGAAGATCAGCTGGAAGCCAACCTTGTGGAAATGCACCATGTCCGGGACGGGGCCATCCGGCACGCGGATATGGCTGGCGATCATCGCGCCGCCCAGCCGCGTGGGGATCAGGTCGCGATACTCCATCCCCGCGCGGCCGATCACCCAGGGCGCCTGGTCGGCAAGGCGGCGGACGACGAAGGCATGTTCGGTGGCGGGCGTCACGACCGGCGGATTCAGCTCGTCGATCTCCACCCGCGTGCCGTTCGGCGCGGTCAGCACCCTTTCGCCCCCCGCAAAGCCCGGATCGTCGGTCAGGATGCGCAACGTCCCCGGCGCCTCGGGCGCGCCCTTCTGGATCCGCAGCCGCAGCCCGTGGCCTGAAAGGACCGCCACCTCGGGGTTGTCGGCGGGAAAGATCATGTCCAGCCGGAAGCCCAGTGTTCTGGTGTAGAACGGCAGGTCGTCCCGCAGTTCCTTCGTCGGCAGCCGGATCTCGGCGCGTATTTCCGTCATCATGGTCCCCGTGCTATGGCGGCATCGTGGTCGGCGACGATGTGATTTGCAAGTCGGCCCGGAAACGGTTTCAAGCGGCGCCTGATGGGCAAGTGGCCAAAACTGGTTTAACGTTAAACCATGCGGCAGGAGGAACGGATGGACGAGGCACGGCAGGACAACGCGCGCCAGGCGGCGCTGGATTATCACGAATTCCCCAAGCCGGGAAAACTGGAGGTCCGGGCCACGAAGCCGCTGGCCAACGGCCGCGACCTGGCGCGGGCCTATTCCCCCGGCGTGGCCGAGGCCTGCGTCGAGATCAAGGCCGACCCCGCGACCGCCAGCCGCTATACCGCCAAGGGCAACCTCGTCGCGGTCATCTCGAACGGCACAGCCGTCCTGGGCCTGGGCAACATCGGCGCGCTGGCCTCGAAGCCGGTGATGGAAGGCAAGGCCGTCCTTTTCAAGAAATTCGCCAATATCGACTGTTTCGACATCGAGGTGAACGAATCCGACCCGGTGAAACTGGCCGAGATCGTCTGCGCGCTGGAGCCGACCTTCGGCGCGGTGAACCTTGAGGATATCAAGGCCCCCGACTGCTTCATCGTCGAAAAGCTCTGCCGCGAGCGGATGAACATCCCCGTCTTCCACGACGACCAGCACGGGACCGCCATCGTCGTCGGCGCGGCGGCGACCAATGCGATGATCGTCGCCGGCAAGAGCTTTGGCGAGATCAAGGTCGTCTCGACCGGCGGCGGGGCGGCGGGCATCGCCTGCCTCGAGATGCTGGTCAAGCTGGGGGTCAAGCGCGAGAACATCTGGCTGTGCGACCTCGAGGGTCTGGTCTACCAGGGCCGGGCCGAGCAGATGACGCCGCAGAAGGCCGCCTTCGCGCAAGGGACCACCCCCGCCACGCTGGCCGATGTGATCGTGGGCGCCGACCTCTTCCTTGGCCTTTCCGGCCCCGGAGTGCTGACGCCCGAGATGGTGGCCCGGATGGCCCCGAACCCGATCATCTTCGCGCTGGCCAACCCGACGCCCGAGATCCTGCCGGACGAGGCGCGCAAGGTCGCCCCCGGCGCGATCATCGCCACCGGCCGGTCCGATTTCCCGAACCAGGTCAACAACGTCCTGTGCTTCCCCTTCATCTTCCGCGGCGCGCTGGATGTGGGGGCGACGACGATCAACGCCGCGATGGAGATCGCCTGCATCGAAGGCATCGCCGCGCTGGCCCGCGCCACCACCAGCGCCGAGGCCGCCGCCGCCTATCGGGGCGAGACGCTTTCCTTCGGTCCCGACTATCTGATCCCCAAACCCTTCGACCCCCGCCTGATCGGCGTCGTCGCCTCTGCCGTCGCCCGTGCTGCGATGGAGACCGGGGTCGCCACCCGTCCGATCGAGGATCTCCACGCCTACAAGCGCAAGCTTGACGGTTCGGTCTTCAAGTCGGCGCTTCTGATGCGTCCGGTGTTCCAGGCCGCCCGCACCGCCGCCCGCCGCATCGTCTTTGCCGAGGGCGAGGATGAGCGCGTCCTGCGCTGCGCCAATGCGATCCTGGAAGAGACCACCGAGGTCCCGATCCTGATCGGCCGCCCCGAGGTCGTCGAGGCCCGTTGCGAACGCTATGGCCTGCCGATCCGGCCGGGCCGCGACTTCCATCTGGTGAACCCGGAAAACGACCACCGCTACCGGGATTACTGGGGCACCTACCACGATCTCATGGCGCGGCGTGGCGTGACGCCCGATACGGCCAGGGCGGTGATGCGCACGAACACCACCGCCATCGCCGCGATCATGGTGCATCGAGAGGAGGCCGACAGCATGATCTGCGGCACCTTCGGCCAGTTCAACTGGCACCTCGGCTATGTCCGCCAGATCCTTGCCCGCAGCGGCCGGCATCCGGTCGGGGCGCTGAGCCTGATGATCCTCGAGGACGGGCCGCTGTTCATCGCCGACACCCATGTCCACCCCGAGCCCACGCCGCAGCAGATCATGGAGACGGTGATCGGCGCCGCGCGCCATGTCCGCCGGTTCGGCCTGACCCCCAAGGTCGCGCTGTGCACCCAGTCGCAGTTCGGCAACATGGACAACGCCTCGGCCCGCCGGATGCGCGAGGCGCTGGAGATGCTGGACGCCCGTGAGCCCGACTTTGCCTATGAGGGCGAGATGAACATCGACGCGGCGCTGGACCAGTCGATCCGCGACCGTCTCTTGCCCAGCTCGCGCTACGAGGGGGCGGCGAATGTGCTGGTCTTCGCGTCGTCCGAGGTCGCCTCGGGGGTGCGGAATATCCTGAAGGTCAAGTCGGCGGGGCTTGAGGTGGGGCCGATCCTGATGGGGATGGGGAACAAGGCGCATGTGGTGACGCCCGCGATCACCGCGCGGGGCCTGCTGAACATGTCCGCCATCGCCGGGACCCCGGTCGCGCATTACGGATAGACGTTAACCGGGCCTTCAGGGGTTCGGGGGATCATGGACGCCTCGCCAAAGCGGAGCGTCCATGTCCTTTGCGCCGTCCCATCCCTTCGCCCATGCCAATGCCGCCGGCCCGGCCCCACCGGCCGCGCGCCAGCTGGACGCCGTGGCCCAGGCCGCGGGCCAGATCGGCCGCTCGGCCGTCGACATCGCCGGGTTTCTTGAGGATCTGGGTCAACATGCCGAGGCGGAACAGGGCCTGCTGACGGCGATCGGCCAGGGCCTGGAACGGGTGCTGGATGAAACCCGGCAGATGGAACAGGCCACCCGGACCGTGCTGGACGCGGCCTCCGGCACGCATGGCGTGGTCGAAGCCTCGGTCGCGACCATGCAGGAATCGCGGGCGCAGACGCTGCGAATCACCGGCTGGGTAGCGGGGGTCAGCGGCTGGATGACCGACTTCATGGGCTCGCTTGCCGCCACTGAAAAGGACGTGGCGCTGATCACCCATATCGCGCGCGAGGTGAACATCCTGGCGCTGAACGCAAGGATCGAGGCTGCGCGGGCCGGGCCCGCGGGGGCCGGGTTCTCGGTGATTGCCGAGGCGATCGGCAAGCTCGCCCGCGACACCAGCGCGGCCGCCGACGGGATATCGCAAAGCCTGACCAGGGTCCGCAGCGATGCGGCTAGTTTCGCCGCCGGCGCGGTCGAGGTGCAGGAGGATGCCGGGAAGGTCGTCGCGGGCACGCAGGGCGTGGACCGGGCGCTGAGCGACATCCTGCAGAGCATGGCGGCGCTGGACAGCGTGGCCGGGGCCATCGGCGCGGCGACCGGCCGGGTGCGCGATGCCGTCGGGGCCTATGCGCCGGACGTGCGCAGGCTGGAGACGAACCTGCGGGCAAGGGCCGGGGATATCGCGCAACTCGGCACCCGCTCGCTGGAGCTGATCGACACCTCCGAGGCGATGGTGCAGCACGCGGTGGCGCTGGGGGCGGCCAGCAGCGAACAGACCTTCATCGACCGGGTCCGCGCCGATGCGGCGCAGCTTTCCGCCCTGCTGGAAGGGGCGCTCGACCGGGGCGAACTCTCCGAGGGAGAGCTTTTCAGCACCGACTACCGCCCCATCCCCGGCAGCAATCCGGCCCAAGTCATGGCACCCTTCACCGCGCTGACCGACCGGCTCTTTCCCCCGGTGCAGGAGGCGGCCCTCGGTCTCTCCCACCGGGTGGTCTTCTGCGCGGCGGTGGACCGCAACGGCTATCTGCCGACCCACAACACCAAATTCGCCCAGCCACAGGGCCGCGACCCGGTCTGGAACGCCGCGAACTGCCGCAACCGGCGGATCTTCAACGACCGCGTGGGCCTCAAGGCGGGGCGCAACACCGAACCCTTCCTCCTTCAGGTCTACCGCCGTGACATGGGCGGCGGGGTCCATCGGATCATGATGGATGTCTCGGCCCCGATCGTGGTGCGCGGCCGGGCATGGGGCGGTCTGCGGCTGGCCTATCTGTGACCCGCTTTGCAAAACCCCGGCTGCCACCTCCCGCCGCACGGAATGACACCCGCTTTTGCAAATATTTCCGCCCCGCATCCGCAAATTCTGCAAAGAATCCGCCCGCCGTTTCCGGTAACAGCGTTGCCAGCCCGGTCGGCAATGCCGTAACACCTGCGGCGGAGGAGACATCACCGGGGGGATGACGCGATGGGCTATGCGCAGCTTTACGGGCAGTGGCAGAAGGACCCCGAGGGGTTCTGGCTGGGCGCCGCCGGGGGCATCGACTGGGTGAAGCCGCCCTCCCGCGCGCTGGATGACAGTCGCGCGCCGCTGTACGAATGGTTCACCGACGCCGAGGTCAATACCTGCTGGAACGCGGTCGACCGTCACGTCATCGCCGGGCGCGGCAAGCAGGCGGCGATCATCCATGACAGCCCCGTCACCGGAACCAAGCATGTCATCACCTATGCCGAGCTGCAGGACCGCGTCTCGCGCCTTGCGGGGGCGCTGAAGGCCAAGGGCGTGCAGAAGGGCGACCGGGTCATCATCTACATGCCGATGATTCCCGAGGCGCTGGAGGCGATGCTCGCCTGCGGGCGAATTGGCGCGATCCATTCGGTCGTCTTCGGCGGGTTCGCGGCGCATGAACTGGCGGTGCGGATCGACGACTGCACCCCGAAGGCCATCATCGCGGCAAGCTGCGGGATCGAACCCACCCGCGTGGTGCATTACAAACCGCTCCTCGACGCCGCCATCGACCAGGCGACCCACAAGCCCGAGTTCTGCGTGATCTTCCAGCGCGAGCAGGAGGTGGCCAAGCTTATCCCCGGCCGCGACGTGGCCTGGCATGAGTTCCAGTATGGCGTCACCCCCGCCGAGTGCGAGCCGGTCGCGGGCAACCATCCGGCCTATATCCTGTATACCTCGGGCACCACTGGCGCGCCGAAAGGCGTGGTCCGCCCGACCGCCGGGCATCTCGTGGCGCTGAACTGGACCATGCGGGCGATCTACAACGTCGGCGCGGGCGATGTGTTCTGGGCCGCAAGCGACGTGGGCTGGGTCGTCGGCCACAGCTACATCTGCTATGGCCCGCTAATCGCCGGTTGCACCACCATCGTCTACGAGGGCAAGCCCGTCGGCACCCCTGACGCAGCAGCCTTCTGGCGCGTGATCAACGAATATGGCGTGCGCAGCTTCTTTACCGCGCCCACCGCACTTCGCGCCATCAAGCGCGAGGATCCCGAAGGCAAGCTGGTCCCGAAACTTCCCACGCTTCAGGCGCTGTATCTGGCCGGGGAACGGGCCGATCCCGACACGATCCATTGGGCGCAGACCCATCTGAAGGTGCCGGTGATCGACCACTGGTGGCAGACGGAAACCGGCTTTGCCATCGCCGCCAACCCGCTGGGGATCGAGCATCTGCCGGTCAAGATCGGCTCGCCCTCGGTGCCGATGCCCGGTTTCGACGTGCAGGTGCTGGACGAGGGCGGCCATCCGGTCAGCCCCGGCACACTGGGCGCGATCGCGGTCAAGCTGCCGCTGCCCCCCGGCACGCTGCCGACCCTCTGGAATGCCGAGGACCGGTTCCGCAAGTCCTACCTCAACCACTTCCCCGGCTATTACGAGACGGGGGATGCCGGATATATCGACGCGGACGGCTATCTTTACATCATGGCCCGCACCGATGACGTGATCAACGTCGCGGGCCACCGCCTGTCGACCGGCGCGATGGAGGAGGTGCTGGCCAGCCACAAGGACGTGGCCGAATGTGCGGTGATCGGCGTGGCGGACGACCTCAAGGGCCAGTCGCCGCTGGGCTTCCTCTGCCTCAACAAGGGTTCGGACCGGCCGCATGACGAGGTGGTGAAGGAATGCGTGCAGCTTGTGCGCGACCAGATCGGCCCGGTGGCGGATTTCAAGCGCGCCGTTGTGGTGGAGCGGCTGCCCAAGACCCGCTCGGGCAAGATCCTGCGCGGAACCATGGTCAAGATCGCCGATGGCCAGCCCTGGAAGATGCCCGCGACGATCGACGACCCCGCGATCCTGGACGAGATCAAGGTCGCGCTGCAGACCCTGGGCCTCGCGCGCGACTGATCTGGACAGCCGGTGCGAATTGCGGCAATCCTTTGCATTATGCAAAGAATTGCCCAGCTGCCCGGACGTTTCGACCGTGCCCGCTTCCTGCGTCTGATCGAACTCGTCGGACCAGAGGTTTCGCCGACCCTGCTGGCGCAGCTTGTGGCAGACCTTGACCGCTGTGACCGTCACCTGACCGAAGCCAGCCGCGCGCGCGACTGGGTCCGCCTGCGCGAGACCAGCCATGATCTGGTCGCCCTCGGCGGGTCTTGCGGGGCGCTTGCGCTTCACGACCTTGCACAAGAGCTGAACAGCGCCGCGCATGACCAGGATCAGGCCGCCCTTGCCGGGTTGACGGCGGGCATTGCCGCCGAACTGACGGCCCTGCGCGATCTTGTCCGCGCCACGCCCGCGACAGGAGCCGTGCCATGGTGAAAGCGCCGCAGCCCCGCGCGACCATTCTTCTGGTCGAGGATACGATCTCGCTGCAGATCGTCTACCGCTCGATCCTGACCTCGGCCGGGCACACCGTCGCCGTCGCCGGGACGGCGGCCGAGGCGCTGGCCCAGTTCCGGGCGATGCGACCGGCGGTGGTGCTGCTGGATCTGGTCCTGCCCGACCGCGACGGGCTGGAGCTGATGCAGGAGCTTCTGGCCCTCGGCCCCGAGACCGGAGTGGTTGCGATCACGGCCAACGGCTCGGTCAACCGGGCGGTGCAGGCGATGCGGGCCGGGGCGCATGACTTCCTGGTCAAGCCGGTGGACGAGAACCGCCTGCTGGACGCCGTCCGGAATGTCCTTGCCGCGCGCCGGTTGCGCGCGCCGGGCTTGCCGATTGCCCCCCCGGACAACAGCTCGGCGACGGACATGTCCGGCTTCATCGGCTCGTCCGCGTCGATGCGGCGGATTCACGCGACCATCGCCTCGGTCGCGCGGTCGATGGCGACGGTGTTCATCACCGGGGAAAGCGGGACGGGGAAAGAGCTGTGCGCGCTGGCCGTCCACGCCAATTCCGCGCGGGCCGAGGGGCCGTTCATCGCGCTGAACTGTGGCGCGATTCCGCAGGATCTGCTGGAATCCGAAGTCTTCGGGCACATGAAGGGCAGCTTCACCGGCGCGATTTCCGACAAGCCCGGCGCGGCGGCGGCGGCGGATGGCGGGACGCTGTTTCTGGACGAGATCTGCGAGATGGCCCCGGCCCTGCAGACGAAACTGTTGCGGTTCCTGCAGACCTCGACCGTGCAGCCGGTGGGGGCGACGCGACCGCGCAAGGTGAATGTCCGCATCGTCTGCGCCACCAACCGCGATCCCCTCGATGCCGTCCGCCGCGGCCAGTTCCGTGAGGATCTGTACTATCGGCTTTACGTCGTGCCGATCCACATGCCCCCCCTGCGGGAGCGGGGCGAGGATGTGATCGAGATCGCCGAAGCCGCCCTGGCCCGCTTTGCCGAGGAAGAGGGGCGGTCCTTCGACGGCCTGTCGGGCGAGGTCCGCGCGCTGCTGCGG
The DNA here is from genome assembly GCA_029289325.1 of Alphaproteobacteria bacterium. Lineage (GTDB taxonomy): Bacteria > Pseudomonadota > Alphaproteobacteria > Rhodobacterales > Rhodobacteraceae > Tabrizicola. The sequence continues at coordinate 37,335 of JARFTV010000003.1, forward strand.
CGGCTGCCCTGGCCGGGGAACGTGCGCCAGTTGCTGAACGTGATCCGCAATGTCGTGGTGCTGAACCCCGGCGGGCTGGTCACGCCCGAGATGCTTCCCCCCGGCCTGACGATGGCAGCCCCCCCCGCCCCGTCAGCCGCCTTCGGTCCGCCACCCGCCACCGCCGCACCTCTGCTTGACGGGCTGGTCGGCCTGACCCTTGCCGAGGCAGAGCGCAAGCTGATCGAAGCGACGCTGGAGCGTCACGGCGGGTCCGTCCCCAAGGCGGCGCGGGTGCTGGATGTGTCGCCCTCGACGCTGTACCGGAAGATCGAGGCCTGGAAAGCGCGGGCGGGCTGAAGCCGGGCTTCCGGTCCCGCTGCGCCCACGTCAGGTGAACTGCTCGCCGATCAGCCGTTCCTCCAGCCCGTGGCCGGGATCGAACAGCAGGCGATGGGTGATCGACGGCTCTGACCGGATCTCCACGCTGACCACATCGCGCACCGATGACCGGCTGTCCGCATCCGCCATCACCGGCCGCTTCTCGCCCTCCCGCACCTCGAACCGGACCACGGCCGTCGAGGGCAAGAGCGCGCCGCGCCAGCGCCGGGGCCGGAAGGCCGACATCGCCGTCAGCGCCAGCACGTCCGAGCCGATCGGCAGGATCGGCCCGTGGGCAGAGTAGTTGTAGGCGGTCGACCCCGCCGGCGTCGCCACCAGCGCCCCGTCGCAGACCAGCTCTTCCATCCGCACCCGCCCGTCGACCAGCACCCGCAGCTTCGCCGCCTGCGGCCCCTGCCGCAACAGCGAGACCTCGTTGATCGCCAGCGCCTCGGTCACCCGGCCCTTCACGCTTTCGGCCCGCATCGCCAGCGGGTGGATCGCCGTCTCCTCGGCCGCGCGCAGCCGGTCGGGCAGGTTGCCCTCGGAATAGGCGTTCATCAGAAAGCCGATCGTGCCGCAGTTCATGCCGTAGACCGGCAGCCTTTTGCCATGCGCGCCATGCAGGGTCTGCAGCATGAAACCGTCACCGCCCAGCGCGACGATCACCTCGGCCGCGCGCGGCTCGGCCTGGCCATAAAGCTGGACCAGCGCCGCCTGTGCGGCGACCGCCGCCGGGGCCTTGCTGGCCATGAACCTGATCCGCACCTGCTGCCCTCCTGCAAGCCGCCCCGACAGTCTTGGCCGCCCGGTGCCGGGAACTCAACCCCGCGCCGACCGGGGCCGGGTAACAAAATTTCGCACCCGTCGCGCGGCATGTCGGATTCTTGCCTTTTCCGCTCCGGCCACCTGCTCTAAATAGCCCGCGACACCCTTATCCCAGAGGACATGACGATGAACGCACCGCACCGCGACACCGGCTTCTTCACCGAACCCCTGTCCTCGCGCGACCCCGAGCTTTTCGGCGCCGTCACGCAAGAGCTTGGCCGCCAGCGCCACGAGATCGAGCTGATCGCCTCCGAAAACATCGTTTCCCGCGCCGTGATGGAAGCGCAGGGTTCGGTGATGACCAACAAATACGCCGAAGGCTATCCGGGCAAGCGCTATTACGGCGGCTGCCAGTTCGTCGACGTGGCGGAAAACCTTGCGATCGACCGGGCCTGCAAGCTGTTTGGCTGCTCCTTCGCCAACGTTCAGCCGAACTCGGGCAGCCAGGCGAACCAGGGCGTGTTCCAGGCGCTGCTGAAGCCCGGCGACACCATCCTCGGCATGTCGCTGGATGCCGGTGGCCACCTGACCCACGGCGCGGCGCCGAACCAGTCCGGCAAGTGGTTCAACGCCATCCAGTATGGCGTGCGCAAGCAGGACCTGACGCTGAACTACGACCAGCTTCAGGAACTGGCGACCGAGCACAAGCCCAAGCTGATCATCGCTGGCGGCTCGGCGATTCCCCGGATCATCGACTTCAAGCGGATGCGCGAGATTGCCGATTCGGTCGGCGCTTACCTCCTTGTCGACATGGCCCATTTCGCGGGCCTCGTCGCGGCGGGTCTGTACCCTTCGCCCTTCCCCCATGCCCATGTCGCCACGACGACGACCCACAAGACCCTGCGCGGTCCGCGCGGCGGCATGATCCTGACCAATGACGAGGATATCGCCAAGAAGGTCAATTCGGCGATCTTCCCCGGCATCCAGGGCGGCCCGCTGATGCATGTCATCGCGGCGAAAGCCGTGGCCTTCGGTGAGGCGCTGCGGCCCGAGTTCAAGTCCTACCAGGCCCAGGTCGTGAAGAACGCCCAGGCGCTTGCGGACGAGCTGATGAAGGGTGGGCTCGACATCGTCACCGGCGGGACGGACACCCACCTGATGCTGGTCGACCTGCGGCCGAAGGGCGTGAAGGGCAATGCGACCGAAAAGGCCCTTGGCCGCGCCCATATCACCTGCAACAAGAACGGCATCCCCTTCGACACCGAGAAGCCGACGATCACTTCGGGCGTCCGCCTCGGCACCCCGGCGGGCACCACCCGCGGCTTCGGTGAGCCGGAGTTCCGCCAGATCGCCCGCTGGATCATCGAGGTCGTCGACGGCCTTGCCGCCAACGGCGAAGAGGGCAACGCCGCCGTCGAGGCCAAGGTCAAGGCCGAGGTCGAGGCGCTTTGCCAGCAGTTCCCGATCTACCCGGAGCTTTGATGCCTCGGGGCCGCGCGCCCCATGCCAGACCGCCAGCCGCCCCTGCACACCGGGGGCGGCTGTTTCATTTCGTGCCGTCCGCGGGTGCGGCTCTCGACCTTTGGTCGCTTTCCGTCGGGCGTCATTCCCGGCGCGGGTGGGGTAGCTCTGACACTCATGCCCCGGCCGGCCGATGGCCATTCCTTGACAGTTCGTAAACGGCCACGTCCAAGCCATTGATTTTCTGTACGTGGGAAAAGCGTCCAGCGTGGACAAGGGCTAGAGATCGCCGCGCCAGACCAGGATCCCGAACAGGACCAGCAGCAGCGTCAGCACCCCGAACCCGACCGAGGCGATCATCCCCGCCACCAGATCCCGCCGCCGCCGGGCCCGGTCCACTGCCATGAGATGCCGCAGGCAGATGTCATAGGCCTTGCTGACCTCGCCCATGTCGATCCGGCCGAGAAGTTTCGGATGCTGCGCCCATTCCGCCGCCGTGGCCAACAGCTGCCCGCTCTCGCGCACCTTCCGCGGCAGGCGCCGCCCGGCCCGTTTCAGCCGGGTGGGAAGGTCACGGCCGCCGAGGCCCAGCCGTTCCTCCAGAAGCCGAGCCACCCGGTCCGCCATCTGCTGGATCGCCGCCGCCGTCATCCCGCGCCTCCCTGGATGTCGCGGGAATAGCTAGGCCGAAGCGCGGCCCGCTTCAACTGCTCTGGCCATCATCCGGGAGCGGCGGTAGACAGGGCCATGCTCGCGATGATCCGCCATCCCGCCGCAACCCCGGCCGCCCCGACCCTGGTGATCGCCCACGGACTTTATGGCTCGGGCCGGAACTGGGGCGTGATCGCCCGGCGTCTGGCCGACCGGCGCGAGGTGGTGGCCGTCGACATGCGCAACCACGGCGACAGCCCGCGCGCGCAAAGCCATACCTATCCCGAAATGGCCGCCGACCTGGCCGAGGTGATCGAAAGCCTCGGCGCCCCGGTCGATCTGCTGGGCCATTCCATGGGCGGGAAGGCGGCGATGCAACTGGCGCTGACCCGGCCCGAACTGATCCGGCGGCTGGTCGTGGCCGATATCGCGCCGGTCGCCTATGACCATGACCAGACCCGCCATGTCGATGCGATGAAGGCGCTGGACCTGTCGGCGATCTCGACCAGGGCCGAGGCGGATACGGCGCTGGCCGCAGGTGTGCCCGACCCGGCGCTGCGGGCCTTCTTCCTGCAATCGCTCGACTTCCGTAGCCAGCCGCCGCGCTGGAAGCTGAATCTGGACGTTCTCAAGGACCAGATGCCGCATATCGTCGGCTGGCCCGGCACGAACAGGCGGTTCGAAGGGCCGGCCCTGTTCCTGACCGGCGCGGAAAGCCACTACGTCCGCCCCGAACATCGCGAGACGATCCGCGCGCTGTTCCCCAGATCGCGCTTCGCGAAGATCCCCGGCGCGGGCCACTGGCTGCATGCCGAAGCCCCGCGCGCCTTCGAGGAAACCGTCCGGGTCTACCTGGAGGCCTGAGGTCAGCCCAGCTCACGCGACAGAAGCCAGGCCACCGGAACCGCCAGCCCCACGCCCATCGCCGCCGCGATCAGGATCGGCGACAGGCCCACCATGCCCAGCGTCAGCACCACGATCACGCCGGTCCCGGCCATTGCCGTGGCAGCCAGCGAGTAAAGCAGCAGGAAAAGTCGCATGGGTCACCTTCTTGCGGATACTTGAACGTATAAAGCCTAGCACAGCTGCGGAAATCCTGCCTTGATCCGGATCATGCCGGTCAGGGTCACAGATCGGCCGTCAGCACCCGGGGCTCTACCAGTTCGATCCGTTTGCGGGCGCTGCGGATCGCGCCCTTCCTTGCCAGCGCCCCGATCGCCCGACTGACCATCTCGCGGTTGGAGCCGATCATGGCGGCGATCTCGGCATGGGTCGGGGCGTCCTCGATCTGGCCACCGGCCTGAAGCTGGCCGCGTTCCATCGCCAGTCCGACGAGGTAGGAGGCGACGCGCTCCTCGACGGTGAAGGTGGTCAGCTCAAGGTTCCGGGCGGTCAAGGTGCGGATCCGGGCCACGAGGTCGCGCGTGATGCGCCAGCGCAGTTCGGGGATGCGATCGAAGAAGGCACGGAAGGTGGCGGCGGGAATCACCAGCACCCGAACCTCACTGCGGGCGACCACGGCCAGCGACCGGTCCCCGTCGTCAAGCGCGGCCAGTTCGCCGAAATAGGCACCCGTGGCGAAGCGGGTGAAGATGATCTCGCGCCCGTCCGGCGTCCAGTAGAGGGCCAGCAGCGTGCCGGAGAGCAGGAAATGCACATCCCGCCCCTTGTCCTCCTGGTTGAAAAGGATCTCCCAGGGGGCAATGTCGCGCGTGGTGACGCTGACCGGGATGCCGTCGAAATCCTCGGGCGCAAGGCCGGAGAACAGGGGCAGATCATGGGAGAGCAGCAACTCGGCGGTCATGCTGCGGCCATCCGCCACGGGGCCTGTCGTCCGGGCCGAGCCGCCAGCAGCCCATCGCCTGATTCGCTGGCGAATGCGCTTTGGTTCTCGCGCGCGAGAAGGCCCGCAGTAGCCTGCCCGCATCCGCGTTCCGCGGTCTCCGAACTTTCCATATCCCCCTGCCCGCCAGACCCGATGTCACGGCAACCTGGTGCCCGAGCGTTCTAGACGGGCGATCCGGCGGCTGTCAAAGGGATTGGGCTGCGTCCGACTGGCGCGGATGCGGCGGGCGGCGGGTGTAGCGGGGGCGCTTGCGGTGGCCCGGAGCTTCATCGGTGCTGGCTGTGGCCTTGGGGCAAAGAAAAAGCGGCGGCCCGAAGGCCGCCGCTGGTTGGTCTCAAACTTGATGGTCACCCTCGGGGAAAGGTGGACTAGAACTTGATCTCAACCACCGGGTCGGCACCCTACACAACACACGCCAGATGCCGTCTTAAAAGGCCCCGCCAGTCGCCTTGGTAGGGGCAGTGGTCTTCTCCGCCACGGGCTTGGCGCCCTTCCGGGCCCCCTGCCTGCTGCGAATTCCCAACCACGTCTTCCCCTCTTCGGTCACGGCGGTCGCGCTTAGCGCGTGCCTTTCTTCTATCCCCGGTCCGGGGTGCAAATCGGTGCGTTTTGACACAGAAGCCGACGGACCTGCGGATTTAAACCTTGGGAAAGGCCCACCGGCCACGCTCTGAGGACCTCGATGGAAACCCTTCTTGGCACGATCATCCTGTTCGGCGGCAATTTCGAGCCGCGGGGTTGGGCGTCCTGCAACGGGCAGCTTCTGTCGATTCAGCAGAATGCGGCGCTTTATTCGCTGCTGGGCACGTTCTATGGCGGCGACGGCGTGACCACCTTCGCCCTGCCCGATCTGCGCGGCCGGGTTCCGATCCATATGGGCCAGGGCCCCGGCCTGACGCAGCGCAGTCTTGGCGAGAGGCTGGGGTCCGAGTCGGTCACGCTGCAATCCGGCCAGACCCCGGCGCAGAACGCTGACGCGTTGATCGCGGCGAATCTGCCGTCAGGCCCGCCCGCCGATGGCAATTTGCCGCATGACAACATGCAGCCAAGTCTTTGCCTGAACTACATAATAGCGCTGGAAGGGATTTACCCGTCGCGCACTTGAATCCGCAATGTCCCTGTTGCGGTGACTGGCCGGGGTCGACCCCCTCGCCCCGGCCCGGACCTGCAGGCCTCCCCGTGGCCTGCAGGTCCTTCTCTTGTCAGAAACCGGACTCTGCCTGGGGTCTTCGGCCAACAGCAATGCCGCCGCTTTCGCCTTGGGGAAAGTCACCCATGACTACTGCCCCCGGAACCGAGAGACCACGAAGAGCTTGATCTTTGACGGTTCGATTGTCTTAATCGAAAAGAGGCTGGAGATGCAGCCATGCAGCGCTTGATGGATCTGCTGAATGTGACAACCACCGCCGAGCTTTGGTGGGTTGCCTTCGGCATGGCGGCGCAGATGATGTTCATGGCGCGCTTCGTCCTTCAGTGGATCGCCTCGGAACGGGCGCGCGACTCTGTCGTTCCTGTCGCTTTCTGGTACCTTTCGCTTCTTGGTGGGGTCATGCTGCTGGCCTATGCGCTGCATCGGCGGGACCCCGTTTTCATCCTTGGGCAGGCCCTGGGGATCATGATCTATGCTCGCAATCTATGGCTTATCCATCAGGCCCGCCGTGCCCGAGAGCAGGCGGCCCGCTGAACCTTTGTCCATGCTGCCCGACCGCCGGTGGCGGTCTTGTCGTCCTGTCCCTTCGGGACCGTTCCATTCTGTAACTCGTCGCGCTGTACGCTGTCCTGCGCAATCCCAACGGGCCTCGCCCGGATTTGCCGGAGATACCCCATGCAAAAGCTGATCAAGCAGGCCAGCCCGGCCATCGCCCCGGACGCGACGACCCGCCCGGCCACCCGACCGTGCGAGCCGGTGGCGAGCATCTCGGTGGTGGTGCCGATCTACAACGAGTTCGACAACATCAATCCGCTGCATGCGGAACTGTCCGCCGCGCTGGAGGCCATCGGAAAGCCCTACGAGATCATCTTTGTCGACGACGGCTCGACCGATGGCAGCCGCGACCGGCTGGAGGCCCTCGCCGCCACCGACAGGGCGGTGCGCATCCTCGAATTCCGCCGCAACTACGGCCAGACCGCCGCGATGAAAGCCGGAATCGACCATGCCACGATGGAAGCCATCGTCACCATCGACGGCGACCGCCAGAACGACCCGGCCGATATCGCCCCCATGATCGCCGCGCTGGAAGAGGGGGCCGATCTGGTCCATGGCTGGCGCAAGCACCGCCAGGACGCGATGCTTAGCCGCAAGATCCCGTCCTGGCTGGCCAACCGCCTGATCTCGCGCATGACGGGCTTTCCGATCCGCGACTTGGGCTGCACGCTCAAGGTCATGCGGCGCAGCCTGCTCATGGAGATCGAGCTTTACGGCGACATGCACCGTTTCATCCCGATCCTGCTGCACGAGCGCGGCGCGCGCTGCCGCGAGATGGAAACCCACCACCGTCCGCGCGTGGCCGGCCAGACGAAATACGGCATCGGGCGCACGCTCAAGGTGCTGCTCGACCTGATGACGGTGAAATACCTTCTGGATTACGCGCGGCACCCGATGCGGTTGTTCGGGGGATTGGGGCTTGTGGCTTTGCTGGCGTCGTTCCTGTTCCTGGCCACGACCATCGGCATGAAGATCGCGATGGATTTCGACATGACCGGCAACCCGTTCCTTCTGGCCAGCGTGGTATCGGCGCTTGCGGCGCTGCAACTCCTCAGCCTTGGGATCATCGGTGAAATACTCGCGCGGCTGTATTATGGGCAGAGCGGTCGCAAATCCTACAGTGTCAGGCGGCTGGTGAATTTCGCCGATGACGGCACTGCGGGGGATGTGACCGGCGCCATTCCCGCGCCCTTTACGGGCCGTACATCCGCATGACGATGGTCGTCGATCGCCAGGAGATTGCAGCGGCGCTGCGACTGCGACGGGATATGGTTGTGCTTGCCGCCCTGTTGCTGCTGGCCGCGGGCATTCGTCTGTGGTGGCTGGACCAGCCGCTGATCGATGCCTTCAGCTGGCGTCAGGCCAGCACCGCGATGATCGCAGAGAACATCCCGGTGAACGGCTGGAACATCTTCTTCCCCGAGGTGAACTGGACCGGACCCGGCCCGAGCTATCAGGGGCGGGAGTTCCAGATCTATACGCTGATCGTGGCGCTGGTGCAGGCCGTGACCGGAATGACCGATGCGGCCGGGCGGCTGGTCTCCACTTTGTTCGGGCTTCTGACCCTGTTTTCGCTGCATCGCATCACCGCGATGATCTGGACCACGGCCCATGCCCACGCCGCCGGTCTGGCCTATGCCCTGATGCCCGCGGCGGTGATGATCGACACCTCCTTCTTGCCGGATGCGACAATGCTGGCGCTGCTGACGCTGGGGGTCTTTCTCTATCTGCGCTATGCGGCGGGCGGGTCCGACCGGATGCTTGTCCTGGCCGCCGCGGCGTTCGGGCTTGGGGTCCTGGCGAAGCTGCCGGGGCTGGGGGTAGGACTGGTGATCGCCTATCTGGCGGGCCTCCTGTACCTGCGGGGCGACCGGCGTCGGCTGCTGCGCAGCCTTGCGGCCATGGTCATCGTTCTGGCCTTCATCATCGCCTACTATGCCTGGGCCATCCATCTGGGCAACAGCTATCCCCCCTATCACGTCGCCGGGTCGGGCTACATCTGGGACGAGGGCCTGCGCGCCTTCATGGCGAACGGATTCTTCCTGGACCGGACCTGGAAGATCGCGCAGGTCTGGTTCTACGGCTGGCCAATCCTGATTCTGGTGGGGATCGGGCTCTGGCTTCACCCGAGGCCGGCGGACGTGCTGGGCGACCGTGCTCTGATCTGGTGCCCGCTGCTATGGCTGGTGGCGGCGGCGACGGTCTATCTGCTTGCTGCGGGCGAAGTATCGGCGAACCCTTGGAACATGCACATCTTCAGCGTGCCGCTGGCGATCTTCGCGGGTCACGGTGCGCTGGTCCTGGTCCGTCTGGCCCGTCCCGCCCCCGCCGTGGTGGCGGGAATGCGCATGGCTGGGCTTGTCGCCCTGATCGCGATCTTTGCGACCCTGCCGCTGGTGCAGTCGATGAAGGCCCCATTCTCCCGGAAGGCCCATGCCCTGGGACTAGAGCTTGCCGCCTTGCGGGCAGAGGGGGATCTGGTCATCGCCGTAAGCCCGGATGTGGGCGACCCCATCGCGATCTTCTACGCGGGCGCGCGCGGCTGGGTGTTTCCGCCCGGTGGCGGGTCGGAACCCTGGTCGATCTTCCGCGCGGATGACGCGGCTGCCATCGCCGACCTTGAACAGCTTCGCGCCGAAGGCGCGCGTTGGTTCGGCTTCACCACCGACGCGCGTGACGATCTTGGTCGGCTGTTCACCGAGCATCATGCCGGCTTCATCACCTGGCTTGACGCGCAGTTCGAGCGCGCGGCCGACACGGCGGATTATGTGATCTTCCGGCTCTAGCGGTGGATCTGCATCGGACAGGGACCTAAAAAAACAGGCATCCGGGACACGTCCGGGTTCTCTGTCTGGTCATCGTCCGGGCTGAGGGTCATTGGTGGAGCAGAGGGGGATCGAACCCCTGACCTTATCATTGCGAACGATACGCTCTCCCAACTGAGCTACTGCCCCAACGACCTGCGCGGTGTCTCGCGCATCGCGCAGCCGTTGTCAAGCGGCCGCGCGGCGGGATCAGGCGATGTGCTGGCGGACGAAGGCCACGATATCCGCGGCCGGACGCGCACCGGCAAGCCGGGCGACCTCACGACCGTTCCGATACAGAATCAGCGCCGGAATCCCGCGGATGCCGGCCCGGGCCGAGATCTGCGGATGATCCTCGGTGTTCAGCTTCATCAGCCGCACGTTGGGCGCCAGAGCCTTGGCGGCCTTGGCGAATTCCGGCGCCATCATCCGGCACGGGCCGCACCAGGGCGCCCAGTAGTCGACCAGCACCGGCAACCCGTCGCCCCGCGTCACCTTGTCATGGGTGGCCGCGTCCAGTTCGGCCACGCGGCCATCGGCCAGGGCCCCGCCACAGACCGCGCATTTCGGCCCCTCGGCCAGACGCGAGACCGGCACCCGGTTCGCCTGTCCGCAGCTTGGGCAGGTAAGTTTCAAAGCTTCGGCAACAGCCATCGCACACCTCACATCTTTTCAAATTTGAAGATGTGCAGCACATGCCCCGGACGCAAGACCCCGAAGACGCGATCCTAAAGGAAATCCTCTTCCTCGCCCGAGACGTCCACGCCCATCGCCTCGAGCCCGCTTTCGAGGTTCTCGGCCAGATGCGGCATCCCCATCAGGTAGTCGGCCGTGGGCGTCGTCGCCTCGGCCACGGCGGTCGCCACCGCCTCGGCGAAATCCTCGGGTTCAAAGGCACCGCGACCGACCCAGGCCACTGCCGTCAACTGCGCCTTCTCATCATCGTTCAGCCCGTCGATGAAGGCGTGCAGTTCCGCCTGTCCGACCGAGGCCTCACGCGCAAGGAAGATCACATGCACCACCTTCTGCGGGCTGATCTCAAGCATGTCTGTCTCCCTTCCTGCTTTCGCCTATGGTCGCCCAAGCCCGCGCCCGGCGCAAGCGGCCATCAGCCCAGCAGCCAGACCGTCAGCCCGTGCGCGACCGCGCCCCCCAGCGTGGCCAGAACGACCGAGCGGCGCAGGACCCACAGCGCCAGCACGGCCAGCGTGCCCGCGGCAAGCGGCAGGAGCCGCGGCAGGTCAAGGCTGAGCGAGGGCAGGACCGCCGCCACGAAGAGCGTGGCAATCGCCGCCGGGCCGGTGGCCGACAGGAACCGCTCCAGCCAGCCGACCGTGGCCAGCCGGTCGGTCCGCGCAAGGATGGGCAGCGCACGGAAGGCCCAGTTGGCGGCTCCGGCCAGCAGCGCCACGGTCAGAAGGTCCAGGTTCATCGCCGCACTAGCCCCGCAACCGCCCCCGCCAGCATCCCCAGCAGGATGCCGCTTGTCGCGCTGATCGCCAGCGTCACCGCAACCGTGACCGCCCCGGCCACCGCGACGACCGGCAGTTGCCGACGGCTCAGGATCGACAGAAGCAGCGCCAGGAACAGCGCAGGCAGCATGAAGCCCAGCCCCGCGCTGACCGCCGGCCAGCCCTCAAGCGCGCCGCCGCCCGCCACCGCGCCGACCAGCGTGCCCGAAAGCCAGCTGGCATAGGCGCCGAGCCCCAGCCCGAACATGTAGCCTTCCGAAAAGCGCTGCCCCCGCGCCAGCGCCCCCAGCGCCTGGCCGAAGACCTCATCGGTCAAGCCCCAGGCCCAGGCCCAGGCGTGCCGCTTGGACTGACCCGCCCCCGCCTCGCGCATCAGCGCCGGGCCATAAAGGACGTGCCGCAGGTTCATCGCGATCAGCGTGAAGGCCGAAACCAGCACCGGCGCACCCGAGGACAACAGCGCCAGCGCCAGGAACTGCGACGCCCCGGCATAGATCAGCAGCGACAGGGCAAAGGCCTCCAGCCCCGTGAAGCCCGCCTGGGTCGCCGCCACGCCGAAGGAAAAGGCGATCGGGAAATAGCCCATGGCAATCGGCAGGCTGGCGATCAATCCATCAAGAAAGGGGGGGCGGGTCCGCGTCATCCGGGCACGGCTAGCGCGGCGCGGCGTGGGGGTCAATGCCGCCCCGATGCGCAGGGCCGCCCGCATCCGCACGGTGGAGCGCTTGGCCCCCGAACTGCGTCCGGGGGCCAAATTCGTTCAGCAGAAGATCGGCCAGAATCCTTGCTTAAGGTGTCTGACTTTCATTCCGCCGCTTCGGCATAGGCCTCGACCGGCGGGCAGGTGCAGATCAGGTTCCGGTCGCCATAGACGTTGTCGACCCGGCCGACCGGCGGCCAGTACTTGTCCACCCGGAACGATCCCGGCGGGAAGCAGCCGGTTTCACGGCTGTATTTCCGGTCCCACTCACCCACCAGTGCCGCCACCGTATGCGGGGCATGGCGCAGCGGAGAGTCCTCGGCCGCGATCTCGCCCTTCTCCACCGAGCGGATCTCCTCGCGGATCGACAGAAGCGCGGTGATGAAGCGGTCGATCTCGGCCTTGGTTTCAGATTCGGTGGGCTCCACCATCAGCGTGCCCGAAACCGGCCAGCTCATCGTCGGCGCATGGAACCCGTTGTCGATCAGGCGCTTGGCGATGTCGTCCACCGTCACGCCATGATCGGCGAAGGGCCGGGTGTCCAGGATGCACTCATGCGCGACGCGGCCCTTGTTCCCCATGAAGAGGATCGGATAGTGCCCCGACAACCGCGCCGCGATGTAGTTCGCGTTCAGGATCGCGACCCGCGTCGCCTGCGTCAGCCCCGGCCCGCCCATCATCAGGCAGTAGGCCCAACTGATCAGCAGGATGCTGGCCGACCCGTAAGGCGCCGCCGAAACCGCCCCCTCGCCGCCCTTCTCGGGGTCGCCGGGCAGATGCGGCGCGAGATGTGCCTTGACGCCGATCGGGCCCATGCCGGGACCACCACCGCCATGCGGGATGGCAAAGGTCTTGTGCAGGTTCAGGTGGCTGACATCCCCGCCGATCTCGCCGGGCTTCACCAGGCCGACCAGCGCGTTCATGTTCGCGCCGTCGATATAGACCTGCCCGCCGTGGTCATGGGTGATCTGGCAGATCGTCCGCACGGTTTCCTCGAACACGCCATGCGTGGACGGATAGGTGATCATGCAGGCCGCGAGCCTGTCTCCCGCCGCCTCGGCCTTGGCGCGGAAGTCCTCGACATCCACGTCGCCATTGGCAGAGGCCTTCACCACGACGACCTCCATCCCCGCCATCTGCGCCGAGGCCGGGTTGGTCCCATGCGCCGAGGTCGGGATCAGGCAGACCGTGCGCTGGGTGTCGCCCCGGCTGCGGTGATAGGCGAGGATGGTCAGAAGCCCCGCATATTCGCCTTGCGCGCCCGAATTCGGCTGCATCGAGAAGGCGTCATAGCCGGTGATCTCGCAGAGCTTCTCGCTCAGGTCATTGATCGCCTCATGATACCCCGCTGCCTGATCGCGCGGCGCGAAGGGATGCAAGGAGCCGAACTCGGGCCAGGTGATCGGCATCATCTCGGCCGCCGCGTTCAGCTTCATGGTGCAGGACCCCAGCGGGATCATCGCCCGGTCCAGCGCCAGGTCGCGGTCCGACAGGCGGCGCATGTAGCGCATCATCTCGGACTCGGCCCGGTTCATGTGGAAGACCGGGTGGGTCAGATAGTCACTGGTGCGCAGCATTTCCTCCGGGAAGCCCAGAGTCGCGCGGTGCGGCGGTACGCCGTCGATCCCGAAGGCACGCAGGACCTTGATCAGCACCCGCTCATCCGTGGTCTCGTCCAGGCTGATCCCGACGCGGTTCAGGCCGATCTTGCGGAAGTTCAGCCCCTCGTTCCGCGCGGCGGCAAGGATGCCCGCCTGCCCCACGCCCACCTCGACGGTGATCGTGTCGAAGAAGGCCTTGGGGTCCACCTTGGCCCCCGCCGCCTTCAGCGCGCGCGCCAGCCGCTGGGTCAGGAAATGCACCCGCTCGGCAATCGCGCGCAGGCCCTTCGGCCCGTGGAAGACGGCGTACATCGACGCCATCACCGCCAGCAGGGCCTGCGCCGTGCAGACGTTCGACGTGGCCTTCTCGCGCCGGATATGCTGCTCGCGGGTCTGAAGGCTCAGGCGATACGCCTTGCCGCCCTGCGCATCGATCGAGACGCCGACGATCCGCCCCGGCATCTGCCGCTTGTGGGCATCCTTCACCGCCATGAAGGCCGCATGCGGCCCGCCATAGCCCATCGGCACCCCGAAGCGCTGCGCCGAGCCGATGGCGATATCCGCCCCCATCGCGCCCGGCTCCTTCAACATGCACAAGGCCAGAAGGTCGGTCGCCATGATCGCGATGGCCCCCGCCGCATGGAGGCTGGCGATGCGCTGGGTAAAGTCGGTCACATGGCCGTAGCTGGACGGATACTGGAAGATCGCGCCAAACACCTTGGTGGGGTCAAGCTTGCGAACGTCATCCTCGATGATCTCGATCCCCAAGGGCAGCGCCCGGGTGCGGATCACCGCGATGGTCTGCGGATGGCAGAAACGGTCGACGAAGAAGGCCTTGGCCTTCGACTTCGCGACCCGTTCCGCCATGGTCATGGCTTCCGCCGCCGCCGTCGCCTCGTCCAGCAGGCTCGCATTCGCCACGTCCAGGCCCGTCAGGTCGCAGACCATCGTCTGGAAGTTCAGCAGCGCCTCCAGCCGACCTTGCGCGATCTCGGGCTGATAGGGCGTATAGGCGGTGTACCAGGCCGGGTTCTCCAGGATGTTGCGCTGGATCGCCGGCGGCAGGACCGTGCCGTAATAGCCCTGCCCGATCAGGCTGGTCATCACGCGGTTCTTCGCGCCGACCTCCTTCATCCGGGCCAAGAGCTCATGCTCCGCCAGGGGTGCCCAGGTCAGCGGCTGCGCCTGGCGGATCGAGGGCGGCACGGTCTGGTCGATCAGCTCGTCCAGGCTGCGCACGCCAACGGCAGCCAGCATCTCTGCCATCTCGATCGGAGAGGGGCCGATATGGCGCCGGTTGGCAAAGTCGTAAGGATTGTAGTCAGTAGGAGTGAAGGTCATGGGACACCTCAAATGGACTGGGTAAAGCGCCCGGCCCGAAGGCCCCAAAATCCTTGAGTAAGGATTTTGACAAATTTCTTCCTTAAGAAACTTGGGGCGCGCGCAGGGAGGTCAGCCGATCAGGTCCTGGTATTCGTCCTCGTCCATGAACTGGTCGAGCACGCTCAGGTCGTCCACCTTCAGCTTGAAGAACCAGGCCGCGCCCGTCGGGTCCTCGTTCACAAGGCCGGGGTTGTCGACCAGCTTCTGGTTCACCGCCACGATCTCGCCGTCGATGGGGGCAAGGATGTCGGACGCCGCCTTGACGCTTTCGATCACGCAGACCTCATCGCCCTCGGCCACCTGGGTCTCGGTCTCGGGCAGTTCCACGAAGACCACGTCGCCCAGCTGGGTCGCAGCGTGTTCGGTGATGCCGACGACGACATGGTCACCCTCGACGCGCAGCCATTCATGTTCCTTGGTATACTTCATCGCAGGCTCCTCAGCGCTTGTAGGTTGTGGGTTGGAAAGGCATCTCGGCCACGGTGACAGGCAGGCGCTTGCCGCGCACCTCGCCCATCAGCTGCGTGCCGACTTCGGCATGGGCACGGGCGACATAGCCCATCGCAATCGGCGCGTTGACCGAGGGTCCGAACCCGCCCGAGGTCACCCGCCCGACCGGCGTGCCATCCTCGGCGAAAAGCTCGACCCCCTCGCGCATCGGGGCCCGGCCCTCGGGGCGCAATCCGACACGCAGCCGCTGCGGCCCTTCGGCCAGTTCCCGCAGGATTCGCGCCGCCCCAGGGAAGCCCCCTTCCCGCGCGCCCCCGGCCTTGCGCGCCTTCTGGATCGCCCAGACCAGGTTCGCCTCGACCGGGCTCGTGGTGGTGTCGATGTCATGGCCGTAAAGGCAGAGCCCCGCTTCAAGCCGCAGGCTGTCCCGCGCGCCAAGGCCGATGGGGGCGACGCCGG
This sequence comes from Alphaproteobacteria bacterium, assembly GCA_029289325.1. Classification (GTDB taxonomy): domain Bacteria; phylum Pseudomonadota; class Alphaproteobacteria; order Rhodobacterales; family Rhodobacteraceae; genus Tabrizicola. Next base: position 52,995 of record JARFTV010000003.1, read on the forward strand.
GTTGCGCCAGCAGCTTCCGGGCAAACCCTTCCGCCTGCGCCTCGGGGACCGAGACCTCGAAGCCGTCTTCGCCCGTGTAGCCCGACCGCGAGACCCAGATGTCCCCGATCACCCGGTGATCCATGAACCGCATCGCCGCCACGCCGGGCAGCACCGCCTCCAGCGCCGCCTCGGCCCCCGGCCCCTGCAACGCCAGAAGCGCGCGGTCCGTCACCGGTTCCACCGAAACCCCCGGCATCCCGGCGCTCATATGGGCAATATCCGCCGCCTTGCAGGCCGCGTTGACGACGACATACAGATGATCCCCCCGGTTGGTGAACATCAGGTCATCCAGGATTCCGCCAGATTCGTCGGTGAACAGCCCATAGCGCTGCCGCCCCTCGGCCAGCCCCAGCACATCCACCGGCATCAGCGCCTCGAAAGCCAGCTTCAGGTCGTCCATGCCGGCTTTCGGCCGCAGGATCACCTGCCCCATGTGGCTGACGTCAAACAGGCCCGCTGCCGCGCGTGTGTGCAGATGTTCCTTCAGCACCCCCTCGGGGTACTGCACCGGCATCCGGTAGCCCGCAAAGGGCACCATCTTGCCGCCCAGTTCCTCATGCAGGGACTCCAGCCCCAGATGCAGAAGCTCCGGCTCTTCCAGGTCAGCCATTGCTGCCTCCCTTCTTGGCCGGAAAACGCACCGGCACCGTCGGGCGGGCCAATCCCCACCCTGCGATGCCCCCTCTGTCCCTGCGCCCCCCAAAGCCCGGGTACGGCGCGCCTGAGATCGTTATCCCTTCGGCGTCCCGGCTTTCCCGGGAACTCTCCAGAGTCTGTCGTCAGCTACGGTCCCTTGCGCCTGAGAGTTTACCGGGGCGGTTGCTCCTTCGGCACCGTCGGGCCTGAGAGCCCGCCGGATTCTCCCGAACCTGACGCTCTTTGCCTACCGCAAAGCCCGGCATCCGGGCAAGAGGATTCGGAATACGACGGTATGCCGCGCCTGACCGACGCGTCAGGCCCGCCGTTCACCGGGACTTGCCACCGGCTCGGTCTCCGGCTCCGGCGCCGGGCGGCCGCGCGGACCATGCGCACCGGGCGAGCGGATCGCCAGCAGCGCCAGCCAGGCCGCCGCAAGGCCGAAGACCACGCCACCCAGGGCCTGACCGACCAGCACCCCCTCCGCCCCCCAATACTGGCCCAGCCACAGCGCCAGCGGGATCGTGCCGACGGTATGCCGCCCCCAGTTCACCACCGTCGACCAGAACGGCCGCCCAAGGTTGTTGCAGACCGCATTGCCGACGAAGATCATCCCGTTGAAGAACCACAGCAGCGCCAGCGGCCCGCAGAACAGATAGACCATATCCCGCGTCAACCCCTCGGCCTGGAAGGCATCCGCTATCGGTCCACGCAGCGTGAAGAGGAGTGCCGAGACCGCAAGGATCACCAGGGCGGTGAAGATCAGCCCATCGCGGAACGCCCGCCGTACCCGGTCCATCCGCCCGGCCCCGAAGTTCTGCCCCACGATCGGCCCGATCGCCCCCGACAGGGCGAAGATGACGCCGAAAGCGACCGGAGTAAGCCGCCCCGCTATCGCCATCCCCGCCACGGCTGCCTCGCCATAGGCGCTGGTCGCGCGCGTCACGAAGGCCTGCCCCACCGGCGTCGCCACCTGCGTCAGGATCGCCGGCACGGCAATGGCCCAGATCGGCCCCATGTCGGCCGCGACCTGCCGCACCCTCGGCCGGTCAAACCCGCCATATTTCCGCCGGATCGGCTGCAGCGCCATCCAGGCGATCACCACCCGCGCCGCCACGCTGGCAATCGCCGCCCCCGTCAGCTCCAGCCCCAGCCCGAAGATCAGCACCGGGTCCAGCGCCGCCGTCGCCACCGCCCCCCAGACCGTCGCCATCATCGCCGCCCGCGCGTCGCCATGGCTGCGCAGCACCGCGCCGCCGATCATGCCCACCATCAGCAGGGGCTGCGACGGCACCACGATCTGCAGGAAATGCACCGCCAGCGCCGCCGTCTCGCCGGACGCGCCCAGAAGCCCGACCAGCGGCCAAAGGAACAGCCAGACCACCGCCGCAAAGAGCGAGCCGAAGACAAAGCCCAGTACCAGCCCCGTCGTCGTCTTCTCCCGCGCCAGGGCCTGGTCCCGCGCCCCCAGAGCCCGCGCGACCAGCGCGCCGACGCCGATCGACATCCCGATGCCGAAACTCGTGGTGAAGAACAGGATCGCCCCGGCATAGCCGATGGCCGCCGCCAGCTCCGCGCGCCCCAGAAGGGCGATGTAGAACATGTTGATCAGATCGACGACAAAGACCGCCATCAGCCCGACCGACGAGGTAAGCGCCATCACCGACACATGCCGGAACAGGTTCCCCTCGACGAATTTCGCCTGCTGCCCTGCCATTCCCGCTCCTCAAGATGGAAGGGTCCAATCCCTTTCATCTTTGCCCAAATATCCTCTGGGGGTCCGGGGGCGAAGCGCCCCCGGCGGCCAGCTCAGGGCTCAGACGCTCGGCACCTTGCGCAGAAGCGGCATGACATCGGCCATCTCCGGCCCCGCATCGCGCCCGGTCAGCGCCCGGCGCAGCGGACGGAACAGGTCCTTGCCCTTGCGCCCCGTCGCTTCCTTCACCGCCGCGGTCCACTCACCCCAGGTCGCCTGGGTCCAGGGCTTCGGCGGCAGCATCGCCAGGGCCTGTGCCACGAACTCCCGATCCGCCTCATCCACCACCGGCTCGGCCCCGTCGCGGAACAGGACCCACCATTCCTCCAGATCCGCCAGCACGGTGATATTGCCCTTGGCCACCGCCCAGAACGCCTCGGCCTCGCCATCCGGCACGCCCAGATCCAGCACCCGCTCGCGCACCGCCTCGAAGGGCAGCGACTGCACATGGTGGCGGGTCAGCGGGAACAGGTCCTCGGCATCGAACTTGGTCGGCGCGGCGCCGAACGAGCCCACGTCGAACCCCGCCACCAGCGCCTCCATGTCGGGCGCCAGTTCCACCGGCTTCGACGAGCCAAGCCGCGCCATCAGGGACAGCAGCGCCAAGGGCTCCACGCCCCGCGCCCGCAGGTCGCGCAAGCTCAGCACGCCCAGCCGCTTCGACAGCTCCTCGCCCTGCGGCCCGGTCAGCAGGCTGTGGTGCGCAAAGGTCGGGGGCACCCCGCCCAGGGCCTTCATGATCTGGATCTGCGTCGCGGTGTTCGTCACATGGTCCGCACCCCGGACGATGTGGGTCACCCCCATCTCCACGTCATCCACCGACGAGGCGAAGGTATACAGCACCTGCCCATCCGCCTTGATCAGCACCGGGTCGCTTACCGAAGCCGCGTCGATCGAGATATCCCCTATGATGCCGTCCTTCCACTCGATCCGCTCATGATCCAGCTTGAAGCGCCAGTAACCCTGCCGCCCCTCGGCGCGGTAGGCGGCCTTCTGCTCCTCGGTCAGCGACAAGGCCGCCCGGTCATAGACCGGCGGCTTGCCCATGTTCAGCTGCTTCTTGCGCTTCAGGTCCAGCTCGACGGGCGTCTCGAAACACTCATAGAACCGCCCCGCCGCCTTCAGCCGCTCGGCCGCCGCAGCATAGCGGTCCATCCGCTTGGACTGCTGCTCGATCCGGTCATAGCGGATCCCCAGCCAGTCCAGATCCGCCTTCAGCCCGTCGATATATTCCTGCTTCGACCGCTCCTGATCGGTATCGTCCAGCCGCAGGATGAAGGTCCCGCCGTTCTGTCGCGCGATCAGATAGTTCATCAAGGCGGTGCGGAGGTTCCCCACATGGATCCAGCCGGTGGGCGAGGGGGCGAAGCGGGTGATGACGGTCATGGCCTTGGGCTCCTTGGAACGCCCTTCCCTGTCACAAGCCCCGCGCCTTGTCCAGTTTCGGCCCCAGTATCGGCCCCAGTCCAGCGTCGTCCCGCGTCCGGTTTCGGGCCGCGCGCGCATCCTTCCGTGGCAACGCCTTTGCTGGCGGCTCGATGCCGCCGGCAAAGGCACGCCCGCCAGCCCGAGCCTCTTCCCCCCGCATCGCCCCTCCCCTATCTTCACGCCATGACCAATCCATCGCCCGACGCCATCGCCCCGACCCTTGCCCTGATCGAGCAACTCGCGCATGAGGCGATCTCGACCCTCCCCGATCCCTTCCGCGAGCCCGCCACCCATGTCCGCCTCCGGGTCGAGGATTTCCCCGACGACGACATGGTCGAGGAACTCGGCCTGAGCGACCCGTTCGAACTGACTGGCCTTTACGAAGGCGTGCCCCTGACCGAGAAATCCACCGCCGATCAGGTCATCCGCCCCGACGTTGTCTGGCTTTTCCGCCGCCCGATCCTCGACGAATGGGCCGAGCGCGGCAATGTCTCGCTGCAGGAGCTGGTCAGCCACATCGTCGTCCACGAACTCGCGCATCATTTCGGCTGGTCCGACGAGGACATCGCCACCATCGACCCGTGGTGGGAGTGACCAGCCCCGCACATCGCCTGTGCGGTCCCGCACCCCGGTGACAGAACCGTGACCGGACGCAGGGTCACAAGGCCCTATCCTTCAGGCACATGCAACCCGAAGGAGGACCCATGACCACCCTGTCCCGCCGTCAGGCGCTTCTCGCCGGTGCCACCATGCCCCTCGCCGCCACCTTCCTCCCCGGCGCCGTCAAGGCGCAGGAAACCATGCAGGGCTCCGGCTTCGCGCCCTGGAACCGCTTCAAACTCGGCAGTTTCGAGGTGACGACCCTCCTCGTCGGCAGCCGCCCGCTGGAAAACCCGCAGGAGACCTTCGGCACCAATGCCTCGCCCGAGGAATTCGCCGCCCTCTCCGAAGCCAATTTCATCCCCGCCGACAAGTCGCAGAACTTCTTCACCCCCACCGTGGTGAACACCGGGGCCGAGATCATCCTCTTCGACACCGGCCTCGCCGCCGAGGGCACGCTTGCCGCCCTCTCCGCCGCCGGCATGACCCCGGACATGGTGGACGTGGTGGTGATCACCCACATGCACGGCGACCATATCGGCGGGCTGATGGGCGCGGACGGCACCACGCCGACTTTTGCCAACGCCCGCTATGTGACCGGCGCAGTGGAACACAATGCCGCCACCGAAGCCGGGGACGAGGGCTTCATGAAGAACGTGGCCCCGCTGAATGACCGGTTCACCTTCCTTGACGATGGCGGCAGCCCGGCTTCGGGGATCACCGCCGTCGCTGCCTTCGGCCATTCGCCCGGCCACATGGTCTATCAGATCGAATCCGACGGCCAGCGCCTGATGGTGACGGCAGATACCGCCAACCATTATGTCTGGTCACTGCAACGGCCTGACTGGGAGGTGCGCTTCGACCGGGACAAGGCCGCCGCCGCCGCCACGCGCAAGGCGGTCTTCGGCCAGATCGCCGCCGACCGCATCCCCTTCATCGGCTACCACATGCCCTTCCCCGGCATCGGCTATGTCGAGGCGGCGGGCGAGGGCTTCCGCTATGTCCCGGCCAGCTACCAGCTGATGCTGAACGGCTGAGTCCCCGACCCGGCGTCCTCAAGCCACGACTCTGTCCCCGGCCTCGACCGTCGGGGGCGGTTCCATTTCCGCAGGATGCGTTTATGATAGCGGTAACACGAACAGGTGCCGCATGTCCCAAGCCCCGATCCTGACCCTGACGCTCAACCCCGCGCTCGACATGGCGACCGAGGTGGCCGAGCTGATCCCGAACCACAAGCTGCGCTGCGACGAGCCGCTGCTCGATCCCGGCGGCGGCGGGCTCAACGTCTCCCGCGCGATCAAGTCTCTCGGCGGCGACAGCCTGGCGCTGGTCGCCCTTGGCGGGCTGACCGGCGACCGGCTTGCGGGGCTGATCCGGGCCGAGGGGGTGACCTTCCTCTCGATCCTCGGCCCCGGCGAGACGCGCCAGTCGCTGACCGTGAAGGTCACCGCCACCGGCGACCAGTACCGGTTCATGCTCCCCGGCCCGGTCTGGGGCGCGGCCGAGCGGGCGCGGGTCTTCACCCTCCTCGGCGCAACCGCCCGCCCCGGCGGCTTTTCCGTGCTGTCGGGCAGCCAGCCACCCGGCGTTCCGGTCGATTTCCCGGCCCAGCTTGCCGCCTCGATGCCCGAGACGCGCGTCATCCTCGACACCTCCGGCGCCACCCTGGCAGCGGCGGTGCGCACCCCGATCCCCGGCCTGCACGTCCTGCGCATGGACGGGCCCGAGGGCGAGGAACTTGCCGGTCGCCCCCTGGCCAGCCTGGAGGATACCGCCGCTTTCGCCCAGTCGCTGGTCCACAGGGGGGTGGCGAAGATCGTCATCATCGCCCGCGGCGCCGAGGGCAACCTGCTGGCCAATGCCGACGAGCGGCTCTTCGCGAAGGCGGCGAAGGTGCAGGTGAAATCCACCGTGGGCGCCGGCGACAGTTTCGTCGCGGCCTTTGTCCTGGCGCTGGCGCGCGGCCAGTCCCATGCCGAGGCCCTGTCCCTGGGCTCCGCCGCCGCCTCGGCCGCAGTGACGACCGACGCGACCCAGCTCTGCCGACCCGAGGATGTGATGCGTCTCTTGCCGGAATGTCAGGTCACTGCGGTCTAGGTTCGGGTGGGCGCATCGCCCACCCTACGCGACACGATCCCCAAATCGCCGGACCGCCTGCGGGCCGTCCGTAGGGTGGGCGATCCGCCCACCTTCCTTCAGGGCGCGCCCGCCCCCTCCTCCGGGGCCGTCGCTTCGGTCGGGGCCTCGGGCGTCCCCTCCGGCGGCGCGGTCAGGATGCCGTTCTGCCAGATACCCTCCGCCACCTGACCCGAGGGATAGGTCATCCTGCCCTGCCCCTCGCGCCGCCCGGCCTTGAACGCGCCTTCATAGACTTCGCCCCCCGGATAGGTCGCGGTGCCCTCGCCCTCCATCTGCCCGGCCAGCCAGCGCCCGACATAGCGGAACCCCTCGGCGGTCGAGAACTCGCCCTCGCCATGCCGGAGCCCGGCCTTGAACCCGCCCTTGTACTGGCTCCCGTCCGGATAGCTCGCCGACCCCACGCCCTCGCGCTGGCCCTCGACCCAGTCTCCTTCATAGCGATAGCCGTCGGGATGGGTGATGACGCCCACCCCCTGCGGACGGGCATTGCGGAAGGCGCCTTCATAGACCCGGCCGTCGGCATAGGTCGCGCGCCCCTCGCCCGCGATCAGCCCCTTGTCCCAGTTGCCCTGATAGGTCGTCCCATCGGGATAGGTGATCGCCCCCTGACCATGCGGCTGGTCGGCCAGCATCGCGCCGATATAGACCGAGCCGTCGGGATAGGTGATCGACCCGGTCCCCTCCATCCGGCCCTCGACCCAGGTGCCCTCGTACTTGAACCCGTCGGCGGCGGTGAACACGCCCTGGCCGTGGCGGCGGTCCTGCTGCCACTGGCCCTCATAGACATCGCCATTCTTGTGGGTCAGCGTCCCGCGCCCCTCGCGCTGGCCGTTGGTGAAGGCGCCCTCGTAGATATCGCCGTTGGGCTGCACCAGCCGGCCCGTGCCGTTGATCTGCCCCTCGGCCCAGTCACCCTCATAGGCCAGCCCGTCCGGCATGGTCAGCTTCCCCTTGCCCGACCGCTGCCCGGCCACCAGCGTCCCTTCATAGGTCGCGCCATCGGGATAGGTGATGCGGCCCGCCCCCTCCTTCACGCCCAGAAGCCAGTCGCCCTCATAGGTATAGCCCGAGGGATTGGTCAGCTTGCCCTTTCCGTCATGCTGGCCCCGCACGAAACTGCCTTCATAGACCGAGCCGTTGGCATAGCGCGCCACGCCCTGCCCGGTCATCTGGCCCTGCACCCAGTCGCCCTCATAGGTCCGACCGTCGGGCGCCGTGATGCGCCCCTTGCCCTCGGGCTGGCCCTTGACGAAGCTGCCTTCATAGATCGACCCGTTGGGATAGCGCGCCGTGCCCACTCCGGTGATCTCGCCCTCGACCCATTCGCCGCTGTACTCAAAGCCCGAGGGCAGGCGGTAGGTGCCCATGCCGTGCTGGCGGCCGTTCTGGAAGGTCCCCTCATAGACCGAGCCGTCGTCATACTGCTTGGTCACGATATCCCCGTCCTGGGCCAGGGCGGGCAGCGCAAGCAGGGATACAAGGACGGCAAGACGACGCATGGACGATTCCCCCGGGGCTGATGGCCCCGAAAGGTAAGGGGCGGGCCGAAATGTGACAAGCGCCGCCGGGCGCCCGGCTTTCCCTTCACCGTCAACCTGCTAGAAGGAGGACAGCAAGGGGGCCCCGCGATGACCGACATCTTCCGTCTGCAACTGGCGCAGCTCAATCCGGTGGTCGGCGACATCGCCGGGAACGCCACCCGCGCCCGCGCCGCCTGGGCCTCGGCCAAGGCCGCCGGCGCCGACATGGTCGCCCTGACCGAAATGTTCATCACCGGCTACCAGACCCAGGACCTGATCCTGAAACCCGCCTTCGTTTCGGATGCCATAGCTGCGGTCGAGCGGCTGGCCGCCGATTGCGCGGACGGTCCGGCGCTGGGGATCGGCGGGCCGGTGCTGGCCGGGCTGAAGCTCTACAACGGCTACTACATCCTGCACGGCGGCAAGATCCAGGCCCGCGTCCTGAAACACCACCTGCCGAACGACGCCGTCTTCGACGAACGCCGCGTCTTCGCCTCGGCCGATGTCCACGGACCCTACGTGGTGAACGGCGTCCGCATCGGCACACCCATCTGCGAGGATGCCTGGCATCCCGATGTCGTCGAGACCCTTGCCGAGACCGGGGCCGAGATCCTGCTGGTCCCGAACGGCAGCCCCTACCACCGCGGCAAGCCGAACCTGCGGCTGAACCTGATGGTGTCCCGCGTGGTCGAGACCGGCCTGCCGCTGGTCTACCTGAACATGGTGGGCGGTCAGGACGACCAGGTCTTCGACGGCTCCTCCATGGTGCTGAACCCCGGCGGGCGGCTTGCCGCGCAACTGCCGCAGTTCGACGAGACCGAGGTGCTGGTCACCTTCCGCCGCACCGTCGAAGGCTGGCAGGCCGATCCGGGCGAGATCCACGAGATCCCCCCGATCGGTGAGGCCGACTATCGCGCCTGCGTCCTCGCGCTTGGCGACTACATGCGCAAGACCGGGTTCGGGAAGGCCGTCCTCGGCCTGTCCGGCGGCATCGACTCGGCCATCGTCGCGGCGATGGCGGTGGATGCACTCGGGCCGGAAAACGTCCGCTGCGTCATGCTACCCTCGGAATTCACCTCCGCCCATTCGCTGGAGGACGCCACCGCCGCCGCCCGCGCGCTTGGCTGCCGGCTGGACACGATCCCGATATCGGGCCCGCAGGCCGCCGTGACCGAGGCGCTCGCCCCCCTTTTTGCCGGGACCGAACCGGGGATCACCGAGGAAAACATCCAGAGCCGGATCCGCGGCCTTCTCCTGATGGCGCTGTCCAACAAGTTCGGCGAGATGCTGCTGACCACCGGCAACAAGTCCGAGATGGCGGTCGGCTACTGCACGATCTACGGCGACATGAACGGCGGCTACAACCCGGTCAAGGACATGTACAAGACCCGCATGTTCCTGACGGCCCGCTGGCGCAACGAACACCACCGCCCCTGGATGAAGGGCCCGGCCGGCGAGGTGATCCCGCAGCGCATCATCGAGAAACCGCCCTCGGCCGAGCTGCGGGCGAACCAGACCGACCAGGACAGCCTGCCGCCCTATGAGATCCTGGACGAGATCCTGGAATGTCTGGTCGAAAAGGAAATGTCGGTGCCCGAGATCGTGGCGCTTGGCCATGACCATGCCACGGTGAAGAAGGTGGAGCATCTCCTCTACATCGCCGAGTACAAACGATTCCAATCCGCGCCGGGGGTGCGGCTGACGCAAAGGGCGTTCTGGCTCGACCGGCGCTACCCCATCGCGAACCGCTGGCGAGACCCGGGCTGATCCGAACGTAGGGTGGGCGATATCGCCCACCCTACCTCAGACCACCGCCCCCGCATCCAGCCGCGCCAGCAAGGCCTCGGCCCCGGCCAGCACCGCCTCCCGGTGTCCCTCGGCCATCCCGTCCCAGACCCGGTACATCTGCGCCATCCGCGGATTTGCCCGGAACCGCTCCCGGTGCCGGACCAGGAAATGCCAGTAGAGCATGTTGAACGGACAGGCCCGCTCGCCCACCTTCTCCTTCACCCGGTAGCGGCAGCCCGCGCAGTGATCCGACATCCGGGCGATATAGGCCCCGCTCGACACATAGGGTTTTGACCCCAGCAGCCCGCCATCGGCGAACTGGCTCATCCCCAGTGTGTTCGGCGCTTCCACCCATTCGAAGGCATCCACATAGACCGACAGGTACCACTCATGCACCGCCGCCGGATCGACCCCGGCAAGCAAGGCGAAATTCCCCGTCACCATCAGCCGCTGGATATGATGCGCATAACCAAGGTCCCGCGTCTGGCCGACGGCGGCCTTCATGCAGGCCATCCCCGTCTCGCCGCCCCAATAGACCCCCGGCAGGGCCCGCCGATGCGCCAGCGCATTCCGCTCCAGATAGGAAGGACCCTCCAGCGCCCAGATCCCCCGGACATATTCACGCCAGCCGAGCACCTGCCGGATGAACCCCTCCGCCGCCTGGATCGGCACACGCCCCGCGCGCCAGGCGTCCTCCACCGCACGGCAGACCTCCATCGGCGACAGCAGCCCGATGTTCAGATACGGAGAAATCACCGCATGGCTCAGGAACACCTCGCCCTCCAGCATCGCGTCCTGCTCCTCGCCGAACCGGGGCAACCGCTCCGCCACGAAGTCGCGCAGCGCCTCCAGCGCCCCCGCCCGATCGGTCGCCCAGCGAAACGGCCGCAGCCGCCCGAAATGGGGGAACCGGGCCCCGACCAGCGCCAGAACCTCCTCCACCACCGCATCCGGGGCAAAGTCCCGCGGGCGCGCCCGCAGCAGATCCGACTTCGCGGGCCTGCGGTTGTCATGGTCGAAATTCCACTGCCCGCCCGCGGGCTGGTCCCCCTCCATCAGCAGCCCGGTCTTGCGCCGCATCTCGCGGTAGAACCACTCCATCCGCAGCTGCTTGCGCCCCTTGGCCCAGGCCGCAAACTCGGCCTCCGAACACAGGAACCGGTCATCCCCCAGCACCCGCACCGGCAGCGGCAGCGCCTCAAGGTCGCGCAGGACCCGCCATTCGCCCGGCTTCGTCGCCAGCACCTCGCCCGCGCCGAACTCCGAGGCGCGCCTGACAAGCTCCCCCGACAGGCTCTGCGTGTTTTCCGGATCGTCCAGCCGCGAATAGGCCACCCGCCAGCCGTCCGCCGCCAGCCCCGCCGCGAACTTCCGCATCGCCGCAAGGATCAGCGCGATCTTCTGCGGATGATGCGGCACCGAGGTCCCCTCACCCATCACCTCGGCCATCACCACCACATCCCGCGCCTTGTCCGCCGCCCGCAGCGCCGCGACCTCGGGCGTCAGCTGGTCCCCGAGGACCAGAACCAGCCTCACCACGGCACCACCTCGCCCTTCCAGTCGAAAAATCCGCCGGACTGCTCCGGCCCCAGCCCCTCCAGCACCCGCAAGAGGTTCCCCGCCGCCACCTCGGCCGGCACCGCGGGATGCCCGGCCCGCAAGGCAGGGGCCAACCCCGTCTCCACCGTGCCCGGATGCAGCGCCACGAAGACCGATTGCGGATGTGTCCGCCGCGCCTCCACCGCCGTGGTCCGCACCAGCTGGTTCAACGCCGCCTTCGCCGCCCGATAGCCATACCAGCCGCCCAGCCCGTTGTCCCCGATCGACCCGACCCGCGCCGACAGCACCGCAAGCCGGCTCACCCGGTCCCGTGGCATCAGCCGCAGCGCATGTTTCATCACCAGCGCCGGACCCACCGCATTCACCGCGAACTGCCGCGCCAACCCCTCCGCCGTCACCGCGCGCAGGCTCTTCTCCGGGCCGACCCCGTCCAGCACCAGCGCCCCGGTGGCGACGACCACCAGATCGAATCCCGGCTCGAACGCTCCCAGCAGCCCCGCGACCGAAGCCTCCTCGGTCACCTCCAGCCCATGCTCCCGCCGCGACAGGCCGACCACTTCACCCCGCTCCCGCAAGGCCGCCACCAGGGCAGCCCCGATCCCGCCCGAGGCGCCAACCACCAAAGCCCGCACACCGAACTCCTTCACCTTTCCCGACAGATAGCGCCCCATCCCCGCGCGCCCATGCCTTCCTTTCTGCAAAAATATCCCCGCCGGAGGCACCGCCCGCTCCCCCTGGGCGCAGCGGATGCAGAACCCTCTCCCGGCAGCGCCGTCCGAGCGGGGCTCGATGCCCCCGAGGACGGCCTCCTCCGCAGAAACCCCCTTCCCTTCCGCCAAATCCCCCGTATAGTCGCGCCTCATGACCAGGGGACACCATATCCACACCGGCGCCGGGGCCTTCCGCCCTGCCCTGCCCCTTGGCCTCCTCCTTCTTAGCCGCCTCTGAGCGTGCCCCCGGGCGCGACCGCTCAGAGGTGACCAGCGCCCAGGCCCAGCGAAGCTAAGAAACAAGGACCACCCAAATGACCCAAGACCGCGTCGTCATCTTCGACACCACCCTGCGCGACGGTGAACAATCCCCCGGCGCCACCATGACCCATGAGGAAAAGCTGGAGATCGCCGGCCTCCTCGACGAAATGGGCGTCGACATCATCGAGGCGGGCTTCCCCATTGCCTCCGAAGGCGACTTCGCCGCCGTCTCCGAAATTGCGAAACGGTCGAAGAACAGCACGATCTGCGGCCTCGCCCGGGCGAACTTCAAGGACATCGACCGCTGCTGGGAGGCGGTGAAGCACGCGCCCTCCCCGCGCATCCACACCTTCATCGGCACCTCGCCCCTGCACCGCGCGATCCCGAACCTCGACATGGACCAGATGGCCGAGCGGATCCATGAAACCGTGACCCATGCCCGCAACCTCTGCGACAATGTCCAGTGGTCGCCGATGGATGCGACCCGGACCGAACCCGACTACCTCTGCCGCGTGGTGGAGATCGCGATCAAGGCCGGGGCGACGACGATCAACATCCCCGACACCGTCGGCTACACCTATCCGATGGAGTCGGCGAAGATCATCAGGATGCTGCTGGAGCGGGTTCCGGGGGCCGACCAGATCATTTTCGCCACCCACTGCCACAACGACCTCGGCATGGCGACCGCCAATGCCCTCGCGGCGGTGGAGGCCGGCGCGCGGCAGATCGAATGCACGATCAACGGCCTGGGTGAGCGGGCCGGGAACACGGCGCTGGAAGAGGTGGTGATGGCGATGCGGGTGCGGAACGACATCCTGCCGTTCCAGACCGGGATCGACACCACGAAGATCATGAACCTGTCGCGCCGCGTCTCTCAGGTCTCGGGCTTCCCGGTCCAGTTCAACAAGGCCATCGTCGGCAAGAACGCCTTCCTGCACGAATCCGGCATCCATCAGGATGGCGTCCTCAAGAACGTCCAGACCTTCGAGATCATGCGGCCCGAGGATATCGGGCTGACCCAGAAGAACATCGCGATGGGCAAGCACTCCGGCCGCGCCGCCCTGCGCGCCAAGCTGAAAGAGCTGGGCTTCGACCTCGCCGACAACCAGCTGAACGACGTCTTCGTCCGCTTCAAGGCGCTCGCCGACCGCAAGAAAGAGGTCTACGACGACGACCTGATCGCGCTGGTCTCGGATGAGCAGACCAACGACGCCTACGAATTCCTCCAGCTGAAGAAGCTGCGCGTCGTCTGCGGGACCGAGGGGCCGCAAGAGGCCGACATGATCCTGACCATTGACGGCAAGGACCACCACATCGACGCGACCGGCGACGGGCCGGTGGATGCGGCGTTCAACTGCGTGAAGATGCTCTTCCCCCACAAGGCGCGGCTGCAGGTCTATCAGGTCCATGCCGTTACCGAGGGGACGGACGCGCAGGCGACCGTCTCGGTCAGGCTGGAGGAAGAAGGCCGGATCGTCACCGGCTCCTCCGCCGATACCGACACGATCGTCGCCTCGACCCGGGCCTATATCAACGCGCTGAACCGCCTCATCATCCGGCGGCAGAAGACCGCGCCGGGCGAGGATGTGAAGACCGTCTCCTATCACGGCGAGTGACGGAAAAGCCCGAAGTGTCCACGGTGGACATTTCGGGCAAGCCCATGCAAAACATGACACATTCCGTGGACGTTAACCTTTTGGAAAGGTCCGTCCACGCCCGCCAAGGAACATCCGCCGCCTCTCGCGGTTTCTCTCCTGCAGCAAAGGGAGAGGCCGATGCAGCACGAACACGGGATGCACATGGGCTGGGGCCGCTTTGCGGCGATGATCCTGACCTCGACGGCGGTGATGGTCGCGCTGATGTATCAGCTTGTCTACGACTGGGACCACGTCTTCTTCAGCCGGAACCGACTGGTCGCCTCGCTGGTCATGGGCTGCGTGATGGTCGTGATCATGCTGGGCTTCATGTGGTCGATGTACAAGGGCACCGCGACCAAGGTCATCGTCCTTGCCGGCGGTCTTGTCGGGGCGGTCGCGCTGCTGGCCATCAACCGCGGTCAGGTCCTGATCGACGATACGGCCTTCATGCAGTCGATGATCCCGCACCATTCCATCGCCATCAACAACGCCCGCAAGGCCAGCATCAGCGACCCCCGCGTTCGTGAGCTGGCGGACCAGATCATCGAATCCCAGGTGAGGGAGATCGAGGAGATGCGGCTGCTGCTGGCCGATATCGACCGGCAGGGTGAGCGCGGCGACCAGCCGCTGCCCGCCCGTCCGGCGACGCTGACGCCCGACATGGCGGAAGAGGCCCGGCAGGTGCTGGACTAGGACCGAGGCGGGGAACCGGCGCGGATAGCCCGCCGTTGCCGCAGGACACCCCAGCCCAAGGCTTTGCCGATGCTGCACGCCAGCCTGTCCCTGCCCGCCGCCGGGCTTGTCCATGTCTCGGACCGCGATCCCGGCATCCTGCGCCGAGCCCACGGCCGCGGGTTCCGCTACATCGGACCCGACGGTGGCCCCGTCTCGGCCGAAGACATGAAGCGCATCCGGGGCCTTGGCATCCCGCCCGCCTATCGCGAGGTCTGGATCTGCGCCGACCCGCAGGGCCACCTGCAAGCCACCGGCATCGACGCGCGCGGCCGCAAGCAGTATCGCTACCACCCCGACTGGCAGGCGCAGCGCGCCGAGACCAAGTTCGGCCAGCTGGTCGAGTTCGGCCATGCCCTGCCCACCCTGCGCAAGGCGGTGCAGCGCGATTTGCGGCAGGGGGCGGGTGATCTGGCATTTACCCGGGCGGCGCTGGTCCTGCTTCTGGACCGCACGCTGATCCGCATCGGCGACCCGGTCTACACGGCTGAAAACCGCAGCTTCGGGGCCACCACGCTGCTGTCGCGTCACCTGCGGATCGAGGCCGGGCAGGTCAGCCTGCGCTTCACGGCCAAGGGCGGAAAGAAGGTACAGATCACGCTCCGCGACCGGCGGCTGGAACGCATCTTCAACGAGATCGGCGACCTGCCGGGGCGGCATCTCTTCACCTACATCGACGCCGAGGGCGCGGTCCGCCGCCTTCTGTCGCAGGACGTGAACGCCTGGCTTTCGGCCACGACCGGCGCGCCGGTGACGGCCAAGACCTTCCGCACCTGGGGCGGCACGCTGGCCGCCTTCGAGACCGCGCTGACCTGGCCCGCAGGCCAGCGCATCACCCTGCGCGCCATGGCCGAAGCCGCCGCCAAGCGGTTGCACAACACCCCGGCCATCGCGCGGAAATCCTATATCCACCCCGCCGTCCTGGCCCTTGCGGATTGCCCGCCCGATGAGCTGCCCGACCGCCTTGTCCCGGCCGATCCGCTGCCCGGCCTGCGCGGGCCCGAGGCGGCGCTTCTGGGGTTCCTGACGCGGGCGGGTGCGGGGGGTTAGGTCAACCAGCCTCGCGCAGGTAATCCACGAAGGCCCGCAGGGGCGGGGCGGGGTTGCGGCGGCTTGGGAAATAGAGATAGGCGCCGCGAAAGGGCGGGGTCCAGTCGGCCAGCACCTGCACCAGCGCGCCACGGGCCAGCGGTTCGCGCACCTCATCCTCGAAGAAGAAGCCGATCCCCACCCCCGCCACCGTCGCCGCGACCCGCAGCTCGCGATCGCGCGAGATCAGGGGGCCGTCCACGGCGATCCGCAGCTCCTCGCCGTCCTTCTCGAACTCCCAGCGGTAGGGGGTGCCGGTCGAGGGGGCCAGCGTGACCAGACAGGCGTGGTCCGACAGATCGCGCGGATGGAGCGGCGCGGGGTGGCGGGCAAGGTAGTCCGGCGCGGCGACGCAGATCATCCGAAGATCGCCCCCGAAGGGCACGGCGATCATGTCGCCCTCCAGCCGCTCGGCCAGCCGGACCCCGGCGTCGTAGCCCAGCGCCACGATATCGACCAGCGCGTCGTTCGATGTCACTTCCAGCCGCACCCTGGGATAGCGCCGCAGGAACCCCGGCACCAGCCGCGCAAGATGGGGAATGGCGACGCCGACCACATCCAGCCGCAGCGGCCCGGCTACCTCGCCCGCCGCCGCAAAGGCGGTATCCACCACCCCGTCCAGCTCGTCCAGCACCGGCAACAGCTGCTTGGCCAGCGCCTGTCCCGCCGCGCTGGGTGCGACTGACCGCGTCGTGCGGTTCAGCAGGCGCTGGCCCAGCCGATCCTCCAGCGCGCGGATCGTCTGCGACAAGGCCGAGGGCGAGACCCCCAGATGCGCCGCGGCCCGGGTGAAACTGCGGTGCCGCACCACGGCGGCAAAGGCGCGGAGTTCGGCATAGTCGCTGCCACGCATTAGTTAGCCACGCTTCAAGGCTCATGCTGATAATGTCAGATTATCACGAAATACCAGCCGTGGCAAAAGGGCCGCCCAAGAATGGAGGCTGGCATGTGGAACCGACTGAAAATCTGGTGGGCCCGCGAGGGCGATCTCATGCGGCTGCGCGGTCTGGATGACCGGCTGCTGGCGGATATGGGGCTGGAGCGCAGGGATCTGGCCGAGCGGCTCAGGGGCGAGCCGAAGGCACTGGCCCCGACAGGGCCGTGCCGCCCCGTGACCGCGGCGCGGCTGGCGCGCTAGAGCGGGCCGAAGCGGTCCCGGATCGCGGCGGCATGATCCGCCAGCGCCGGAACCCCGGCCCATTGCGCCAGAAGCGCGGCCCAGCCCAGCGGCACGAAGGTCACGTCGTCGCCCTTCACCGCGCGGCCGAAGTCCAGAATCTCGGTCGCGTGGCGGGCGATGGCGGCGGGATCGACGGGCTTGCCGCTGGACCACTGCCCGGGCGCGGCATGGAGGTAGACCAGCACCGCCCCCCGCGCGCGTTTCACGCCTTGCGTGCGCAGGGCATAGGCCTGTTTCACCAGCGTCACCGCATCAAGGTGGCGGTAGCCGTGGCCCTTGGCCAAGGTCTTGCGCAAGCTGTCATAGCGCGCCATGCCGGGGCCCCAGTCGCGGGAGTCGAACGGCTCGGTGAAGGCGGTGGCCTTGGGCGGGCGGAAGGGCTGATAGCGCCGGGCCGCGATGCCGACCAGCGTGGTCGGCGACGTTACCGCCACGTCCAGCCGGGGATGCCGCACCCCGCGCATCGGCAGTTGCAGCTCGGCCCCCAGTTCCAGCGTCTCGGGCAGGCCCATCGGCACGCCGGGCAGCGGCAGGAGATCGCGCGGACGGTCGAGGAACCAGCCGAAGGCATCGGCCACCAGCGCGGTCGCGGAATCGGGGCTGTCAAGGTCGCTGCCGGGCAGGCGGGCAAGGGCCTGCACCGCCTTGGCCGGGACGCCGGGAAAGGGGATATGGATCATCCTTTCATCTCTTGCAGCGTATTGCCGCCGTCCACAACCAGCATTGCGCCGGTGACGTAGGACGCCTCGTCCGAGGCGAGGAACAGCGCGCAGGCGGCAACCTCGTCCGGCGTGCCGGGCCGGCCGGCGGGGGTGCGGGTGCCAGCGGCGATCTCGTCGGGCGAGGAGCTTTCGGTGGCGATCCAGCCGGGCAGGACGGCGTTGCAGGTGATGCCCTGTCGGCCATATTCCAGCGCAATCGAGCGGGTCATGCCCGTAACCGCTGCCTTGGCCGTGGCATAGGCAGAGCTGCCGTCGATGCTGACCACGGGGCCCGTGACGCTGGAGATGTTCACGATCCGCCCACGCCCCCGCGCCGCCATGCCCGGCAGCGCGGCGCGACAGCAGTGGAAGGTAGTGTTGATGTTCAGCGCCATGTGATGCGCCCAGGCCGCGTCGGACCAGCCCGCTAAATGCGCCCGCCCCACATCGCGCCCCGACTGCACCATGCCGGCGTTGTTGACCAGGATCTCGACCGGGCCGAGCCGAGCCTCGACCTCGGCGAAAAGTTGTGCCACCTGTTCCGGATCGGTCAGGTCCGCGACATGGCCCATGCCCCCCAGCGCCGCCGCCCGGTCATGGATCCGCGCCGTGGTCGCAGTCACCGCGACCCGTGCCCCGGACACGACCAAGGCCCGCGCGATGGCGAAACCGATTCCCTCCGCGCTCCCCGCGCCTGTCACCAGCGCCACCCTGCCCTGCACGCCCGCCATCGCCCTGTCCCTCCACTTCCTGCCCGCACAGGATGGCACAGCACAGAAGTGCAAGCCAACCTCACATCCGGCCCGCCCACCCCTGTGGACAGGTTCGATTTTGTCAGGCACGCGGAATTGAGCACAAGCCCGCCCCCGGGGCTTCCGCTTCAACCCCCATCCCCCTATAAGAAGGCGCCCCGACGGGACATCTCCCGAGTCGGGCGGTCCCGTATTGCGAAGGAACCCACATGTCGCTTCTACCGGCCCTCTTTTCGTCGGACATGGCCATCGACCTTGGGACCGCGAACACGCTGGTCTACATCCGCGGCAAGGGGATCGTGCTGAACGAGCCCTCGGTCGTGGCCTATCACAACAAGGACGGCAAGAAGCAGGTCCTCGCGGTCGGTGAGGATGCGAAACTGATGCTGGGCCGCACGCCCGGCAGCATCGAGGCGATCCGGCCGATGCGCGACGGCGTCATCGCCGACTTCGAGGCGGCGGAGGAAATGATCAAGCATTTCATCCGCAAGGTCCACAAACGCTCGACCATCTCCAAGCCCAAGATCATCGTCTGCGTGCCGCACGGCGCGACCCCGGTCGAGAAGCGTGCGATCCGGCAGTCGGTCCTTTCCGCCGGGGCCAAGCGCGCGGGCCTGATCGCCGAGCCCATCGCGGCCGCCATCGGCGCGGGGATGCCGATCACCGAACCGACCGGCAACATGGTCGTCGACATCGGCGGCGGCACCACCGAGGTCGCGGTCCTGTCGCTGGGCGATATCGTCTATGCCCGGTCCGTCCGCGTCGGCGGCGACCGGATGGATGAGGCGATCGTCTCGTACCTGCGCCGGCACCAGAACCTTCTGATCGGCGAATCCACCGCCGAACGCATCAAGACCTCGATCGGCACCGCGCGGATGCCCGACGACGGGCGCGGCCAATCGATGACGATCCGCGGCCGCGACCTGCTGAACGGCGTGCCGAAGGAAACCGAGATCAACCAGGCCCAGGTCGCCGAGGCCTTGGCCGAACCCGTGCAGCAGATCTGCGACGCGGTGATGCAGGCGCTGGAGGCCACGCCCCCGGACCTTGCCGCCGATATCGTCGACCGTGGCGTCATGCTGACCGGCGGCGGCGCGCTTCTGGGCGAGCTTGACCTGTCCTTGCGCGAACAGACCGGGCTTTCGATCAGCGTGGCCAACGAGTCACTGAATTGTGTTGCGCTGGGGACCGGGAAGGCTCTGGAATACGAGAAACAGCTTCGGCATGTGATCGATTACGATACCTGACGACCCCTGCCCATAGGGAAGGCTGACCTTCGTGGCCAAGACCCGCATCGGACCCGAGGAATTCCAGCGCCCCCTGCGCCGCCTTCTGGTGGGCATCGCGGTGCTGTTGCTCCTTGGGCTCTTTCTGCTCTGGCGGATCGATTCGCCGCGCGTGGAACGCTTCCGCGCGGCGCTGATCGACGCGGTGGTGCCGTCGATGACCTGGGCCATGGCGCCCGTGACCTGGGCGACGGATGTGCTGGGCAATTTCCAGTCCTATGCCCAGCTTCTGGAACAGAACCGCGAGCTGCGGGCCGAGCTGCGCAAGATGGAGGCCTGGAAAGAGGCCGCGCTGCAGCTCGAACAGAAGAACGCCCGCCTGCTTGACCTGAACAAGGTCCGGCTGGACCCGAAGTTCACCCATGTGACCGGGGTGGTGATGGCCGACAGCGGCAGTCCGTTCCGGCAATCGGTCCTGCTGAACGTCGGTGCCCGCGACGGCATCCGGGACGGCTGGGCCACGATGGACGGGATCGGTGTCGTGGGCCGGATCTCCGGCGTGGGCGAGCGGACCAGCCGCGTGATCCTCGTGACCGACACCAACAGCCGCATCCCGGTCACGGTCCAGCCTTCGGGGCAGAAGGCGATCCTTTCGGGCGACAACTCCCCCCTGCCGCCCCTGGAATTCATCGAGGACACCGACGAGGTCCGCCCCGGCGACCGCGTGGTGACTTCGGGGGATGGCGGGGTCTTTCCGGCGGGGCTTCTGGTCGGGCAGGTGGCCCTTGGCACCGACAAGCGGCTGCGCGTGGTGCTGGCGGCCGATTACCAGCGGCTGGAATTCCTCCGCGTCCTGCGCAGCCATGAGCTTGAGCCGATCACCGATCCCGGCGGGCTGATCGCGCCCCCGGTCCTGCCGCCCTCGCCCGATGCCTCGGCCGCGACGGCCGAAGCTGCCGCGGGCGCCCCCCCCGCCCCGACGGAGGGCGGCAATGTCGAGGCCGCGGGCTCTGGCGCGGCCGAGGGGGCGGGCGATGGTTGATCTCTGGCGCCAGACGCACTGGATCTTCCGCGCGCTTTTCCTTGGGCTGGCGCTGCTCTTGCTGTTCATGCGGCTTCTGCCGCTGAACCATTCGGCGGGCGGCCTGCCGGGGCCTGACCTTCTGGTCTGCCTGATCCTGGCCTGGATCGTGCGGCGGCCCGACTTCCTGCCGATGCCGCTGATCGCCGTGGTGATCCTGGTCGAGGATCTGGTCCTGATGCGCCCGCCGGGCCTGTGGACCGCGATCGTGGTGATCGCCACCGAATTCCTGCGCTCGCGCATCGTCCTGACGCGCGAGCTGAACTTTCTGGTCGAATGGGTGCTGGTCTCCAGCGTGATGCTGGCCATGCTGCTGACCTATCGGCTGGCGCTTGGCCTTGCCTTCGTGCCGCAACCGCCCTTCGGATTTGCCATCGTGCAGGTCCTGTGGTCCATTGGCGTCTACCCCGTGGTGGTGGGCCTGTCGCGGCTGATCTTCGACCTGCGCAAGCCCGCCATGGGCGAGATCGACGATTTCGGGAGGAAGCTGTGAGACGCAATCCCCGCGAAACCGAGGAATCGAACCGCCTGCTGAACCGGCGCACCCTGCTGATGGGGGGGGCGATGGGCGCGATGGTCGCCGTCCTTGGCGCCCGGATGCGCTATCTGCAGGTCGAACAGGCCGACGAATTCAAGCTTCTGGCCGAGGAGAACCGGATCTCGATCCGCCTGATCCCGCCGGATCGCGGCCTGATCCGCGACCGCAACGGCCGGCTGATCGCCGACAACGAACAGAACTTCCGGGTGATCATCACGCGTGAGGCGGCGGGCGATGCCGAGCTGGTCCTGCGCCGTCTGGCCAATGTCATCCCGATGACCGCCGAGGAGCTTGACCGCACCATCGAAGAGGTGAAGAGCCTGCGCGCCTTCGTCCCGGTCACCGTCGCCGAGCGGCTGAGCTGGGAGGATTTCTCGAAAGTCGCCCTCAACGCCCCCGCCCTGCCCGGCGTCACGCCCGAAGTCGGCCTGTCGCGGCAATATCCGCTCGACACCGATTTCGCCCATGTCGTCGGCTATGTTGGCCCGGTGAGCGAGAAGGACCTCGAGGCGCTGACCGCCCCCGACCCGCTGCTGCGCATCCCCAAGTTCCAGATCGGCAAGATCGGCGTCGAAAAGTGGATGGAGGACACGCTCCGCGGCAAGGCCGGCACCAAGCGGATCGAGGTCAACTCTGCTGGCCGCGTCATGCGCGAGCTTGAGCGGCAGGAGGGCGAGACCGGCACCGACATCCGCCTGACCATCGACGCGGGCGTGCAGAACTTTGCCCAGGCCCGGCTGGGCGAGGAAAGCGCGGCCGTCGTGGTGATGGACGTGACGAACGGCGACATCATCTGCTGCGCCTCGTCGCCGTCCTTCGACCCCAATCTCTTTGTCCGCGGGATCAGTCACGCCGACTACCGCACCCTGATGGACAACGACCACCGGCCGCTGGCGAACAAGACCGTCTCGGGCGCCTATCCGCCGGGGTCCACCTTCAAGATGGTCACCGCCCTCGCCGCGCTGGAGGCCGGGGTCATCACCGCCGAAACCCGCGTCCGCTGCCCCGGCTATATCGAATATGGCGGCCGCCGCTTCCACTGCTGGAAACGCGGCGGGCATGGCTCGGTCGGGCTGGTGCGCTCGCTGTCGGAAAGCTGCGACGTCTATTATTACGACATCGCCCAGAAGGTCGGCATCGACAAGATCGCCGAGATGGGCCGCCGCCTTGGCCTTGGCCAGCGCTTCGACCTGCCCATGTCGGCGATCACCGAAGGGATCATGCCGAACAAGCAGTGGAAGATGGAGCGCCACAAGCAGGACTGGCGCATCGGCGACACGATCAACGCCTCGATCGGCCAGGGCTATGTCCTGACCTCGCCCCTGCAGCTTGCCGTGATGACCGCCCGGCTCGCCTCGGGGCGGGCGGTGGTGCCGCGCCTCATCCGCATGGTGAACGAGCGGGAACTGCCCATCCCCGAGGCCCCGCATCTTGGCCTCAACCAGAAGGACCTCGATGGCATCCATCTGGGGATGTACGAGGTGGTGAATGGCGAACAGGGCACCGCAAAATCCAGCCGGATCGTCGATCCGACCCTGGTCATGGCCGGCAAGACCGGCACCAGTCAGGTCCGCAACATCACCGCGGCCGAACGCGAGGCGGGGGTGATCTCGAACGACCAGCTGCCGTGGAACCGGCGGGACCATGCGCTGTTCGTCGGCTACGCGCCCTATGACGCGCCGCGCTATGCGATCTCGGTCGTCGTCGAACATGGCGGAGGCGGCTCCACTGCCGCCGCCCCCATCGCCCGCGACGTGATCCTGCGCGCCCTCTCGGACGGGCTTCCACCGCTTGAGGCCTATCCGTCAAGCCAGCGCGGCCGCATTGAATCGATGCTGAAGGAACTGCCCCTGCGCGATCCGGTGTCCGGGACCACCCGGACCCGCACCGCAACCTGAGAGGCGCGCGGCGATGAGCTTTCTGGAATATCGCGTCAAGCAGGCCCCGATCGGGCTGCGCAAGGTGCTGTACCTGAACTGGCCGCTGGTGGTGCTGATCGCCGCCGTCGCCTCGGTCGGCTTCCTGATGCTCTACTCCATCGCGGGCGGGAACCTCGACCCATGGGCGCGGCGGCAGATGCAGGTCTTCGGCGTCGGCATGGCGCTGATGTTCATGGTCGCGATGGTGCCGATCTGGTTCTGGCGCAGCATGGCCGGGCTTGGCTATCTGGTGGCCTTCCTGCTGCTGATCCTGGTCGAGATCATGGGCGAGACCAACATGGGCGCCCAGCGCTGGATCAACCTTGGCTTCATCCAGTTCCAGCCCTCCGAGATGATGAAATTCACCCTCGTGATGATGCTGGCCTCCTATTACGACTGGCTGGATCCCAAACGGGTGTCGCGGCCGCTTTACGTGCTGATCCCGGTGCTGCTGACGATCGCGCCCACGGTACTGGTGCTGATGCAGCCGAACCTTGGCACCTCGCTGATGCTGCTGCTGGCGGGCGCGGCGGTGATGTTCGCGGCCGGGGTCTCGCTGTGGTATTTCGCCGGCGTGCTGGCGCTGGTCGTGGGGGCCGTCGTCGGCGTCTTCACCCTGCGCGGGACGCCCTGGCAATTCCTGCACGACTACCAGTACACCCGCATCGACACCTTCCTGAATCCCGGTGCCGACCCGCTCGGGGCGGGCTACAACATCATCCAGGCGCAGATCGCCCTCGGCTCCGGCGGGTGGAGCGGCAAGGGCTATATGCAGGGCACCCAGTCGCGGCTGAACTTCCTGCCGGAAAAGCATACCGACTTCATCTTCACCACCCTGGCCGAGGAATTCGGCTTTGTCGGCGCCTTCTCGCTTCTGGTGCTTTACGCCCTGATCATCGGCTTCTGCCTGATCGCGGTGTTCCAGAACCGTGACCGGTTCTCGGCGCTGCTGATCGTCGGGGTCGCGGCCAACTTCTTCTTCTACATCGCGGTGAACCTGTCGATGGTGATGGGGATGGCCCCGGTCGTGGGCGTGCCGCTGCCGCTGCTCAGCTATGGCGGCTCGGCGATGCTGGTGCTGCTGGTAGGGTTCGGCCTGGTGCAAAGCGCCCATGTCCACCGGCCACGCTAGATGCTGCGCTTTCACCCCCGGCACGGTCGCTTCCTTTCGGCCTTCGCGATCGGGTCGGTGCTGGCCTTCATCGCCTGGGTCCAGGGGCTAAGCCCGACCTTCGCGCTCCTGTCCGGGGTCAATTCCTTCTTCGCGCTCTACCTTGGCCTGATCGCCCTGCGCCTGCGCCGGCTGACCGCGACCGAGCTTCGCCGCCATGCCGCCACCGCGGATGAGGGGGTGGCGCTGATCCTGTTCCTGACCGCGCTTGCCGTGGTGACCAGCCTTGCCGCGATCGCGTTGGTCCTGAATGCCGGGGCCGAGGGGCTGCGCGCCAATCTCGGCGCGCTGATCGGCCTGCCGCTGGGCTGGGCGACGCTGCATGTGATGGCCGCGCTGCATTATGCGCATCTGCATTATCGCGGCGGGCATCCCGGCATGGTCTTCCCCGGCCCCGGAGAGCCGGACGCGATGGACTTCCTCTATGCGAGCTTCACCATCGGGATGACAGCGCAGGTTTCGGATGTGCAGGTGCAGACAAGGGCGATGCGGCAGGCGGTGCTGGCCCATGCGGTGGCCTCCTTCTTCTACAACACCGGCATCCTGGCGCTGGCCGTGAATGCCGTGCTGACCGTCGGCCGCTAGGGCCCGGCGTGCCGCCCGGATTTCGGGCTGGACTCCGCCCGGAGTTCCGGCCCCGGAGCGTCACCGCGCCCCGGTGGCAGGCTTGCTGGAAGACGGAGAGTCTTGACAAACCGTTAACGCCCGCGCCCAACCTGTTGAAATCGCTTGCCCTGCCAATCTGTCCACGCTGGACATCCAGAAAGCCCACCGATGCCCACCATCCTTTTCGCCGCCCCCGCCCTCTGGTCCGAATACCGCGACCCCCTCCCCGCCGCCCTGGCCGAAGCCGGTCTTTCCGATGCCCGCCTCGTCACCGAGGCCGACCCGGCGGAGGTCGACTACATCATCTACGCCCCCGCCTCGCCCCTGCAGGACTTCACCCCCTACAGCCGCGCCAAGGCCGTCCTGAATCTCTGGGCCGGGGTGGAGCGGATCGTAGGCAACCCGACCCTGACCCAGCCCCTCTGCCGGATGGTCGATCCCGGCCTGACCGAGGGGATGGTGGAATGGGTCGTCGGCCACACCCTGCGTCACCACCTCGGGATGGACCGCCATATCGTGAACCCCGGCCATGTCTGGGACCCGACCTGCCCGCCGCTGGCCCGCGAACGCCCGGTGACGATCCTTGGCATGGGGGCGCTCGGTTCGGCCTGCGCCGCGGCCTTGCGGGCCTTGAACTTCCCCGTCACCGGCTGGAGCCGCACCGCCAAGCCCGGCAGCCTGCATGGCGAGGACGGGCTGCGGCAGGCCCTTTCCCGTGCCGCGATCCTTGTCACCCTGCTGCCGAAGACGCCCGAGACCGAGAATCTCCTGAACGCCGACCGCCTTGCCTTGTTGCCGCGCGGGGCGGTGATCCTGAACCCCGGCCGCGGCGCGCTGATCGATGACGAGGCTCTCCTCGCCGCGCTGGAGTCGGGCCAGGTCGGCCAGGCCACGCTGGACGTCTTCCGGGTCGAGCCCCTGCCGCCCGACCACCCTTACTGGAGCCATCCGAAGGTTACCGTCACCCCGCATATCGCCGCCGACACCCGCGCCGTCACCGCCGCCCGGGTGATCGCCGAGAACATCCGCCGCGGCGAAGCGGGCGAGCCCTTCCTCCACCTCGTCGACCGGGGGCGCGGCTACTGACGACCGCTCATCCCGTCGCTTCGCTCGGTCTTCGCCCCCCCCCGCGAGGACCGGTGCGAAGCGGAGGGAGGAGCAGTTCCTGTCGCGAACGGAACAGCCCCGGCGCCGCGCCCGTGCCAGCACTGGGGGAAACGAGGTGAGAAGATGCGATACGGGCAGGGTGTGGCACTGGTCCTGGCGGCGGGGACGCTCTGGTCTCTCATGGGGCTGGGGCTGCGGCAGATCGAGACGGCCTCGGTCTGGCAGATCCTGTTCTGGCGTTCGCTGGGCACGGTGCCGGTCCTTCTGGCCTTCCTCTGGTGGCGGACGGGCGGGCGGCCCCTTGGTGCGGTGCGCAAGGTGGGTCTGGCGGGCGTCGTGGGCGGGATGGGCCTTGTCTTTGCCTTTGCCGGCGCGATCTATGCGATCCAGACCACCACCATCGCCAATGCCGTCTTCCTTTTCACCGCCTCGCCCTTCGTCGCGGCCATCCTGGGCTGGATCCTGCTGGGCGAGCGGGTGAAGCCTTGGACCTGGG
>JARFTV010000003.1:79679-85512 GCA_029289325.1 Alphaproteobacteria bacterium
GCCATCACGCTGGCGGTCTTCGGCATGTATCTGATGGTGCGCGAGGGTCTGGCGATCGGCGCGCTGGCCGGCAACATCGCCGCGCTGCTTTCGGCGGCAGGTTTCGGCGCCTTCTCGGTCGCGCTGCGCTGGGGGAAGCTGTCCGAGATGCTGCCCGTCTCGATGCTGGGCGGGGTCTTCTCGGCGCTGGTGGCGGCCGTCGTGCTGGCGGCGCAGGGGATGCCGCTGCTGGTCCCGGCCTGGGACATGGGGATCTCGCTGGCCATCGGCGCGGTGATCCTGGCCCTGGGAATGGTCATGTATACCCTGGGCAGCCGGGTGATTCCGGCCGCCGAACTGACGCTTCTGTCGCTGATCGAGGTGCTGCTGGCCCCGCTTTGGGTCTTTGCCTTCCTGGGTGAAACGGCAAGTGCCGCGACCTTCCTGGGCGGCGGCGTCCTTCTGGCGGCCGTGGCGCTGAATGCGGTGATGGGCGCGCGCGGACAACTGGTGACGGGGGTTGCGAAACCGCCCCGACCTGTGAATGAATGATCAAATTCATGGGGCCGATTGTCCTCGTGACAGGGAGATCATCGGATGCGGTCAGAACCGCAGGATACGGAGAACGGCCCCTGCTGGCCGCGCAAGCCCGAGTTTGGCGGAGGGCTGATGGCCCGCTTCGCCACCGGGCGCCTGCGCCCCCGATCCTGACATCCGAACAAAGAGAGAGGCAACATGCCCGGAAATCTGACGCTTGAGGAACTGAAGGCCGCCGTCTCGCGCGGCGAGATCGACACCGTGCTGGTGGCCGGCATCGACATGCAGGGCCGCCTGATGGGCAAGCGCTTTCACGCGCAGTTCTTCGTCAATGGCGGCCATGAAGAGACGCATTGCTGCAACTACCTGCTGACCGTGGACATGGAGATGAACACGGTGCAGGGCTACAAGTCCTCCAGCTGGGAGACCGGCTATGGCGACTATGTGCTGAAGCCCGACCTGCGGACGCTGCGCCGCGTCCCCTGGCTGCCGGGCACCGCTCTGGTCCTGGGTGACACGCAGGACCATGCCACCCATGCCGACGTGCCGATGGCGCCCCGCTCGATCCTGAAGCGGCAGGTGGAACGGGCGCGGGCGATGGGCTTCGAGCCGATGATGGCGACCGAGCTGGAGTTCTACCTGTTCGAGAATTCCTACGAGAACCTGCGGGACGGCGGCCTGAACGCGCTGCGCACGGTGGGCGGCTACAACGAGGATTACCACATCTTCCAGACCACGAAGGAAGAGGATGTGATGCGCGCGGTCCGCAACGGGCTTTATGGCGCGGGGATCCCGGTGGAGAACTCCAAGGGCGAGGCCGAGGCGGGGCAGGAGGAGATCAACTACAAATACTCTGACGCGCTGGATACGGCCGACAACCACGTGATCATCAAGAACGCGATCAAGGAAATCGCTTGGTCCAAGGGCAAGTCGGTGACCTTCATGGCGAAATACGACCACCGCCGCGCGGGGTCGTCGAGCCATATCCACCAGTCGCTGTGGTCGCTGGATGGCAAGCCCAGCTTCGCCGACAAGGCGGACAGCCACGGCATGTCCGAGGTGATGAAGCATTTCCTTGCGGGCCAGCTGCACCATGCGCGGGACATCACCGCCTTCCTCGCGCCTTACGTGAACAGCTACAAGCGGTTCACGGTGGGGATGTTCGCCCCGACCAAGGCGGTCTGGAGTGCGGACAACCGCACGGCGGGCTTCCGGGTCTGCGGCGTGCATACCAAGGCGGTGCGGGTGGAATGTCGGATTCCGGGCTCGGACGTGAACCCCTACCTGGCCTGTGCGGCGCTTCTGGCGGCGGGGCTGGACGGAATCGAGAAGAAGATGGCGCTGGAGCCCGAGATGAAGGGCGACATGTATTCCGCCAAGGGCATCCGCGAGATCCCGCACAACCTGCGCGAGGCGGCAGAGCTTCTTCATGGCTCGAAGATGCTGCGCGAGGCTTTCGGGGACGATGTCGTCGACCATTACCACCATGCCGCCCAGTGGGAGATTTCCGAGACCGACCGCGTCGTGACGGATTTCGAACGCGAGCGGCTTCTGGAACGCGCCTGAGCGTAGGGTGGGCGATATCGCCCACCCTACCCCCGCGCTCAACACCTTGTCGGGACGCTCCCGACGCTTGAGGACCGAAGATGAAACCCATCCAACTGATCTCCCCTGTCGATGGCCGGGTCTATGCGGAACGCATGCCGCTGACGCCCGAGGCCGCCGATGCCGTCGTCGCCCGCGCGAAGGCCGCGCAGAAGCCCTGGGCCGCCCGGCCCTTGGAGGAGCGCATCGCCCTGGTGAAAGCGGGCGTTGCCAAGCTGAACACCATGTCCGAGGTGGTGGTCGAGGAAATCGCCTGGCAGATGGGCCGCCCCACCCGCTATGGTGGTGAGTTCGGCGGCGTGAACGCGCGGACCGACTATATGGCCTCCATCGCTGCCAAGACCCTTGCGCCCGAGATGGTCGAGGACAGCGACAGCTTCCGCCGCTATCGCGCGCGGGAGCCAGTGGGCGTCGTCTTCATCATCGCGCCGTGGAACTACCCCTACCTGACCACGATCAACACGCTTGTCCCCGCCCTGATCGCCGGCAATACGGTGGTCCTGAAACACGCCAGCCAGACCCTTCTGGTCGGTGAGCGGCTGGCCGAGGCCTTCCACGCCGCCGGAGTGCCGGAGGATGTGTTCCAGAACGTCGTCCTCGACCACGCCACCACCGAACGGCTGATCGGGGCGCGGAGCTTCGGCTTCGTGAACTTCACCGGATCGGTCGGCGGCGGAGCCGCCATCGAACGCGCGGCGGCGGGGACCTTCACCCCGCTGGGGCTGGAGCTGGGCGGCAAGGACCCGGGCTATGTGCGAGAGGATGCGAACCTCGACCTGGCCGTGGACGTGCTGATGGACGCGGCCATGTACAACGCGGGCCAGTGCTGCTGCGGGATCGAACGGATCTATGTGCATGAAAAGCTGTTCGACAGCTTCGTCGAGAAATCCGTCGCCTGGGTCGGCCAGCTGAAGCTGGGCAATCCCTTCGACGCCTCGACCACGCTGGGCCCGATGGCGCACAAGCGGTTTGCCCAGACGGTGCGCGACCAGACCGCCGAAGCCATCGCCAAGGGCGCGAAGCCGCTCCTCGACCCCAAGCAGTTCGCCGATGACGGCGGCGCCTATCTCGCGCCGCAGATCCTGGTGAACGTGGACCATTCGATGCGGGTGATGAAGGAAGAATCCTTCGGTCCCGTCGTCGGCATCATGCCGGTGAAGAACGACGATGAAGCCATCGCCCTGATGAACGACAGCCCCTATGGCCTGACCGCAAGCATCTGGACCCAGGACTATGACACCGCCGCCGCCCTTGGGCAGCGCGTCGAGACGGGCACCGTCTTCATGAACCGGGCGGACTATCTGGACCCGGCGCTGACCTGGACCGGGGTCAAGGACACCGGGCGGGGCACCTCGCTCAGCTATCTCGGGTTCCATTCCGTGACCCGGCCGAAATCCTATCACCTCAAGAAAGCCTGACATCATGACCCACAATGTTCCCAACCGGAACTGGTCCTACCCCACCGCGATCAAGTTCGGCGTCGGCCGGATCGCGGAACTGGCCGAGCATGTGAAATCGGCCGGCATCCAGCGTCCGCTTCTGGTCACCGACAAGGCGCTGGCCAGCCTGCCGATCACGGCGGCGGCGCTGGACGTGCTGGAGAAGGCGGGGCTTGGCCGGGCGGTGTTTTCCGAGGTCGATCCGAACCCGAACGAGAAGAACATGGCCGATGGGATCGCGGTCTACAAGGCGGGCGGCCATGACGGGGTGATCTGCTTCGGCGGCGGCTCGGGCCTTGATCTGGGCAAGATGATCGCGTTGATGGCGCATCAGCGCGCGGATCTCTCGGTCTGGGATCTGGAGGATATCGACGACTGGTATACCCGCGCCGATGCCGACCGGATCGCGCCGATCGTCGCGGTGCCGACCACGGCCGGGACCGGCTCGGAAGTGGGCCGGGCGGGGGTGCTGACGAACAGCGAGACGCACAAGAAGAAGATCATCTTCCATCCCAGGCTGATGCCCGTCGTCACGATCTGCGACCCGGCCCTGACCACGGGGATGCCGAGGTTCATCACCGCCGGCACCGGCATGGACGCGCTGGCGCATTGCCTCGAGGCCTATTGCAGCCCCTTCTACCATCCGATGAGCCAGGGCATCGCGCTGGAGGGGATGCGGCTGGTGTTCGAGAACCTGACCAAGGTCTATGACAACCCGAACGATCTCGACGCCCGCGCCCATATGATGAGCGCGGCGGCCATGGGCGCGGTGGCCTTCCAGAAGGGGCTGGGCGCGATCCACAGCCTGTCGCATCCGGTGGGCGCGGTCTATGGCACCCACCACGGCACCACCAATGCGGTGGTGATGCCCATGGTGCTGGACTTCAACCGCTCGGCGATCGAGGACCGGATCAAGGCGGCGGCGGCCTATCTGGGGATCGCGGGCGGTTTCGACGGCTTCCGCGCCAAGGTGATGGAGCTGCGGGCGCATCTGGGAATTCCCGCGAACCTGACCGCGATGGGGGTGAAGCCCGAGGATCTGGACATGCTGACCGAGATGGCGCTGGAGGATCCGTCCTGCGGCGGCAACCCGGTCGCCATGACGCGTGAGAACACCCGGGCGCTTTATGATGCCTGCATGTAGGGTGGGCAATATTGCCCACCCTACGCTTGCGCGTGTCGAGTAGCCGATGTTTACACGGGAACGGACAGAAATCGCTGTGATCGGCGCCGGCGTGGTGGGCCTGACCATCGCGCTGGAACTGGTCGACCAGGGCCGGGAGGTGGTTCTGGTCGACCCCGGCCCGCCCGGCATGGGCGCGAGCCATGGCAATGCCGGCACCATTGCCGGCTATGCCACCAGCCCCGTCGGCACGCCGGAGGTGCTGCGCGCGCTTCCGTCGCTGATGTTCAGCCGGACCTCGCCGCTGGCGATCCGGCACCGGGCTCTGCCCAGCCTGATGCCTTGGCTGCTGCGTTTCCTCTGGCAGTCGCTGCCTGCAGCCACCGAACGGAATGCCCGGGCCATCGCCGCGCTTCTTGCCGACGCGGGGGAGCGGTGGGATGATCTGGCCCTGCGCGTTCAGGGCGCGGGTATCCTGCAGCGGCGCGGGTGCCTTTACCTTTACGAGACCCCCGAGACGCTTCGGGCAGCCGAGGCCGAGATGGCCCACCGCCGCGCGCTGGGGGTGGAGGTCGAGTTGATCGGCCCCGAGCAGCTGGCCGGGATGGAGCCCGCCCTGCCCCCCGCCGCTGGCGCGGCTTTCTTCCCCGGTGCGACCTTTCTGAATGATCCGGGTCGGATGATGGGCCTTCTTGCTGCCGAAGTGCTTGCCCATGCGCGCCATCTGCCGGTCCGGGCCGAGCGGCTGACCCGAGGGCCGGACGGGGTGGTGGTGGAGGGTCCGGGGCTGCACCTCCATGCGCGGCGGGTGGTGATCGCCGCCGGGGCGCATTCGCGCGACCTTGCCCGGCAGGCCGGGGACCGCATCCCCCTGGACACCGAGCGCGGCTACCATGTCGAATGGGATATGGGCGAGCCTTTGCTCTCACGCCCCACCTGCCCCACGGCCCGGGGCTTCTACCTCTGCCCGATGGCGGGCCGGTTGCGGGTGGCGGGCACGGTGGAGCTGGGTGGCCTGCAGCTGCCGCCCTCACCCCACCGGATCGCCCGGCTGGTGGAAGGCGCGCGGGCCTTCTTCCCCGACTTGGGTGAGCCGGACCGCAGCTGGATGGGCTTTCGCCCCAGCCTGCCGGACAGCCTGCCTGTGATC
>JARFTV010000003.1:85522-152914 GCA_029289325.1 Alphaproteobacteria bacterium
GGCCTTTGGCCATGGTCATCTGGGGGTCACGCTTGCCCCCGTGACGGCACGGATCGTGGCGGGGCTGCTGGCGGACCAGCAACCGCCGCTGGACATCACGCCCTATCGGCCCGGGCGGTTCTGAGCGTCCGGGCCGGGGGCACGGGATTAGTTCGCGGGGCCGTTCTCGCCGACTGGCTCGTCATCATCATCTCCGCCGCACAGCGCGATGCAGAGGATGATCGGGATCAGGAGCAGTGGCAGGATGCCGGCCGAGGAGGCGGGCCGTTCCGCGACCACGGGGGTATATTCCTCTTCGATCACGATGGGCCCGCCGGCATGGGCGGTGACAGCGGAAAGCACAAGGCCGGTGGCCAGGGTGGAAGCCAGCAGTTTCTTCATTTCACGTCCCCAAGGTTGATATGCAGCCGCCCGGAATAGGGGGCGTGGACGCAACGCGTGACATGCGAATACGTTCCCCGTGCTCTGCAGATTTTCCAAGAGGTTGCCCGCCACAGGCCACGGCCACCACGGTCGGCGTCCTGCGCAACGAAAAGGGGCGGCCCATCGGACCGCCCCAAAGATCAACTAAGGCGTATATCAGCGATCGTTGTCGTCGTCCCCGCCGCACAGCGCGACGCAGAGGACGATGCCAACCAGCACCAGCGGCAGGATGCCGACCGACGACGCGGGCTTTTCAGCCACGACGGCGGCTTCTTCTTCCACGACGACCGGGCCGCCGGCATAGGCGGTGGTGGCCGAAAGCGCCAGGGTCGAGACCAGGGCGGAGGCGATCAGTTTCTTCATGGGAGTCCCTCGGATGAATTCATCACGCTTTTTGCAGCGTGATCGGACAATAGTTGTGCAACTGCGAAGGCTCAATCGCGGGCGAGGAATAGCGTAGACCTGTTGCGCAAGTGCAGCAATTCTACAAAGCGGGGTGATCAACCCGGTTACCACAATGAAAAGCGCAAGATTATCATTCGAGACTGCACTGCTTGCGGCGGCCAAAAAAGGGCGGCCTCTCAGCCGCCCTCCCGAATCTGACAATTCCGAATGGCTATCAGCTAGGTTCCCCCGGCTCGTCATCACCGCCGCACAGCGCGACGCAGAGGATGATCGGGATCAGCAGGAGCGGCAGGATGCCGGCCGAGGAAGCGGGCTTCTGGGCCACGACTTCAGCTTCTTCTTCCACGACGACCGGGCCGCCAGCCATGGCAGCCGAAGCGCCGAGGGTCAGGGCCATGACCGAGGCAACGAGTTTCTTCATGATGGACTCCGAATATGTTGGACGATCCCGTCAAAGCGACAGGGCGCTTTGAAACGCTAGCCACGGCCTGCACAATCATCAACGAATAACCACGTTTCCGCGAGTTTCGGTCAGCGAACGTTGCGGTTTTGGCACAAGATAGGGCGCTTCAAAGGGTCAGAACATGCCCGGCACGACCTGATCTGGTGGGCGATGGCCGTCGGCGAAGGTCTTGATGTTGATGATCACCTTTTCACCCATCTCGATTCGCCCCTCGATCGTGGCCGACCCCATGTGCGGCAGCAGGACGACGTTCGGCAAGTCGCGCAGGCGCGGGTTCACTTCGCTGCCATGTTCATAGACGTCGAGCCCCGCCCCGGCCAGCTCTCCGGCCCGCAGCGCGCGGGTCAGGGCGTTCTGGTCGATCACCTCGCCCCGCGAGGCGTTCACCACCACGGCGGAGGGCTTCATCAGCTTCAGCCGCCGGGCGTTGAGCAGATGGAAGGTCGAGGGCGTATGGGGGCAATTGACGCTCACGATGTCCATCCGCGCGAGCATCTGGTCAAGGCTCTCCCACCAGGTGGCCTCATGCTCGGCCTCGATCTCGGGACGGAGGCGCTTGCGGTTGTGGTAATGGACCTGGAGCCCGAAGGCCCGCGCCCGCCGCGCCACCGCCTGGCCGATCCGGCCCATGCCCAGAATGCCCAGCCGCCGCCCGCCAAGCCGCCCGCCCAGGTTCGCCATCGGCGACCAGCCGGGCCAGTTGCCGGATTGCATCACCGCCAGCGCCTCGGGGATGCGGCGGGTGACCGCCAGGATCAGCGCCATGACCATGTCGGCGGTATCCTCGGTGGTGACGCCGGGGGTGTTCGACACCAGGATCCCGCGCTGGCGGGCGGTGGCGATGTCGATATGGTCCACGCCAGCGCCGTAATTGGCGATCAGCTTCAGCTTCTCACCCGCCTGCCCCAGAAGGCCGGCATCGATCGTGTCGGTGATCGTCGGGACCAGGACATCCGCCTGGCGCATCGCGGCGGCGAGTTCCTCCCGCGTCATCGGCGTGTCCGGGTCGCGCAAGGTGACGTCGAACAGCTCTTTCATCCGGGTCTCGACGACCTCGGGCAGGCGGCGCGTCACCACGACTGACAGGCGCTTTGCTGGCATGGACCTTCCCCGACCCTTTCAAATTCACCGTGCTTGAGGCAAGGTTACGGCAAGGGGCTGAATGCACAAGCCCCATGGAAGGGGCGCCCGCAGCTTGCGGGACCGCGCGGCAAGGCAGACGGGCATGAGACGGTTCCTGAAAGGTTTCGCGATTCTGCTGGCGCTTTCGGCTGCGCCGTTGTCGGCGCAAGAGGCGGAACCCTCGCCCGAGGCCGCCGCCGAGCCGCCGCCAGAGGCCGCGCCCGCCCGGCCCGCCAGACCGCCGGAAAAGCAGTGCCAGCCCGATGTCGGCTGTGTGACCAACCTGCCCCTGCCGCGCTATGTCTCGCTGAAAGGCTCCGAGGGCAACGCCCGGCGTGGGCCGGGACTGACGCATCGCATCGACTGGGTTTTCACCCGGGCAGGGATGCCGCTGAAGATCACCGCCGAATTCGAGAACTGGCGCCGGGTCGAGGATTTCGAGGGCGCGGGGGGCTGGGTGCATTACTCGCTCCTCTCGGGCGTGCGGACGGCGATGGTGACGCTCGACATGGCCGAGTTTCACAACGATCCCTCTGACGGCGCGCGGGTGGTGGCACAGGCCGAGATCGGTGTGATAGGGCGCGTGCAGGAATGCCTCCCCGACTGGTGCCGCGTCGCGCTGGACGGGGCACGGGGCTGGGTCCGCAAGTCCGCGATCTGGGGGGTCAAACCCGATGAAACCTTCGAATGAGGCTCCGCGCCTGCAACTGACGCTGTCGGCGGGCCTGGCCTCGGTCCTGGTTGCGGGGCTTCTGGTCGGGCTGAAGCTCTGGGCGATGGCCGAGACCGGGGCGCTGTCGATTGCCGCCTCGCTGGCCGATTCGGCGATGGACCTGATGATGTCGCTGGGGGCGGCGGCAGCGATCATCTATGCCGCCCGTCCCGCGGACGAGGATCACGCCTTCGGCCACAGCAGCGCCGAGGATCTGACCGCGCTGGCGCAGGCGCTGTTCATCCTGATCTCGGCGGGCGTGATCGGCTGGGCGGCGGCCGCGCGGCGTCTGTCGCCCGCCCCGCGCGAGTTGACGGACCAGGGCCGGGGCATGCTGGTAATGGTGCTGTCGATCCTGCTGACGCTGGGTCTGGTCTGGTGGCAGGGCCGGGTGGCGAGGGCCACGGGCAGCAAGGTGGTCGCGGCGGATCGGCTGCACTATCTGGGCGACCTGCTGCCCAGCCTTGGGGCGATCGGGGCGCTTTGGGCCTCGGCGGCCTGGGGGGTGGGCTATGTCGATTCGGTGGTGGCGCTGGGTGCGGCCGGGGTGCTGGCCTTCGGGGCGATACGCATCGGCAAGGCGGCCTGGGACGCCTTGATGGACCGGGCGGCCGATCCTGCGATCCTGAAGGGCATCGGGGACATTGCCCGCGACTGGCCGGGGGTCCGGGGGTTTCACGACCTCAAGACCCGGACGGCGGGCAGCCGGATCTTCGTCAACCTGCATATCGAGCTGGACGGCGAGCAATCCCTGCGCGAGGCGCATGACATTGGCGCGGGCCTGCGCCGTGCGATCCTTGCGGCCTATCCGCAGACGGATGTGATCATCCACAAGGATGTCTACGATCCCGACCGTGAAGGCTGAATTGTTGCGGTCTTGACTTGACGGCGGCATGGGCCGATTGTTCGCGCGTATAACAAACTGGCCCCCATGCAACCCGCCCGACGCCTCTATCGCCGCGAAAGCGAGGAAAACCGCCGTTCGGCGCTGATCGCGGCCACGCAGGAACTGGTGGCCGAGGGCGGGCCCGAGGCCGCAACCGTGCGCGCCATCGCCGCACGGGCCGGGGTGACGCCGGGGCTGATCCGGCATTATTTCCAGTCCAAGGACGAACTGACCCGCGCGGCCTATCGCGCGCTGATGGACGGGATGACGGCCAAGGGCGCGGATGCGCTGGAGGGCGTCGGCGACCGGCCCGAGGAACGGCTTGCCGCCTTCGTCGCCGCCTCGCTGAGACCCCCAGTGCTGGACGCGGGTGCCGTGGTCCTTTGGGCCGGCTACATGCACAAGGTCCGCAGCGACCCCGAGCTTCTGGCGGTGCATGAGGCCGGATACCTTGCCTATCGCGACACGCTGCAGGGGCTGATCGAGGCCCTGCCCCGCAAGACACGTCCCGGCCAGAGCCGGTCCGAA
Source organism: Alphaproteobacteria bacterium (assembly GCA_029289325.1). Taxonomy (GTDB): domain Bacteria; phylum Pseudomonadota; class Alphaproteobacteria; order Rhodobacterales; family Rhodobacteraceae; genus Tabrizicola. The sequence continues at coordinate 90,062 of JARFTV010000003.1, forward strand.
GCCATCGCCTGCAACGCGCTGATCGACGGGCTCTGGATCGAGGGCTCGCTTCTGCGCACCACTTTCGAGCCGGGCGAGGTCGAGACCATCGGCCTCCGCTCGGTCGGCGCCATCCTGGGCGTCGATCTTGTCGCCCATTTCGCCACGCTGCCCGATCCCGGAAAGACACTCTGATGCGCTATGCTTCCGTCACCGACCGACTTGCCGACCTCGGCGGCGCGAAATGGGCCGTCCATGCCCGCGCCCGTGCCCTGAAAGCGGCCGGAGAGCCGATCATCGAGCTTACGATCGGCGAGCCCGATGTCGCCACGCCCGAGCCGATGCTGGAGACCGCCGCGCGGTCGATGCGGTCGGGGCGGACCGGCTATTCCAACGGCCGGGGGGAGCCGGGCCTCGTCGCCGCCCTGGCCGCCCGCTATACCGTGCGGCGGGGGCGCGAGATCGGGCGGGATCAGATCATGTGTCTGCCGGGCACGCAGACCGTCCTCTACGGCATCCTGCGCACGCTGGTCGAAGCCGGGGACGAGGTGCTGATCGGCGACCCGATGTATGCGACCTATGAGGGGCTGATCGCCCAGACTGGCGCGACCATGGTTCCGGTGCCCTTGCGCCCCGAACAGGGCTTCCGCATGCAGGCCGCCGACGTGGCCGCCCGGATCACCCCCCGCAGCCGGGTGCTGTTCCTGAACACCCCGCACAATCCGACCGGCGCCGTCCTGCGCGCCGAGGATATCCGCGCCCTTGGCGAGCTGGCGAAGGCCCATGACCTCTGGATCGTCTCGGATGAGGTATACGAGGATCTGGTCTTCCCCGGTGTCCCCTTCACCTCGCCGCTGGACTTTGCCGATCTGGCCGACCGGGTGGTCGTCGCCTCGTCCATCTCGAAATCCCATGCCGCGCCGGGCTTCCGGTCTGGCTGGTGTGTCGGCCCGGCCGAGTTCTGCGCGCGTCTGCTGCCGCTTTCCGAAACCATGCTTTTCGGGTCGCAGCCCTTCATCGCGGACATGACCCAGCTTGCAGTTTCCGAACCTTCCCCCGTCGCCGCCGGGATGGCCGAACGCTTCTCGCGCCGTGCCGGGCTGATCGCGGATCAGTTGTCCGGGGTGAACGGGCTTTACGTCCACCGGCCCGAGGCGGGCATGTTCGCGCTGGTCGATGTCCGCGCCACCGGCCTGTCGGGCGAGGAATTCGCCCTTGGCCTGCTGGACCGCCAGAAGGTCGCGGTCATGCCGGGCGAAAGTTTCGGCGCGGGGCTGAACGGCTGGCTGCGGCTCAGCCTCACCCAACCGGACGAGCTGGTGGTCGAGGCCACCTCGCGCATTGCCGCCCATGCGGCCAGCCTGCTGGGGAATGCAGCATGACCACCGTCGGCATCCGTCTGGTCGAAGGGCTGATCGCCCGCGGCATCGACACCGTCTTCGGCATCCCCGGCGTCCACACGATCGAGCTTTACCGCGGCCTCGCCGCCGCCGGGGACAAGATCCGCCATGTCACCCCCCGCCACGAACAGGGCGCGGGCTTCATGGCCGACGGCTATGCCCGCGTCGCGGGCAAGCCCGCCGCAGCCTTCGTCATCACCGGGCCGGGACTGACCAACACGATCACCGCCATGGCACAGGCCAGGGCGGATTCGGTGCCGATGCTGGTCGTCTCGGGCCTTGGGCGCAGCGACACGCTGGGCAAGGGGCTTGGCCGGCTGCATGAGCTTCCCGATCAGGGCGCGATGATCGCCACGCTCTGCCATACGGAGACCGTGACCGATCCGAAGAAACTGGGCGAGGTGCTGGACCGCGCCTTCGCCGCGATGACCTCGGGGCGGCCGGGGCCGGCGCATATCCAGATCTCGACTAACATGATGGGCCAGCCCTGCCCCGCCCTGCCGCCTCCGGTCGTGGCGGCGGCAGCGGTGCCCCTGCCGATGGGCCGGATGCGCAGCATCGCCAATGCGTTGAACAATGCCGAGCGGATCGTGATCCTTGCCGGTGGCGGCACGCGCGGCGCGCATGACGAACTGCGCAAGCTGGCCGAGATGCTGGACGCCCCCGTGGTCCTGACCGCCAATGCCCGTGGCGCGCTGCATGGCCACCGGCTTTGCGTGCCTGCCTCACCCAGCCTGAATTCGGTCCGCAAGCTGATTGCCGAGGCCGACCAGGTGCTGGCCGTGGGGACCGAGATCGGCCCGACGGATTACGACGTCTATGCCAAGGGCGGCGTGCCGGACCTGTCGGGGATGATCCGCATCGACATCTGCGCCGACCAGCTGGGCCGCCACCCGGCAAAGATGCCGATCAAGGCCGACGCCGGGCCGATGATGGCGGCGCTTCTGGGGATGATCCTGCCCGCCAACCGCGATGGCGCGCGCCGGGCCGCCACAACGCGGGACGCCGCGCGGGCCGAGCTGGCGACGCTGGGCGACCAGCTGCCCATGCAGCTTGAAATGGTCGAGGCGATCCGCGCGGCGATGCCGGGGGCGACCATCGTCGGCGACAGCACGCAGCCGGTCTATGCCGCGAACCTGTATTATGACCACGACCGCCCCGGCGGCTGGTTCAACGCGGCGACCGGCTATGGCGCGCTTGGCTTCGGCCCCGGCGCGGCGGTCGGCGCGGCGCTGGCGGCCCCCGGCACCCCGGTCGTCTGCCTGATCGGGGATGGCGGGCTTCAGTTCAGCCCCGGCGAGTTGCGGACCGCCGTCGATGAGAAGCTGCCGATCACCTACATCGTCTGGAACAACGCCGGCTTCCGCGAGATCGCCGACACGATGCGCCAGTACAAGGTGCCCGAGATCATCGGCTGCGACCCCTCGCCCCTGGACATGCAGCATTTCGCGATGGCCTGCGACATGCTCTTTGCCGCGGTGCCGCCCGACCCCGCGGAGCTGGCCGAGATGCTGGCCACGCCCCATGACGGCCCGCGCTTCCTGGAGATTCAGGTCCGCTGACGCGCCAGCAGCGGGACCAGCAAGAACACCGCGCCCACCATGAAGGCGGCCCAGAGGAAGGCCGCCCGCAGCCCGAAGGTCCCGGCAATCAGGCCCAGAAGCGGCGGGCCGAAGAAGTATCCGAAATAGCCCAGCAGCGTGGCCCGTGCGATGGCACGGGCGCGGACCTCGGGATGGCTCAGCTGGCCCACCAGCGAAAAGGCCGTGGGCGCCAGGACCGAGGCGCCGATCCCCATGACGAAGAAGCCGGCATAGGCCCCAAGCGGGCTGCCCGCCTGCGACGCGATGCCCGCGCCGATCGCCGCCACCACAGCGCCGATCCGCAGCAGGGTATAGGGGTTCACCCTGCCCGCCAGCCATTGCCCGCCCAGCCGCGCAAAGCCCATGGTCAGGGCCAGCATCGCGGGGCCAAGCGCGCCTTCCTCGGGGCTGCCGCCCAGGGTCTTCTCGATATGCAGGGCCGACCAGTTCTCAGCCGCGTTCTCGGTCATGAAGGCGATGAGGACGATCCCGCCGCCGATCACCGGGATCAGGCCCAAGGGCAGGGCCGTGCCGTCCTTCGGCTTGCGCAGGCCGTCGATCCGCCCGTCCCGCTCCAGCGTCAGGGCCGCGCAAACGAGGCCCAGAAGGCCCATCACCCCCATCACCCAGCCCGGCCCCCAGCCCGCGCCGCGCATCGCTCCGGTCAGGATCGCGCCCCCGGCATAGCCGAAGGAATAGACGGCATGGGCAAGGTTCATCAGATGCAGCCGCCGCGCGTTCTCCATCGCCGAGACGCGGGCGTTCATCAGGACATCGGTCAATCCCGTCCCCGCACCTGCGCAGGCCATGGCAAGCGGGAACATCCAGACCGCCCAGACCTGACCCGGCAGGATGAACCCCAGCGCCATCAGCGCCGTGGCCAGAGGCAGCGCCACCCGCCCCATCGCCGCTCCGAAGGCCGGGGCCAGCAGCATCGCCGTGATCGCGGCCAGCGGCGTGAAGAACAAGAGAAGCCCCAGCTCGGCCTCATCCACGCCGAGCATCGCCTTCAGGTCCGGCAGCGCCGCCGCGAAGGTCCCCCACAGCAGACCCATCGCCCCGAAGGCCGCCAGCGCGGGGCGCGAATAGGCAAGGGTGGCAAGGGGGGACATTCCGCGCTCCTGAACGAAGGTGTGACGTAACCCGCCCGCGGCCCGGCTTCCACCCCGCCCGCGACCAGCCACGCCCCCGAAAGCGACACCGAAGAGGCCGCGGGCACTTCGCGCTTTCCTTCCCGCCGATTCCCCGCTATAGGCCCCCGGTCGCGCCGTGCACCCTTGGAGGACGGCGGACTTACATATGGAGAGACCTATGGCACGCGAGATCATCGATCTGACCGCCGAGGTACGGACGGGGACAGGCAAGGGGGCCGCCCGTCAAGCCCGCCGCGAGGGCTACGTACCTGGCATCATCTACGGCGACGGGGCAGAACCCACGCCGATCAAGGTGAAATACAACTACCTTCTGACCAAGCTGCGGCAGGGCCGGTTCCTGCAGACGCTGTTCAACATGAAAGTCGAAGGCCAGCCCGACGTTCATGTCGTCTGCCGCGGCGTCCAGCGTGACGTGGTCAAGGACCTGCCGACGCATGTCGACTTCATGCGCATTCACGATGATAGCCGGATCGAGCTGTTCATCCACGTGGAATTCGTGAACCACGAAGCCTCGCCGGGCCTGAAGCGCGGCGGCACGCTGACCGTGGTCCGCCCCGAAGTGGAACTGGAAGTCACCGCAGGCGACATCCCCGATCACATCACGGTCGACCTGACCGGGAAGAAGATCGGCGACGTCATCCACATCGACGACGTGGTCCTGCCGGAAGGCGCGAAGCCCACGATCGCGCGGAACTTCGTGATCGCCAACATCGCGGCTCCGTCGGGCCTGGTGTCGGAAGAGAACGCCGAAGCAGCCGAGGCCTGAGCCAAGGCGCTGACCGATCCGGCGGGGGGCCTTCGGGCCCCCCGTTTGCATGTCGGGGCCGGCTCGTCGATGCTGGTCCCGCACACCCCGCGCGATCCCGCGACGGGACGGCGAAGCCGCAGAAGGAGCCGCTCCGCCCGGCGGTTGAGCCTGCCCGGTCAATTCTCTATACCCTCGGCCCAGGGCAACCGGAGGCAAACCAGTGAAACTCTTCGTGGGCCTCGGCAATCCGGGGGCGAAATATGCCGGTAACCGGCACAACATCGGCTTCATGGCGCTGGACCGCATCGCCGCCGACCACGGTTTCTCACCCTGGCGCAAGGCGTTTCAGGGGCTGGTCGCCGAAGGCCGTCTCGGGACTGAAAAGGTCGCGCTCCTGAAGCCCGAGACCTTCATGAACCTCTCTGGCCAATCGGTGCAGGCCGCCGTGGCCTTCTGGAAACTGCCGCTGGCCGACCTGACCGTCTTCCATGACGAACTTGACCTCGCCCCCGGCAAGCTGCGCCTGAAACAGGGCGGCGGCCATGCGGGCCACAACGGCCTGCGCTCGATCCACAGCCACCTCGGCGACGATTACGCCCGCGTCCGGCTTGGCATCGGCCACCCGGGCCACAAGGACGCCGTTGCGTCTTACGTCCTCCACGACTTCGCCAAGGCCGACCACGACTGGCTGGAGGAGCTCCTGCGCGGCATCTCCGACGGGGCCGAGGCGCTGGCGGCAGGCGACGGGCAGAAATTCATGAACGCGGTCAGCTTGCGCACCGCCCCGCCCCGGTCCTCCACGACGAAGGAAAAGCCCGAGGCCCCGCCGCCCGCGCCCCAGCTGCCGGAGGACAGCCGCAGTCCGATGCAAAGGCTTCTGGACAAGTTCCGGTAAGCCCGGTCCGGCCGGCGTTCCGAGATCAGACCGCCGCTTGCGCTGCCCTCGGCTCGCCCTAGATGCGGCGCCTGATGACCGGCCTCGCGGCCCGCTTGGAACCTGGCGACCCGGTGTCCGACCGCATCCTGTCCTGGCCGGGCGATCCCTCGTCCAAGGCCGATTCCTGCCCCTCCGCCTGGCCGGCGGCCTTTCCGCCCCTGTCCTCACCGACCAGGACCCTGCCCTTGTCGCCGCCCATGCTTCCGACGCCGACCCGACGCCGGTCGCGCTTGCCGCCATCCGCCGACATCCGGCCTTCCTTCTGGACTGGCTGACCTCGCCGCCCCAGACCAACGAGGTCCGCCGCTCCGCCCCTTCATCGCCACCGCCCAATGGGTACCGCGCGCTTCGGCCTGCCGCTGATCCTCAGCGAACTCGGCGCCAGCGCCGGGCTGAACCTCCTCTGGGACCACTACGCCTTGGCGGTGGAGGGCCGGACATTCGGCCCCCCCGACCCTGTCCTCACTCTCGCCCCGGACTGGACGGGCCGCCTTCCGCCCAATGCCCGCCCCAGGATCCTCGAACGCCGCGGGGTGGACCTGAACCCGCTGGATCCAGAGACCGACCGCCTGCGCCTTCTCGCCTATGTCTGGCCCGACCAGCACGACCGCCTGCACCGCACCCGCACCGCGCTTGACCTTGCGGCGCGCCTGCGCCCCTAGGTCGACCGCGCCGACGCCGACGACTACACAATCGCGCGCCCTGGCCGCGATGGACGCCGCCGGCCGCCGCGTGCCCGTCGCCCGCCCTTCGATGGAGGCAGACGGCCAATACCGCGGCGCTGCACTCACCCTGACCCTCTGGCCCGGTGGCGAGACCTTCCCCCTCGGCGGCGCGGATTTCCACGGCCGCTGGATCGACTGGCAGGCCCCCCAACCCAGGCTTTCTCTTCGGCAAATATCCTCGGGGGGTCTGGGGGGCGAAGCGCCCCCAGCGCAGAGCCGTTGCGCGCCCCTGGCGCGCATAAGGCGAGAGGAAAGCCTTGCGCGCCAGCGCTCCTTTCGGCAGTCGCCCCTACCCGCGCGGCACCAGCCCCGCCAGGGCGCGCGAGACCAGCGAGGATACTGCCGGACGCTCCAGCGCGACGAAGGGCATTGGGCGGCACAGTTCCATTGCGGCCACCCCGACCCGCGCGGTCAGCGCGCCGTTGACCACCCCCTCGCCGAACCGGCGCGAGAGCTTGGACAGCACCCCGCCCCCGGCGACCGAGCCGATCATGTCATCGGTCAGTGCCAAGGCCCCTGCGGCGACCAGCGAGCCGAACACGCGGCGCAAGAGCTTCAGGCTGCCAAAGCTCCCCGACCGCCCGCCATAGATCTCGGCGATCCGCCGGATCATCCGCAGGTTCGCCACCGCCGCCGTCGCCACATCGGCCAGCGCAAGCGGCACCAGCGCCGTCACCGTCGCCACCTGCCGCGCCGCGCCCTCGATCACCAGCCGCGCCTCGGCATCCAGCGGTGCCAGCAGCTCCCGCTCGGCCAGCGCCAGCAGGGCGTCGGCATCCATCACCTCGCCCTCGCGTTCGGCCAGCCGTGCCCGCCCCCAGGCGGTATCCGCCCGTCCACCGTAAAGGCCGCCAAGACCCGCGACCACCCGGCGCGCCGCCTTGAGGTCCGCCGCCGCCCGCGCCTCGACCGCCCGCTCCCGCAGCCCGTCCAGGCGCTTCAGCCGCAGGAAGGACGCCCATTCGCGCAAGGCCAGCACCAGACCGGCCACCACGGCCAGCACCACCAGCACGAAGGCCGCCCAGCCCAGCACCACGTTCCGCGCCAGAAGGCCGACGACAAAGTCATAGGCCGCGACGGACAGGGCAAAGCCGAACAGCGCCCCGAAGGCCCAGACGGCAAACCTCGTCAGGGGCGACCCGCGCCTCTGGCTCAGCGCCGCCACGGCCTGCATGGCCTGCCCGTCGGGCAGCGCGTCCGGCACCGGTGGCGCGAGCGAGGGGTCGACCGCCTCCTCCATCTCTTCCAGGAAGGGCTTCGGCAGGCGGCTCACAGCTGGTCTCCGATCAGGAACTCCACGGCCCGGTCCAGCCGGATATGCGGCGGGCCTTCACCGGGCTTCAGGGTCAGCCGGGCCGGGGCGAAGGTCATCAGGTGATAGTCGGCATCAAGCCAGGCCTCCGCCGCCTCGCGCGCGGGGGACAGCAGGCGCGACGGGTCCGACGGCAGCGCGCCGGGATACATCAGCGCGGGCTTGCCGGTGGATTGCAGGATGCCGCGCACCGCCGGAACCTCATGCCCGTCGCGGGTGACCACCTCCTCCACCGTGGCGCGCAGCGAGGCCAGCGACATCGCCTCGGTCCGCGCGCCGGAAAAGTCGGCCCGGCTCTTCGCCTCGGCCAGCAGGCTGGCCGTGATCCCGGTCAAGGCCGGGTGCTGCTCGTGGTGCAGGTGGTCGGCCTTGGTCGCGGCGAAAAGGATGCGTTCCACCCGCCGCCCGCCGAACAGGCCGGTCAGCCAGGAGTTCCGCCCCGGCCGGAAGGTCGAGAGGACCTCGGCCATCACCCGCCGCAGATCCTCCACCGCGCGGGGCCCCTGGTGGATCGCGCCAAGGACGTCGGCCAGCACGACCTGCCGGTCGATCCGGGCGAAATGGTCGCGGAAGAAGGGGCGGACGACCTTCGCCTTATAGGCTTCGTAGCGCCGCTCCATCTCGCGCCAGAGGCTGGTGCGGCCGGTGGTGGCGGGTTTCGGCAGCGGCGCGAAGGTCAGGACCGGGGAGCCGGCGAGGTCTCCCGGCAGGAGGAACCGGCCGGGGGTGACGTCGACCCGGCCCTTGTCACGCGCGGCGGTTAGATAGGCGGTGAAGGTCTCGGCCAGCGCGAAGGCCTTGGCTTCGTCCAGCGTCAGGGCGCCATCCTCGGCGCGGGCAAGGGCAAGATAGGGGGCGGCCTCGGGGCGCCGTTCCAGCCGGGTGAGCGTCGCTTCGGACCAGGCCTCGTAGCTTTGGTCGAGGAGGGAGAGGTCAAGCAGCCACTCGCCGGGGTAGTCGACGATATCGAGGTGCAGCGTCCGGGGACCGCGCCAGCCGGCGAGGACGCCGGCGGGCTGGACGCGGAAGGACAGCCGAAGCTCGGAGATCGCGCGGGTGGAGGCGGGCCAGCGGGGCTGGTCGCCGGTAATCGCGGCGAGATGGGCTTCATAGTCGAAGCGGGGCAGCGTGAGGTCGGGCTGGGGTTGCAGGTAGACGGCCTGGATGCGGCCTTGGGCCTGGGCCTTCAGCTGCGGCATCCGGCCCCGGTTCAGCAGGTTCGCGACGAGGGCGGTGATGAAGACGGTCTTGCCGGCGCGGGAGAGGCCGGTCACGCCGAGGCGCAGGGTGGTGTCGAAGAGGGTCTCGGAGAGGCTGGCCCCCGCGCTTTCGATCCCGCGGGTGATCCCGTCCGTCAACCCGGAGAATGCCACGGTCGCGTCCCTTTCCTTCGTAGGGTGAAGATAGGATGGGCCGGGCGGGAATGGAAGGCGGGGCGTAGGGTGGGCAGTAATTGCCCACCCTACGGGGCAGGTGTCCACGGTGGACACATCGGGTCTTTTCATTGGAATCAAGGTGTTACCTGTGGGCGTTAGGGAATTGGCAAGGATTGCGTCCCGCACCGCTTCCGGGGTAGGGAAATGCCCATGCCCCGCTATGCCCTTCAGATCGAATATGACGGCGGCCCCTTCGCGGGCTGGCAGCGGCAGGCGCAGGGCCTGCCTTCGGTGCAGGCGGCGGTGGAGCACGCGCTGGGCAAGCTTGAACCCGGCCCCCATACCATAGCAGCAGCGGGGCGCACCGATGCGGGTGTCCATGCCACGGCGCAGGTGGCCCATGCCGACCTGACCAAGGACTGGGACCCGTTCCGGCTTGCCTCGGCGCTGAACGCCCACCTGCGGCCGGACCCGGTGTCGGTCCTGGCCTGCGCGCGGGTGGCGGAGGATTTCCACGCCCGCTTTTCGGCCACCGGGCGGCGCTACACCTTCCGTCTGGTCGCCCGCCGCGCGCCGGTGACCCATGACAGGGGCCTTGTCTGGCAGGTGCTGAACCCGCTTGACCTTGAGGCGATGCGGGCCGGGGCGGCAGAGCTGATCGGCAGCCATGACTTCACCACCTTCCGCTCCACCCTCTGCCAGGCGAAAAGCCCGGTGAAGACGCTGGACCGGATCGAGATCAGCGAACATGCCTATCCCGGCGGCGTCGAATACCGTTTCGACCTTGCCGCGCGGTCCTTCCTGCACAACCAGGTGCGGTCGATCGTCGGCACGCTGGAGCGGGTCGGCGCGGGGGCCTGGGCACCCCAGGACGTGCGCGCGGCGCTTGAGGCGCGGGACCGGGCAGCCTGCGGGCCGGTCTGCCCGCCACAGGGGCTGTATCTGGTGGGAGTGAGCTATCCAGTGGACCCTTTCGCGGCGTAATCGGCCTCGGGGGGTCCAGATCCCCGTCCTGCGCGGGCCAGTTTCACCCGCCTGAACGGCGGGTTGCTTCAGGTCGCTGCCGACCGTGGTTCCTGTCCCCCGGCCCGCACCGCGCCGAAGATGTCGAGGATACCGCCCGTCCGCGCGGGGTCCCCTCCGACCTCGAACGAGGAGGGGTCAATTGAGGTCCTTCAGCAGCCGCCCATGCTTCCTGACCTCGGTCAGCACCGCCCCGAACGTGTCAAGGCCGCGTCCCGCCAGCATCGGCACCAGCTTCAGGAAGGCATCGGCCGTGGCCAGCGTGTCGCCGATCGCGGTATGGCGCGCCTCTTCCGGGATGGTGATCCCGAGGCGATGCGACAGGGCGTCGAGGCTGTGGGTTTCGTGCTGGCCATAGACCACGGCCGAGAGGAGCACCGTGTCCAGCACCGGCATGTCGAAGCTGAGGCCCAGCGTCCCCTCTACCCGGCGCAGAAATTCCATGTCGAAGGGCGCGTTGTGGGCAATCAGCACCGCGCCCTCGGCGAATTTGTGGAAGCGGCGGACCACCTCTTCCACTCCTGGCGCATCGGCGACCATCGCGTCGGTGATGCCGTGCACCTCGGTCGAGACGGCGGGGATCGGGCGGCCGGGGTTGACCAGCGTGTCGAAGACCTCGCCTTCCACCCGGCGGCCGTTGACGATGCGGACGGCGGCGAGCTGGACGATCTCGTCGCCCTGGCGGGGGTTGAGGCCGGTGGTTTCGGTGTCGAAGACGACATAGGTCAGCCGGTCGAGCCGGGTCTCGGCCAGCCGGTCAGTGCGGGCGGGGGAGAGGAGGTCGAAATCATAGACCACCTTGCGCACCACCGGCTTTGGCCGGACCACGGCGCGTCGGGCCTGGCGGATCGGCAGGCAGAGCGCGGGGCGACCGTCGGCCAGCGTCTCGGGCCAAAGCTCGGTCGCATGGGTGACAAGGACGGCGCGGGCGGGGCGGTCGGGGGCCTCGGGCACCAGCGGGACGGAGAGCCAGCGGTCAAGCTCGCCCACGCCGACGCGCTCGCCGGTCCAGGACAGCCGGATCGCGGCCCCGGTATCCTCTTCCTCGATGGTCAGGTGGAGGGGGCCCCGGTCGGTCAGGTGGCGGGCGAGATGTTCGAGGAGCGTCAGGAGTTCATAGCCATTGCAGCGCAGGATCAGGTCGGCGGTCTCGGCCGTCAGGACCTGCCCCTCAGCCCCGAGTCGCGCGATGAGGCCCTGGGCCAGGTCGAAGGCGCGGGTCTGGGGGAGCGCGCCTGCCTCGGCAAGCGCCTCGTCCCGGGCGGCGCCGAAGCGGGTGACGGCCTGCGAGAGGCGCGCGACCTCGTCCTTGAGCGCGCCCTGCATCGGGGCCGGAAGCGCGGCTTCGGGCATGACCTCGACGAGGGTGGCAAGGGCCGCGGCCGGGCGGCGGAGGCTGTCGAGCGCGCCTTCGAGCATCGCCTCGCGCCGGGCCTCGGCCGCCATGTCGCCGGTGATGTCGCGCAGGGTGAGGACATAGCCATGGCTGCCGCCGTCGCCAAGAAGACGCATCCTCGCAGCAAGGACATAGGCCCCGGTCGTCGTCGTGCAGAGGAGGTCCGAGACCGCGTCGGGGTCTCCGGTGGCGATCAGGCGTTCATGGGCCAGCCGCAGCGGGGCGGCGTGGAGGTAGTCGAAGAGCTTGCGGTCGAGCCCGGCCTCCAGCCCCCCGGCGCGGCCGGTGCCGATTATGTCGGCGGCGGGACCGTTGTAGAAGACAAGCGCATGGTCGGCGGAACAGAGGATCACGCCGACGGGCACGTCGGAGAGGAGGGCTTCGAGCCGGGCCTTCTCGGTCCCGAGGCGCAGGGTTTCGCGCGCGACGGCCTCGGCCAGGGCAGAGCGGGTCTCGGCCAGGCTTTGCGCGGCGGCCTGGGCGGCGGGGGCGAGGTCGCCGAGGTAGCGGGCGATGGCGGCGTCCATCTCGGCGGTGACATCGGAGTGGGCGCGGGCGCGCAGGGCGCCGGAGAGGGTCTCGATCGGCTTGGCGACGTTCAGGTCGAAGAGATACCACACCGAGGCGACAAGGAAGAGCGCGGCGAACCCGGCCAGCACGCCCGCCTGGGTGAAGCCCTGCAGCGCGGTGGGCTGGCCGAGGCGGGTGTAGCCGAGCCAGAGGCCAAGGGCGGTGGCGGCGATGATTGCAGCGGCGAGGCCGGCGAAGATCAGGAAGACCCGCAAGCGGAGGGAGAGGCGGGTCAGCATGGGCCTAGTTTCCCAGAAGGCGGCGGACCTCGTCGCGCAGGTCCTTGAGTTCGAAGGGTTTGGAGATGAAGCCGTCGGCCCCGAGAGCAAGTCCCTTGCGCCGCTCGATGGCCGAGCCACGGGCGGTCATCATCAGGACTTTCACATCCGCAAGCGTGGGGTCGGTGCGGATGCCGTCGCAGATTTCATAGCCCGAGACATCGGGCAGCATGACGTCAAGAAGCACGAGGTCGGGGTGGGTGTCGCGGATGCGGGGCAGTGCATCGGCCCCGCTGGAGACGCGGTCGTGGTCATAGCCTTCGCGCGTCATCAGATAGTCCAGCGCGACGGCGATGTTGTCTTCATCCTCGACGACAAGGATGCGCGGCTTTCGGTCCATGGCTCATCCCTCCTTGCAGGCTGCCGCTTGCAGGCCATCCGGGGCCGCAAGCACCAGCCAGTCGGCCCCGGTGAGCGTGCCGTCCGCGTCGATGGCCATGCCCTCGGCCAGCGGGACGCGGCGCTTGCCGGCGCAGTCGAAGATCATCAGCGCGCTTTGCGGGTTCTGCCAGCGCGAGAAGCCGAAGACCGGGGCGACGACCAGTTCGTCGCGCTCGGGGTGGCGGGCGAGTTTCGAGCCGTCGAGCGCGACGAACCGGTTGACCAGCGGCACGACATAGGTCCAGGGCCGCAGCGGCGAGGCGCTGGTCTCGGCATTGGTCACGACGAATTCGGGCGGCAGCGCGCCCGAGACGCGATCGAACCAGGTGTATTCCATCCAGATCGCGGTCACGATCAGGCCCAGGCCAGCCGAGGCGGGCATCAGCCAGCCGGGGATCGCGGCAAAGCGCTTGCGCAGCGCCCAGACCACCAGGCCGAGCGTCAGGGCGACGAAAAAGGAGCCGAGCAGTTCAAGGGCCATTCTGGGGTCTCAACTTCTTGCGCCGCGGGCCTGTCCCACGGCGGATTGCATGGTGCGGACGACAACGAAGGCGTCGCGCAGATGGCTGCGTTCGAAATCCGATAGTTCCGAAGGTGCGATGAAATTGTCGGGCTTCTCGCCGCCCTTCACGCGGCGGGCCTGATGTTCCAGCCGGGTCTGGGCGATCAGGTCATAGGCCTCGATCAGGTCGCGCGCGCCGCTGGCGCTGATGACTCCGGCCTCGGCGGCCGCTTCCAGCCGGGCGCGGGTGTTCACCGCGGGCAGCTGGCCGATCAGGGCATAGATACGGCCCAGATCCACCACCGGCACGACGCCGTTGTGCTTGAGATCGATGTGGTTCTTGTATTCGCCCGACCGGATCGTCGCGAAGCCGCGCAGAAGGCCGAGGGGAGGGGTGTGCTTCAGGCTGTTCGAGATCATATGCGCCACGAAGATCGAGTTCTTCGCGGCCATTTCCAGCACCTCGGCCTGCAACTCGGTGTAAAGGCTGGCCGTGCCGCCGATCGGGCGCAGGTCGAACATGACGCTGGACAACATCTGCGCCATCGGATCGGGGGACTGCACCCATCTGCGGAAATAGCCGCGCCAGACCGAGGTGCGCTGCCGCCATTGCGGGTTCGTCGCCATCATGTCGCCGGGGCAATAGACATAGCCGCAGGCATTGAGCCCGTCCGAGACGATCTTCGCCAGCCGGGCGAAATAGTCCATGTCGGCCTCGGTCGCGGCATCGTCGATCATCAGGCAGTTGTCCTGATCCGAGACGCCGGTCTGTTCCTGCCGCCCCTGCGATCCGCAGGCCAGCCAGAGATAGGGCACGGGGGCCGGGCCAAGCTCGGCCTCGGCCAGCGCCAGAAGGCGGCGCGTCACGGTGTCGGCGATGTCGGTGATCAGCCGCGTCACCACCTCATGCGCCGAGCCGCCTCCGACAAGCTGCACCAGAAGTCGCGGGATGCGGGCGGTGTTCTCGGCCAGTTCGGCCACCGTCTGCGCCGTCGCCGCGTCACGGACCAGCAGGGCCGACGACACCGCCTGAAAGCGCACGAGGTCGGTCTGGGTGATCATCCCCACCAGCCGCCCGTCCTCTACCACCGGCAGATGGCCGATCCGGTGTTCCAGCATCCGGTTCAGCACATCCGAGCCAAGGCTGTCCGGCGTCAGGGCCATCGGGTCGGCCGCCATCACCTGAGACACCGGCGTCGCGGGGTCCAGCCCCTGCGCGAGGACCTTGTTCACGAAGTCCCGCGCGGTGACGATGCCGATCAGGCGCTCGCCCTCGGTCACGGCGAGGCAGGAGATATGGGCATCGCGCATCTTCTCGGCCGCGGCGCGGATCGGGGTCTCGGGCGGCACGGCGATGGGAGCGCGGGCGATCAGGTCGCCGACCTTGCGGGTCGAGATGTCGGCCTCGCGGCTTTCCTGCGCGCGTCCGCGGTGGAAGAAGCGTTCGAAGGCCGGATAGGAGGCGATGAGGCGACGGAACTCCTCCTGCGGCAGGGTCAGGATCTCGGCCCCGCCGGTGGCGCGGGCGGTCGTGACGGCGATCCCGTCGCGCATCAGCCCGCGTTCGCCAAAGCTGTTGCGCGGGCCAAGCAGCGAGACAAGGCCGCCTGACGGCTCCAGCACCTCGACCGAGCCTTCGAGGATCAGGAAGATCCCGGTCATCGGCTCGCCCGCGGCATAGATCACGGCGCCGTCGTCGAAATGTCTGCGGCTGAAGGAGGCGGCGACCCGCGCCATCTCGTCCCGCGGCAGGCTGTCATAGGGGTGGACCGTCTCCAGGAAGGCCAGAAGCGATGTGCGGTCCTGATCCATGATCCTGTTTCCGGTGCTGAGGGTGCGCCCCCGGGGACATCCCCGGAGGCGCGAAGGGCTTTAGTGGGCCTGGGCCTTGCCGGCGCCTCTCGGCACGCGGATCGACTGGATCAGGTCCTGGACTTCTTGCGGCGGAGCCTTGGTCATCGCCGAGACGAGATACGCCGTGGCGAAGTTCAGGATCGCACCGATCGGGCCAAAGGCGGCCGGCGAGATGCCGAACCAGTGGGCGTCCGGCGTGTTCGGGTACACGTTCGTGCCGGGGATGAAGAACCAGCCCAGGTAGAGGAAGATGTACACGGCCGTCGTGATCAGACCGACGATCATGCCGGCGATCGCGCCTTCCTTGCCGACGCGGGTCGAGAAGATCCCCATCATCAGCACCGGGAAGATCGTCGCAGCCGCCAGACCGAAGGCCAGCGCCACCACCTGCGCGGCAAAGCCGGGCGGGTCATAGCCAAGCCAGGTCGCCAGCACGATGGCGAAGGCCATCGAGATCCGCGCGGCCAGAAGCTCGCCCTTTTCGCTGATGTCGGGCTTGATCGCGCCCTTGATCAGGTCGTGGCTGATGGCCGAGGAGATGGCCAGCAGAAGGCCCGCAGCGGTCGACAGCGCGGCGGCAAGGCCACCGGCGGCGACAAGGGCGATGACCCAGCCCGGCAGAGCAGCGATCTCGGGGTTCGCAAGAACCATGATGTCGTTGTTGACGGTGGTCAGTTCGTTACCGACGATCCCCAGCGAGGCAAGGGTCGGAGCCCCGTCCTTCTTGTTGATCGGCGTCGTTTCCAGCACGGCGTCCCGGGCGGCCTGGGCCTCGGCAACCGCGGCTTCCAGCGGTGCGCGGTCGGCATCGGCGGCGGCCTCGGTCAGAGCCTTCTGCGCATCGGCCAGCGCCTTGTTGGCGGCGGTCACGGCAGCGGGCTCGTTGATGTACTGGATCATGCCATCGCCGTTCTTGTCAGTGAACGCCAGAAGGCCGGTCTTTTCCCAGTTGCGGATCCAGACGAGATCCGGGTTGCTGTCGATCTCGGAGATCGAAAGCGCGGGCTTCGAGAAGGTGTCGCCATCCACGGCACCGGGCCAGAAGGTGGCGGTGATGTTCAGACGCGCCATCGAGCCGACGGCCGGAGCCACGGTGTAGAGCAGCGCGATGAACACCAGGGCCCAGCCGGCCGAGATGCGGGCATCCGACACTTTCGGCACGGTGAAGAAGCGGATGATTACGTGCGGCAGACCGGCAGTACCGATCATCAGCGACATCGTGACGAGGAACATGTTCAGCATGTTCGGCGTGTCGGCGGTATAGGCTCCGAAGCCGAGGTCGGTCACGACCTGGTCCAGCTTGGCCAGGAAGGTCACGTCCCCGCCGGTCGGCGCATAGCCCCCGATGAACCCGAGTTGCGGCAGGAAGTTGCCGGTCAGGTTTAGCGAGATGAAGATCGCCGGGATCGTGTAGGCGGTGATCAGAACGACATACTGCGCCACCTGGGTATAGGTGATGCCCTTCATGCCGCCGAACACCGCATAGGCGAACACCACCGCCGAGCCGATCAGAAGGCCCGCCGTGGTCGACACTTCCAGGAAGCGCGCGAAGGTCACGCCGACGCCCACCATCTGCCCGATGACGTAGGTGATCGAGATGACGAGAAGGCAGACCACGGCCACCAGACGCGCGGTGGTCGAGTAGAAGCGGTCCCCGACGAATTCCGGCACGGTGAACTTGCCGAACTTGCGCAGGTAGGGGGCAAGGAGAAGCGCCAGCAGCACGTAGCCGCCGGTCCAGCCCATCAGGAAGACCGAGTTGTTGTAGCCCCCGAAGGCGATGAGACCCGCCATCGAGATGAAGGATGCCGCAGACATCCAGTCCGCCGCGGTCGCCATGCCGTTCATCACCGGGGGAACGCCCTGGCTTGCCGCATAGAATTCCGCGGTCGATCCCGCGCGGGCCCAGAACGCGATCCCGAAGTAGAGCGCGAAGGAAAGACCCACGACGATGAGGTTAAGGGTAAACTGATCCATCTGTGTCAGCCCCCCTTACTCTTCCACGCCATGGGCGCGGTCGATCCCGTTCATCACCTTCGCGTAGACGAAGATGAGGATCAGGAAGACGTAGATCGAACCGTTCTGGGCGAACCAGAACCCGATGTCTGCCCCACCGATGTGGATCCCGGACAAAGCCGGACGCAGCAGGATGCCAAGCCCGAAAGAGCAGGCGAACCAGATGATCAGGGAAATGACGATCACCTTGATGTTCGCTGCCCAATAGGCATTGGCAGAGGATTTGTCTGCCATGAGTGCTACTCCCTTGTTTTGTTTTCCCGCACCCCTGGTGTTCCAGGGGAACGGCCCCTCCCGTCAGGCTGAGACGCGTCCCACGATGTCGGCCAGCGTGGCACGGATGCCGGAGATGGAGCCCATCGCCGGCACGCGTTCCAGAACCGACCTTGCGTCGTAATACGCGATCAGCGGTGCCGTCTGGGCGTGATAGGCCGAAAGCCTTTCACGCACCGTCTCGGCGTTGTCGTCGGCCCGGCGCTTGAACTCCGTGCCGCCGCATTTGTCGCAGATCCCCGCGCGGGCGGGCTGCTTGAACTCGTCATGGTAGCCCTCGCCGCAACCGGCGCAGGTGTAGCGGCCCGAGACGCGGGCGACCATGGCCTCGTCATCGACCTCGAGGCTGACAGCCGCGGTGACCTTCTGGCCCGCCTCGGCCAGAAGCCCGTCCAGCGCGGCGGCCTGACCCGCGGTGCGGGGAAAGCCGTCCAGGATGATGCCCTTGGCCACATCGGGCGCGGCCATCCGATCCTTGAGGATCGCCAGCACGATGTCGTCGGACACCAGCTGCCCGGCCTCCATCACCGCCTTGGCCTTCCTGCCCGCTTCCGTGCCCGCCGCGACGGCGGCGCGCAGGAGGTCGCCGGTCGAAAGCTGGACCAGACCGAAGTCCTCTTCCAGCATCCGGGCCTGGGTGCCTTTGCCGGCCCCCGGCGGCCCGAGAAGGATCACAACTGGTGCCACCGGATCAGCCCTTGTTCATGCGGTTGGCGATCAGGTCGTCGACCACCGCCGGATCGGCCAGGGTCGAGGTGTCGCCCAGGCTGCCAAAGTCGTTCTCGGCGATCTTGCGCAGGATGCGGCGCATGATCTTGCCCGAGCGGGTCTTGGGCAGGCCCGGTGCCCACTGGATCAGGTCGGGCTTGGCGATGGGACCGATCTCCTGGCGGACCCAAGCTTCCAGCTGCTTGCGCAGCGCGTCGGTGGGTTCGATCCCCTTCATCAGCGTGACATAGGCATAGATGCCCTGCCCCTTGATGTCGTGCGGGTAGCCCACGACCGCCGCCTCGGCCACGGCCTCATGCGCAACCAGCGCCGATTCCACCTCGGCCGTGCCCATCCGGTGGCCAGAGACGTTGATCACGTCATCGACCCGGCCGGTGATCCAGTAATAGCCGTCCTCGTCGCGGCGGCAGCCGTCGCCGGTGAAGTAATAGCCCTTGTACTGGCTGAAATAGGCCTCTTCAAAGCGGGCGTGGTCGCCCCAGAGCGTGCGCATCTGGCCCGGCCAGCTGTCGGTGATGCACAGGACGCCTTCGGTCGCCGTCTCCTTCAGCGCCTTGCCGGTGGCGGCATCCAGCACCTCGGGCTTGACGCCGAAGAAGGGCTTGGTGGCCGAGCCGGGCTTCTGCGGGATCGCGCCGGGGATCGGGGTGATGATGTGGCCGCCGGTCTCGGTCTGCCAGAAGGTGTCGACGATCGGGCATTTCCCCTTGCCGACATGGGTGTTGTACCAGGCCCAGGCTTCGGGGTTGATCGGCTCGCCCACCGACCCGAGGAGCTTGAGCGACGACAGGTCGTGCTTTTCCACCCATTCCGCGCCAAGGCCCATCAGGCTGCGGATCGCGGTCGGGGCGGTGTAGAACTGGTTGACCTTGTGCTTGGCGCAGACTTCCCAGAAGCGGCCGGCGTCCGGATAGGTCGGGACGCCTTCGAACATCACGGTGGTCGCGCCATTCGCCAGCGGGCCATAGACGATGTAGCTGTGCCCGGTGACCCAGCCCACATCCGCCGTGCACCAGAAGATGTCGCCGTCATGGTAGTCGAAGGTCACCTGATGGGTCAGGCTGGCATAGACGAGGTAGCCCCCGGTGGTATGGACCACGCCCTTCGGCTTGCCGGTCGATCCCGAGGTGTAAAGGATGAACATCGGGTCCTCGGCGCCGACCTCGACATAGGGGCAGTAGGGCTTTGCCTCGGCCATCTCGGCGGTCAGGTCGAAGTCGCGGCCCTCGACCCAGGAGATCTGGTCGCCGGTGCGCTTGACGACCAGCACCTTCACCCGGTCCGAGCAATGCAGCATCGCCTTGTCGGTGTTGTCCTTCAGACCCGTCTTCTTGCCGCCGCGCGGGGCCCAGTCGGCGGTGATGACGACCTTGGCCTCGCAATCGTTGATCCGGTTGGCCAGCGCGTCGGGAGAAAAGCCGCCGAACACGACCGAATGGATCGCGCCGATCCGGGTGCAGGCCAGCATCGCATAAGCCGCTTCGGGGATCATCGGCATGTAAAGGACGACGCGGTCGCCCTTGGTCACGCCATGCGCCTTCAGGACATTGGCCAGGCGGCAGGTCTGCTCCAGCAGCTCGGCATAGGTGATGTGTTGCGCCGGCTCCTTCGGATCGTCGGGCTCCCAGATGATTGCGGTCTGGTTGGCGCGGGTCAGCATGTGGCGGTCGATGCAATTGGCGCTGACGTTCAGATGACCGTCCTCGAACCATTTGATCGAGATGTTGCCCGGCGCGAAGGAGGTGTTCTTGACCCGGGTGAAGGGCTTGATCCAGTCGATCCGCTGCGCTTCCTGTCCCCAGAAGCCTTCCGGGTCCGCCACCGAGGCGGCATAGCGCGCCTCGTAGGCGGCTGCATCGACATGGGCCTTGGCCACGAAATCGTCGGACGCCGGATAGATGGATTTCAGGGGTGATTGGTCGGTCATGGCTCGCCTCCTTTTCGCGGGCGACCCGGCCAAGGGCCCCGCGAAGCTGTCGTCCCGGCCTGCGGAACGCTCTCTCCCGGCGCAAAGTTACCACTTTGTTAAAGACCGCGTAACCCCCTAATTTTCATGCGTTATTCTGTAAATTCATTGACCGAAACGGCGTGAATTTGGTAAATCCGTGAAAAGCGGGCCGAGAAGCCGTTGAATTTCAACCGCCTGCGGCTCACGCTGACGTGAACGGAAGAAGGAAACGGGGCGAAAAGGGTCAGACGGGCGCTTCAACCCGCGCGGGTGCCGATTCGTCGCGGGCCAGCAGCGCATCCACCGCCGCGAGATCGGGCAGGAAATGCACCTCCGGCTCACGCGCGCCCTGTGCCTCCAGCGCCCGGCGCAGGGCGGGGCTTAGGCCGACAAGGTAAAGCTGCCCGCCCTGCCGCCGTGCCCGCGCCGCCAGTTGCAGGACGCCCCGCGCGCCCGAACTGTCGATCAGCGGCACCTGGCTCATGTCCAGGATCAGGGCGCGCGGCGTCTCGGCGATCCGCTCCAGCACGCCACCAAGCTGTGCGGCCGCGCCAAAGAAATACGGGCCCTGCAGGTGCAGGACCACCCGGTCGGCGCGCTGGATGTCGGGGCGGTCCTGCATCCCGGTCGTCTCGGACATGCGCTTGATGAACACCAGACCGGCAAGGGCGAAGCCGATCACGATGCCCTCGGTCAGGTCGCGAAAGACGACGAGGAGGAAGGTCGTCGTCACCACCAGCGCATCGCCCCAGGAGGAACGGAGGAGCGAGGCGAACTCATGCCGCTCGGCCATGCCCCATGCGACAAGCGCCAGCACCCCGGCCAGCGCGGCCAGAGGGATGTAGGCCGCCAGCGGCGCGGCGACCAGGAGGAACACCAGCAGGAACAGCGCATGCAGCATCCCCGAGACCGGCCCCCGGCTGCCCGCCCGCACATTCGTTGCGGTCCGCGCGATGGTCCCGGTGACGCAGAACCCGCCGAACAGGCCCGAACCGATATTCGCCACCCCCTGCGCCACCAGCTCGGCGTTGGACCGGTGGCGCGAGCCGCTCATCCCGTCGGCAACCACCGCGGACAGCAGCGATTCAATCGCCCCGAGCAGCGCAAAGCTGAAGGCCCAGGGCAAGGCAGCCTGCCACTGCGACAGGTCAGGCAGCGCCGGGACCGGCAGCATCTGCGGCAGCGCGCCGAAGCGGGTGCCGATCGTCGCCACCGGCAGTCCCAGCACCGCCACCACCACCGAGGCCACGACCACCGCGATCAGCATCCCCGGCCAATGCGGACGCAGGCGCCGCAGGCCAAGGATCACCCCGGCCGTCAGCGCCGCCACCGCCACAGCCGGCCAGGTCACGGTGTCCCGCGCGTCCCAGAGGGCCCGGACCTTCTCGATGATCTCACCCGGCTCGGCATCCGGCAGGGTAAGTCCGAACATCTCGCGCAGTTGGCTGGCAAAGATGATGACCCCGATCCCGGCGGTGAAGCCCACCGTCACCGGATAGGGAATGTAGCGGATATAGGTCCCCAGCCGCAGCAGCCCCGCCGCGATCAGGACGACGCCGGACAGGATGGTGGCAAGGATCAGCCCCTCCACCCCGATCGACAAGACGCAGGCGGCGACCAGCACGATGAAGGCCCCCGCCGGTCCGCCGATCTGATAGCGCGATCCGCCCAGAAGGCTGACGAAGAAACCGCCGACGATCGCGGTGAAAAGGCCCCGTTCGGGCCCGACGCCGCTGGCGATGGCGATGGCCATCGACAGGGGCAGCGCCACGATGGCGACCGTCAGCCCCGCCAGCGCATCGGCGCGCAGGTCGGCAAGGCCATAGCCCTCGCGCAGGACGGTCACGAGCTTCGGCAGGTATTCGGACGGGCCACCCTGGCCCTTGGCAGTGTCGGACATCTTGGTCTTCCGGGAGAGGGAAGCGCCAGAAATTGCTGGCATCGCGCGATGAATGTCGCCAGAAGACTCCCCTGCCCGGCCCGATGTCAACCGGAATGAATGCCATGCCCGATCCCGTCCGCCCCGCCGATGCCGAGGCCCGCACCCTTGCGCAGGGGCTTCTGGCGCTGGGTCACGCCGCCCTGGCCTGGACAGACCCCGATACCGGAACGCCGGGGATCAGCCGCATCGCCTTTGCCCGCGACCCGCAGGCGGGGTTGCTCACGCTGGTCTCGGGCCTTGCACCCCATTTCCGCGCCCTGCAAGACCGGCCCGACTGCGCGCTGATGCTGGGCGAGGTCGGCGAGAAGGGCGATCCCCTGACCCATCCCCGGCTGATGATCCGGGCAAGGGCCGCCTTCATCGCGCCAGACGATCCCGACCGCCCGGCGATCCGCGCCCGCTGGCTGGAGCGGAACCCGAAGGCACAGGTCTACATCGACCTGCCCGACTTTGCCTTCGTCCGCCTGACCCCGGTTTCCGCGCTCTTGAACGGCGGCTTCGCCCGGGCCTTCCAGCTGTCGCCGCAGGATCTGTAACGGATGCGGGCGGCCCCGAGGGACCGCCCGCAGCCGATTTCTTCGAAGAAATCGGATCGGAGCCTTTGAAGGCTCCGTGCCGGAATTTTCGAAAATTCCGGCGCCCGGTTACGACGGCAGGTCCATGCGCATCCGCACCACGGCCTTGCCGCGCACCGCCTCGCCCCAGCGCAGCTGCGCCTGGTTGCCCTGGGCCCCCACCCCCGGCGTGGCATTGGGGAAGGCATAGCGCGCCACATTCGACCCGTTCAGGATCGCCCCTTCGGGCTGCACGGATTCCACCATGCGGATCCGGCCGCCAAAGGGCACGAACCCGTCCGACCCCACGGTCCAGGTATCGGCGACCGTGTTCTGGGTATGGGTCACGATCAGCGGGTTCATGATCCCCTGCCCGACGTTGTTGAAGCTGTTGCCTTCCACCCGGACGTTCCGCGCCTGCGCCATCTCCAGGCTGGCAAGGCTGGTGTCCACCATCTCCACCCGGTCGATGCTGCCGTTGAACACGCGGAAGCTGTTCGACACCAGCGAGAAGCCGTTCAGGTAATGCCCCGGCCCGTAGGGTTTCACCACCACCCAGCGGAAGGCCGAGGTCGTGGCCGAGGCGATGAACACATTGCCGACGATGTTCAGCCCGCCGAAGGAAAACTCACCGTTCCATTCCGGCGCCGAGTCATGCTCGTTGCCCCATTCGATGAAGCAGTTGTCGACGTAATTGCCGGTGACGACGGTCGAGACATTGGTCTGCGTGAAGACCAGCCCCGCCCGCCGGATGCCCGCCGGCTGATCGTCGCCCTGGAAGAAGTGGTTGGCGTGGATCAGGTGGCCGGTGCCGTTGACGATGGCGAAATGGGCAAAGCGCACCACCCGGTTGTTGCGCAGCTTCACGTCATTGGCGTTGACGTTCAGCGCGATCGAGGTCCGGTTCTGCGCCGGCAGCGCGCTTTCGTTCGACAGGAACTGGCACATGTCCACGAACATGCCCTGGCAGCCCAGGCCCGGCGTGGTGATCCCCCGGTCGAGCGGCCGGTTGAACGTGCAGGACAGGAACCGCTTGGTCGAGCCCGAGGTCGCCATCATCACGCCCGAACACTGGCCCAGGCAGTTGAACTCGATATCCTCCAGCTCGAACCGCGACAGCAGGTCAAAGCCGCTGAAATCCAGCATGTATTTGAATCGTCGGAAGGTATAGGGCCGCGTCCCGGTCGCGCCCCACAGGGGTTGGCTCAGCGTGATCGTCCCCGCCGCCACGTTCTTGGCCCGGACATAGACCTCGCGCCCGACGCCGGTGCCCTCTACCAGCGCGCCGACCGGGATATTCGCCACATTGGCCACGCCGGTCAGGGTCAGGTTGCTGGCCGGCGAATAGGTCGCGGTCGAGGTGAACTCCTCGGTCGCCCAGGCCGGGCTTGCCACCGCCACCAGCTGCCCGTTCCGGACCACCCGGCGGTTGTTGAAGCTGGTCAGCCCCGAGATCGCCGCCACGTCGATCGGCTCGGTCAGCTCCACCCGGCGGCCCGAAAGGTCCAGCGTGACATGGTCGGTGAAGTAGAACAGCGCCGCCAGAGCCCGGCGGAACCCCTCGATCTCGCTTCCGAAGGCCTGACCATAGGTGTCCAGATCAAAATTCCGCGTCAGGATCAGGCGGCGGTTCAGCGGCATCGACACCGTACCTTCGAACCGGATCCGGCTGTTGATCGTCACATCCGAAGTCAGCCGGAACACGCCCGACGGCACCAGGATCGCCCGGCCCTGAGCATCGGCATCCGCCGCCAGGAAGGCCGCCGCGTCATTCGTCGTCCCGTTGCCCAGCGCGCCATAGTCACGCACATCGACCCAGTCCATCAGCTTGCGGATGAATAGGCCGGTCACATCCTCGACCACCAGATCGTCGATCCGCACCACCCCGCCATTCGCCCCGGTCAGGTCCAGCCCGACATGGGCATAGGCCACCTGCGTCGTCCAGGCCATGTCCACTCCCGTCCGCGCGGCCGGAGAGATGATGGCGCTCACCGTCACCACCTCGCCATAGCCTTGCAGCGGCACCGTCGGCCCGACCTGGGTCAGGCCCGCCACGTTCTGGCCCGAGACATTCCCCGCCCAGGCCGCGATCCGGACCGAGGGCAGGTTCCCCGACACCGCCTTCACCCGCGCCGTCACCCGCAGATACAGCCCCGGCTGGATCGGCGTCTGGGCGAAACTGCGCAGCCGCTGCGTCGTCTCGGTCTTCTGCAACTCCAGGCAACCGGCGAAATCCTGGTCGTTCGACACCAGCGCCGCGTTCGGCTGACCCTGATACGAGGCCGAGCCGGGCGTCCCGTTCTCGCGCGACCACAGGTTCAAGCCGGCCGAGAACGGCGGCGGCATCAGGACCAGCCCGTCGGTGATAGCCTTGTTCATCTGAAATTTCCCTCGTCTCGCTCGCGCCACTAACCAGGGCGAGGCGGAACGGGGGTCATGCCCCGGGCCGCGACGCCATGGGGCAATGGGGTAGCAAGGAAGGCTTAACCCGGCCTCAGGGGGCCGCGCGCCGCAAGGGCCGGGCGCGCAACGGGATCAGACGCCCACATCCGGCGCGGGCAGCAGCTGGACTGCGTTGATCTGCCAGCCCTCCGGCGTCTCGACCATCATGTAATCCAGCAGATGCGCGCGGCCCGCCTGATCGACGATCCGCACCCGCTGCCACAGGTTCCCGGCCACCTCGCGCAGTTCGCCCATCTGCACCTCGGCCGGGCGATGCACCATCGGATAGCCGTTCCGCACCATGGTCCCGAAATTCTCGGGCGTCCCGAACAGCCCCTTGATCGAGGGGCTGGCGAAGGTGAAGGCCTGGGCGAAATCATCGGCCCGGAAGGCGTCGATCTGGCTTTGTATCACCTCGCGGATCGGCCCCTCCTGCGCCCCCGCGGGCAGGGAAAGGGCGGCGGCAAACAGCATCGCAACAAGACCTCGGCGCATGGGACCTCCCGTCAGACGTTCCTCCAACGGTCCAGCTAGACCGCGCTGGCGGAAGTCAACTGGCGCTTGACAGAACCCCCGTGACCCGCGCCACTCTGACCCGATCCGAACCGGAAGGATCTGCCCTATGCGCGCCACCCTCGCCCTTGTCGCCCTCCTCGCCACACCTGCCCTTGCGGCCGAGGAAACCGTGACCATCGACACGCCCCTCGGCCCCGTGGTCGGCACGCTGGAAACGCCCGAGGGCGATCCCGCACCCGTCGTCCTGATGTTTCACGGCTTCACCGGCAGCCGCGACGAACTCCCCGTCGCCAATACCGACGAGGGCGTCTTTTCCCGCACCGCGCGGCTTCTGGCCGAACAGGGGATTGCCTCGCTGCGCATCGACTTCCGCGGCTCGGGCGAAAGCCCCGGTGCCTTTGCCGACACCACCTTCGAAGGCCAGGTCGCCGACGGCCTTGCCGCGCTGCAATGGCTGGAGGTGAACCCCGCCATCGACGGCCAGCGCCTCGCGGTCCTGGGGTGGAGCCAGGGCGGCCTTGTCGCCACCGCCGTCGCCGGCCGGTCGGACAAGCCCGATGCACTTGTCCTCTGGGCAGCCGTCGCCGACCCGGAGGAAAGTTTCGGCGGCATCGTCGGGACCGAGACGCTGGCCAACGGTCTTGCCGCCGGGGACGCGCCGATCCCGGTCGCCCTGCCCTGGGGCGCGGTGGTCGAGCTGAAGCGCGGTTTCTTCGAAGGCGTGACGAGCTTCGACCCGCCGGCCGAGCTTGCCTCCTACAGCGGGCCCCTGTTCGTGGCGCATGGCACGCAGGACACCACGGTCCTGCCAAGCGCGGTCGATACCTTCCTTGCCGCGCATGAGGGCGAAGAGTCCAGCTGGATCGCCGAAATGGACCATGTGTTCAACGCCTTCACCGGCCCCGAGACGCTGGACCAGATGGTGGCCGAGACGCTGGCTTTCCTGCAGCCCCACCTGCAGTAACGCTTCCCCGTTCGACTGCGTCTCCTCGTCGGCCGCGACCGGCGAGGAGTGACGAAGTCAGTGACGAGCGGATCCGCCCGTCAGCCGACCAGCTCGCCCCGCAGCGCCCGCTCCATCAGCGCCAGCGTCTCCTCGACACCGTAAAGCGCGATGAAGCCGCCAAAGCGCGGCCCGTCGGACGCTCCCAGCAGCACCTCGTACAGCGCCTTGAACCAGTCGCGCAGCGGTTCGAACCCATGCGCCTTGCCGACGGCAAAGACCATCGACTGCAGCGCCTCGTCGTCCAGCCCGCCGTCCCAGGCCTTCAGCCGCGCGACCAGATCCTCCATCGCCACCCTCTCGTTGGGCGTCGGCAGCCGGAACTGGCGCGTCGGCGCGATCTTGTCCGCGAAATACCGCACCGCGAAGCCCGCCGCCGCGTCCAGATCGGGATGCGTCTCCGGGGAGGCTTCGGGCGCATAACGCCGGATGAACTTCCACAGCCCCGCCGCATCCTTCGCCGCCGCCACCGAGGCGAGGTTCAGAAGCATCCCGAAGCTGACCACCATCTTCGATTCCGGCGGCTTGCCCCCGTGGATATGCCACACCGGATTGTTCACCTGCCCCACCACATCCTGCGTCGGATAAGCCTTCAGCTGCTGGTGATACTCATCCACCGCCCGCGGGATCACGTCCCACCACAGCCGCTTCGCCGTCTTGGGCTTCTGGTACATGAAGTAGGACAGGCTCTCGGTGGCCGCATAGGTCAGCCATTCGTCGATCGTCAGGCCGTTGCCCTTGGACTTGGAAATCTTCTGCCCCGCCTCGTCGAGGAACAGCTCATAGGTGAAGTGGTTCGGCTTCCGCCCGCCCAGAACCTCGCAGATCCCGTCATAGATCGGCGTGTTGGTGGAATGGTCCTTGCCGTACATCTCGAAGTCCACATCCAGCGCCGCCCAGCGCGCGCCGAAATCGGGCTTCCACTGCAGCTTCACATGGCCGCCGGTGACCGGCACCGTCCACTCCCGCCCGTCCTCGTCGTCGAAGGTGATCGTCGCGTCCTTCGCATTGACCTCCTTCATCGGCACATAGAGCACTCGCCCCGTTTCGGGATGGATCGGCAGGAAGCACGAATAGGTCTGCTGCCGCTCCTCGCGCAGCGACGCCAGCATGATCGCCATGATCGCGTCATACCGCTCCGCCGCCAGCCGCAGCGTATCGTCGAACCGGCCCGACTTGTAGAACTCCGTGGCCGAGATGAACTCATACTCGAAGCCGAACGTGTCCAGGAACCGCCGCAACATCGCGTTGTTGTGGTGGCCAAAGCTCTCGAACTCGCCATAGGGATCGGGGACCGAGGTCAGCGGCTTCTGCATGTGCTGACGCAGCATCTCCTGCTGCGGCACGTTCTCCGGCACCTTCCGCATTCCGTCCACGTCGTCCGAGAAACAGATCAGCCGCGTCGGAATGTCGCTGATGATCTCGAAGGCCCGGCGGATCATCGTCGTCCGCGCCACTTCGCCGAAGGTCCCGATATGCGGCAGCCCCGACGGTCCGTAGCCCGTCTCGAACAGCACGTAACCCTTTTCCGGGTCCTTCTTCTCATACCGTTTCAGGACCGCGCGGGCCTCTTCAAAGGGCCAGGCCTTCGAATTCATCGCCGCATCGCGCAGGGAGCTCATGTCCATTCTCCTGAAACGCCGGATCATCCCGGCGCCCGTCCTCTATTGCCCCCCCGCCCCCCCGTCAATAATCTGCCGTCCAAACCCCCAGGAGCAGCAGATGTCCGACACCTCCCCCATGTCCCCGCAAGACGCGCTGGTCGCCGTGATGGTCGCCTGCTCCGCCTCCGATCAGGACGTCCGCACGGCCGAGCTTGTCGCGATCACCCGCATGGTGAACCACATGCCGATCTTCGCCACCTATGACCCCGACCGCATCCGCCGCGTCAGCCGCATCGTCTTTGACCTGTTCGAAGAGGAAGACGGCCTCGATGCCCTTTTCGGCCTGATCCGCGAGGCCCTGCCCGAGCACCTGTTCGAAACCGCCTATGCGCTGGCCTGCGACGTGGTCACGGCGGACGGCCGCCACTCCCAGGTGGAGCTTCGGATGCTGGAAGAGGTCCGCGAGGAGCTGAAGATCGACCGCCTCCACGCCGCCGCGATCGAATGGGGCGCACGGGTGCGGCACATGGTGGTGTAAGACCCCTCCTCCGGCTCCGGATCTGATCCGGGGCCTCCCCCGTGCCGAGACAACCTATCACGTCCCCTCGCGGCTCCAGCGTCCCTGTGGGGGTGATTCCACCCGCCTGCGGCACACTGCGCTTCCCGGATCACCGACGACCTCACGCACTGACGGGAGGACTGCGCAATTGCCGTCCGCTGCCCAAAAAACATGCGGACCCGGTCAGACGAAACCGCCCTCCCTGCCAGAACCAATCACATTCAGATATTTTAGCGCCTTCCGTGCCGCATGGATCAACAAGACGCTTGATCCGTTCTGAAAACCAGACACCCTTCGAGCTGCGGCATGACATTTTAAGATGCTGCGTTTGACGATTGTGTTTTCCGCTGCTGGTTTTTCCGATGTCGATTGCTCCTGTCATTGCACGTCAAGGGCGCGTCGCCATATCGGCGCAGTTTCTGCTGAACGGGGCCATTCTCGGGTCCTGGGCACCGCAGATTCCTTTGCTCCTGCCACGCCACGGCATAACCGAGGGGGTGCTCGGCCTGCTGATCTTCGGCATGGGGATCGGGTCGATGATCTCCATGTTCCTCTCCGGTCGGCTTCTGGCAAGGTACGGATCGCGGGCCATCGTGCGCGTGACGGCGATTGGCTGCGCTCTGGCGCTGCCGGCAGCCGTGCTCGCGCCGGGACTGGCGCCCCTGGCGCTAGCCATGGCGGTGATGGGGGCAAGCATCGCCATGATGGATGTCGCAACCAATGCCAACGCCTTCGAACTGGAGCAGGCGACCGGACGGGCCATCCTGTCCTCCACCCACGGCTGCTGGAGTGTCGGCGGCTTCCTCGGCGGGGCCCTGGGCGGCGTCGGTATCGCGTCGCTTGGCAGCGAAGGCCATGCGCTGGCGGTCTCGGCCCTGTCGCTTGCACTTGTGGCGCTGAGTTGGTCGTGGCTTGCCAGCGCACCCGTGACTGACCACGACGCCGAGACGGGGACAGGACCCGGCCTCTGGCGGCAAGGTTGGACGATCTACGTCATCGGGCTGATGGCCCTGCTGGCCTTCGTCCCGGAAAGCGCCGTGCTGGACTGGAGCGCGCTTTACCTTTCTGCCGATCACGGCGCGGGTGTGGCGCAATCGGGCATGGCCTTCGCGCTCTTTTCGGCCGCGATGGCGGCGATGCGGTTCTGCGGCGACGCGGTGCGCAACCGGGTGGGGGCGGTGCGGCTGCTGCGCCTCTCGGCTGTCCTGTCCGCCGCCGGTCTGACACTCGCGGCGCTGGCGCCTTCGGCGCTGCTGGTCACGGTCGGCTTTGCGATTACCGGCATCGGGCTGGCGAATATCGTGCCGATCCTGTTCTCCTCCGCCGGACAGCAAGGCGGCACCAACCCCGGAGCGGCGATCGCGGCGGTCTCGTTCATCGGCTACGGCGGGATGCTGGTGGCCCCGACCGTGATAGGTGTCAGTGCCGAACAGGTCGGCTTTCCCGCGATCTTCATCGCCCTTGCGGTCCTGTTGCTTGCCATTGCCGTCCTTGCCCCCGTCGTCGCAGCCTCGGGTGCTGGGGCGCGGGTGATCAGCAGCGCGGGCGAAACTGCCTGAAGTCCTGCAACTCGCGCCGGGAACGGTCAGCCCTGACGGGCAGAAGGTCGCGGAAGGCCCCTGACCCACGGCTGCGGCCACCTTAACAAATCCTTACCGACCACAGCAATTATCAAGCAATATCATAATCTTGGCTCAATCCGTCCACCGTGGACACAAGGCCCTCCGGAGGGCTCACCCATAGGCCCCCGCCCAGCGGCTGATCAGCTGCCCCTGCAGCCGCCGCGCCCGGTTGGCCCAGGATTTGCCCCCCTCCGGCCCCTCCCGCAGCTCGACCGGCACCGCATCGCGCCGCGCCGGGTCGCCCGAGAAGATCGCGAAAACCAGCTCCCTCCCGCCCGGCGGAACCACATGCCCCGCCAGCCCGGAGACGAAGTTCAGCGTCCCCGACTTCGCCAGCACCTTCACCGGATGTTTCTCGATCACCTTCCCCTGGTCGTCCTTCATGCCGACGTCGCGCAGGATCGCCTTCAGCCCGCGCCCCTCCGCCTCGGCCCTGACCAGCACCCGCGCCATCCCCGAGGCCGTCACCCGGCTCGCCCCGCCAAGGCCGGAGTGATCCCGCAGGTCCATCGTGACCCCGAAGCTCTCCCGCACCCAGTCCGACATCGCCCGCCCCGAAGCCGCCAACCCCCCAGAGCGTGAGGCCGTCAGCCCCACACATTCCGCCGTCAGGTTGGTCGAGAACCGCAGCATGTCCCGCAGCACCTCGGGCAGCGGCGCGCTTTCAGCCCGGCCCAGTTCCACGCCCGAGGGCAGCGCCGCCACCCGCTCGCCCGCCTCCAGCCGGATCCCCTGCGCCCGGGCCAGCGTGCGGAACACCTCCGCCACATAGCGACCCGGATCGCGGACCGGCAGCCAGCGGCTTCCCCCCTTGCCCAGCGCCGAGGTGGCGACGGTCCATTCCTCGACCTGCCCCCGGGCATAGGTGAAGACCGGCGCCTCGCGCGACCGGATTCCGACGCGGACCATGCCCACCTCGGGCACGAAGCGCTGGCCCCGCGCGTCCACCGCCACCTGCCAGTCGCTCCCGGCCCGCTTCCATTCGAAATGCACCCGGTTGAAATTCAGGCACAGACCGGAGACGGCGGCGTTGTAGCCGACATGGGCCGGCTGGTCCTCGGCGATCCCCTCCAGCCGCGGCAGCGCGCCGTCCCAGTAGAGGAACCGCCCCGTCGCCCCCTTCACCCCGTCCCGGGCCAGCCGCGCCACAAGGTCGCCAAGCTGGTCGGTCTGCAAGGTCGGGTCCCCCCCGCCCACCAGCACCAGATCGCCCTGAACCACGCCCTGCGACACCGGCCCCGTCGCCAGCACCCGCGTCGCAAAGCGGAAACGCGGCCCCAGCTTCTCCAGCGCGTAAAGCGCGGTCACGGCCTTCGCCACGCTTGCTGGCGGCAGGGCAAGGTCGGGCTCGCGCGCGTCGAGCACGGCGCCGGTCCTGGCATCGGCCACGACAAAGCCCACCGCACCGCCAAGTTTCGCCGCCGCGATCAGCGCCTCGGCATCGCTGGCCGCCGGACGATCGACCGGCCGCCCCGCGCGCGGCTTCGGGCGCGGTGAGGTGACCAGCCCCTCCCCCCAGACCGGCACCGCCGCGCCCGCCAGAAGCCCGCCCAGAACAAACCGTCGCGTGATCACGTCAAAGCCCTCCCGCCGTTTCCATGGTGATAGACCCGGGAAGACCGATTCCACCAGTCCGGCAAGGCCGGAATGGAGGTCACGAGCGCGTCACACCGCCCGGTCCCCAGCCGCCACGCGCCCGGATCGCCGTCGAGGAGGCGTCGTTCATCGGCAGGTTCACGAAGGCCCAGACCGGAGGCTTGCGGCCCCTCAGGTTCTCACCCCGCTTGGTCTGGTGCACCCGGAAGGCCCGCGCCGCGACCGAGCTTCGGGCCTTCACGCCAAGCCCCGGCCGCGCCAGCACCCCCACCGCGACCGCGCGCAGGATATCGCGCCAGCGGCCCCAGCGATGGAACTGGGACAGGTTGTCGGCTCCCATCAGCCAGACGAAGGTGACACCGGGATAAAGCGCCTGAAGCCGGGTGACCGTGTCGATGGTCGCGCGGGTGCCAAGCCGGACCTCAAGCGCGGTGATCTTCACTTTCGGATGCTGCATCACCCGCCGCGCCTGGGCCAGACGGTCGGCAAGCGGCGCGGGCTGGCGGGCCTTGAGCGGATTGCCCGGCGTGACCAGCCACCAGACCTGATCCAGTCCCATCCGCTTCAGCGCCTCGCAGGTGATGTGGACATGGCCTTCATGCGCGGGATCGAAGGACCCGCCCAGAAGGCCCACCACCATGCCCCGGCTGGCCACCGGAAATCCCTGCCGCATGAAACGCTTCCTCTCCCGCGCGGGCCACTTGACCGCAAAGCCCGGGAATTGACAATGCCAGCCCGCGAAAGCGTAGGGTGGGCGATATCGCCCACCCTACCATCGTGCTTCACTGGACCACCGGAATCACGATCGCCCTTGCCCGGGACGATTCCGGTGCGAGGGCCCCGTTCCTGCGCAGGCCCGCCTTAGCCGCATTTCATGTAATCGCGCAGCACCCGTTTCCAGGCGGCATCGGGCCGGAAGCCCTTCACCAGCCCATCGCCGCCGCCACCGACAAAGGCCCCCATCCCGTGCCGCACCATCCAGGCCGGGTCATGCGCCGGCCGCCTCGCCGCCTTGACGGTCTTGCAGAAGGCCCGGTGTCGCGCCCCGCCGGTGCCGCCAAACCGCTCCATCGCGGCCTGCATCTTCGCCTGGCCGCCGCGGGGCAGGCTTTCAGTCACCTGCATCGACAGCACATCCTCGGCCTGATGCGCGCTGATGTCCGCGACCCTCTGGATGTCATAGACCGCGCGGAGCTGCATAAGGATGTACAACTCCACCGCCTCGTCCCAGCGCCCGGCTTTCGCGCAGGCCCGCACCCCAAGGCCAAGGTCGGGCGGCGAGAGCTCCGGCCCCGCCTTTGCCACCGCGATGCAGCCCGGATCCACCCGCGCCGCCAGATTTCCCGCCGCCTCGCGGTTCGTCACCTGCGCCGCGCCCGCCCCCGCGCCCAGCATCAGGGCCAGCCCCACCGCCATCGCAATCCGCATCGCCCTCCTCCGTTCCATCGAGGCCGCCAGCCAAGCCCGGGGCGCCGCCCCGTGCCAAGTCCGGTTCTCCCCACCCTGCCCGTTGCAGCGCCGCCCCTTCATCGCTACATACGCGCCAACCCCGGAAATCAGGAACCCGAGCCATGGCCAGCTATCAATACGTCTATCACATGGAGAACGTCTCCAAGACCTACCCCGGCGGCAAGAAGTGTTTCGAGAACATCCATCTCAACTTCCTGCCCGGCGTGAAGATCGGCGTGGTCGGCGTCAACGGCGCGGGGAAATCCACGCTGCTCAAGATCATGGCCGGCATCGACAAGGACTTCAAAGGCGAGGCCTGGGCCGCGAAGGGCGCCAAGGTGGGCTATCTCGCGCAGGAGCCGCAGCTTGACCCGACCCTCGACGTCAAGGGCAACGTGATGCTGGGCGTCGCCGACAAGCAGGCGATCCTGGATCGCTACAACGAACTGGCGGTGAACTACTCGGACGAGACGGCGGACGAGATGGCGGCGCTTCAGGACAAGATCGACGCCGAGAACCTGTGGGAGCTTGAGGCGACCGTCGGCGTGGCGATGGACGCGTTGCGCTGCCCGCCGGACGATGCCGACGTCACCACTCTGTCGGGCGGCGAACGTCGCCGGGTCGCGCTGTGCCGGCTGCTGCTGGAAAAGCCCGACATGCTGCTCTTGGACGAACCGACCAACCACCTGGACGCGGAATCCATCGCCTGGCTGCAAAAGCACCTGATCGACTACAAGGGCACGATCCTGATCGTGACCCACGACCGCTATTTCCTGGACGACATCACCGGCTGGATCCTCGAACTCGACCGCGGCCGCGGCATCCCCTACGAGGGCAACTATTCCGCCTGGTTGGATCAGAAGGCCAAGCGGATGGCGCAGGAAGCGCGTGAGGACAAGTCCAAGCAGAAGGCGCTGGAAAAGGAACTGGAGTGGATCCGCTCTGGCGCCAAGGCGCGTCAGGCGAAGGGCAAGGCCCGGATCGCCCGCTACAACGAGATGGCCGGCCAGACCGTGCTGGAACGTGCGACCACCGCGCAGATCATCATCCCGAACGGCGAACGCCTCGGCAACAAGGTGATCGAAGTCGAGGGCCTGAAGAAGGCGATGGGCGACAAGCTTCTGATCGAGGATCTGTCCTTCACCGTGCCGCCGGGTGCCATCGTCGGCGTGATCGGCCCGAACGGCGCCGGCAAGTCCACGCTGTTCCGCATGATCACCGGGCAGGAGCAGCCCGACGCCGGGACGATCAAGCTGGGCGAGACGGTGAAGCTGGCCTATGTCGACCAGTCGCGTGACGCTCTCGACCCGAACAAGAACGTCTGGGAGGAAATCTCCGGCGGGGCCGAGATCATCCACCTGGGCGACATGCAGATGAACAGCCGTGTGTACACGGGCGCGTTCAACTTCAAGGGCACCGACCAGCAGAAGAAGGTCGGCCTTCTGTCGGGCGGGGAACGCAACCGCGTCCACATGGCCAAGCTGTTGAAATCGGGCGGAAACGTGCTGCTGCTCGACGAACCGACCAACGACCTGGACGTGGAAACGCTGCAGGCGCTCGAAGCCGCCATCGAGGATTTCGCCGGCTGCGCGATCATCATCAGCCACGACCGCTTCTTCCTTGACCGGCTTTGCACCCACATCCTCGCCTTCGAGGGCGACGCCCATGTGGAATGGTTCGAGGGCAACTTCCAGGCCTATGAGGAAGACAAGGTTCGCCGCCTCGGCCCTGACGCGCTGGAGCCGAAGCGGGTCAAGTACAAGCGCTTCGCGCGCTAAGGCGCAGGGTGGGGTTCAGCCCCACCCTGCCTCCCCCCGACCGGGACTCTGGAACCAACCGCCCGAGACAGGCGTTTCTTCGCCGACCGGGGCCACTCCGGCCCCCTTCAGCGAAAGGCGCATCTCATGACGGTCGGCACAATTCTCCTCATCATCCTGATCCTCGTCCTGATCGGAGCGCTTCCGACCTGGGGCTATTCCAGCACCTGGGGCTACGGGCCCTCGGGCGTGGTCGGGGTGATCGTCATCATCCTGCTGATCCTGGTTCTCACCGGCCGGATCTGACCCGGACGGGAACCCCGCCCCTTCAGGCGACGTTACCGAGGCAAGCAACCATCCGAAGGAGAACCCAATGAAAGGCGCCCTCGCCTGGCTGATCGGGATTCCGATCCCGATCATCATCATTCTCTACCTGCTCGACGTCTTCTGACGTCTCCCCCGGGCGGCCGTCGGCGGCCCGGGGTCAGCCCAACAGACCCAGCACCTCATCGGCCAGATCCGCGACCTCGGCCGCCGCCATGCCCCGCGCCTCGGCCGCGCCAAGGCCCTGGCCCAGCGTTTCGGCATAGACAACCCGCTGGCCGAGTTTTGCTTCCGCAACTCCGCCGACTGCCCCAGCCGCCTCGGCCACCTCGGCGCCAAGTCGCGTCCCGGCCTTGACCCGGTTCAGCACGATCACCGCCCGCCGCCCCTCGCGTCCGATCAGGTCGAATACGCCGTCGGTCGCCCAGAGATCCACCATCGACGCCGCCACCGGCACCAGCACCAGATCCGCCTCGCGCAGCGCGGGACGCAGGTCGGCATCGACCTTCGGCGGCGTGTCCACGATCACCACATCGGCCTGCTTCTTCAGCTTCTCGCATTCATAGCCGACGCCCCAGGCCGAGGCGGTAGAGAACTCCATCCCCGCCTCGCCCAGCCGTTCGCGCCGGGCCATGAACCAGCGGCCCAGACTGCCCTGCGGATCGGTATCCAGCAGCGCCACCGTCATCCCCCGCCGCCGGAACTCCACCGCCAGGTTCACGGCCAGCGTCGTCTTGCCCGACCCGCCCTTCTGCTGCGCCACGGTCACGACCTTGCCCATCGCGAATCCCCCTATGCTGCAACGCAGCATAGCCCATTCGCGGCCCCAGCACAGCCCCACTGCGGCAAGGCTTGGATTCACAACCGATCTGTCCTATATTTCGGCAGCGACGTTAACTTCTCGACCACTGTCTCCGACCTTCGGCCACAGCAATCGACTTCAAGCTGACGGGGCCGGGCCGCCGCACTTCCGCGGGCGGCAGACTAGACAGGAGAACTTCACGATGGCCAAGGGCACCGTGAAATGGTTCAATGAAACCAAAGGCTACGGCTTCATCGCCCCGGAAGGCGGCAAGAAGGACGTGTTCGTCCACATCACCGCGCTGGAGCGTGCTGGCCTGCGTGGCCTGAAGGACGGCCAGCCGGTCACCTTCGACATCGAAGCCGGCCGCGACGGGCGTGAATCCGCGACCAACCTCGCGCTCGCCTAAGCGATCCTCGGCCGGGGGCGGTCCGCCGCCCCTTGCCTGCTACATCAGCGTGACCGCTTCCCGGTCGCGCAGGACATGGTCGAACCCGCGGCGAAAGCCCGGCTCGGCCACCGGGTCCGGCAGACAGACCGCCGTGCGCCGCCCCAGGGGATAGGCCGGTACGTCGAACTCCCGGCTCAGCAGCATCACCCGCATCCGCGCCTCGGCTGCGATCAGCGTGGCAATCGCCTGCTCGGCCGCCATGATCCCGCCGAAGGCGTCGCATTCCATGACGAAGAGGTCATAGCCCAGCGGATCGTCCAGCACCGCCGCCAGCGCCGCCGCCGGAGCATCCGCGACCTCGACCAGACTGCCATAATCCGCAAGCCGCTGGGCACTTTGCCCCTCGGGGCGATTGGTCAGAAGCATCACGCGCAGGCCCAGCGTCTGGGGGGCCGGGGAATGATTGTCGATCCCGGGGAATGTCTGCACCGCGCACCTCCATCACAGGGCCTGCGTAACATGGCATTGCAGCCAGCATTTGCCGTAAACAAGGAAAGTTACAGGTCAAAACCGGGGGACGCGCCACATTCCAGCATAGGTTGCCGGTCCGCCGCCACAATGCCACGTCACGGTTGCAATGCGCGCCTTCCGAAAGATCGTTAACGTCGTGCCTCCCGCTGTTAACCTGTTTCGGCTCGGAATACAGCCCGTGATGCGCGAGACTGCGGGCGAATCACCAAAGGATGATCGGATGAACCAGCACGCCAACCTTGCCCATTGGGATCTGCGCCAGGATCTAGCCGCCGCCTTCCGCTGGACCGCGCGGCTGAACCTGCATGAAGCCGTGGCCAACCATTTCTCGCTGGCCGTGAACCCCGAGGGGACGCGCTTCCTGATCAACCCGAACGGTCGGCATTTCAGCCGGATCACCGCCTCGTCGCTGGTCGAGATCGACGCGAACGACCCGGCCACCATGTCCCGCCCCGACGCGCCTGACCCGACCGCCTGGGGACTGCACGGCTCGATCCACCGGGCCTGCCCCCATGCGGCCTGCGTGATGCATGTCCATTCGATCCATGCGACCGTGCTGGCCAGCCTTGCGGACTCCCGCCTGCCCGCGATCGACCAGAACACCGCGATGTTCCACAACCGCCACGTCGTCGACGACCATTACGGCGGCATGGCCTTCGAGGAAGAAGGCGCCCGCTGCGCCCAGCTTCTTGCCGATCCGAAGATCACCACGATGATCATGGGCAACCACGGCGTCCTCGTGATCGGCCGCACCGTGGCCGAGACCTTCAACCGCCTCTACTACTTCGAACGCGCGGCCGAGACCTATATCCGCGCGCTGCAAACCGGCAGACCGCTCCGCGTCCTGCCCGAGGAGATCGCCGAAAAGACTGCCCGCGAATGGGAAAGCTATCCCGGCTTCGCCGAGGCGCATCTGCGCGAGCTCCGCGCAATCCTGGATGCCGAGGATCCCGGCTACGCTGGCTGACCGCCCGCGCCCGGTCGTCGCGAACCGCCCCCTGCGAGAACCGAACGCAGGGAGGGAGGAGCGATGGCCGAAAAGCGGCGGCCAAGGTCGGTCGGTGGCCAGACCGCCACACGCCATGCGTGCGACGAGGGCGCAATCGAAGGAAGGCACCAGATGACCAGACCGAACCTGTTGATCCTGATGGTCGACCAGCTGACCGGGACGCTTTTCCCCGACGGCCCGGCCGATTTCCTCCACGCGCCTAACCTGCGCGCCCTTGCCGCCCGCGCCGCCCGGTTCCGCAACTGCTACACCGCCTCTCCGCTCTGCGCCCCCGCGCGGGCCAGCTTCATGTCCGGCCAGCTCCCCAGCCGCACCCGCGTCTATGACAATGCCGCCGAATTCGCCTCGGACATCCCGACCTATGCCCACCACCTGCGCCGGGCGGGCTATCAGACCGCGCTGTCCGGCAAGATGCATTTCGTCGGCCCCGACCAGCTCCACGGCTTCGAGGAACGCCTGACCACCGACATCTATCCGGCCGATTTCGGCTGGACCCCCGACTACCGCAAGCCCGGGGAAAGGATCGACTGGTGGTATCACAACCTCGGCTCGGTGACCGGGGCCGGCGTGGCCGAGATCACCAACCAGTACGAATATGACGACGACGTCGCCTTCCAGGCGGTGCAGAAGCTCTACGACCTCTCCCGCGGCCAGGATCCGCGGCCCTGGTGCCTGACGGTCAGCTTCACCCACCCGCATGACCCCTTCGTCGCGCGGCGCAAATACTGGGATCTCTATGAGGGCGCCCCGGAATGCGAACCGCCCGAGGGGCTGGATTATGAGGATATGGACCCCCATTCGCGCCGCCTGATGGACGCCTGCGACTGGCGCGGCATGGAGATCACTCCCGATCACATCCGCCGCGCCCGCCGGGCCTACTTTGCCAATATCAGCTATATCGACGACAAGATCGGCGAGATCCTCGCGGTCCTCAAGGCGACCCGGCAGGAGGCCAGCATCGTCTTTCTCTCCGACCACGGCGAGATGCTGGGCGAGAAGGGCCTGTGGTTCAAGATGAACTTCTTCGAACCCTCGGCGCGCGTCCCGCTGATGATCGCGGCACCCGAGCTTCCGGCCGGTCGGATCGACACGCCCGTCAGCTCGATCGACCTTGCGCCGACCCTTGCGGCGCTGGCCGGGATCCTGATGGACGAAGTGGCCCCCTGGACCGAGGGCGTGAACCTCGTCCCCGTGGCGAAGGGCGCGCCGCGCGGCCCGGTCGCCATGGAATATGCCGCCGAAGGCACGATCACCCCGATGGTCGCACTGCGGGAAGGCGCCTGGAAATACATCCGCTGCCCGGCCGACCCTGAACAGCTGTTCGACCTGGCGAACGACCCCGGCGAGACCACGAACCTCGCCCAGGACCCGCGCGCCGCCCAGGTGCTCGACCATTTCCGCGCCCTGGCCGACGCCCGCTGGGACCTTGCCGCCTATGACGCCCAGGTCCGCGAAAGCCAGGCCCGCCGCTGGGTCGTGTACGAGGCGCTTCGCAACGGTGCCTATTACCCCTGGGACCACCAGCCGCTCCGCGCCGCATCCGAACGCTACATGCGCAACCACATGGACCTGAACGTGCTGGAAGAGTCGAAACGGTTCCCCCGAGGCGAATAGGGACGGTGGGCGAACCGCCCACCCTACCCCCGCGCCCGCGCCGCTTCCGCGGCAGCGCCGTCCGCGGGGCTCGATGCCCCAAGGACGGCACCGGGCAAAGGATCACCGCGCCTCGGCCAGCACCCGTTCCGCGCCCTTCCAGCCCATCAGCATGGCGGGCGCATTGGTGTTCCCGGCAATGATGTTCGGGAAGGCACTGGCGTCGATCACGCGCAGGCCGCCCAGCCCATGCACCCGCAGCCCCGCATCCACCACCGAAGCCGAGGCGTCGCGTCCCATCCGGCAGGTGCAGCTTGGATGATAGACCGTCCCCGACCGGGCGCGGAAATCGGCGATCAAATCCTCATCCGCCACCACCTCCGGCCCCGGCCGCAACTCCTCCTTGATCAGCCGCGCCAGTGCCGGTTGCGCGGCGATGGTCCGCAGGAACTTCACCGCCGCCAGCATCTCCTCGACATCGTTGTCAGTAGAGAACGCATTGGCGGTGATCACCGGATGATCCTCCGGCCGCGCGCTGCGCAGCCGGATATGGCCCCGGCTGGTCGGGCGGCAGTTCGAAAGCCCGATCGACATGCCCGACCAGGGGTCCGGGTTCAGGATCGGCCGCTCGCCATCGCGCGGGACCAGCGTGGAAAAGGCCTGGAAATACAGCTGCATGTTCGGCCGATTCAGATCCGGCCGCGTGCGGAAGAAGCCGCCGCCGTGGTTGATCGACTTCGCCAGTGGCCCGCCACCGCCCAGGAAATACTGCATCCCCGCCCGCAGCTTGCCCCACCAGGGCCGCAGCTCGTCGTTGTAGGTCGGCACCTTCATCGACCAGGTGTAGTTGATCCCCTGATGGTCGCTCAGATGGTCCCCGACATTCGGATTGTCCGCGACCACCGGGATTCCCAACCCCTGCAAAAGCGCCCCCGGCCCGATCCCGGACAGTTGCAGAAGCTGCGGCGAGTTGATTGCCCCACCCGCAAGGATCACCTCGCCCCGGGCCCGCAGCACCCGTGTCTCGCCGCCCCTGCGGTACTCCACGCCCACGGCCCGGCCGCCCTCGATCACCACCCTCGTCGCCAACGCCCCGGTGATGACCCGCAGGTTCGACCGCTTCATCGCCGGCCGCAGGAAGGCCCGCGCGGCCGAGTTCCGGCGGGCGCCCTTGATCGTCATCTGGTAGATTCCGGCACCTTCCTGCACCGCGCCGTTGAAATCCGGGTTCTCCGCCAATCCCGCCTCGGCGCAGGCGGCGACATAGGCCGGGACCAGCGGATGCAGACCCGTCCGATTGGCCGAGATGAACAAGGGCCCGCCCGTGCCGCGCCAGTCATCCCCGCCCGCCTCGTTGTCCTCCATCGCCCGATAGGCGGCGAGGCAGTCTTCCCAGCCCCAGCCCGGGTTCTCGCGCCCCCAATCCTCGTAATCCGCCCGGTGTCCCCGGATCCAGACCATCGCGTTGATGCTGGACGAGCCGCCCAGAACCTTGCCCCGGGGCCAGTGGTCGCGACTGCCGTTCAGGCCCGTATCCGGCTCGGTCCGGTACAGCCAGTTCACCGCCGGATCGTAGAAGAGCTTTCCATAGCCCAGTGGCAGCTGCACGAAGAAGCGCCGGTCCGTGCCCCCCGCCTCCAGGACGGTGACCTTGTGGCGCCCCGACGCGGTCAGCCGCTCGGCCAGGACGCAGCCTGCCGACCCCGCGCCGACGATGATGTAATCGGTCTCATCCATGCTCGCCCCCGGCAACCATACGCGAAACTAGCGGCGGGCCGGGCGCTGAACCGTCCGGTTTGCGACACCGAATGTCGTATCTGGCACCGCTCCTCGTCCGACGTCGTCTTCTCGTCGCCGCGAGGAGAGATGAGGCCATCGACGCGCCGCCGCCCCTAGTCCTCAATTGCGAAGCTGGGGGCGTAGTCCACCGGAAAATTCACCGACCGGGCGATGAAGCAGACGTCGTGGATGCGGTGATGGATCGCCTCGGCCGCGGCGAGATCGGTCCCCGGCTTCACCGTCACCTGCGGACGCAAGGTCACCGCCACGAACCGCCCCGCGCCGCCGCGCCCGACCTCGCCCACGCCCAGGGGGCTGTCGGCGTAAGAGGTCACCACGATCCCCGCATCGGAGGCATAATGCAGATACCACAGCATGTGACAGGCCGAGAGCGCCGAGAGCAGCAGGTCCTCCGGGTTCATCTTGCCCGGATCGCCGCCCAGCAGCGGATCGTTGGAACAATGAACCACCGCCTTGCCCGGCACCGCGATGTCCCAGGTCCGGTCATAGGCCTTGTAATGCGCCGTCCCCTCGCCCCGGTTGCCGGTCCATTGGATGCGGGTGGTGTAGTCATGGTTGGGCATGTGTCATCTCCCTTGCCACCGGGGCAGGCTAGCCCGACTTGCGCCTGTGGGCCAGTTGGGAACGAAAGGAAAACACTACCTTGGCAGAAGGGGGAGGAAATGGCATAGACGACGCCCCATTCGCACAGGAGGACCCGCCATGCCCACCGGACATGTCTTCATCGGCACCAGCCTTGACGGTTTCATCGCGCGCAAGGATGGCAGCCTCGACTGGCTGATCCTGCCGAACACAAGAATGAGGATCACGGCTATGCCGCCTTCATCAAGGATATCGACGCCATCGTGATGGGTCGGGGAAGCTATGACTTGGTGCAGGGCTTCGACCCATGGCCCTATGACAAACCGGTTCTGGTCCTGTCACGCCAGCTTGCCGGAACCGAACCGCCCGACGCCCTGCGCGGCAAGGTCAGCTTTGCCGATCTCACCCCCCGCGCCGCGATGGAGCATCTGGGTCGGCAGGGCGCGTCGCGGGTCTATGTCGATGGCGGGCAGATCGTGCAGGCCTTCCTGCGCGACGGTCTGATCGACGACATGGTGATTTCCCGCGTGCCCGTGCTGATCGGCGAGGGGCGCAGCCTTTTCGGGCCGCTCACCACCGACGTGAAGCTTCGGCACGAGCGGACGGTCACCTTCCCCTCCGGCCTCGTCCAATCGCACTACAGCCTGCGCGCCTAGCGGCCCTTCCAGACCGGGTCGCGCTTTTCGGCGAAGGCCCGGGCCCCCTCAAGCTGGTCCTCCGAGGAATACAGCCGGTCCACCGTCGGCATCTGCCGCTTGGTGATCCGGTTCAGCGCATCCTGAAAGCGCATGTTCTCTGCCTCGCGCACCACTTCCTTGATCGCGGCATAGACCAGCGGCGGCCCGCTCTCCAACAGCCGGGCCAGGTCCCAGGCCTTGGCCAGCAGGTCCTCGGGCGCGCAGACCTCCTTGATCAGGCCCCAGCGGAAGGCCTCTTCGGCGTCGAACCAGCGCCCCGTAAGCAGGAGGTCCATCGCTACATGATAGGGGATCCGCTTCGGCAGCTTGATCGAGGCCGCATCCGCCACCGTGCCTGACCGGATCTCCGGCAGGGCGAAGGTCGCATTGGTGGAACAGAGGATCAGGTCGGCGCTGAGCGCCAGTTCCAGCCCGCCACCGCAGCAGATGCCCTGCACCGCCGCGATCACCGGCTTGTTCAGGTTCGGCAACTCCTGCAGGCCACCGAAGCCCCCCACGCCATAGTCGCCGTCGACCGCATCGCCATCGGCCGCCGCCTTCAGGTCCCAGCCGGGGCAGAAGAACTTCTCCCCCTCCGACCGCAGGATGCAGACCCTCAGCGAGTCGTCATCCCGGAAATCCCGGAACACCAGCCCCATGATCCGGCTGGTCTTGAGGTCGATCGCATTGGCCTTGGGCCGGTCCAGCGTGACCTCCAGCACCGCCCCCTCGCGCCGGGTCTTCACCGGCCCGTCGGTCCGCATCTCCATCGCCATCATACCCTCCTGATCAGCGCATCCACCGCCACGGCGCCCTGCTCGCGCACCATGACCGGATTGATCTCGATTTCCTCCAGGCTCTCATCCGCCAGCATGAGGTCGCCCAGCCGCACCGCCATCGCCGCGACCGCCGACATGTCGGCCTTTGGCCGCCCGCGATAGCCATCCAGCAAGGGCCACAGCCGCAAGCCCTTCGCCGCCGCCAGCACCTCGGCCTCGGTCACCGGCAGGACCAGCGTGACCGTATCGGCCAGGACCTCCGCCGTTACCCCACCCATGCCCAGCGTCAGCGTGACGCCATAGACCGGGTCGCGGCGCAGGCCCAGAAGCACCTCGGCCACCGCATCTGTCACCATCTCCTCGACCAGATAGCCGGTCGCGCC
Organism: Alphaproteobacteria bacterium; assembly: GCA_029289325.1. GTDB lineage: Bacteria > Pseudomonadota > Alphaproteobacteria > Rhodobacterales > Rhodobacteraceae > Tabrizicola. The sequence goes on from JARFTV010000003.1 coordinate 134,161, forward strand.
CGGCATCTCGGCCTGCCCGTCCAGCGCAGCAAGGCCCAGCCGCACCGCCCCGGCCTCGGTCTTGTGCGCGAAGCCCAGGCCCTTCAACACGTAAGGCCCGCCGAACTGCACCTTCGCCACGATCTCGGCCAGCGTCGCCCCCGTCACCGACCCCGGCACCGGAACCCCGGCCGTCGCCAGAAGCGCCTTCCCCTCTGCCTCGCTCAGCAGGACGGCATCACGCGGCGGCAGCGCCGACGCCGGCCGCCACCCGGCCACGCCCGCGGGCGTCTGCGCCGCCTTGATCGCCGCCAGCGCCGTCTCCAGCCCCAGAAGCGCGCAGACCCCCTCGCCCATCATCGCCTGCACCCGACCCTCGCCGAAATTCTCGGCCATCGAGGCGACCGGAAAGGCCGGCTTCCCCGCCGCTTTCTGCGCATCGATGATCGCCCGGAAGGCCGGATCATAGCCCGAAGGATCGCAGCGATCCGCCCGGGGCGCGTCGATGATATAGATCCCGGCGTCATAGGCCTCCAGCATGGCCGAGAAGACCTCGGTCGTCTTAGGCCCGTCACCCCAGATGAAGGTGTGGTAATCCAACGGGTTGGAGATCGTGGGGATCTCGCCCAGCACGGCGAACAGTCGGTCATGCGTGGCCTGCGGCACAGGAGGAAACTCCAGCCCGAAGGGCGCGGCCAGATCCGCCACCAGCCCCGCTTCGCCGCCCGAACAGGACAGCGAACACAGCCGCCGCCCGATCTGCGGGCCGTGGACATGGAAGATCTTCAGCGTCTCGATCAGTTCCGACGGCGTGTTCACCTCGGCCACACCGATCTGCCGCAGAAAGGCACTGGACGCCGCGCCCCCACCCGCCAGCGAGGCGGTATGCGAGGCGGCCGCCGTCCGCGACAGCTCGGTCTTGCCCGACTTGATCGCGACCACCCCCTTGCCCAGCGCCCGAGCCTTCTGGGCCAGCGCGGCAAAGGCCGGGGCGTCGTCGATCCCCTCGATGTAAAGCCCCACCGCCGTCACCCGCGGATCGTCCAGAAGCGCCCCGGTCAGTTCGGCCAGCCCGACCACGGCGGCATTGCCCAGACAGGCGACATAGGCCACCGGCAAACCGCGGGCTTGCATCCCCATGTTGATGACGATGTTCGACGACTGGCTGACCAGCGCGACACCCGTATCGACCGGAACCCCACCATGCTGGTCGGGCCACAACAGCGCGCCGTCGAGGTAATTGATCACCCCATAGCAGTTCGGCCCCAGGATCGGCATCTCCCCCGCCGCGGCGACGAGCCTGTCCTGCAACCCCGGCTCTCCGGCCTCGGTCCAACCGGAGGCAAAGCAGATCGCCCCGCCCGCCCCCATCGCGGCCAGTTCGGCAACGACGTCGATCGTGGCAAAGCGGTTCACCCCGATGAAGGTCGCATCCGGTGCCTCGGGCAGGTCGGCCAGCGAGGCATAGGCCTTGAGCCCCCCGATCTCGGCCTTGGTCGGATGCACGGGCCAGACAGGCCCCTGGAAGCCCATCTTGCGGCACTGCTCGATGACATTCAGCGCCCAGCCGGCGCCCAGGACGGCGATGTGACGCGGGCGGAGAAGGCGGTCGAGGCGGCTCATGCGCGGCCTCGTCCTGCTGCAACACTCCCCGGGGGCGCTTCGCCCCCCGGACCCCCAGAGGATATTTGGAAACAGAAGAAAGAGCTGAAGAAGGCAGCGCCCCGCCCGGATCTGCCGGACGAGGCGCCTTCTCCCGTTACGGTCATCGGCGTCCCCGCCTGTACCGTGACACAACTGTGGCGCGTAAAGGTTAACATTTCGTTGCTTCTTCTGTTCTCAAATATCCCACGGGGGGTCCGGGGGGTGTGAAACCCCCCGGTCCGACGGGTCATCCCCCGACCGCCCTCAGAAGTTCGCGACTGATGATGTGCCGCTGGATCTCGGACGTGCCCTCCCAGATCCGCTCCACGCGAGAATCCCGCCAGATCCGCTCCAGCGGGAGCTCGTCCATCAGCCCCATGCCGCCGTGAATCTGGATCGCCTCGTCGGCGATATGCGCCAGGACCTCGGTCGCTTTCAGCTTGGCCATGGACATGTCGGCCTCGGTCACCGTGCCCTGGTCGTATTTCCAGGCCGCCTCGCGCGTCAGCAATTCGGCCGCCTTCAGCTCCATCGCCATGTCGGCCAGCTTGAAGGACACCCCCTGGAACTTGCCGATCTGCTGGCCGAACTGCTTCCGCTCTGCCGCATAGGATATCGCGTGCCCCAAGGCCCGCTCCGCCCGCCCCAGGCAGGTCGAGGCCACCTGCAGCCGGGTCGCGCCCAGCCAGGAGTTCGCGACCTCGAACCCCTTGTGCACCTCGCCCAGCACGTTCTCGGCAGGCACCCGGCAGTCGTCGAACTCCAGCACCGCGTTGGTGTAGCCGCGGTGAGAGACGTTGCGATACCCCTCGCGCACGGTGAAGCCGGGCGTGCCCTTGTCGACGAAGAAGGCCGTGATCAGCTTCTTCGGGCCCCGCGGGGTCTGTTCCTCGCCCGAGGCCATGAAGACGATGGCAAAGCCCGCAAGATCGGCGTGGCTGATGAAATGCTTTGTCCCGTTCAGCACCCAATCCCCGCCCTCCTGCCGGGCGCTGGCCTTCATCCCCCGCAAATCCGACCCCGCGCCGGGTTCGGTCATCGCCAGGCAGTCCCAGGTCTCGCCCCGGATGCAGGGCATCAGGTAGCGTTCGCGCTGCTCGGCGTTCCCGGCCAGCAGGATGTTCGACGGCCGCGCCACACAGGTCCAGTGCAGCGCATAGTTCGCCCGGCCCAGTTCCTTTTCGTAAAGCAGCCAGGACAGCGTATCGAGCCCCGCGCCACCCACCTCGACCGGCATGTTCGCCGCATAAAGGCCGGCGGCAATGGCTTTACGCTGGATCTCGCGGATCAGGTCCAGGGGCAGGAGCCCGGTGCGCTCCACCATCTGCTCATGCGGATAAAGCTCGGTCTCCACGAAGGCGCGCGTGGTGTCGACGATCATCCGCTGTTCTTCGGTCAGGCCGAAATCCATCGCCTCACTCCTTCTTCTGGCCCACGGCGCGGCCCGCGCCTTCGGGCAATGGCAGCCCAGCATGCGCCTCGGCCACCGCTTTCAGATGTCCCCAGACCTCCGGGGCGGCCGGAACCGTCTTGCCCGCCTTCATGTCGACGTGCAGGCACAGCTGTTCGACTGTCGCCACGCAGTCCTCGCCCTTCATGATCCGCACGAAGGAGCGGAACCGCTTTTCATCGGCCGAGATGATCTGCAGCTCGCCGCGCAGATGGTCGCCCAGCTTCGCCTCGCCCAGGTGCCGGATATGCGTTTCGGCCGAATAGAACGAATGGCCCGCTGCGACATAATCCATCCCCGCGCCGATCATCCGCAGGAAGTTGTCCACGGTTTCCGAATTGCAGAAGTAATAGCGGCTTTCCGTCATATGGCCGTTGTAGTCGATCCAGCCCGGCAGCACCTGCCCCTGCCACATGACCAGCGGGGCGGCCTTCGCCCCGGTGTCCAGCCCCTTCGCCATCTCGGCATGGAAAGCCGCCGCCCGGCGTTCGTCATGCTCGCGCAGCACCTTCCCGGCGCCCCAGTTGCGTTCCTTCAGCGACCGCAGGAAGCCAACGAGGTTGCGATCCCGGATCCGCTCCAGCTCGCGGATGCCATACATGCCGGACTGCGCGTCGGACTGGCTGGCGACCAGATCGACCAGCTCGTCGTTGAACTCGGGCACATCCATCAGCTTGGTCCAGGGCCATTTCAGCGCCGGCCCGAACTGGGCCATGAAATGCCGCATCCCGGCCTCGCCCCCGGCAATCCGGTAGGTCTCGAACAGGCCCATCTGACCCCAGCGCAGGCCAAAGCCCATGCGGATCGCCTCGTCGATCTCCTCGGTCGTGGCGATGCCGTCCTTCAGCATCCACAGCGCCTCACGCCAGACCGCCTCGAGGAAACGGTTGCCGATGAAGGCGTCGATCTCGTGCCGGATCACCAGGGGGAACATCCCGATGTCCTTCATGATCTGCACCGTCCGCTCCACCACCTCGGGCGGGTTCTTCTCCGACCCCGAGATTTCGGACAGGGGCAGCAGGTAGACCGGGTTGAACGGATGGGCGACGATGATGTTCGCCGGGTTCACCGCAGACTTCTGCAAGTCGCTCGCCTTGAACCCGCTGGTGGAAGACCCGATCAGCACCCCGGGGTTCGATTGCTGCAACTGGGCATAGACCTTGTGCTTCAGCTCGATCCGTTCCGAGACCGACTCCTGCACATATTCCGCGCCCTCGACCGCCTCGCCGATCGTGCCGTGGAAGGTCAGCTTCCCCTCCGCCGGCATCGGCACATCGGACAAGGCGGGCAGCGCCGCGCGGGCATTGGACAGGACCGCCGCGATCTTCCGCTCCGCCTCAGGGTCGGGGTCGAACACCCCCACATCCCAGCCGTTCAACAGGAACCGCGCGGCCCAGCCGCCCCCGATCACCCCGCCACCGATGATTGCCGCCTTGCGCGCCATTGTCGTCCCCTCAGTCAATGCAGATGCCGACCGTCTGGCCGGTCTCGTCCAGGAATTCATAGCAGCCGAACATCGGCGAGACCGGCGAACAGGTCCGCGTGTCGGCAAAACAGACGCCCGAGCAGTCGGCCGCCTTTGCGCATGACTTGCCCGCATCGGGCTCCGGCCGGAAACAGACCTCGTCCGGCAACAGCCCGCCGCGCCCGACCGTGCCGCCCTTCAGCAGGCACTCGGCCCGGTCGGCGTCGGACAGCCGCTTGCCCTCCGTGGGCGGCTCCTCGACGCAGGCCCCCAGCGCCAGAGCGGCGATCAGGGCAAGCCGTCTCATGCTGCCCGCTTGGCCGCGCGCGCGGCATCGGTCAGGGCCACCCGCTCACCCGCCCGGATCACCGCGGGGTCATAGGCCGTGCGTGCAAAGACCTCGCGCACCAGCGGGGCGAAGTCCTCGACCTTCATCGTCGGATAGGCGGGGTCGAAACTCGACTGATCCCACATTTCGCAGAACTCGGCGCAGTCGTCGTGATAGGCATGGCCCTTGAAGCGGTCGCGCGCGTGCCGGTTCCCGCCGACGTGATGCGCATAATACAGCCGCTGGAAATCGCCGTGCTTTTCCACCACCCATGTCACCTGCTCGCGCACGAAGGGCTTCAGGATCGCGGCGGCATATTCGTCGTGATTGTAGGGCGCATAGATGTCGCCGATGTCATGCAGCAGCGCCGCCACCACCCAGTCGGTATCCGCCCCCGCCCGCCAGGCCCGGGTCGCCGCCTGCAGCGAATGGCCCAGCCGCGTGACCTGATAGCCCGACAGGCTTTCATCCAGCTCGACCAGCGCGCCCAGCAGACGATCCGCCGTGCCCGAGGCATAGTCCCGCTCATGCACGTCCAGCATGGCATAGTCCTCGGCATCGCCGTCCTTCATCGCGGTGAACTTGACCTTGTCCATCTTACTTCGCCACCGGAGCGCGCTTCTCCAGCTTCAGCCGCGCCCGCACCTCGGCCGGGGTGATCACCCGCGCACCCAGATTCTCGATGATCGTGGCCGCCCGCTCGACCAGCTGCGCATTCGTGGCCAGCACGCCCTTGTCCAGCCACAGGTTGTCCTCCAGCCCCACCCGCACATTGCCGCCGCCCAGCACCGCCGCCGCGACATAGGGCATCTGGTGGCGGCCCAGCGCAAAGGCCGACCAGTGCCAGTCGGCCGGCACGTTGTTGACCATCGCCATGTAGGTGTTCAGGTCATCCGGCGCGCCCCACGGCACGCCCATGCACAGCTGCACCAGCACGGGCTCGGGGATAACGCCCTCCCTGACCAGCTCCTTTGCCAGCCACAGATGGCCGGTATCAAAGGCCTCGATCTCGATCCGCACCCCCGCCGCCGTCATGCGCCGCGCCATGTCGCGCAGCATCCCCGGCGTGTTGACCATGACGTAATCGGCCTCGTTGAAGTTCATCGTGCCGCAGTCCAGCGTGCAGATCTCGGGCCGGCAGTCGACCACATGCGCCACCCGTTCGGCGGCCCCCGCCATGTCGGACCGCGGACCGATCCGGCCCATATCCTCGGTCCCCTCGAAATAGATGTCGCCGCCCATCCCGGCCGTCAGGTTCAGGACCACATCCGTATCGCTGTCGCGGATCCGCTCCGTCACCTCACGATAGTACTCCAGCTTGCGGCTGGGCTTGCCCGTCTCGGGGTCGCGCACATGGCAATGCACCACCGCCGCCCCCGCCTTGGCCGCCGCGATGGCGCTTTCGGCGATCTCCTTCGGGCTGCGGGGCACATGGGGCGACCGATCCTGCGTGCCGCCCGAGCCGGTGACGGCGCAGGTGATGAAGACTTCTCGGTTCATGGTCAGCGGCATTGCTATCCTCCCTCGGGCTTGGCCCCACCATAGCCGCCTTGCACGCCGCCGCTTTGCATCCTACGAAATCCGCATGTCGGAAAGTGCCATCTTCCACCCCGCGCGCGCGCCTCTGACCATCGCGCTCCTCGTCCTGCCCCAGGCGTCGATCCTCGAGGTCGCCTCGGCGCTCGACCCTCTGCGCAACGCCAACCGCCACCTCGGGTATGAGGCTTTCCGCTGGCGCGTCGTCTCGCCTGACGGCGCGCCCGTGCCGCTGACCTGCGGCATCGAACTCCCCTCCTCCGGCCCCCTTGCCCATGCCGTGGGCGCGGATGCGCTGATCGTCATCGCCGGCTATCGCCTGGCCGAGGTCGCGACCCGCCCGCTGATCCGCGACCTCCGCCGCATCGCGCCGCGCTTCCATCTCGTCGGAGGGATCGACGCCGCCCCCTGGGTCCTCGCCCGCGCCGGCCTCCTCGACGGCCACCGCGCCACGGTGCACTGGGAGGACCTCGAGGACCTCGCCGCCGCCCATCCCCATGTCGATGTCGTCCCCGACCGCTTCGTGATCGACCGCAACCGCGTCACGATCTCGGGCGCCGCCCCGGCCCAGGACTTCATGCTCCACCTGATCCGCAGCCGCCACGGCGCGGCGCTGGCCCGTCAGGTGGCGGCAAGTTTCCTCGCCACCGTCCGCCACGGCCATGAACCGCAGATCGCCCCGCAGGACGCCGCCCTCGACCCCCGCGTCGCGCAGGCGCTGGCCCGGATGGAGGCGCGGATCGACAGTCCCGAACCCGCCGCCGAGACCGCAAGAGCCGTCGGCCTTTCCCCCCGGCGCCTCGAAACGCTATTCCGGCAGGCGCTCGGCACCACCCCCGCCGCCCATGCGCTTGACCTGCGCCTTCAGGCCGCGCGCCGGATGCTCACCGACACGCGCCACCCGATCGCCGAGGTCGCCCTGCGGACCGGCTTCTCCAGCCCCTCGACCCTGTCCCGTGCCTTCCGCGCCCGCTTCGGCCAGGCGCCCGGCGCGCTGCGCCATCCCCCGGCCCGGCCACTCAGGCCGCGTCCAGAAGCCCCCGGCCCTTCAGCAGCGCCTCGACCCCCGGCATCCGGCCCCGGAACTTCAGATACAGCGCCTCTGCCTCCTCCGACCCGCCCGCCGAAAGGATGAACCGCTCCAGCCTTGCCGCCACCTCGGGGTGGAACGGATCGCCCGCCTCCTCGAAGGCCGCGAAAGCATCGGCATCCATCACCTCGGACCACATATAGCTGTAATAGCCGGCCGAATAACCGTCGCCGCTGAACACATGCGAGAAATGCGGCGTCGCATGTCGCATCCGGATCGCCCGCGGCATCCCCAGGCTTTCCAGCACCTCGGCCTGCCGCTGCATCGGATCGGCCGGAGGCGCGCCGGTGTGGAACTCCAGGTCCACCATGGCGCTGGCCACGAACTCCACCGTGGCAAAGCCCTGGTCATAGGTCGCCGCATCCAGAAGCCGCTTCAGCATGTCCGCCGGCATCGGCTCTCCGGTCTCATGGTGCCGGGCGTGGGCCTCAAGCACCGCCGGGACCTCCAGCCAATGCTCGTAAAGCTGGCTCGGCAGTTCCACGAAGTCCCGCGCCACGCTGGTCCCGCTGATGAAGCCATAAGTCACATCCGACAGCATCTGGTGCAGCGCATGGCCGAATTCATGGAACAGCGTCCGCGCGTCGTCATAGGACAGCAGACAGGGCTCGCCCTTGGCGAAATTGCAGACGTTCACCACGATCGGCCGCACCTCGCCGCCCAGCTTGCGCTGCGACCGCATCGCACTGCACCAGGCCCCCGACCGCTTCGATCCGCGCGCGAAGTAATCGCCCAGGAACACCGCCACATGACTGCCCTGCCGGGTCACTTCCCAGCCCCGCACGTCGGGGTGATAGAACGGCCCCGCGATCTCGCGGAACTCCAGCCCGAACAGGCGGCTGGCGCAATCGAACATCGCGCCCAGCATTGCTTCCAGACCGAGGTAGGGCTTCAACGCCGCCTCATCCAGATCATGCTCCGCCTTGCGCCGCTTCTCGGAATAATAGCGCCAGTCCCAGGGCTCCAATGGCCCCGCGAACCCGTCCGCCCGCAGCATCGCCTCCAGCACCGCGGCATCCGCCAAGGCCTTCGCCCGCGCAGGCTCCCAGACGCGGTTCAGCAGGTCGCGCACCGCCGCCGGGGTCTTCGCCATCTCCGGCTCCAGCTTGAAGGCCGCGAAATCCGCATAGCCCAGCAGACCGGCCCGCTCGGCCCGAAGCGCCAGGATCTCCGCCGCAATCGCGCGGTTGTCCGTCTCGCCCCCATTGGCGCCCCGCGCGGCCCAGGCCTCATAGGCCGTCTCGCGCAGGCCGCGATTGGGCGAGAACTGCAGGAACGGCACGATCAGGCTGCGGTTCAGCGTGACGACCGGCCCCAGCCCCTTCTCCGCCCCCGCCGCCCGCGCCGCGTCCTGCACGAACCCCGGCAGCGCGGCGAGATCGGCCTCGGCCAGTTCCATGTGCCAGGCCCGCTCATCCGCCAGCAGGTTCTGCCCGAACTGCGTCCCCAGCACGGCCAGCCGCGCCTTCACCGCCGTCAGCCGCTCCGCCGCCGCCCCTTCCAGCGCCGCGCCCGACCGGACGAACATCCGCCGATACAGCTCCAGCACCCGCAGCTGCTCCGCCGTCAGCCCCAGCGCCTCGCGGCCCTGCCACAGCGCCTCGATCTTGGCGAACAGCGCCTTGTTGTTCGTCACCTCGCTGGAAAAGGCGGACATCTTCGGCGCCAGCTCCCGCATCAGCGCCTCCCGGGCCTCGGTGCTGTCGGCCCCCGCAAGGTTGTAGAACACCCCCGCCACCCGGTCGAGATCCGCCTCCGCCAGCTCCAGCGCCTCGATCACCCCGGCGAAATCCTGCGCCGGCCCCTCCGCAATAGCCGAAATCGCCGCCCGCGCCCGCGCCAGGGCCTCGTCGAAGGCCGGCCCGAAATCCTCGTCCCGGATCGCCGGGAACGGCGGAAGTCCGAACGGGGTATCCCACTTTTCCAGAAGCACGTTCATCGCAGATCTCCTTTGCCCGGAAAGCTAGGCCCGCCAACCCCGAAGGTCCACCCCGGCTTTCCCTTCCCAAATATCCCCAGGGGGTTTGGGGGCAGGATGCCCCCATCAGCCGAGGAGGAGGCGAAGGCCGACGACGAGACAAGGGACATGCGCGGAACGCGCTCCGCTTACCTGCCGTCCCGCCCGCGCGCCCGCATCCGCGCCTCGAACCGCCGCAGGATCAGCGAAAGCCCGATGGTCATCACCAGATACAGGAAGGCCGCCACGTTATAGGTCTCGAAATAGCGGAAGTTCCCCGCCGCCGTGACCTTGGCCAGCTGCGCCACGTCCGAGATTCCCAGCACCGCCACCAGGCTCGAATCCTTCACCATCGCCACGAAATCATTGCCCAGGGGCGGCAGGATCAGCCGGAAGGCCTGCGGAAAGCGCACATGGCGGAACCGCTGCCAGCCGTTCAGCCCCAGGGCCTGCGCCGCCTCGATCTGGCCCTTGTCCACCGCCTGCAACCCCGCCCGGAAGATCTCGGCCAGGAAGGCGGAATAGGCCAGCATCAGGGCCAGCACCGCCCGGTAAAGCAGCGGCACATCCCGCGTGCGCAGCACATCCGCGCCCAGCAGCCAGTTCACCCCCGACACCAACCCCGGCACCAGCACGAAGGCGACATACAGCAGCAGGACGATGATCGGCACGCCCCGCATCACCTCGATGTAAAGCCGCGCGGCCTGACGCAGGACCAGATGACGCGACATGCCCATCACCGCCAGCCCAAGACCGATGGCACAAGCGCCCAGATAGGCCACCACCGCCACGGTCAGCGTGACCCAAAGCCCCTTTGTCAGGATCCGCAAGGCCCCGGCATAGACCTCGTCCGACAGCATCTCGTACAACAGCCAGAGGCCGGTGAGCGCAAGGATCACCAGCCACCAGGGAAAGTCGCGATCTGGTTCGGAATTCGGCGCCATGCGCTTGCCCCCGGACGACGCCGGGGGCTGGCCTTCACTCGCCCATCTTGTACTCGACGAACCACTTCTGGTTCAGCGCATCCATCGTCCCATCGGCCTTCATGCTGGCAATCGCCGCATTGATCGGCGCCACAAGGTCGCTGCCCTTGGGGAAGATGAACCCGAAATCCTCGCTCGCCAGCGGCGCGCCGATGATCTTCAGCCCCCCGTTCGAGGCCGAGACATAGCCGTTCGCCGCCGTCGAATCCGACAGCGTCAGGTCCACGTCGCCTGCCTTCAGCGCCTCAAGCCCCGCGCCGAAAGTCTCGAACTTGATGACCCGCGGATTCTCCTCGTTGCCGTCCAGGATGTCATAGACCGCCGCATAGAAGGGCGAGGTCCCGGGCTGCGCGCTGACCAGCAGCTCGGGGTCTGCCGCGAAAGAGGCGGCATCGGTGAACCGTTCCTCATCCCCGCGCACGATCATCAGCATCTCGGACCGCATATAGGCGTCCGAGAAATCGACCTGCGCCTTGCGCTCTTCCTTGATGGTGATCCCGGTCATGCCAAGGTCGAACTGCGCCTCGGCCACCGCCGGGATCATCGCGTCCCAGCTGGTGTTCTCGTATTTCACGGTGATGTTCAGCCGCTTGGCGATCTCGGCCATCGCGTCATATTCCCAGCCCACGGCCGCGCCCGACTTGTCGATGAACTGCAGCGGAGGATAGGCGTTCTCCGTCACCACCACGACCTCCCGACCGCCAAGATCCGGCAGGTCCTGGGCCAGGGCGGGCAGGGCGGCAAGGGAAAGGCCCAGAAGGGCAGCGGTCAGTCTCATCGGTCAGGCTCCCGGCTGATTGGTCAAGTGCCGACTATGCCAATTGCCGGGCGCTATGCAAGCGCGCCTCACGCCCCGTAAACCGCCCCCGAAAGCGCCCGGTCCATCACCGCATCCGCCTCTGCGCCCTCGGCCCAATCCTGCCCCGAGGTCACGATGCAGGTGATCCCGTCCGCCCCGTGATGCAGGACCGTCCAGGTTCCCATCAGCTCGGAGGCCCAGAGCTCCATTATCATCCCCTCGCCCGTCATCCGCACCAGCCGAGGGCTCTCGTCAAAATCATGGCTCAGCGTGGCCGCAACGACCGTGCGCGCATCGCAATAGGTGTCGGTCAGCGACAGCTCCTCTCCGGACCGCGGGTCCGGCGCCGCGGCCAGGGCGACGGTCACGGTCAGGGCGACACCGCCCAGCCAGGAGGCCAGGCGCATCAGGCTCGGGGCGATCATCCGGGTCCGGTCCATCGGGTCCTCCGCGGGCTGCTGGGTTCCCCGGATCAACGCCCGGCGCCCCCCCGGGTTCCCCCGTTTTCGCAGCGCGGCAGCGTAGGGTGGGCGATATCGCCCACCCTACTTTCCCGCGCGCCCGATCCGGTCCATGCTCCCGGCAGCACAAGGACAGCAGCATGGACCCCGCCACCCTTTCCGCCTCGGCCCTGACCGCCCTGATCCGCTCCCGCGCGCTTTCCGCAGAGGAGGCCGTCAAAGCCACCCTCGCCCGGATCGACCGGCTCAACCCCGTCCTCAACGCCATCGTCCAGCGCCGCGATGATGAGGCGCTTGCCGAGGCCCGCGCCATCGACGCCCGCCTGGCAAGGGGAGAGGACCCCGGCCCCCTCGCCGGCGTCCCCGTCACGGTCAAGGTCAACATCGATCAGGCCGGCTTCGCCACCACGAACGGGCTTCGCATTCAGCAGGATCTCATCGCGCGCGAGGACAGCCCGCCCGTCGCCAACCTCCGGCGCGCCGGGGCGATCATCGTCGGCCGCACCAACACCCCCGCCTTCAGCCTGCGCTGGTTCACCCGCAACAGCCTGCACGGCGCGACGCGGAACCCCGTCTTCCCCGCCCTCACTCCGGGCGGATCCTCCGGCGGCGCCGCCTCGGCCGCCGCCGCGGGCCTTGGCCCGATCGCGCATGGCACCGACATCGCCGGGTCGATCCGCTACCCGGCCCATGCCTGCGGCATCCATGGCCTCCGCCCCGGCCTGGGCCGCGTCCCGGCCTTCAACGCCACCGCGGGTGACCGCCTGATCGGCGGCCAGCTCATGGCCGTGTCCGGCCCCCTCGCCCGCAGCGCCGCCGATCTGCGCCTCGGCCTTGCCGCCCTCTCGCAGCCCGATCCGCGCGACCCGTGGCAGACCGCCTACGCCCCCACGCCCTACCGCAAGCGCGCCGCCATCGCCCTCACCCCCGACGACCTTCAGACCGACGGGCAGATCCAGTCCGCCCTCACCGCCGCTGCCGGAATCCTTCAGGACAACGGTTGGGAGATCGGCACCCCGACCCTGCCCCCTTTCCGCGAGGCAATGGAGCTGCAACTGACCCTCTGGCTCTCCGAATTCGGCCTCGGTGGCGCCGAGGCCGTGGCGCGCGAGGCCGATCCCGACGCCAGCTTCGTCCATGCCGAGCTTGGCAAACTCGCCCCGCCGCCGACGCTGGAAACCTTCATGCGCGCGCTGCAATCCCGGGCCCGTCTGGCCCGGCTCTGGCGCGGCTTCTTCGCCGACTGGCCGGTCCTCCTGACGCCGGTGTCTGGCCAGCTGCCCTTTCCCGACCATTACGACACCACCAGCCCCGCAGCCTTCGCCGAGGTGATCGAGGCGCAGATGCCCCAGATCGCGCCCCCGTTCATGGGCCTGCCCGGCCTGACCGTCACGACCGGCCGCACCGCGACGCATCCCCTTGGCATCCAGGCCCTCGCCGACCGCGGGAACGAGCATATCCTCCTCGATCTCGCCGACCTCCTCGCCCCCGAAATCCCTGCCGTGACCCCCTAGGTCGGGCGCGCCTGCCCGCAGGCACGCCACGGGCCTCCCGGCTGGCCGCGCTTCACGGCCCCGCCCCACCTTGCTTGCGTTAATCCCCGCCAGCGGGCCAGGACAAGGCAGCCCCCAGCGCCGCCCTCGCCCTTCGACGGGCCGGGAGGCGGGTCTGTAGCACCCCGACGCAAACCTTAAGACCGGGTAAACGCCCACGACCAACCATTTGACCGATAATGATAATCCGATTTTGTCCACCGTGGACAAACCTCAGTGCCGCCCCCCGCAGACCTCGCAATCCGCCCGTCGCTTCACCCCGATCACCCGGGTCTCGGTATAAAGCGCGTCGTGGATCACCAGCCGCCCGGCCAGCCCCTCACCGGCCCCGGTGACCCATTTCACCGCCTCCATCGCCATCATCGACCCGATGATGCCGGGCAAGGGTGCCGCCACCCCCGCCTCGGCGCAGGTCGGCACCAGCCCCGCGGCAGGCTTCACCGGGAAGACGCAGGCATAGCACGGCCCCCCCTTCGCCGGATCGAACAGGCTGACCTGCCCCTCCCACTGCGTGATCGCCCCGCTGATCAGCGGCACCCCCGCCGCCACACAGGCCCGGTTGACCAGATAGCGCGTCTCGAAATCATCCGTCCCGTCCAGCACCAGATCATAGTCCCGGACCAGATCGACCGCGATTTCCTCGGTCAGCTGCCGGTGATAGGGCCGCACCTCGATGAACGGGTTCAGCGCCCGCATCGCCACCTCGGCCGAAAAGACCTTGGGCATCCCGATCCTCCCGTCGGTGTGGATCACCTGCCGCTGCAGGTTCGACCCCTCCACCACGTCATGGTCGATCACCCCGATCACACCGACGCCCGCCGCCGCGAGGTACAGAAGGACCGGAGAGCCAAGCCCCCCCGCCCCCACGACCAGCACCTTCGCCCCCTTCAGCCGCTTCTGCCCCGGCCCGCCGATCTCGCGCAGCAGGATGTGGCGGGCATAGCGGTCCAGCTCCGCCTCACGGAAAGCCCCCGAGGGCGCAGTCTCCGACGGCGCCACCGCCTTGCGTCGCCGCACCGCCCGCAGGACTTCCCGGTAGCCCAGCACCGCCGCCGCCAGCATCCCGAAGACGATCCAGCCCCCGAAGTCCCCCCCCACGATCCCCGCCAGCGGGTTCTCCGCCTGAAACGGCAGGTGCGCGAGCAGCAGGATCACCCACCAGCCCGCCGCCAAGGCCAGCCACGACGCCCCCCAGCCCCGCCAGCGCCCCAGCGCCCAGAGCGCGACGAAGCCCAGCAGCCCGATCATCCGCGCAGGCCCGTCGAGCCGAACCCGCCCACCCCGCGCTCCGTCTCGTCCAGCCCGTCAGCCACCGCAAAGCCGACCTGCACGACCGGAGCCACCACGACCTGCGCCACCCGGTCGCCATGCCGGATCGTATAGGGCTCGGTCCCGAGATTGATCAGCGCCACTCCCAGCGGTCCGCGGTAATCGCTGTCGATCGTCCCCGGCGTGTTCGGCACGGTCACTCCATGCTTCATCGCCAGCCCCGAGCGCGGCCGCACCTGCATCTCGAACCCTTCCGGCACCGCCACCCGAAGTCCCGTCGGACAGATCGCCCGCCCCATCGGAGCCAGCACCAACCCGGCCTCCCGCGCCTCCGGCGGAAAGTTCGCGCACAGGTCCGCCCCCGCGGCCCCTGCCGTCTGGTAGACGGGCAACGGCAGGGTCCGGTCGGCCCAATCCTCCCACAGCACCTGCACAACCGGCCCCATCGCCCGCCCTTTCATCTTTGCAAAAATATCCCCGCCGGAGGCTCCGACCCCGGCCCCTAGCGCAACGCCTCGGCAATCCGCGCCGCCAGCCGCCGCGCCACCTCGTCCTTGCCCATCCGTGGCCAGTCCTCGGCCCCGGCATCCGAGATCAGCACCACCGCGTTCTCGGATCCTCCCATGATCCCCGTCGCCGGGGACACGTCATTCGCCACGATCCAGTCACAGCCCTTGCGCGCCCGCTTGGCCGTGGCATTGGCGACCACATCCGTGGTCTCGGCGGCGAAACCCACAACCAGCCGCGGCCGCCGCGCCCCCTTCGACACCAAAGCCAGAATGTCCGGGTTCTCGGCAAATTCCAGCGCCGGGGCCTGCCCCGACCCGTCCTTCTTCATCTTCTGCTGGCTGGCATTGGCAACCCGCCAATCGGCGACCGCCGCCGCCATCACCGCCGCATCAGCCGGCAGCGCCGCCTCGACTGCCGCCGCCATCTCGCGCGCCGTCTCCACCCGCACCACGGCCACCCCTGCGGGCGGCGGCACCGTGGCAGGCCCGGTCACAAAGGTCACGCGCGCCCCAAGATCGCGCAGCGCCGCCGCCAAAGCCGTCCCCTGAGCCCCCGAGGACCGATTGGCGATATAGCGCACCGGATCGATCGGCTCATGCGTCGGGCCCGAGGTCACGACCACATGCTTCCCCGCCAGCGGCCCCCCGCCCAGCGCTGCGCCAATCGCCTCAAGGATGACGGCAGGCTCGGCCATCCGTCCCGGCCCATATTCGCCGCAGGCCATTTCGCCCTCGTCCGGGCCGACCATCAACACCCCGTCGGAGCGCAGCACGCCAAGGTTCCGCTGCGTCGCCGGATGCTGCCACATCCGCACATTCATCGCCGGCGCCACCAGCACCCGCTTGTCCGTCGCCAGAAGCAGGGTCGAGGCCAGATCCTCCGCCCGGCCCGACGCCATCTTCGCCAGAAGATCCGCCGTCGCCGGGGCCACCACCACAAGATCGGCCGCACGCGACAGCTCGATATGCCCCATCTCCGCCTCGGCGGTCAGGTCGAACAGGGCCTCGTGCACCTTCGTCCGCGCCAGCGCCCCCACCGAGAGGGGCGTCACGAATTCCGCCCCCGCGCGCGTCAGCACCGGCACGACCGAGCCGCCCGCCTTCTGGATCAGCCGGATGAGCTCCAGCGCCTTGTAGGCTGCGATCCCGCCGCCGATGATCAGAAGAATGCGCTTGTCCGCCAGCATCGGCAGGTCCCCTAGACGGCCTGCCCCAAGCTTTAGGGGTCAGGCCCGGCAAACTCAACTCCCCCGCCGACTTTCCTGCTGGCGCAGATATCTCCGAGCCCTGTCGCGTTCTTCACGCGACCGGGCGAGACAAAGGCTTGCGCCGCAAGGCGCGCAATCAGATTGCCGCCCGAGCCGCTGACCGCACCGCCGCTTCAGACAAGGAAATGCCGAACCTCGCGCGACTGCGCCTCCAGGCTGCGGCGCATCTTGGCGAAGGCCGCGGCCTCCAGCTGACGCACCCGCTCCTTCGACAGGCCCAGCTCCTCGCCCAGGCTTTCCAGGGTGCGGCCCTCGCCCTTCAGCTTGCGCTCCGCCACGATATAGCGTTCGCGCGGGTTCAGCCCCTGCATCGCCTTGACCAGCCAGCCGCGCAGACGCTCGCTGTCATGGCTGCCCTCGAAGGCATCGGCGGCCTGCTGGCCCTCATCCTCCAGCACGTCGATCCATTCGCGTCCATCCTCGTCCGAGGACTGGGTGGCGTTCAGCGAATAATCGGACCCGGACAGACGGCCCTCCATCATCTCGACATCCGCGACCGGCACGCCGACCTCGGCCGCCACCATCTGGCGCAGCTGGTGCTGATCCAGCACCTCACCGCGCTGGCTCGCCTCGCGCTCCAGCTTGGCCTGCACCCGGCGCAGGTTGAAGAACAGCGCCTTCTGGCTGGAGGTCGACCCGGTGCGCACCATCGACCAGTTGCGCATGACGTAATCCTGGATCGAAGCCTTGATCCACCAGACCGCATAGGTCGAAAAGCGCACGCCCCGGTCGGGGTCGAACTTGTCGGCCGCCTTCATCAGGCCCAGGCTCGCTTCCTGGATCAGATCATTCATCGGCGCGCCGTAGCGGCGGAACTTGGCCGCCATGCTGATCGCCAGCCGCATGTAGGCGGTGATCAGCCGGTGCAGCGCCCGCTCGTCGCGGTGATCGCGCCAGGCGCGCGCCAGCCGCAGCTCGGTCTCCGCGTCCAGCAGCTCGGCCTTCATCGCTTGGCGCGACATCGTCAGGTCGCTATATCCGTCAAGTGCCATGACCACCTCCAGATCAGCCGTCCGCGGCGCTTTCGCCTGCAATTGTCCCTTCTACGAGGCCAACCCGTGACCGGATCACTTCCGCCCCTCACCCTTGTTGTCGGCGGCGCCCGGTCGGGAAAATCCGCCTGGGCCGAACGCCTGATCACCGCCTCGGGCCGGGCGCGGCGCTACATCGCCACGGCCGAGGCCTGGGATGACGAGATGCGCGACCGCATCGCCCGCCACCGAACGGACCGGGGGCCCGCCTGGACCACGGTCGAGGCCCCGCTGGACCTCGCCGAAGCCCTGGCCGTCGCCCGGACGGACGAGGCCGTGCTGGTCGACTGCGCCACGCTCTGGCTCACCAACCACCTTCTGGCCGACCATGACCTCGCAGCCGAAATTCCCCGCCTTCTCACGGCCTTGGCGCATTGCCCGGCCCCGGTCGTGATCGTGTCAAACGAGACCGGCTGGGGCATTGTTCCCGACAACGCCCTCGCCCGCCGCTTTCGCGACGAACAGGGGCGGCTCAATCAGCGCCTCGCCGCCGAAGCGCAGCTGGTGGTCACCGTCATCGCCGGTCTGCCCCTCGCGCTGAAAGGGGCCATCCCGCCTGACGCAAGGTAGGGTGGGCGATATCGCCCACCCTACGCCCTTCCCCCGCTACCGAAAGCCACCCATGACCCGTTTCTGGCTCGTCCGCCACGGCCCCACCCATGCCAAGACGATGATCGGCTGGACCGACCTCGCCGCCGACCTCTCCGACACCAGCGCCCTCCAGCGTCTCGCCGCCCATCTCCCCCCCGGTGCCCCCATCATCTCCTCCGACCTCTCCCGCGCCATCGCCACCGCCGACGCCCTCGGTCCCGACCGCCCGCGCCTCCCCCACGACCCCGCCTTGCGCGAGATCCACTTCGGCGCCTGGGAGCAACGCGCCTTCCCCGAGGTCGAAGCCGAATCCCCCGCCCTGATCCGCGCATTCTGGGAAACCCCCGGCGACATCCGCCCCCCCGGCGGCGAAAGCTGGAACGACCTCACCAGCCGCACCTGGTCCGCCCTCGACCGCCTCCACGGCCAGGCTCCCGACCTGATCGTCGTCGCCCATTTCGGCCCGATCCTCGCCGCCCTGCAACGCGCCAAGGGGGTCACGGCCAGCGAAATCTTCGCCCAGAAGATCGACAACCTCTCCGTCACCTGCCTGACCCTGACCCCGGCGCAGGTCCATTCCGTCAATCACCGCCCGTGATGCCGCGCCGCACAAATCATCGTTTCCCGTCCCGACCGCCCTCTGCTTCACTGGCGCAAAAGGACAAGTCCCATGACCTATGACCTCGTGATCGGCGACCGCGCCTATTCCAGCTGGAGCCTGCGCGGCTGGCTCCTCTTCGATGCCTTCGACATCCCGGTCCGCACCCTCTCCGCCCGGCTTTACACCGATGAACTCGCGACTGTGCTCCGCGATTTCCCCCACCCCCACAACACCCCCACG